>CAWAFE010000016.1:0-26844 GCA_963781215.1 uncultured Alphaproteobacteria bacterium
TGACCGCGGCAATACCTAGGACGACTGCAACTCAGGCCGGCCGGCACGCGAATAGTCGGCTTTAGGATCACGGCAAAGTCATGCCCGTCGACCCTCGTTGGCGGGCAGTGGTTCGGCCTGAGGCGCATCACTGCGACCGAGCCCGTATGAAATCGCGATATGGATCAGATCCGCCGTCCGCCGGGCGGCAAGCTTGGCTTTGAGCTGAGTGCAGTGATTTGCAACCGTCTTGTAGCTGACGCCGATGGCGTAGGCGATCTCGGTCAAGCTGCTGCCTCCGGCCAGAAAGCGTAGGATCTCGATGTCACGCGACGACAGCTGCGTTAGGGGATCGGATACCCCGCGAAGGCTACACAATGCCAGTTTCTCTGCCGTCTCGCGTTCGATGTAGGTCCGGCCTGCAGCAACGAGTCTGACCGCTTCGAGGACCTCCTCGGCGGGTGCGCTCTTGCTAATGTAGCCGTGGGCGCCCGCTTGCAGGACCCGGGCCACATAAGCCGGGTTGTCGTGCATGCTGATGACCAGAATGCGTGTCTTTGTGCTTTCGATCTTGACCCGGTCGAGCACTTGCAACCCGCTAATGCCAGGCAAATTCAAATCGAGTATGACGAGATCGGGCCGCGATTCTCTGGCGGCGCTCACCGCCTCCTGACCATTCGCCGCCTCCGCGATTTCGAGCTGTGGTTCGGCAGCGAGGAGCCGGCGCAGCCCGGAGCGGACGACCGGATGGTCGTCGACGATCAGCAGCTTCACCGCCTCGCCTCCGGCAGTGCGGACGAGGCCAATTGCTCTTCCGGCTTGTCATCTGGCAACGCCGCCCTGACGGCAAAGCCGCCACCGGGGCGGTTGGCGAATGTCAATCGCCCGCCCATTATCCTGACGCGCTCCTCCATGCCGATCAGGCCGTAGCCCATCCCGGGTGTCTCATGCATTCCCTTGCCATCGTCTTCGACCTCGACGATCACCTCGCCGCCTGGCTCGTCGCGGCGGTGAGCATGTTCGATGGAAATCACGACGTGCCTGGGTTTGCCGTGGCGCACGGCGTTGCTGAGGCATTCCTGTACGATGCGGTAGACCGTGGTATCGGCGTGGCTGCCAAGGTTCTCGCAATGCGGAGAAACACAGACCCGATAGTCGATTTCGGGATATCTTCGGCGCCAGAACTCAACGAGGCTGCACATCGCTTCGGTGAGACAAAGTTCAGCGGGTCCGACCGGCCGCAAGCGACCGAGCATGCTGCGCACCTGCTGCTGCAGATGTCGAGCCGCGTCTGCAATCGATTGAATGTGATCTGGTAATTCCGCTGTGCGCCGCTCCCGGAACAGCCGCGACATGTTGGCGGCATCGACATTGATGGCAAACAGGAACGGACCGACTTCGTCGTGCAAATCGCGTGCGATGTCGCTGCGCTCCTCTTCCTGCAAGGTAAGCAGTTGTTCGTTGAGTCGGCGATTGGTACAATCGGTTGTCGCAAGACGCGCTGCCATTTGATTGAAACTGTCGCGCAGCCGCCTCAGCTCCGGCGTCAACCGCTCATTGATATGGATGTGGTAATCGCCCTGGCCAACTCGCTCCATGGCGGCTGTCAAGCGGGCAAGCGGCCTCAGCGCGCGGCCGATGGATAAATAGATCAGCGGAATCGTCTGGCAGCCGAACAGCCCCAATACGAGGAGGCAGCCATTCAACTCGTCCCACACTTCGAGTATCTCGTTGCGTGGATCAGTCGTGATGACAACGGCACCAAAGGGGCGACCACCGATCGTGAGCGGCACCCGATCGGTGTCAGGCGCAACACCAATGAGGCGAACGAACCATCTCGGAGCGGAGCGCGTGCCGACGGGCTGCGCTTTGGCAGGAACGGCAGCGCCCGTCACCAACACGCGCAGGTGCCGATTGCCTCTAAACGAGGCGACGAGATCTTCGAGGTCGCGATGCGGCGCGGGGGAGCCGTCAATCTCTCTGGCGGCATTCTCCACAGTCTGACGCCCGACCACCAGGGCCGATCGCAATTCGGTCCGCACCAACTCCGACGCGTTGAGGAGGATGACCGCCCCGCCGAGCACGAGGCTCAGCAGCAGCGCGACGGCCACGAGGGCGATCAGGCGAAGCCGTAACGACATGGCGGATCCCTGCGCACCGGTCTGATGTCGATTCAGAACAGGATGCCACGATGGGTGCTCAATTCATATCGGCCGAACGCAGCAGCGGGGCCACTACGAAATCGGGAAGATTTCCCAGCAAAATCGGGAAGAGTGGCCATAGCCACCGCCGTCCGTCTCATGTCCTACTGCACCGAGAAAATCGTAAACCGGAGGGAATTGCCCGTGCTCAAGGAGGTGTCAGTCGCCGCCGCTGCCGCGATATACCTGGTCGGTACCGCCGCGGCACAGACCACCCCGAGCGGGTCAAATCAGGGAGCGCCCACCGAGATCACCCTGCCGACGGTCGAGGTGGTCGCGGCGACGCCGCTCCTCGGATCGGGGGTCGACCGCGGCAAAGTGCCGGCGCAAACTCAGGTACTGACCAGCGGCGACATCAGCCGCAGCGGCAATCCCGACGCGTTGCGCGCGCTGAACGAGCAGGCGTCGGGCGTCACCCTCGGTGCCGCCTCCGGCAACCCGTTCCAACCGAGCCTGATCTATCACGGTTTCCAAGCTTCGCCGTTGCAGGGCACCCCGCAGGGGCTCGCGGTCTATCTCAACGGTGCGCGCTTCAACCAACCGTTTGGCGATACCGTCAACTGGGATTTGATACCCGACATCGCGATTGACCGGATGGATCTGGTTGGCTCGAACCCGGTCTTCGGGCTGAACGCATTGGGCGGCGCCTTGTCGGTGCAGATGAAGAACGGCTTCACCTATCAAGGCACCGAAATCGACCTCCTCGCCGGCTCGTTCGGGAAGTATCAGGGAGAATTCCAATACGGTGTCGAAAGCGGGAACGTGGCCGCCTACGCCGCGGGCAACGGCTTGCAGGAGGGCGGCTGGCGCGACGTGCAATCCTCCCAGCTGCGGACCTTTTACGGCGACCTCGGCTGGCGCGGCGAGCGCGGCGAGGTCCATATCAATGTCAATGTCGCCGATAATCGTCTCAACCAGCCGGGTGCCACCCCGATCCAGCAACTGGCGTTCGATCAGGCTGCAGTGTTCACCGCACCCAACCTGGTTACCAACCACTACGCGCACGTCAACCTAACCGGCAATTACAATATTTCGGACCAGACGTCGCTGCAAGGAAACCTCTATTACGAGAACTTCCTGCAGAAGGTCTACAACGGCGACGTAACAGATTTCACCCCATGCGATGACGGCTCCGGTTTTCTGTGCGAGGCGCCTGGGGTGTTCGCCACCGACCGCGCCGGCGTGCCGATCCCTGATTTCCTGAACGGCGGCCCCTATTTGAACCTGGACCAGCAGTCAACCAGCACCAACGGGTATGGCGCCGCCATCCAGGCGACCAACCGCACCCGGCTCTTCGATCGGCCGAATCAACTCGTCGTCGGCCTCAGCTTCGACGGCGGGCAGACTTTGTTCGGCGCCAGCACCCAGATCGGTGGATTGTCGGTGGCCGATTCGATATTCGCCGGACCCGGTATTGTCGTCGATCAGGCCGACGGGTCGATCGCGCCGGTGCGGGTGGCCATTTCAAATGGCTATTACGGCGCCTTTTTCACCGACACTTATGATTTGATGCCGTTTCTGTCGGCGAACGTCGCGGGCCGCTTCAACTGGGCGCAGATCAATCTGAACGACGAGGGAGGCGGCTCGCTTACTGGCAACCACAGCTACAGCCGGTTCAACCCATCAGCCGGCCTGACCTGGAAGATCCGCCCCGACCTCGCTGTTTTCGCCAGCTACGCCGAGGCGAACCGGGCGCCGACCCCGGCCGAACTGAGCTGCGCCAGCGCCGCCAGCCCGTGCAGCCTCGCCAATTTCTTTGTCGGCGACCCGGATTTGCAGCAGGTCGTGGCGCATACCGTCGAGGCCGGGGTGCGCGGTCGGTTCACGCCCTTTTCCGGCGCCACTCTGTCGTCCGACCTCGCCTTCTATCACACCATCCTCGACAACGACATCCAGGCGGTAAACAGCGAGATTCAGGGACGTTCGTTTTTCCAGAACGTCGGGACCACCTTGCGCCAGGGGGTAGACCTCAAGCTTCAACTGAAGACCGACCGTTTGCTCGCCTGGGCCGCCTATTCCTATACCGACGCCGCCTTTCTGACCGGATTTATCGAGTTCTAGCGAGAACAACCCCGCCGCCGATGCCGATGGCAACATCCAGATCCGGCGCGGCGACCGTCTGCCGGGCATCCCGGCCAATGTGTTCAAGCTCGGCGTCGACTACAAGGCGACCGACCAGTGGACCGTCGGCGGCACCGGGATCGTCGCTAGCGGCCAGTTCCTGTCTGGCGACGAGGCCAATCTGACGCCAAAGACTCCGCCCTATTTCGTGCTTAATCTGCATGCAAGCTATCAGGTCACTAAGAGTTTTCAGCTGTTCGCGCTGCTCGAAAACGCCTTCAATGCGACCTATTATACATTTGGAACCTTCTCGCCGACCTCGTCGGTGCCGATCTATGGGGTGCCGGGCGCCGATAACCCGCGCGCCCTTGCCCCGGCCGCCCCGATCGCAATCACCTTTGGCATCCGCGCGACCTTTTGACCGGCCTCGGGTTGACGCGCGTCGCCTGAGGGTCCGGGCGTACAATCGCCGACAGGCAACGCGCAGAGGCCATCCGTGAACGATCCCGTGGCAACCCTTTCGGTCGTCAGCCTCTTTCTGCATGCCGACATTGTCGTCAAGGGAGTGCTGCTGCTGTTGCTCGCCGCCTCGGTGTGGAGCTGGGCGGTAATCGTCGACAAGCTGTGGCGTCTCGCCTCGGCGAGCCGGTCGGCGCAACGCCACGAGGCGCGCGTCGCCGCGGCGCATTCAGCGGCTGAACTGATGCCAGAGCCGGGCACCCCGCGGAACGGGGACCCGGCCGGCCTCGTCCTGTCGGCCGGCTGGAGTGAAAGCAAGGCTGCATGCGGGTCGGCTCCCGAAACCGCCGGCGAGCGGCGCGAGCGCATCGAGCGCGCCATGCGCCTGGTGCTCAACGCCGAGCTGCGCCGGCTCGAAATACGCCTGCCGTTTCTGGCGACCCTCGGCTCGGCTGCACCCTTCATCGGCCTCTTCGGCACCGTCTGGGGCATCATGCGCAGCTTTGCCGGCATCGCTGCGGCCAACAATACGAGCCTCGCGGTGGTGGCGCCGGGGATCGCCGAAGCCCTCTTCGCCACCGCGATGGGCCTCGCCGCGGCGATCCCGGCGGTCGTCGCCTACAACAAGATCACCGTCGATCTCGGGCGGTTCGCCGGGCGCATGCAGGGGCTGATCGGGCGCTCCGGCGGGCTCTTTTCCCGCACCCCGGCGGAGGGTTGAGAATGGCGTTCCAGCTGCCCCCCTCGGGCGAGGCCGGCGAGGAGCGCTATGCGCCGCTGGCCGAGATCAATGTGACGCCGATGGTCGACGTGATGCTGGTGTTGCTGGTGATCTTCATGGTCACGGCACCGCTCCTGGTGGTCGGGGTGCCGCTCGACCTGCCGAAGACGCAGGCGGCGGCGATCGTCGCGCCGAAGGAGCCGATCATCCTCAGCCTCGACCGTGGCGGCGATCTCTTCATCGGCGACGAGCGGGTCGCACCCTCCGATTTGGAGCCGCGGCTGGCGGCGCTCGCCGCCGAGGACCCCGGCCGCATCGTCTATGTCCGCGGCGATCGAACGATCACCTATGCCCAATTGATGGACCTCTTGAGCCGGGTCAACCGCGCCGGCTTCACCAAGGTCTCCCTGGTCGCCGAGGCATCCACCGCGAAGTGACCGGCTTCAAATTCCCCCTGGCGTTGTCGTTGGCGGCGCATACCGCGGTGCTGGCGTTGTTGCTGCTGTTGCCGTCGCCGGCGCCGCCCGCCCCGCAAATGCCCGCTCCCGAGGGGATCGAAGTCGCCGTCGTGCCGTCGCTGCCGAAGCCGGAGCCGCCGCCCGCGCCGCCGCCGCCGATCCCGACGGAAACGCCGCCGCCACCCTCTCCTCCGCCGCCGGCCGAGGAACCGCCGCCTCCTGTCACGCCGCCACCACCGCCCCCCGCGATCGAGCCGCCGCCGCCCGCGCCGGAAGCCACCGTCGCCGCTCCCGAACCACCGCCGCCACCACCACCGCGTAAGCCTCCGGCCCCGGCGCTGCCCAGGCCGGCCCCGCGGCCGTCACAGTCGGAGCCGGCCCCGAGCTTTGTTCCGCCCGCCGCCGCTCCGCAGACGGCGTTCGCACCCGCACCGGCTCCGGCGCCCCCGGCGCCGGTGGAAATTAGCCCGGGCTACCAGGCGCTGCTGGCCGCCTGGCTCGACAGCCACAAACGCTATCCCGAAAGTGCGCGCGAACGCGGTGAGGAGGGCCGGGCGGTGCTGCGCTTCGCGGTCGAGCGCAACGGCCGGGTCGCCGAATACGCAATCGTCAAGAGCTCGGGCTACCCCGATCTCGATGCCGCGGTCGCCGAGATGATGAAGGGCGCCGTCGTGCCGCCGTTTCCCGCCGACATGACCCAGCCGCGCATCGAGGTATCAGTCACGATCAGGTTCAGCCTGACGCGCTGAATTTGTGCGGGAATGCTTTTCGAGGTCTGTTTGCCGTCCCATCACACGCCGGGCCGGCTCCGGACCTCGTCCGGGACCTTGCGGGGGAGGAACTGGCCGTCTTTTGGGTCGCCGTGGAAGGCGGCGCCGTCGACGACCACTTTGCCGCGCAGCATGGTGAGCGAGGGCCAGGCGGCAAGATCGCGGCCTTCCCACGGGCTGTAGTCCGCCTCGTGCATCTCGGCGGCGCGCACGATGTGGCGCCGGCGTGCATCGAGCAGCACGATATCGGCGTCCGAGCCGACCGCGAGCGCGCCCTTGCGCGGGTAAAGACCCATGATCTTCGCGGCGTTCGAGGAGACGAGGCCGACGAAATCGGAGAGCCCGTAGCCGCGCTTCTCGACCGTCTCGGTGTAGATCAAGGACAGCCGCGGCTCGACCCCGGCATTGCCGCCGGTCGTGTCGTCAATGCGCCGCCCCTGCAGCTTGATCCGCAATGGGCAACAGATCTCGTCGGTGGCGACGGTCTGGATCGCGCCATGGTCGGTGGCCGCCCACAGCGCCTCCTGGTCTTCGCGAAATTTGAGCGAGGGGTAGGTGTGGTAAATCTGCCCGTTCGGGCGTTTGTAGTCCTCGGCCGAATACATCAGGTATTGGTGCAGGGTCTCGCCGTAGATCGGCACGCCGTTGGCGCGCGCGGCGGCGATCGCGCGGACCCCGGTCGCGGCCGAGGTGTGCATCATGTAGAGTGCGGCACCCTCGATATTGGACGCCAATCGGATCACCCGGTTGAACGACAAATCCTCGGAGAGGGTGTTGTGTACCTCGGCCATGTTCTCAAAGCCGGTGCGGTCCTCGCGGATCAGCTTCTCGTACATGTGCATGACGAGGTCGTTGTCCTCCGCGTGGATCGCCGCGATGCCGCCGGATTTGGCCAGCACCTTCAAGACCTCCCAGATGCCGCCGAAATCGACCATGCGCCCCTTGCGGCTGGGGGTGATGTCGGTCGTGAAGATTTTGACGCTCGGATGTCCCGCCTCGACCGCTTCGGCGAGCTGCGAATAAATTTCGGGTGCCAGCTTGCCCTGCACCATCGTGTGAAAGGCGTAGTCGCCGTGGCAGTCGCCGGCCCATTCCTGCTGCCGGCGCTCGATCGCCGGCTGCACCGCGTCGCCGTCTCCGACCAGCGCAAAATCGATGATCGTCGTCGTGCCGCCATGCAGCGCCGCTTGGCTGACACGTGCCGGCCCTTCCGTCATCTGATGCTGGGTGGTGCCGGGCACGACGATCGGCCAGCGGCAATGCACATGCGGATCGATCCCGCCCGGGATCACGATCTGGCCCGCGGCGTCTACGACCCGGCCCGCGCCGATCGCGGCGAGGCTGCCAGGCGCGCCGATTGCGGCGATATGCTCGCCGGCGACGCCGATATCGGCCGGCTCCGGACCCGAGGGGAGGACGGCGAGGCCGCCCGAGACGATGATGTCGAACATCTGAGCCTCCTATGAGGGCGAGCGCCAGACCGTGGGCGCGGCAAAGGCGAAATGGGCGAGGATCTCGGCTCGCGGGATGTCGTGCACGACAAAGACGAGGCGGCTGCGCCGGTCAGCCTCGGGCCAATCTGCCGGCCACTCGTCGAGCCATTCCGGCGCGAAGAGCGAATGCTGTGCCGCCTGCACCACCGCCGGCCGATCGGGCCGGTCGGAGAAGCGTACGATCCCCTTGACCCGCAACAGGTCGCTGCCGCGCGCGCCGGCGAGCCCGCCGAGCGCGCGGGCGAAGTCGAGACGGCTGATCTCGCCGCCGAGCACGACGCCGAAGCTGTCGATGCCGTGGCTGTGGGCGGCGATCGGCTCCATCGGCATGGCGGGAGCCTTAGAGCGTTCTCCTACGGCGAACAGCACAGCACCCGGATCGGTCGCCTCGGTCGCGAGGATGCGCTCGGCCCGGTCGTTTAGCGCATCGAGCCGGCGTGCGAGCTCAGGGCTGAAAGGTGCCAGATCGGTCTTGGTGACAACCAGCGTGTCGGCGAGTGCCGCCTGCCGCCCGGCCTCGGCAAAGCGATCGAGGCTCAGGGCGCCGTGCACGGCGTCGACCAGGGTGACGACCCGCGCCAGGTGCAGGGAGTGGTCGAGCATCAGATCGGCGCCGAGCGTGAACAGGATCGGCGCCGGGTCGGCGAGGCCCGTAGTCTCGACGACGATGCGGTGGAACCGCCGGATCTCGCCGGCTTCGCGCCGGTCGAGGAGCCCGCGCAAAGTCCGCGCCAGATCCTCGCGCACAGCACAGCACAGGCAGCCGCCCGGCAATTCGATCACACTGCCCTCGACAAAATCGACGAGGTGATGGTCGATCGCGATCTCGCCGATCTCGTTGATGACGACGGCGGTGTCGGCGAGCGCGGGGGAGGCGAGGGCGCGGCGCAGCAGCGTCGTTTTGCCGCTGCCGAGAAACCCGGTCAGCACAGTCGTCGGCAGGGTCTGCGGTTCGGGCATCCTCTCAAGACCCTCTGACGCCCGCCACGGCGCCGTAGCCGAAAGACCGAAACAAATCATACATATTGCGCACCTGTCGTTTCTTCTTTTCCTCTTCTGCCCGGCTTCCGTCGATCTGTTCCTGTTCCGCCGTCTTGATCCGAGCCAACAGCCGCACGATCTTGGTTCGCCGTTGACTGCGGGTCATCTGACCCTGCATCAATCCATTTGTCAAAAGGACATCTTGTTCGATAAACGAATTATACAGAGGTGCGAGCGGCGGGTTCGCTTCTTCGTAATTCCTCATTGCCTCATACGCGCACTGATGCCACAAGAGTTCGCCCGGCGCGAGCGCCCGTTCGGGTAATCCAGCAACACTATCGGGATCGTAGCGATAGGTTCTCGAACATTGCTGGATATCGGAGGAAAGCCGTGCCCGAGCCTGGATCAAATAGGCCTCCGGCGGCACCTCAGGCTGGCTCTCGCACGCCGCTGTGGCGGCGGCGCATAAGAACCAGAGCAGATGCCGCATAACGTTCATGGGCTTTTCCCTACAGAACGTATTGGTATGCATTATATCTACTGAGGGTTGCGGTAGCCTGCTGACATCTACGATTGCATTCTCGCGCACGTATCAGCATCATAGCCGCCAGAACAAGCGAGCATAGGCAATTAAGGGGTCGGTGAGGAAATGCGGGAGACATCGTGCTCGGCCATGTGACGAACCCCGGGGCTGCGCCGGGTGAGACGCAGCTCGCGGTCTCCGGCGTTTCGAAGCATTTTGGCGGCGTGCGAGCGGTCGACGGCGTAACGCTGTCGGTCCGCCGCGGCGGTCTGGTGTCGATCATCGGCCCGAACGGCGCCGGCAAGACATCGCTCCTCAATATGATCAGCGGCTTCTACCGGCCCGACACCGGCTCGATCACTTTCGAGGGCCGGGACATCACCGGCAGCCGGCCGTCACAGATCGCGGCGATGGGCATCGCTCGCACGTTTCAGAACATTGCACTCTTCGCCGGCATGACCGTGCTCGACAACATCATGCTGGGCCGGCATGTGCGGATGAAGGCGGGGGTGTTGTCCTCTTTCGTTTATTGGGGGCTGGCGCAGCGCGAGGAAGTGGCGCATCGCGCCCGGGTCGAGGAGCTGATCGAGCTGCTCGAGCTCGAGGATCTGCGCAAGCAGCCGACCAGCGGGCTCGCCTACGGCCTCAGAAAGCGGGTCGAGCTCGGCCGGGCCCTGGCGCTGGAGCCGACGGTGCTGCTGCTCGACGAGCCGATGGGCGGCATGAACCAGGAAGAAAAAGAGGACATGGCCCGCTTTATCCTCGAGGTGAACCGGGAGTGGGGGACGACGATTATCCTGATCGAGCACGACATGGCGGTGGTGATGGACATTTCGGAGCACGTCGCGGTGCTCGACCGCGGCCGCAAGATCGCCGAAGGCAGCCCGGCTGAGGTGCAGCGCCACCCCGACGTGATCCGCGCCTATCTCGGCAGCGTCGCGGAGCGCGAGGAGGCCGCCGAATGACAACTGCGACAACCTTGCCGCGGCTGTTGCGCCGCAACGCCGAGACGATGGCCGGTCGGCCGGCGATCCGCGAAAAGACCCTCGGCATCTGGCAAACCTTCACTTGGGCGCAGTATTGGCACGAGGTGCGCGACTTCGCGGCGGGCCTTGCCGCGCACGGCTTTGGGCGCGGCGGCAAGCTGGCGGTGATCGGCGACAACCGGCCGCGGCTCTATTGGGCGCAGGTCGCGGCGCAATGCCTCGGCGGCGTGGCCGTGCCGATGTACCAGGATGCGATCGCCGCCGAGATGGTCTATGTCCTGAACCATGCCGAGATCTCGGTGGTCGTGGCCGAGGACCAGGAGCAGGTCGATAAGATCCTGTCGCTGAAGGGACGGCTGCCGCACCTCGAGCTCGTAGTCTATGACGATCCACGAGGCATGCAGCACTATGACATGCCATTTCTGCGGGCGTTCGGCCGGATCCAGGCCGACGGCCGCGAGTTCGCGCGCTCGCACGAGGGCCATGTCGAGGCCGAGATCGACAAGGGCGAGCCCGACGATCTGGCGCTCCTCACCTATACCTCCGGGACCACGGGCAATCCCAAAGGGGTGATGCTGTCGCACGCCAATCTCATAAGCTCGGCCGAGGCCTTCGCCGCGGCGGAGGACATCCGCCCGACCGATAATTTGCTGTGCTATCTGCCGATGGCGTGGATCGGCGACTCGCTGTTGTCGCTGGTGCTGACACTGCTCGTCGGCTTCACCTGCAACTGCCCGGAGCGGCCGGACACGGTGCAGCGTGACTTGCGCGAGCTTGGGCCGACGATCGCCCTGGCGCCGCCGCGGATTTGGGAGAATATGCTGACCCAGCTGCGGGTGCGCGCGGCCGATGCGACGCCGCTGAAACGTCGGCTGTTCGAATATTTCCGCGCCCTTGCCGAGCGGGCGGAAGCGCTCGCGGGCGAGGGCAAACGGGCGCCGCTCCTGATGCGGCTAAGCTCGGCGCTGGGTAATTTTCTCGTCTATGCCCCGGTGCGCGACCAGCTCGGCCTGCGCCGCGCCCGCTGGGTCTACACCGGCGGCGCGCCGCTCGGCCCCGACACCTTCCGCTTCTTCCGCTCGTTCGGGATCAACATCAAGCAGGTCTGGGGCTCGACCGAGCTGTCCGGGCTCGCCTCCTTGCAGCCGGATGGCGAGGTCGACCCCGGCACAGTCGGCCGCGCGATGCCGGGCACCGAGGTGCGCATCGCCGAGGATGGCGAGGTGCTGATCCGCTCGGCCGGCGTGTTCAAGGGCTATTACAAGCAGCCCGAGGCGACGGTCGAGGCGTTTGGCGACGACGGCTGGTTCCGCACCGGCGATTCCGGATTTGTCGATGGGCGCGGCCATCTCGTGATCATCGATCGCGCCAAGGATGTCGGCAAGCTCGGCGACGGCACCCCGTTCGCACCGCAATTCGTCGAAAACAAGCTGAAATTCAGCCCATTCATCGCCGAGGCGGTGGCTTTTGGCGATCGGCGGCCCTTCGTCGCGGCGATGATTGCGATCGATCTCGGCACCGTCGGCAATTGGGCCGAGCGACGCAATCTCGCCTACACCTCGTTTCAGGATTTGAGCGCCAAGCCCGAGGTGCGCCGGCTGATCGCGGAAGAAATTGTCAAGTGCAACGCCAGCCTGCCGGGTGCCGCCTGCATCTGCCGCTTTCTGCTGCTGAACAAGGAGTTCGACGCCGACGACGCCGAGATCACACGGACCCGCAAGATTCGCCGCCGCTTCGTCGCCGAGAAATATGAAGCCGTGATCGAGGCATTGTACCGCGGCGACAATGAGATCGCGGTGGCGACCGAGATCACCTACGAGGACGGGCGCAAGGCCACGCTGGAGGCGCGGATGGCGATCGAGGACGTCGCCGGCGCCGTCGCCCCGGCGCGTGAGCCAGCCTATGCCTGAGCCCGCCAATGCCTGAGCCCGCCAATGCCTGAGTTCGACTGGACGTTCACCCTGGTCCTGGTGACCAACGGGGTGCTGATCGGGCTGATGTATGCGCTGATCGCGCTGGGCTTTGTGCTGATCTACAAGGCGACCGACGCGATCAATTTCGCACAGGGCGAGTTCGTCATGTTCGCCGGCTTCATCGCCGCCGCCGCGATCGGGATGGCCGGGTTGCCGTTCTGGCTGGCGGCGCTGATCGCGGTCGCCGGCATGGTGGCGCTGGGGTTCGGGCTCGAACGCGTCGTCCTGCGGCCGTTGATCGGGCGGCCGATCATCGCCGTCGTGATGGCGACGATCGGGCTCGCCGCCGTGCTCAGAGGTGTGGCGGTACTGTTCTTCGGCGCCGGCACCCGCGCCATCGCGATGCCGATCGGCGACACGCCCATCTTTCTCGGCCCCCTGATGCTGCCGCCCGTGCAGCTCGTCGGCGCCGGAGTCAGCCTTCTCTTCCTCGGCGGCTTCACCTGGTTTTTCCTGAAGAGCCGGGTCGGCATCGCCATGCGCGCGGTCGCCGACAGCCAGCAGGTGGCGATGGCGATGGGGATCAACGTCCAGCGCTATTTCGCCTTCGCCTGGGCGATGGCCGGTGTCGTCTCGGCATTGGGCGGGGTCGTCTGGGGCGCCATGCTCGGCGTCGACAACCAGCTGGCGCTGGTCGGCCTCAAGGTCTTCCCGGTGGTGATCCTCGGCGGCCTCGATTCGGTGATCGGCGCCGTCGTGGGCGGGCTGATCGTTGGCGTCGTCGAAAGCCTCGCCGCCGGTTATTTCGACCCGATCGTCGGCGGCGGCACCAAGGATTTCGCACCCTATGTGCTGATGATCGCCGCCCTGATGGTGCGGCCCGAAGGGATCTTCGGCCGCCGCCGCATCGAGCGGGTCTAGAGGAAAGGCGCCGGAACAGGAGCCATGTTTCATCGCGAGGCCGGCGTCTTCAAAACCAGCTATGCCGCCGACATGGCGCTTTACCCATTGCCGATCGCCAAATGGACGGTGGCGGTGCTGGCGGGCCTGTTCGTCGCGGTCGCGCCGCTGTTCCTCGGCGACTATTACCTCTCGATCCTGAACCTGATCCTGATCGCCATCGTCGGTGCGCTCGGCCTCAACATCCTGGTCGGCTACACCGGGCAGATCTCGATCGGCCACGGCGCCTTCATGTCGGTCGGGGCCTATACCGCCGCCAATTTGATCGTGCGGCTCGGCATGCCGTTCTGGGTCGTGATCCCGGCCGGCGGGCTGATGGCGGCGCTGATCGGCGCGCTCGTCGGCATCCCGTCGCTTCGCATCAAGGGCATCTACCTCGCCATCGCCACGCTGGCCGCTCAGCTGATCATCGAGTGGACGATCAACCACGTGCAGTGGATCTCGGGTGGGGTGCAGGCCTCGATTACGATCCCGCGCCCGTCCTTCCTCGGCCTCCAGCTCAAGACCGAGGCACAGATCTACGTGTTCCTGATGCTGTTCGTGGTGCTGGCGCTGATCGGCACCCTGAATTTGGTGCGCAGCCGGATCGGCCGCGCCTTCATCGCGATCCGCGACCAGGACATCGCCGCCGAGATCATCGGCATCAACATCTTCCGCTACAAGCTCTTTGCGTTTGCGATCTCGTCGTTCTACGCCGGGGTCGCCGGGGTGCTGGAGAGCTACTATCTCGGGATCGCCAATTACGAGCAGTTCCAGATCGACGTGTCGATCGACTATCTGGCGATGGTGATCATCGGCGGCCTCGGCTCGGTCCTGGGCTCGGTCTTCGGCGCGATCTTCGTGACCCTCTTGCCGATCGCGACCCGCTGGTTTCTCGAAGGCTTCGGGAGCCTCATTTTCTCCCAGGCCGATCTCTTGAACGTGATCCCGAACCTGCGGCTCGTCATGTTCGGCGGGCTGATCATCCTCTTCCTGGTGGTCGAGCCTGAAGGCCTCAACCGCCTGTGGCGCAACATAAGAAACTACTTTCGCGTGTGGCCGTTTTCTTATTGAGGGAGGAACTTCAGATGGCAAAGCTGTCGAGGACCATGCTGGGGCTCGCGGCGGGCATGGCTGCCGGGTTGGCGCTCGCCGGAACCGCGGCGGCGCAGTCGAAGGAGCTGCTGCTCGGCGCCCAGTGCGACCGCACCGGGCCGACCCAGATCGTCGGCGTCGTCATCTGCCCGGCGCAGCAGGACTACATCAGCCTGATCAACTCCAAGGGCGGGATCGACGGCTGGAAGCTCGAATACAACGAGATCGACCAGCAATATAAGGTGCCGCCGGCGGTCGAGGCCTACGAGCGTCAGAAACAAATGGGCGCCGTCTCGATGATGATCTACGGCACACCGCAGACCGTGGCGCTCAACGAGCGGCTGGAGCGCGACCATATGCCGACGACCTCGCCCGGCTTCGGCATTGCCGCGGGCGCCGACGGCGTGCGGTTCCCGTACCTCTTTCCCATCGCTGCGACCTATTGGTCGCAGGGTGCGGCCGCCGTCAAATTTGTCAAGGACCAGCTCGGTGGCAACCTGCAGGGCAAGAAGATCGCCTATGTTTATTACGACAATCCCGCCGGCAAGGAGCCGATCTCGATTATCGAGGCCTTGCAGAAGACCGAAGGGTTCGAGTTGCGCACTTTCGCGGTGCCGCCGCCGGGGGTCGAGATGGGGGCGCAGATCCTCGACATTACTCAGCGCTACCGGCCCGACTTCGTGATCGCCCACCTGTTCGGCCGCTCGCCGTCGGTAATGATCAAGGGGTTCAAGGGGGCGGGCTATCCGCTATCGAAGGCGATCGGGCTGGTTTGGGCCTCGGCCGAAGCCGACATCGCCGCGGCCGGCGGCTGGGGGGTGGCCGAGGGCTATCATACGATGCAGTTTGCCGGCGCCGGCGACGATTATCCGGTGCGCCAGGAAATCAAGGCGATGTACAAGAAGGACGGCAAGGATCCGCCGAAGGAGATGGACGATACCGTCATCTACAATCGCGGCCTCCTCAACGCCGCGTTGCATGTCGAGGCGATCCGTCATGCATTGGCGGTGACTGGCGGCAACAAGCCGACCGGAGAGGATGTCAAGAAGGGCTTCGAGCAGATTCACGACTTCACCCTCGGCGGGCTCGTTCCGCCGTTGCAGGTGACCCCGACCGACCACGAAGGCGGCGGCTGGGTGCAGGTCTTCCAGGTCCATGACGGCAAATTCGTCAAGGAAACGGACTGGTTCCGCGCCTACCGCGATGTCGTCGAACATGCGATCAAGACCGCGGAATAGCAGGATAACGGGAATAAAACCAAAGGAGCAGTGATGACAAGGATAAGGCCGAATTTGCTATCGGTCGTGGCGGGCGCGGCGGCGGCGCTGTGGCTCGTGGGCCCGGCGGCGGCAGCCGATCAGAAGGAGCTGGTGATCGGCGATCAGTGCGACCGCACCGGTCCGACCCAGATCGTCGGCACGGTACTGTGCCCGGCGATGCAGGATTACTATGCGCTGGTCAACTCAGAGGGCGGTGTCGACGGCTGGAAGATCCGCGGCGACGAGATCGACAACCAGTACAAGGTCCCGCAAGGGATCGAGGCATATGAGCGGCAAAAGCAGATGGGCGTCGTGATGATGACCCTCTACGGCACGCCGCAGACTGTCGCGCTGAACCAGCGGCTCGAGCAGGACAAGATGCCGACGACCTCGCCCGGCTTCGGTATTGCCGCCGCCGCCGACGGGACCAGGTTTCCTTACCTGTTCCCGATCGCCGCGACCTATTGGTCGCAGGGTGCGGCCGCGGTCCAGTTCGCCAAGGATAAATTGGGCGGCAGTCTGAAAGGCAAGAAGATCGCCTACGTCTACTACGACAACCCGGCCGGCAAGGAGCCGATGCCGATCCTCGAAGCCTTGCAGAAGTCGGAAGGGTTCGAGCTGCGCACCTTCGCCGTACCGCCGCCTGGGGTCGAGATGGGGGCGCAGATCCTCGACATCACCCAGCGCTATCATCCCGACTTTGTGATCGCCCACCTGTTCGGCCGCTCGCCCTCGGTGATGATCAAGGGGTTGAAGGGTGCCGGATACCCGCTCTCAAAGGTGGTCGGACTCGTCTGGGCCTCGGCCGAAGCCGACATCGCCGCGGCCGGCGGCTGGGGGGTGGCCGAGGGCTACAACACGATGCAGTTCGCCGGCGCCGGCGACGACTATCCGGTGCGGCAGCAGATCAAGGCGATGTACAAGAAGGAAGGCAAGGAGTTGCCAAAGGGGCTGGATGATACTGTCATCTACAACCGCGGCTTGTTGCAGGCGGCGATCCAGGTCCAGGGGATCCGCAACGCGCTCAAGTTGAGCGGCGGCCAAAAGCCGACCGGCGAACAGGTCAAGCAGGGGTTGGAGCAGATAAAGGACTTCACCCTGGGCGGGCTGGTGCCGCCGCTGCAGATCACGCCGACCGACCACGAGGGCGGCGGCTGGGTGCAGGTGTTCCAGGTCCACGATGGCAAGTTCGTCAAGGCGACCGACTGGTTCCGCGCCTACCGCGATGTCGTCGAGAACGCGGTCAAGACCGCGGAATAGCAGGTGCCGGGCTTGGCCCGTCCGGGATTGAAGAGGACGGGCCAACTGCCGGGTGCGGTGCAGGAGATCGGGAGGAGAGCGATGGGATCGATCAGGCTGACGCGGCCGGCCTTCGCGTTGGGTGCGGCAATTGGTCTGTGGCTCGCGGGCCCGGCCGCGGCGCAGCAGAAGGAGATCAGCATCGGGGTCCAATGCGACCGTACCGGGCCGACCCAGATCACCGGCGTCGTGCTGTGTCCGGCGATGGAGGACTACTACGCACTCATCAACGCGACGGGCGGCATCGACGGCTACAAGATAAAACCCGACGAGATCGACAATCAGTACAAAGTGCCGCAGGCGGTCGAAGCCTACGAGCGCCAGAAGGCCGAAGGTGCGGTTCTGATGACGCTCTACGGCACGCCGATGACCGTGGCGCTGAACCAACGGCTGGAGCAGGACAAGATTGCCACGACCTCGCCGGGGTTTGGCATTGCCGCGGCGGCCGACGGCAACCGCTACCCGTACCTGTTCCCGATCGCCGCGACCTATTGGTCGCAGGGTGCGGCGGCGGTCCAATTCGTCAAGGACAAACTCGGCGGCAGCCTCAAGGACAAGAAGATCGCCTACATCTTCTACGATAACCCTGCCGGCCGCGAGCCGCTGCCGATCATCGAGGCATTGCAGAAACGCGAGGGGTTCGATCTGCGCACCTTTGCCGTGCCGCCGCCCGGCGTCGAGATCGGCGCGCAGGTGCTCGACATCACCCAGCGCTATCGCCCAGACTTTGTGATCTCGCATCTCTTCGGACGGTCGCCGGCCCTGTCGATCAAGGCGTTCAAGGCAAACGGCTATCCACTCTCCAAGGTGGTCGGCCTGGTGTGGGCCTCCTCCGAGGCCGACATCGAGGCGGCGGGCGGGTTCGGCATCGCCGAAGGCTACCACGCGATGCAATTTGCCGGTGCCGGCGACGACTATCCGGTGCGCAAGCAGATCAAGGACATGTACAAAAAGGACGGCAAGGCGCCGTTCAAGCTGATGGACGACAATACCGTCTATTACAACCGGGGCTTGCTGCAGGCCGCAATCCATGTCGAGGCGATCCGTAACGCGCTGAAAGCGACCGGCGGCAAGCCGCCCACCGGCACTGACATCAAGCAGGGTCTGGAGCAGATCCACGACTTCACCCTCGGCGGGCTCGTTCCGCCGTTGCAGGTGACCCCGACCGACCACGAAGGCGGCGGCTGGGTGCAGGTCTTCCAGGTCCATGACGGCAAATTCGTCAAGGAAACGGACTGGTTCCGCGCCTATCGCGATGTCGTCGAGAACGCGATCAAGACTGCCGAGTAGCCGCGCACCGAGGCCGCCCGATGCTGACGCTGAACAATATCGAGGTCGTCTACGACAACGCCATACTGGTGCTGAAGGGCGTCTCGCTGGTTGCCGAGGAGGGTCGCATCACCACCCTGCTCGGGGCCAACGGAGCCGGTAAGACGACGACCCTGAAGGCGATCTCCGGGCTGTTGCACTCGGAGCGCGGCGAGGTGACCAAGGGCGCCATCCAGCTCGACGACGAGCGGCTCGACCGCCTGCCGCCGCACAAGGTCGTCCAACGCGGGGTGGCGCAGGTGTTCGAGGGGCGGCGTGTGTTCGAGAACCTGACGGTCGAGGACAATCTCGTCGCCGGGGCGCACACCCGCCGCGATTTTGGGGCGGTCCGGAACAGCATCGAACGCGTTTACGACATTTTCGCGCCTTTGAAGGAGCGCCGCCACCAGCCCTCCGGCTATCTCTCGGGCGGGGAGCAGCAGATGCTGGTAATCGGCCGGGCCCTGATGTCCGACCCCAGGGTGATCCTGCTCGACGAACCCTCGCTTGGGCTGGCGCCGCAGCTCGTCGAGGAGATCTTCGGCATCATTCGCCGGCTCAAGGAAGAGCAGCAGCTGACCGTGCTGCTGGTCGAGCAAAACGCGGCGCTGGCGCTTGAGATCGCAGACCACGGCTATGTCATGGAGAATGGTCGCATCGTGCTCGAAGGCCCGGCCGAGGGGCTACGCCAGAATTCCGACATCAAGGAGTTCTATCTCGGGCTCAACGAGGCCGGTACGCGCAAATCCTACCGCGACCTCAAGCACTACCGCCGGCGCAAGCGCTGGCTGTCGTGAACGACGAGAAAGGCTGGCGGCTCGTCTGGCGCTACGCGGTAACCGGCGGCGTCCCGCGCCGCTCTCTCTGGGTCGCGGCGATCGTCGGCACCGTGCTCAACCTGATCAACCAAGGCGACAAGCTATTTTCCGGTCAGCGCCTCGAAGTAGCCAAGCTCACGCTGACCTATCTCGTCCCCTATTTGGTGAGCACCTACGGGGCCGTGTCGTTTCGCCTGCACGCCGCCGACCGCGGCTCCGATTGAGGCGGGTTTGCGCCACGGCCGGGCAAGAAATCCCGGATCGACTGGATCGGCGGCGTGCGTCCCCCGCCTTCGCGAGGGCAGGCTCTTCGAGACGGCGCCTTCGCGGCCTCTTCAGGATGAGGCATTTCCCGACCGCCACGACGGCGCAGCACCAGAGGCGGCTCGAGGCCGCGCCTGCGCCCGTCGCTCGCCTCAAAGCGGGTTTGGGCCGACGACCTGCCAGCGGTGGCGCTCGAAAAGATCCCGGCGTTCGTCGTCGTTGCCCGGGCGGTGCTCCGACAGCGCCTCGATCAGGCCGCCGGCGGCGGCCGGCGTGTACAAAAACAGCACGCTGCCGGTCTCGCTGCCGGTGTTCTTCCAGGCATGCGCGAGGTCTCGCGGCATGAACGCGCAGGTGCCGGGGCCGCCGACCGCAATCTCGTCGCCGATCTTGAAGGTGAACTCGCCGGCGAGCACCCAGGCGACCTCGTCGCTGTCGCAGTGGAGGTGATACAGGCTCGCGGTGCCGGCCGGCAGGGTCTCCTCGAACATCATGATGCTCTCGCCGGTCTCGCGCCCGAGGAGCTTCAAGGCGAAATAGCGGCCCGGCGCCGGGCTGTCGAAGCGCTTGCCGCCGCCCGCGGGTATCACAAAGCCTTTCGCTGCGGTCATGTTGGTCTCCGTCTCACTGGTGCAGTGAGGGTAAACCTCGGCGATAAGCCAGGAAAGCCGCTGCGAGGTCGCTCCCCCGCCGGGTCAGCGCTGCCCACCTTCGGCGCCGGCGGGCATGTTGCAGAACGCCAATGTCATCGAGGCGCTGGTTTGGTGGCCCATCAGACAGATGACGTCGGTAATGCCGACATGTCCCAACGCCGCGACCGCGCGGTCGCGTGGAGCCGCTTCAAAAGCCAGCGCGAATTGGCGAGGCAGTGGACCACCTGCTCGCGGGTGTCGAAAAATGAGGTCGGCAGGCCGGACAGCGTCGCCTATTCGGCGGCGGCGAGCAGGGGCGGCTGTTTGATGTAGCCGTCGGCGAGCCGCCGTCCGGTCGCGCGCATCAGCTTCTTGTCGAGCTCCGGCGTTTTGGCCGGCGGCACGCGCACGACCGTATCGTTGCAGTAGGTCGGGATCACCCCGCCGTCGCGATACAGCCCATCGGGGTCTTTGCCCGCCTTGACCGCACGAATGCCATGCCGGATCTGGTTGCGGAACATGCTGATGCCGCGGTCGGTGGTGGCGAGATGCTCGAGACCATGGACGGCGACCGGGCGCTGCGACACCTGCGCCTCGAAATCGCCGGGATGCCGCTGGCCTTCCTCGTAGGTATCCATTCCGAGCTGCCCCGGCAGCATGATGCTGCGGTCGGCCCACCAGTCGGGCGTGACGACCCCCTCGGTCTCACTGACGTGGCGGAATTCGATCAGCATCGTGTTGGTGTTGTCGAGCGGCACGATCCAGCGGCTCATCATCGGGCCGCTGAACGGGTGCGCGTGATGGCCGGTTTCCCAGATCGGCGCCACCTGCTGCAGGTTCGGCAACACATTCTCGACCATCCGCGCCCAGATGTTGTCGCCGACGCGGCGGGTCGCGATGTAGATGATCCCGACCGGGGTCTCGGCGAACTCCAGCTCCGGCAAAACGCCGAACTCGTCGGTGAACACAGCACCACTGACGATCGTGTGGAGGAACGCCGTGTGGACGGCGTCCATCGTGTTTTCGAGAATTTGTAGCCAGTTGCACGGATAGAAGTATTTCCGGCCGGGGATCATGCGAAAGCCGGGCCGGCAAAAGCTGTCGTAGGCCGGAAAGACCGGCATCTCTTCGGGCGGCCCCAGATAGGCGAACATCATGCCGTGCGCCTCGTGCACCGGGTAGGCGCCGTGGAACAGCCGGTCCTTCAAGGTGCTGGTCGCCGGCTCGCCCGGGGTTTCGAGGATCGTGCCGTCGCAGCCGAACAGCCAGCCGTGATAGCAGCAGCGGATGCCCTTCTCGCCGACCAGCCCGAATTCGAGCGAGGTGCCGCGATGCGGGCAGTGCAATTCCAGAAGCCCGGCCTCGCCGCTGCCGTCGCGGAAGGCGACGAAGTCCTCGCCGAGGATTTTGAGCTTGAGCGGCAGGTCCTTCAGATCGTCCGAATAGCAGACCGGCTGCCAAAAACGGCGCATGTATTCCCCGCACGGCGTGTCCGGGCCGACATGGGTGAGCTCGGCATCCTCGGCCGGAACCCGGCGATGGTGGTAGCCGCTGTAACGCGCCTTCAAGAACGGGGCCCGGGTGACCATCGATCGCCTCCTCTAGGATTGTCCTGCACGACCACCTGTTGTTGTTCTTGCGGACTTTCTGCCAGAGCGCGAGAGCCTGCGCAACAGCGCGCGGGAGGTCCGCCGCGGCGGACCCCCGGGTGATCAGCGCTGCATGCCTTCGGCGCCGGCGGGCACGTCGTAGAATGCCAATGTCATCGAGACGCTGGTGTAGTGGCCCATCAGGCAGATGACGTCGGTAATGCCGACATGGCCCAAGGCCGCGACCGCGCGGTCGTAGAGCCCCTTCGACACCCAGCGCGAATTGGCGAGACACGTCGCCATCTCGTAGACCACCTGCTCGCGGGTGTCGGAGAACGATGTCGGCAGGCCCGATAGCATCGCCTCGACCTTGTCGGCCGGCAATCCGGCCGCCTTGGCGGCGCGCTCGTGGGCGTTGGTCGGGTAGATCGAACGCCACTTGCTGTTGATGATGACGACGGCGATCTCGCGCTCGCGCTCGCTCAATGAATAGCCAGTGCGGAAATGCGCGCCGAACGGCCCCACGACCTTCGCCAGCTTGGGGTTGTGCACCAGGATTTTGTTCGGCCCGCCGAGCGCGCCGCGGGTCTCGATCAGCGAGCGATAGCCTTCCTGCTGCTCCGGCGTCATCCGGTCGTAGGGGATTTCGGCATAGCGGCCGAAGGTCGGCGTCTCGGGCATTTTCGGTTTCCTCCCCAGCTTTGCGGTCAGCGGGCCATGCCTTCGGCGCCGGCGGGGACGTCGTAGAAGGCCAGGGTCATCGACACGCTGCTGTAAAAGCCCATCAGGGTGATCACGTCGGTGATGCCCTCGTGACCGAGTGCGGCGACCGCGCGGTCGAAAAGCCCCTTCGAGACCCAGCGCGAATTGGCGAGGCACGTCGCCATTTCGTAGACCACCTGCTCGCGCTTGTCGTCGAACGAGGTCGGCAGGCCCGAGAGCAACGCCTCGACCTTGTCGTTCGGCAATCCGGCCGCCTTGCCGGCGCGCTCATGCGCGTTAGTCGGGTAGGCCGAATGAAACTTGCTGTTGATGATGACGACCGCGATCTCGCGTTCACGCTCGCTCAGGGAATAGCCGGTCCGAAAATAGGCGCCCAGCGGCCCCATCACCTTCGCCAGCTTGGGGTTGTGCACATAGATCTTGTTCGGGCCGGGGAGCCGGCCGCGGGTCTCGATCAACGTCCGGTAGCCTTCCTGCTGTTCCGGCGTCATCTGGTCATAGGGGATCTCGGCATAGCGGCCAAAGGTCGGCGTCTCGGGCATCTTGGCGTTTCCTTCTTCGGGTTGCTTTCCACCGCATCCTGCAACACGCTGCCGGCACTGTCGACCCGCGACGGATTGCTGGTTTTCCACCCGGCCTTGGCGTAGTCTCACTCCGGATTCCGCCGTCAGGGAGTGGCGCGATGCCGGCGCGTACCGGAAAGCAATACCTCGCAGGCCTGCGCGAGCAGGAGCGGGAAGTCTGGCTCGGCGGCGAGCGGGTAAAGGACGTCACCACGCATCCCGGCCTGAAGAACGGGGCTAAGGCCATCGCCTCGCTCTACGACATGCAATGCGATCCGAAATTGCGCGACCAGATGACCTATGTGTCGCCGACGAGCGGCGACCGGGTGGGGCTCTCCTTCATCATCCCGCGCACCCGCGAGGACCTCGAAAAGCGCCGCGCCATGATGCTGAACTGGGCGCGGACCACTTGCGGCATGATGGGCCGCTCGCCCGATTTCATGAACGTCACCTATTCCGCCTGGGCCGGGGCTGAGGCCTTTTTCGCGCAGGGCAAGCCCGAATACGGCGAGAACATGCGCCGCTATTACGAATACATCCGCGAAAACGACCTGACCCTGACCCACTCGCTGATCAACCTGCAGCGCAGCCGCACCGTCTCTGGCGTCTTCAACCTCGAAGAGGGGACGGCACTGCAGGTCGTGCGCGAGACCGATGCCGGCATTATCGTGCGCGGCGCGCGGATCCTGGCGACCCTGGGGCCGCTCGCCGACGAGATCGGGGTCTATTCGCCGCGCATGGGTCGGCACACCGAGAGCCACAGCCCGTTCGCGCTGAGCTTTGCCATCCCGTGCGGCGCCAAAGGACTCAGATTCCTCTGCCGCGAGAGCTTCGATCTCGGCCGCTCGCATTTCGACCATCCGCTGGGCTCGCGCTTCGAGGAGATGGATTGCGTCGTCTTTTTCGACGACGTGCTGGTGCCGTGGGAGCGGGTGTTCCTGCTGGGCGATGTCGACATGCTCAACCGCACCGCCGCCGTCACCCATTCCTCGGCGCATTCGGCGCATCAGGGTGCGGTCAAGAACCTCGCCAAATGCGAGTTCGTGCTCGGCGTGGCGCTGCTGATGACGCAGACCTTGGGCAATTCCCATCTGCCGCATGTCGAGGAGCGGATCGGCGAGTTGATGCTCTACGCGCAGATGACCCGCGCCTGTATGCGCGCCGCCGAGGCCGACGCCACGCTAGACGAGTGGGGGGTCATGACCCCCGACCAGCTGATGGTCGAGAGTCCGCGCAATCTATTCATGAACGCCTATCCGCGGATGATCGAGATCATTCAGCTGTTGGGCTCGAGCAGCTTTCTGATCGCGCCGACCGAGGCCGATTTCCGCGGGCCGCTGGGGGCCGATATCGAGCAATACCTGGCGACCGACAACACCAGCGCCAAGGAGCGGGTGCGGCTCTTCCGTCTCGCCTGGGACCTCGCCGGCAGCGCCTTCGCCGGCCGCCAGGTGCTCTACGAACGCTTCTTCGCCAGCGACCCCTTGACCAGGGCGCGCGCGATCGCGTCGATCTACCCGAAAAAGGAAGTGATGGACCGCGTCCTCGAATTTCTCGGGCGCGAAGACGACAACTCATGACGGAGGATGACAGATGACCGTAAAGCCGAAATATCTGGGGCACGTTAATGTGTTTGTGCGCGACGCCGAGCGCTCGAAGAAATGGTACGAGGACGTGCTCGGCCTGCACACCTACGAGTACCGCCCGGGCTGGGCGGCTTTCATGTCGGCCGACCGCGAGCAGTCGCACGAGGTGGCGCTGATGCAATTGGGGCCGAACGCTCCATTGCAGGAGAAAGGCCAGGTCGGCCTCAACCATATGGCCTGGCGCCTCGACAGCCTCGACGATCTGAAGGAATTCTATCAGCATCTCAAAGAAATAAATGTTCCGATCGGCCGAGTCGCCGATCACGGCATCTCGCTGGGCATCTACCTGAAGGACCCCGACGGCAACGGCGTCGAGGTCTATTACGAGATGCCGCGCGCCGAATGGCCGCGCGAGGACCATGTCTTCACCCGCGAACTGATGGGCGATGGCCGCTTCCCCGGCCCATGGGACGTGGAGCTCGAAGCTCAGCGCGCCGCCGCGCAGTAGCACCCACCGTTCTCGTGTTACTGGGCTCGCAATCCTCTTCGTCGTTCCCGCGAAAGCGGGAACCCAAGGGCGGCGACGCCCGGCAGGATACCCAGGGCCCCCGCTTTCGCGGGGGCGACGGCTCGGTCTGCGGATGAATACGACCGAACAACTGACCCGCCTGCTGCTGAAGCAGGAGATCGAGGATTTCCTCTACCACGAGGCCGATCTGCTCGACGAGCGGCGCTATGAGGATTGGCTGGCGCTGGTGGCCGAGGATGTCCGCTACTGGATGCCGATGCGGCGCAACGTCAAGGTCGGCGAAGCGGAGCGCGAATTCACCCGCGCCGACCATGACATCAACTGGTTCGATGAAGGCAAGGATACGCTGACCCGGCGGGTGCGGCAGATCCAGACCGGGATCCATTGGGCCGAAGAGCCCGTTTCCCGCATCTCGCACATGATCTCCAATGTCCAGTTGATAGAGGTGAGCCCGTCGCCGAGCGAGCCGGCCGAGGTCGCCACCAAATGCCGGTTTCTGATCTACCGCAACCGGGTCGAGACCGAGACCGACATCCTGGTCGGCAAGCGCGAGGACCGGTTGCGCCGGGTGGGCGACGGCTGGCAGATCGCCCGGCGCAAGATCGTCCTCGACCAGAACGTGTTGATGGCCAAGAACCTGACGTTCTTCTTTTGACCGGCGGGGTCGATCGCCCGCCGCCGGGCGCGGTTTCCCAAGCGCATCGGCCCGAACCTGAGGAGGCGATGATGGCGAATGACAAGATGATGGCGCAAATGTCCGGCAAGGACGGCTTTATCGCGGCACTCGACCAGAGCGGCGGGTCGTCGCCGGGCGCCTTGCGCCTCTACGGCATTCCGGACAGCGCCTACACCGACGACCAGCAAAAGATGTTTCGGCTGATACACGAGATGCGGGTGCGCATCATGACCGCCCCCGCCTTTACCGGCGACAAGGTCATCGGGACAATCCTGTTCGAGGGCACCATGGACGGCGAGGTGCGCGGCAAGCCGACCCCGTCCTATCTGTGGGAAGACCGCGTCGTTGTGCCGTTTGTCAAGGTTGACCGCGGGCTCGAAGCGGAGAAGGACGGCGTCCAGCTGATGCGCCCGATGCCGCAGCTCGATCAATTGTGCGAGCGCGCGGCAAAGCTCGGCGTTTTCGGCACCAAGATGCGTTCGGTCATAAATCTCGCCAATAAGGACGGCATCGCCGCGATCGCGGCACAGCAGTTCGAGTTCGGCGACCAGATCGCCCGGCACGGGCTGATGCCGATCCTCGAGCCCGAGGTCTCGATCAAGAGCCCCGACAAGAAGGGGGCCGAGGCGATCCTGCTCGACGAATTGAAAAAACGCACCGACGCCTTGCCGGCGGGCCGTCAGGTCATGTTCAAATTGACCCTGCCCGATGTCGCCGACCTCTACGCGCCGCTCGTCAACCACCCGCGCTGCGCCCGGGTCGTGGCACTCTCGGGCGGCTATACGCGCGCCGACGCCTGCCAGCGCCTCGCCGCCAACCACGGCATGATCGCTAGCTTCTCGCGCGCCCTCGTCCAGGATCTCCGCGTGTCGATGAGCGACGCCGAATTCGAGGGGGCCCTCGCCACCTCGATCGACGCGATCTACCGCGCCTCCGCCCACAAGACCTGACGCCGCGGGGAGCGGGACAAGGCCAAGAGCCGGCAACCTCCCGCTCCCCGGCCGCACAGAGGCGGCGAC
>CAWAFE010000017.1:0-46724 GCA_963781215.1 uncultured Alphaproteobacteria bacterium
TAGGCGCGAGCCGAGACCTTGCGCCACCACCGGTCGAGGCTCCACTCCCCGCCACCGACGACGAAGAAATAGAAGAAGATGAAGCAGTAGAGGATCGCGGCATCCCCGGCGTTGATGACGGGAAAGAAATTGCGCGGCGCGTGCGACATGAAATAGGCGACGGCCATCTCCCCCGACATGACGAAGGCGGCGATCCGCGTGTAAAGGCCGACGCACACCAGCGCCCCGCCCACGGCCTCGATCACCCCCGCCAGCCCCAAGAGCGAGAAGAGGTGGAGCTGATCGAAATTGGCTACATGCGGAAAGCCGAACAATTTGGCAAGGCCGTGCTCCATAAAAAGGAGCCCGGCAAAAAACCGTAGGATACTCAGGAGGCGTGGTCCCCATGTATCGGCCATGGCAGTTCCTCCCCCGATCGAGTTTCTCCACCACCGTGCCGAGACGGCGGCCATCCGTCAAGTCCGGTTCAACCTTCGCGCGGGTACAGCACGGCGCGGCCGGTAAGGCGGCGATCGCGCAACGCCGCCAGCGCGTTACCGGCCTGGTCGAGCGGGAACGGCACGACCTGGTCCGGCTGCACCAAGCCTCGGCCATCGAGGTCGAAGATCTCGGCAAAGCAAGCCGCCATCCGGTCCGGCCGTCGCTTGCGGTAGTCACTGATCTGCAAGCCGCTGACCTCGATGTTCTTCAAGAGCAGGTAGTTGGCCTTGATCGTCGGGATGCCGCCGGCGGCAAAGCCGATCACCACCAGCCGGCCGCACCAGGCGAGCGCTCGCAAGGCCGCCGCCGAACACATCCCCGCCCAGAGGATCGAGGATCATGTCGACGCCCCGTCCTTCGGTCTCCGCATGGACCTGCTCGCGCAACGCCTCGCGCAAATTCGAGCGGGACAGGTCGATTATTGCATCGGCACCAGCCTCGCGCAGCACCGCTTCCCTCTCGGGCCGCGAAATGCCGGCGAGCACGCGCGCCCCCATCGCGCGGCCGAACTGCACCGCCGCCCGCCCGACCCCGCCCGAGGCGCCGAGGACCAGCACCGTCTCGCCGGGTGTTAGCCGCGCGCGCTCGCGCAACGCGAACCAGGCAGTGTCGTAAACAAGGCTCAGCGATGCGGCCTCGGGAAAGGACATCCGCGGCGGCAAGGGGTGGCATTGATCGGCCGGCAGCACCACCGCCTCGGCATAGCCGCCCGCTTCGGCCATCGCCAGCACCCGATCGCCGACCCGCAGCGTGCCCACCTCTGGCCCCAGCGCCGCGACCATGCCGGCCGGCCCCTTGCCGGGGATGAACGGGCGCGGCGGCAGGAACTGGTAGGCGCCTCCAACTACCAGCAGGTCGACGTAATTGACCGGTACGGCATGCACCGTCACCAGCACTTCACCCGGCCCCGGAACCGGCATCGGTGCCTTGGCGACGCGCAGCCGCTCCGGAGGCCCGAATTCGTCAACCACGATCGCGCGCATCCCTCACCCGCGCATCGGCAAAGGCTGTACCAAGCCCTGCGCCACAAGGCGCGCCAGCTCGCGCTTCAGCACCTTGCCGCTGGCGGTCAGCGGCATCTCATCCAATGTCAGAAAAAATTCCGGCATGTCGTATTGCAGCAAGCCGGCCACATCCAGATGGTCGAGGATCGCGCCCGGCTCGGCGCACATGCCTTGGCGCGCCACCACGGCGAGGCAGACGCGCTCGCCGAGCCGCGGGTCGGGGACCGGAAAGGCCGCCGCCTGCGCCACCGCGGCATGGCGCAGCGCCAGCGCCTCGATCCTTGCCGGGTGGATGTTGCGGCCACCGCGGATGATCACATCCTTCTTGCGGCCGGTGACGCGCAGATAGCCGTCGCCGTCGATCCGACCGAGATCGCCGGTCATGAACCAGCCCTCGGCATTGAACGCGGCCTCGGTCGCCTGCTGGTCGTCGAAATAGCCGAGCATCAGGCTGGCGCCGCGGCCGCCGATCTCCCCGATCTCGCCGGGCCGCACCTCGGCATCGGGGTCATCCTGGCGCCAGATGCGGATCTCGTAGCCCTCGCAGGCGCGGCCGCAGGTCTCGACGATGCGCTCGGGCGGGTCGACGGGCAGCGTGTATTGGTGCGAGCAGGTCTCGGTCATGCCGTAGCCGCTTTGCGGCACCACCCCGCAGCGCAGCAGCCCCTCCACCAAACCCGCCGGGGCGGCGGCGCCGGAAATGCGGAAGCCGCGCACCGCTCCGAGCCGCTCGACACCGCGAACCCGCATTTCGGCCAACAGGTCGATCGCATGCGTCGGCACGCCGAACAGGAAGCCGGCGCCGGTCTCCTCCAGCCGGTCGACGAGGCTCTGCCCGCGCGGCAGGTCGTGCACGACGAGCTCGCCGCCGCCCGCCAGTGCCGTGATCAGCGCGCCGAGCCCGAGATTGTGGCTCAACGGGCTCAGCGTGTAGAGCACGGTGCGCTCCAAGGCCCAATCGCGGGCCATCATCCGCGCCGTGGCGAACAAGGTGTTGTCGCTGTGCATGACGCCCTTCGGCTCGCCGGTGGTGCCGGAAGTGAAGGGCAGGTAGGTGACCTGGTTCGGGTCTTCGCTGACCGCCAGATCCACGGAGGGACCCGGCAGATCGGCAAAAGGCGCCGCTTCGGCGGGGCCGACACAATGGACGAGCTTGACGAACTCGCACCCGGCCAGCCGATCGAAAAGATCGGTGCGGCCGGCATCTGCGATCACCGCCGCCGCGCGCATCCGCTCGATCAGCGCGATGACCTCGCCCACCCGGTGGTCGCGGTGCAATGACGGGCAGCAGACATAGCCGTTGCGCGAGCAGGCAAGGAGCGCCGCCGCGGTCTCGACCCGGCTCGGCAGCCACATCGCGATCCGCTGGCCGGGCCGCACGCCATGGCCGGCGAGATGCGCCGCCAGCCGGTCGGCGGCTTCGACCAACGCCCGATAGGTCAGCCGGCGGTGCCGGTCGCGCACCGCGAAGGCGTCCGGTGTCTCGCGCGCGTGGCGGACGGCGATCCGGTAGATCGTCTCGCCGCCCCAGAACCCGGCCGCGGTGTAAGCGGCGACGGTCGGCGCGTTCGCCAGGGTCAGCAATCTCCCCCGCGGGAGCTCGCTCATCAGCACACCGCCCCTTGCCGGCGCAGCGTCGTATTCATTGGGTCAACCGACTGCAACACGAAAGATCCGCATGTAGTTGCCGCCGGCGATCTTGCCGGCCTCCTCCGGGGTAAAGCCGCCGTTCAGCATCGCTGCGACGAGCTGCACCCATTGGGTATAGTCTTGCACACTGCCGGGGGCGACCTGCTGGTCGGTGCCGATGCTGACGTGATCGACGCCGACGACATCGGCCATCTCCTTCAACCCTTCGACATACTTGTCCAGATTCGGGAAAAAGTGCCAGACGCCGATCGAGCCGCCGGTCTCTACAATCGCCCGTGCGTGGTCTCGGCTGATCTGCCGCCCCTTCAACGGTGTCGGGCCCATCGCCTTCGATTCGAACAGCGCAGTGTGCGAGAGCAGCAAGGGTTTGGTGGCCACTTTGGCCGCCTGCTTGACCGTATCCTCGGTCGCGTGTGCCACGTCGCATACCAATCCGAGCCGGTGACAGGCGCGGATCGCCTCGGCGCCGAATGGGGTGAGCCCATCGTGCGTCACCGCGCCGGTCTGAAAGTCTCCGATGTCGTTCGGCGTGTAGTGCACCAGCTGCACGTGCCTGACGCCGCGCTGGTGCGCTTCCTCGAGGCGCTCGAGCTTCATCTCCAGGAAGTCGAGCCCTTCGATGTCCGCCACAATGGCCGGCTGCCCGGCGGCATGCGCCGCCTCGAGGTCGGCGGCCGTGAGGGCGCGGCGCAGCCCGTGGTGCGCCACAATCTCGTCGATCCAGGCCAGCCGCTCGAGATGGTGGCTGTAGAGCTGGCCTGGCGCCGGCGTGCGCAGCGCGCCCAGCACGCCGGCCGCATTCCGACCGAGGACGGGGCCGTCCGGCACGTCGGCGAGACAGGCGACCGCTAACGATCCCGCCCGCATGCCATTCGCGAGATCGTCCCCGGGGGCCGCCTTCGAGGTGATCCCGGTCGCCCCGCCATGGGTATGGACATCGACCGAGATGGATTTGCGCAAAACGCCGAGCGCGGCAGAGGTGGCTTCGGCCGTCTGCGCGGCGGCCGTCGAGCCCGTCGGCGCCGCGCCGCCGGCAAGCATCCCGCCAACCGACGCCAGCACCGTGCCCCACATCCAGTTTCGGCGCGTCAGCGCGTGACTGCAGCAGTCCATGTGTTCTCTCCCGAATCCCTATGGCGGCCCGGTTCCGCCCTGCGCAAAAATGCCTTGACCCGCTGCGGCGTCGCCGGCAGCCGGGTTACTGCACCCGGAACGCCGATCGCTTCGTCGATCGCCGCCGCGATCACCGCACCGACCGCAGCGATACCGCCTTCGCCCGCGCCCTTGATGCCGAGCGGGTTCAAGGGGCTCGGCGCGTCTTCAGTGACCAGCACATCCACGGGTGGGGTTTCGCGCAAGGTCGGCATCAAGTAATCAGCGAGGGTGACGCTCAGCGGTTCGCCGTGCTCGTCATATAAGAATTCCTCGTAGAGCGCGCCGCCCAATCCTTGCAGAAAGCCGCCCGCTAGCTGGCCCTCGACCAGCATCGGGTTGATCGCCCGCCCGACGTCGTAGGCGACCAGATAGCGCTCGACGGTCACGTGCCCGGTCTCGGCGTCGACCCGCACCACCCCGGCATGCACGCCGTAGGGATAGGTCATGTGCGCGGTGCGGAACCAGCCCTCGGCGGAGAGCCCCGGCTCGCGGTCGCCGACCGTCGGCGAGTCGGGTGCGAGATGCCGTGCTAGCTCCGCCAGCGTGATCGAGGGGCCGCCCGGCTGATCGCGATGAACCACGGTACCGTCGACGATGTCGAGCCGATCGGGTGCGGTCTGGAGTAGCGCGGCCGCCATCTCCAGCGCCTTTGCGCGCAGCTTCAAAGTCGCGGCGTGGGTCGCGTTGCCGGTCATCACCGACGCGCGCGAGGCGTGCGCGCCGATGCCGTATTGGATGCGGTCGGTCTGGCCCAGCACGACCCGCACCCTGCGGTAATCGACGCCCAGAGCATCGGCGCAGATCTGGGCCATCGCGGTCGCGATTCCCTGGCCGACCGAAGAGCCGCCGGTGACCAGCTCGACGGCACCCGTCGTATCGACCGTGACTCGGGCGCCGTCCATCGGGCCAAGCCCGCCTTTTTCGACGAAGATGCCGATTCCCGCGCCGACTAATTGGCCCTCGGCGCGCCGACGCCGCAGCTCCGCCTGAAGCTCGTCCCAGCCGATCCGTGCCATTGCCTTGTCGAGCAGCAGCGGGTAGTCGCCCGAATCGTAGATCACGTCGGTGCCGAGTGCGGCGAGCGGCCGGCGGAACGGCATCTCGGCCGGCGTGATCAAATTGCGCCGCCGCACCTCCACCCGGTCGAGGCCGAGCCGGTCGGCGATCGCGTCGATCAACCGCTCGCGCACGAAGGTGCCCTCGAACCGTCCCGGCGCCCGATAGGTCGCGGCCGGCGTCTTGTTGGTCAGACGGAAATGGCAGACGGCGCGGTAGGCTGGGATATGGTATGGGCCCGGCAGCATGCTGATCGTCAGCTCCGGAACGCGGGCGCCGTGGGTGCGCACATAGGCGCCCTGGTCGAGAGAGAATTCGTCTTCCAGCGCCAGCACACGCCCTTGTGCGTCGACGGCGGCGCGGGCGTGGTGGCGCTGCTGGCGCGAATGGTTCGCCGCCATCAAATGCTCGCGCCGATCCTCGATCCATTTGACCGGCCGGCCCAGCCTCAGCGCCGCGAGGCAGACCAGGAAATCCTCCGGGTAGAGCTCGCCGCGGATGCCGAACCCGCCGCCGGTATTCCCTTCTTTCAGCACCACCGCCGCGGCGCTGCGGCCGAGCATCCGCGCCAGCGCGTCGCGGTTGCGGTGCGGCACCTTGGCCGCGCCGTAAAGCTCCAGCACATCGCGCGCGGTGTCCCAATGGGCGAGTGCGCCGCGGGTCTCGATCGGCACCCCGGTATGACGACCGATCGTCAGGTCGAGCGCGACGATTGCGTGCGCCGCGGCGAACGCCGCCTCGACCTCGCCATAGCCCGCGCGCATGACCAGTGCCTCGGTCGAAAACCCGGGGGCGAAGCTGCCGGGTGCGGCGTCGGCGTCGAGAAGAGGGGTCAATTCCTCGGCGTCGATCAGCACGAGGTCCGCCGCGTCTTCGGCGAGATAGGGATCGGTCGCGAACACCGCCGCCACCGGCTCGCCGACATAGCGCAACCGGTCGCGCGCCAGGATCGGCTGGCGGTAGGGGCGCAACGCTTCGGCCGCCGGGTCCCGGAAATCGATCGGCGGCAGATCGGCGAGGTCGGCGCCGGTCCACACCGCCGCGACGCCGGGTGTAGCGAGTGCTGCCGCGATATCGATCCGGCGGGTCACGGCATGGGCGTAAGGCGAGCGCACGACGCGCATGTGCAGCTGGTGCGGAAAGCCAATATCGCCGACAAAGCGGCCGCGCCCGGCAACCAGCGGCGGGTCTTCAAGCCGCGGCAGCGAGCGGCCGATCATCGCCGGCGCAATTCGGCGGCGGCGGCGCGCACCGCGGCGACGATGCCCTGATAGCCGGTGCAGCGGCAGAGGTTGGCCGAGAGCGCCTCCAGCAAATCCTCGTCGCCGATATCGGGCTCGCGCTCCAGAATGCCCAACGTCAGCATCAGGAAGCCCGGCGTGCAGAAGCCGCATTGCACCCCGTGATGCGCGATAAAGGCGCGCTGCAGCGGATGCAGCGCGTCGCCGTCGGCCAGCCCCTCGACGGTGCGGACGGCAGAGCCTTCGGCCTGCACCGCGAACATCAGGCAGGACCGCACCGGCTCGCCGTCGACCAGCACGGTGCAGGCGCCGCAGACCCCGTGCTCGCAGCCCATATGCGTGCCGGTCAGCCCGCATTCGTCGCGGATCGCATCGAGCAGGGTGCAGCGCGGCTCCAGCCGCAGCGCATAAGCCCGGCCGTTCACTCTCAGCGCAATATCGACCGGCTCGACCAAATGCTGATCCTCACCTGCAAGCCTGCGTCAGCGCCCGATGCACCATGGTGCCGACCAGCTCGCAGCGGTATTGCGCATCGGTCTGGGCGTCTTCCAGCGGGTCAAGCGCCGCGGCAGCGGCAGCGGCAGCTTCACGAAAGAGCGTCTCGCCGGGCCGTTGGCCGCACAGCACCGCCTCGGCGGCGGCGATCCGGCGCGGCGTTGCCTCGGCCCCGCCGACGCCGAGGCGCGGCGCGGCGATGACGCCGTCCTCGATCCGCAGCACCGCCAGCGCCATCGCCATCGCAAAGTCTCCAGCGCGGCGGGCGAATTCGGCAAAGCCGAAACACGTGGCCGGCGGCAGGATCGGGAGCCGCGTCTCGACCAGTAGCTCGTCGGCGGCGAGCGCCGTCGCCATCGCCCCTCGGAAAAATTCCCTCGCTTTCAGAACCCGTTCGCCGCCATGGCTGACGGCAATCACCTCGGCGTCCAATGTCGCCGCCGCGAGACACCATTCCGCTGCCGGGTCGGCATGCGCCAGGCTGCCGCAGAATGTCCCGCGCAGCCGGATCGGGTAATGCCCGATATGGCGCACGATCGCGGCCAGCATCTCGCCGAGCGGACCGGTGCAGGTCGGACGGTGGAACGAGGCGTGGCGCACCCGCGCGCCGATCTGCAGCATGCTGTCCTGCTCGACCATCGCGTCCAGTCCGGCGACCTGGTTGATGTCGATCAGATGCGCCGGCCGCGCTAACCGAAAGGCCATGATCGGCACCAGGCTCTGCCCTCCCGCCAGCACCCGGCCTTCCTGCGGCGCCAGCTCGGCGAGGAGCCGCAACGCGTCGGGCAGTGTCGTCGGACGGTGGTATGTGAAGGGTGCCGGCTTCACCTGATCCGCGCTCCTGATGACCGTTGCCCAACTATAACAAGGAAGTCTAATTTCGCCGGTCCCTTCGGCTGCATGCCGGGATATCTCGACTTCCGGTTCCCAGACGACAGCTGGCGCACCCGCCACCCCAAGCTCGCGGCCTGGTACGCGGCGGTCGAGCATGCCCTCGATGCAGGTGACCAAGCCGCCGACGGGGTGAGCACGGAGCGCTCGGCCGCGGCGTGGCGATGAAGGGGGACAGCGCCCGCCTAGGCGCCAAATCGCGTCGCGATCACCGTCTCCATCATGCTCGCGACGATCAGGGAAACCTGGGATCCCGCGCCTCGTACCAAAGCTCGTGACGGTGCGACTATAGCTCGTTTGGCTGGTGCCGTTGAGGGCCTCCCGAGACGAGAACCCCTACCGGAAAATCGGCGAGGATCTCGGTCGCATGAGGTCGTTCCAGCAACTCCAGGCTGCGGTCGGCAAATACATCGCGCCAACTACCGGGCGCCGAGGGTAGAACGACCCGCGTTGATCCCCAATCGACCGGCATGCCGTCGCGGTAGAGCCGCTGCACAAGGCGCGGCACCATGACGACGAGCGATAAATCCTCCCAGCTTCGTGCGAAAGCGCACAGATGGCTGCTTTTTTCACCCTCTATCTCGAGCGGCTGATAATCGCCCTCGGCAAACAGCTCCGGAAATGCCCGGCGCAGCGCGAGTAGCCGCTGCGTCGCAAACAACTTCTCTCGCCCATCCTGCCAATGGGGGGCAAGGTCGGCCGGCGAGGCGGCGGCCACCTCGTCGAGCAGCGCCTGACGCTTGCCCCAGTCGACCGGCCGTCGGTTGTCGGGGTCGACGAGGCTGAAATCCCATAATTCATCGCCCTGATAGATATCCGGCACCCCCGGCACGGTCAGCTTGAGCACGAGCTGGGAGAGCGACGTGATCGCCCCGAGGCGTGCCAGCGATCCGACGAAATTGTGGAACTGGGCGAGAAACGGGCTGGCTCGTGATGCATCGAGCACGCTTTGGACAAAGCGCTGAAGTGCTGCTTCGTAAGGAGCGTTGGGGTTGCTCCAGCTTGTTTGCTCCTTTGCTTCGCGCACGGCCTTAACCATATACGCTCCGATCCGATCGCGCAGGTTGCTCATCCCTTCTAGATCGTCGGGCGTGAGATCCGGCGGCCAGGCGCCAAGGAGCGCTTGGTAAAAGAGATATTCGATGTTGCGGCTCGGCACGATTTCGCCGTCGATCTCGGACCGGCGCGAGCGGTTAAGGCGGGTCCACTGGGTCAACCGTCGGCCCCATTCGCGCGGCATCTCCGACAACAGCGCCAATCGGGCGCGGCCATCCTCGCCGCGCTTGGTGTCGTGCGTGGCCGTCGTCACCATCGCACGCGGCCAATGGCGGGCGCGGTCCCGCGTCAGGCGATGAAAGGCGGCGACCGACATGCCAAAGCGCCGCGGATCGCCACCGACCTCGTTTAGCGCCAGCAGCCGGACATAACGATAGAACGCCGTATCCTCGGCGGCCTTGGCCATTACCGGCCCGGTCACCTGCTGAAAATGCATAGCGACGCGCAATATTTCCTCGGCATCGCCGCGCAACGTCGGTCCGCAAGCATCGGCGGTCAAGACCCGGCGGATGAAGTCGAAGATGCCGACATCGATGCCGTGCCAGCGTTTTCTCGCTTGCGCCAATGCCCATTCGATATAGCGTCGATCGTCCTCGCCGGCGCCTTGGGGCGAGACATAGGTGCGATAGACAGGGAAACCCGCAATGACCTCCTCGATCGCCGCCAACATGCCGTTGAAGGTAAAGTCACGGGTCCGCCACTCACGCATCGCCAGTTGATGAAACTCTCGCGCGAGCACATTCACCTCGCTGGCGAGGTTGACCTGCATGATCCGCCTTTTGCAGTCATAGAGAACGTTGTCGAAAGTCTCGTCACGGCCGCTGAACCGTCGGTAGACGCGGCTGATCGGCCCTTCGCCGGCGGGATCGACGAAAAGCGCCAGGACCTGATTGGCAAAGTCGTATCCGGTCGTGCCGGCGACCGACCAATTCGGCAATATCTCGTAGGGCGCCAGGATCTTTTCGACGAGGATGTAACGCGGCGCGGCGGATCGCTGCTGCAGCCTTTCGCAATAGGCCCGCGGATCGAACAGCCCGTCAACATGGTCGATCCGTACCCCTTGCACGTCGCCGCGCCCTACAAGTTCGAAGATCAGCCGGTGGGCGTGCTCGAACAAAGCCGGCAGCTCGATCCGCAGCCCGGCGAGGTCGTTGATGTTGAAAAAGCGCCGGTAGTTGATCTCTTCGGCGGCCGCTCGCCAATATGCGAGGCGGTAGGTCTGAGCTTCCAGCAGCTGGTGCAGCCGGCCAAAGCTCTCAGCTTCGCCAGGCCGGCCTGCGAAATGTCCCAGTGCCGCAGCGATTGCACTCGCGGCATCCGGCTCGCGCGCCGATGCGGCCAGCCGCCGCCGCAGCGCGCCCGCCTCCTCACGGGCAACATCGGCGGGCCGGGCCTCGATCGCGGCGAAATCCCGCGCGAGAGCGGCGAGCGGGCTTCCGCCGGCATTGAGGATCGTCGCATAGCTGAGGGGCGAGATCGGAAAGCGGTGGTCGTAATACCGCGCGCTGAAGCTTCCCTGCGCGGAATCGAAGCGCAGCGAGATTTCGCCGTTTTCGAGGACCACGCCATATTGGTCCCCCAGCACCGGAAGCAGCACCCGCCCCTTGAGATCCGGCCGGACCGCGTCCCAGTTGATGTCGAAATACGCGGCGAAGGGCGAGGCTTCTCCCCACTCAAGAATGTCGAGCCACCAGGCGTTGTCGCTCCCGATCCCCATGTGATTGGGCACGAAATCGATGATAAGGCCCATCTCCCGAGCATGCAGCGCCGCCACCATGGCGCGAAAATCCTCTACGCCGCCGATTTCTGGATTGAGCCGATTGTGGTCGATGATGTCGTAGCCATGGGCCGATCCGGGGCGTGCCTCGGTGATCGGCGAGGCATAGACATGGCTGACGCCGAGGGTGCCGAGATACGGCACCAAGGCCGCGGCATCGCGAAACGTGAAGTGTCGGCTGAACTGCAGACGATATGTCGCGCGGATCGCAGGGCGGGTGTCGGATGGCGGGCTCATTCCATGGCTGAGCGCCGGCGCTCTTCCTCGATCAATGCCGCGATCCGGCGCAGATCGCTGCCGACGACAATATCTTCCAGCGCTCGCGAGCCGCGGCGCCGCCAGTTGGGATGCCGATCGGTCGTGCCAGGTAAATTCGCCTGCTCGCCCTCGCCGACGACATCGTCGAGCTGAACCAGCATCAGCCGGGCGCGCGAGCGGGCGAGATAGCGCAAAATGGCGTCGCCCAACTCGCTCGAATAACGCGGCTCGCCGTCTTGTGGCAAGAATTCGCCAAAGCGCTCGGGAGCCAGCAGTCCCTCGCGCGCCAACGCCTCCAGCAACAGCCGGCGGTCGCGCCCGCGGTCGGCCGCCTCGGCTTCTTGCGAATGCGCATCGGGGTAGAGGCCGAGCCGGCGCCGCCAGCCGATATCGTTGCCGAGCCAGAACCCCTTCAGGGTCGCCAGGTCGTGGGTCGCCGCCGCGGCGGCGGCGAGCGGCGGATAGTCCGCCGGCGGCGCAAAGCTGCGGTCCGGCCGGCGTTCGAAATGGACAATCCGGCACGAGAGCGATTTGGCCGCTCGCATCGTCTCGCGGAAGCCTTCGGGGACGGTGCCGAGGTCCTCGCCGATGACCGCGCAGCCGGTTCGGCAGCTCTCCAGCGCGACGAGCCGCAACAGCTCGTCGAACGGGTAGCCGACATAGGCGCCCTCCCGCGCCTCCATCCCGCTCGGGATCCAATAGAGCCGGTCGAGCGACATGACATGGTCGATCCGCAATACCCCCGCGTGCCGCATGTTGGCGCGCAGCGAGGCGATAAAGGGGGCATAGCCCTGCCGTCGCAGCACCAGCGGATTGAACGGCGCCAGCCCCCAATTCTGCCCGGCGCGGCTGAGCAGGTCCGGCGGCGCGCCGATCGAGGCGTTCGGCGCCACCAGCTCCTGGTCGGCCCACGCCTCCGCGCCATTCGGGTCAAGGCCAACCGCTAGGTCACGATAGAGCCCGATCGACAGCCCGCCGTCGCGGCCGGCCGCGGCCGCCGCAGCGAGCTGCCGGTCGGCCTCCCATTGCAGGAACTGAAAGAACTCGACCTGGTCCCGATGCGCGGCCGCGAATTCGGTGACCGCCGGGGAGCGCGGGTCGCGCATCGACATCGGCCAGCTGCGCCACGAGAACGCGTTGGTTTTGCGGCGGTAATGCTCATGCAGCGCCTCGAATACGGCAAAGTCGGCGAGGGGTTGCCCACCGTCGCGCTGAAAATGGCGGAACTCCTGTCCCCGAGCGCTCGCCGCGGCGCCATCGGCGCCGAGGTCGCGCGATCGGAAGCTGCGGAACAGCGCCTCCAGCACCGGTCGCTTGCAGGCGGCGACGGCGCCGTAATCGACCAGCCCGGCCGAGCGCGCGGCCCAATGCGTGGCCCCGAACCATTCCCCGCCCATCAATTCGCGCACCGCCTCGTCCTCGGCAAAGCCGGGCACCGCCGCGGGGTCTATGTAGAGATAATCGAGCCGGGTGCGGCTCGACGGGGAATAGGGGCTGATATGCAACGGCTCGACCGCGAATAGGGCATGGAGCGGGTTGATCCCCAGCACCGCGGCGCCGTGCGACCCGGCCGCGCGCGCCAGTGCCGCGAGGTCGGAGAAGTCGCCCATCCCCCAATTGCCGGCGCTGACGAGACCGTAGAGCTGGCAGGTCAGGCCCCAGCTCCGGGCGCCCGGCCCGAGCCCTTCCGGCAGATGGCAGGCCGGCGGCGCGACAATCAGCCCGAGCTGCACCGCAACTGCGCCCGCGTCGATGTCGAGCCGGTGGTAGCCGAGCGGCAATCCCGCCGGCAACGGCAGGGTGACCTTCCCGCCGTCACCCGCCGGTTCGACGCTCGCTTCGCCCGATCGGCGCTCGCCGTCTTCGAGCTGGCAGGTCCAGGCGATCTTTGGCGTCGGCCGCGGCAGGCGCAGCATCAGCGCCGGATGCGCCTCCTCGGCATGGATCAGTTGCACCGGGCCAAGCCCCAGCGGCGCGCTGCGCTGCTGCTCGTCCAGCGCGGTCGCAGCGAGCCCGGCGTCGGGCGGCAATCCAAACGCGGCGATCAGCGCCGCCAGCGTCTCGTCGGATACCTCGCGGGTTTGCCCGAGCGCGTCGGTGTGCCTCGCGTTTATGCCGATGCGTTCGGCAAGATGTCGAAGCTTGCTGCCGCCGTTCATGTCACGACGCGGCGGGATACTGCATGAAGAAGCTGGCGCCGGGCGGCGCACCGGGGTTGGCAGACGAGTAGATCAATCGGCCGTTTTCCGCGGCGGCGGGGACGGGCACCGCGGCATCCGAAAAATTGGCGAGAAGCAGCAGCCGTGAGCCATCGCCGAGACGCCACTCGACCGTCACCGCTCGCGGCCCGAGCACCCGATAGGTAGCGGCAAAGGCCGGCATACCGTGCAGCCGAGGCACGATTTCGTGGGTCCGAAGAGCCAGCATCCGGCGATATCGGGCGAGCCAGCGCTCGTGATCTTCCAGCCGTGGCTCGGACCAGTCGAGCCGCGACATCACGAATGTCGACAGCGCTGTCGGGTCCGGGATCCGATTGCGCGCTGCCTCGTCCTGGAATTCTGGAAAATGCGCAAACTCGCGCCGCCGTCCCTCGCGCACCGCTTCGGCGAGCCGCGGCTCGAAATCGCAGAAGAATGCAAAAGGCCGCCGGCTCGCCCACTCCTCGCCCATGAACAAAAGCGGGATTTGCGGCGACAGGAGCACGATGGCAACGGCCGCGTGCAGCATCGGCTCCGAGACGCGCGACGCAAGCCGCGTCCCGAACGGGTGATTTCCGATATGGTCATGGTTTTGCGCGAAGGCGACAAAGGCGGTCGCCGGCAATGCCGCCGACGGCTCGCCGCGACCCTTGCCGCCGCGAAACGGCGAAGCTTCGCCCTGATAGGAAAAACCTTCGGCGAGCGCGCGGCCGAGATGCCGGGCCGGCTCTGCCGCGTAATCGGCGTAAAAGCCTGCCGTCTCGCCAGTGGCCAATACGTGTAGCGAATGATGCAAATCGTCGTTCCACTGCGCACTGTACTGCTCGATCCGGCCATTACGCCGCGCCAGGCGGCGGGATTCGTTGCGGTCGTTTTCCAGCATCAGATGGATTGGCCGGTCCGCGATCCGACGGCGCACGGTTTGGGCGATCTCGTCGATGATGTCGGGCGCGCGGTCGTCGATGATCGCGTGGACAGCGTCGAGGCGAAGCCCGTCGAGGTAAAACTCCTCGAGCCAGTAGAGCGCGTTCTCGATAAAGAAATCCCGCACCGGCACCCTCGAAAAGTCAGGCGCGGCGCCCCACGGAGTGTGCTGGGACTTGTCAAAAAAATCGGGCGCAATCGCCGGCAGATAATTTCCCTCAGGTCCGAAATGATTGTAAACGACGTCGAGAAAGACGGCGAGCCCGCACGCGTGGCAGGCCTCGACCAGCCTCTTCAATCCGTCCGGCCGGCCATAGCACGAGGCCGGCGCAAATGAAAAAACGCCGTCGTATCCCCAGTTGCGGCGGCCGGGAAACTCGCCGATCGGCATCAGCTCGACCGCCGTCGCTCCGAGTTCGCGGATATGATCGAGATGTTCAATCGCGCCCGCGAAGTCGCCGGTCCGGGAAAACGTGCCAAGATGCAGTTCGTAGACGACGATCTCTTCCCAAGGGAAGCCAGGCCAGCCGTCGTCCTTCCACACATATGCCTCGGGATCGATGACCTCGCTCGGCCCATGCACGCCATTGGGCTGACAGCGTGACGCCGGGTCGGGAAAGGTATCGCCGTCTACGACAAACTGATAGCGCGTGCCCGCACCGGCGAGCGCGGTCGTCACGGAAAACCAGCCGCCGGGATCGCCGGCCATCGGTATCGTCGCCATCTCGGCGCCGTCGAGCCGTACCGACACGACCCCGGTCCGCGGCGCCCAGAGCCGAAAGCGGATCCCGTCGGCAACCGGCTCGGCGCCGAAGGGCAACTCATGTCGGCGCCGCATCGTCCTCTCCGTCCCCGGCGCTGGGGGAGCCAAAGCCCGGCTCGCCAACGCCGTCGTGCAGTAGAGCATCTGCTGCCGCCGCCGGCGCGGTCGGCAATACCGGCCGTGGCGCCCGGTTTATGAAGAGCGCGAGGGACCGCGCCCGCAACCGATAAACCTCTCCGGGCGCATACAACCGGCCGTTGATCGCGAGCCCCGTCGGCTCGGCCGTATCGACCAGCGGCTCCCAGGACATCGGCGCGGCGAGAACCGGGAAATGATAATCGAGATCTTCATGATAAGCGCTCATCATGACGAGAAAGCTTTCATCGATGTCGCGCTGCCCGCCCGGCGTATAGAACTCCCCGGCCGCCCCGCTCAAGACATAGCCGAGCGACAGGGCGGATGCATTGCCCCAATCTTCGGCCCCGACCTCGTTGCCCGATGGCGTCACCCAGGTGATGTCCTTGACGCCGGCCTCGGAAAGCACCTCGCCACGGAGGAAACGCGGACGCGAGAAGACCCGGTGGCGGCGGCGTAGATGGATCAGATGGCTGACGAATTGGCGGAGATCTCGATCCTCGGCTCGGAGGTTTTCCCAATCAGTCCAGGAAATCTCGTTGTCCTGGCTGTAGGCGTTGTTGTTGCCGCGCTGGGTGCGCCCGATCTCGTCGCCGGCGACCAGCATCGGTACACCGAGGGACAACAGCAGCGTCGCCAAGAAATTACGCTTCTGGCGGTCGCGCAGCGAAACGATCGCGGGGTCGTCGGATGGCCCCTCGACCCCATAATTCGCGCTTGAATTGTCGTCGCCGCCGTCGCGGTTGTCTTCGCCATTGGCCTCGTTGTGCTTGTTCTCGTAGCTGACCAGATCCTGCAATGTGAACCCGTCATGGGCGGTGATGAAATTGATGCTGGCCCACGGCCGCCTGCCGCGATAGCCGAAGATATCGGATGACCCCGCCATGCGCGAGGCGACCTCGTGCGCGAGCCCCTGGTCGCCGCGCCAAAAGCGCCTGACGGTATCGCGGTATTGCCCGTTCCACTCGGCCCAGCCCGGTGGAAAATTGCCGAGCTGATAGCCGTTGGATCCGAGGTCCCATGGCTCGGCGATCAGCTTCAGCCCGGCCATCGCCGGGTCTTGGCGGATGGCGTCAAAGAATGCGCTGCCCTGCCCATAATCGCCGTTCTCGCGGGCCAGCGCGGTGCAGAGGTCAAAGCGGAAGCCGTCGACGTGCATCTCCAATGCCCAGTAACGCAGCAAATCCATGACCAGCTGCAACACCCGCGGGTGGTCGAGGTTCAGCGTATTGCCAGTGCCCGTGACATCCCAATAAAAGCGCCGATCCGTGTCGAGCCGGTAATACGAGGCGTTGTCGATGCCGCGCAACGACAGGGTGGGGCCGAGTTGGCTGCCTTCGCCGCTGTGGTTGTAGACCACATCCAGAATGACCTCGATCCCGACATCATGCAGCCGCTTGACCAGGGTCTTGAACCTGGCGATCGAATTCGTCTCCAACAGCCGCGGGTCCGGCGCGAAATACGCGATCGTGTTGTAGCCCCAATAATTGGACTGCCCTTGCTCGACCAGATGGCGGTCGTCTACCGCGGCATGGATCGGCAGCAGTTCGACCGCCGTGACCCCGAGTTCGACGAGGTAGTCGATCATCGCCGGTGAGGCGAGCCCGGCGAAGGTGCCGCGATGGACCGGGTCGACCTCGGGATGCCGCACAGTGGCGCCGCGCACGTGCAGCTCGAGGATGACGGTTTCTTCCCAGGGGGTCTGCGGCCGGCGGTCGTTGCCCCAGGTGAAGGCGGTCTCGATGACACGGCATTTCGGCATCTGGCGGGCGTTATCGCGCCGGTCGAACGACAGGTCCTCGCGCGGGCTGCCGATACGATAGCCGAACAGCGCGTCGCCCCAGCGCAGCCTGCCGCTCAGCGACTTGGCATACGGGTCGATCAGCAATTTGTTCGGATTGAAGCGATGCCCGTTCGCCGGGTCGAACGGCCCATAAACCCGGTAGCCGTAAAGGAGGTTCGGGCGGGCATCGGGCAGATAGGCATGCCAGACCTCGTCGGTATATTCCGGCAGCGCGATTCGCGCCTCCTCGCGCATGCCCGACCGGTCGAACAGGCACAGCTCAACCTTCTCGGCATGGGCCGAAAAGATCGCGAAATTGACACCCTCGCCGTCCCACGTCGCCCCCAGCGGATAGGGGCGGCCGGGCCACACTTTCGCCGGCGACGCCATCGCCACTCAGCCGATCCGCGCCAACGGCGCACCCATGGCGTCAATCCGCCGTAAGGATCGGCGGGCGGTGCTTGGCAAAGCTTTCCCATCCTGCCCGCCGCAGTCCGCAGGCCGGACAGCTGCCGCAGCCATATCCCCAGTCGTGAAGATGCGTGCGGTCGCCCAGATAGCAGCTGTGCGTTTCTTCCCTGATCAAATCGACGAGCGGGCCGCCGCCGAGCTTGTTGGCCAGCGCCCAGGTTGCGCCCTTGCCCCGCCACATCAGAGGCGTGTGGATCACGAAACGATGGTCCATGCCGAGAGACAGGGTCGCCTGCAATGCCTTCAGCGTGTCGTCGCGGCAATCGGGATAGCCCGAATAGTCGGTCTCGCACATGCCGCCGATGAGATGCCGCGCGCCGCGGCGATAGCCGATCGCCGCGGCAAAGGTGAAGAAGATCAGGTTGCGGCCGGGGACGAAGGTATTGGGCAGCCCGCCCTCGGCAAAGGCGATCGCGGCCTCACGGGTCAACGCGGTGTCGCTGAGCCCACCGAGCACGCCGAGATCGACGAGGTGGTCTTCGCCGAGCTTCGCCGCCCATCGCGGGAATTCGCGGCGCAGCCGGCCGATCGCCTTTTGTCGGCAGAGGAGCTCGACATGGTGGCGCTGGCGGTAATCGAAGCCGACCGTCTCGATGGCGGCAAAGCGGTCTAACGCCCAGGCGAGGCAGGTCGTCGAATCCTGCCCTCCGGAAAAGAGGACCAGAGCCGATTCACGGCGGCTGTCGGCGGAACGGGACGAGGCGTCACTCACCCGCGGTCAGATAGGCCCTTGCCTCAGCGTGATCAACGCCGGATCAGCGTCGCGCACAAAAAGCCGATGCCAAAGGTAATCGCGAGGCTCGCCAGCGAGTTCCGCTCGACCTACCGCGACCCGGCGCTGATCGCGCAGGCGAGATATCTATTTCAAACCTTCGCAGCGGTAAATTGCTTTGCCCCTGCTATAGTCTTCCTATCGTCGTCGGAGGGGCCATGAACGCCAACTCGAATCCCTATCTCGCCCTCGGGGTGCGGCCGTTCATCAATTGCTGCAGCGTGCGCACTATGCATGGCGGCAGCCTGATGCTGCCGCAGGTGCGCGAGGCGATGGCCGAGGCCTCGCGCTGGTTTGTCAATCTGGACGAGCTGATGGAGGCGGCCGGCCGGCGGCTCGCCGAGCTGACCGGCGCCGAATGGGGCATCGTTACCTGCGGCAGCGCTGCCGCGGTGGCCTTGGGGACGGCCGCCTGCGTCGCCGGCAACGACCCTGTGAAGATGCTGCGGCTGCCCTTTACCGAGGGCATGGTCAACCGCGTCATCATCCCGAAGAACCAGCGCTTCGCCTATGACCAGGCGGTGCGGATGATCGGCTGCCATATCGTCGAGATCGAGACCCGCGCGGATCTCGACCGGGCGCTGGACGAGCCGGTGGCGATGGTCGTGCTGCTCGGCAAGCAGGAGCATCTGACGGAGGTGCGGCTCGAGGAGATCGCCGCGGTGGTCAAGCCGCGCGGCATCCCGATCATGGTCGACGCCGCCTCCGAGCATCTCGAGCGGCCGAGCCCGTGGCTCGTGCGCGGGGCCGACCTCGTCGTCTACAGCGGCGGCAAGTTTCTGCGCGGGCCGCAGACGAGCGGCCTCCTCCTCGGCTCGAAGCCGTTGGTCGAGGCGGCCTGGCGCAACGCCTCGCCGCATCAGGCGCTGGGCCGGCCGATGAAGGTATCGAAGGAGGACATCGTCGGCGTGCTCGCCGCGCTCGAGCACTGGTTCGAGGAGCGTGGCCACGAGGCCGAGCGCCAGCAATGGTACGACGACCTCGCGGTCATCGCCGAGCGGGTCGGGCATCTGCGGGGGGCCAAGGGCGAGATCGTCGAGCCCGAAGGCGTCGACCTGGTGCCGCGGCTGCGTATCTCCTGGGACCGCTGGCAATACCCGATCGACGGTCTCGGCCTGCGCCAGCGCGTGCTCGACGGCGAGCCGCGCATCATGCTCGACGACAATTCGGCGACCGATGATGGGATAGCGATCGATCCGTTCCAGCTGCAGCCCGGCGAGGCGGCGCAAGTCGGCGACGCCATCGCGGCGGCATTGCGCGCGGCCGCCGACGCCGAGCCGGCACCGCCTCCGATGGCGGCGGCCGACATCGCCGGGACCTGGGAGTTGCGCGTCGATTTCCTGCAAGGCTCGCGCACCCACCGGCTCGCGGTCGAGCAGCGCGGTCCCGAGCTTGCCGGCCATCAGTGCTCGATCGGGTTCGAGGGGCCGGTCAGCGGTTGGCTCAGCGGCACGCTCGTCCAGCTCTCGTTCGCCTCACGCTACGAAGCGAGCACGATCTCCTATTTCCTTGATGGCGAGATCCGCGACGGCCGGATGAGCGGGACCGCCGTGCTCGGCGCGGCCAGCGATCAGAACCACGGCGTCGTCAACCGCAGCCAGTTCGGCACCGGACGCTGGCAGGCCGAGCGGGTCTGACGGCCTCCGCCGCTATTCGGCGGCGGCCGGGCCTCGACAGCCGCTATTCGGCGGCCGAGACGGTTTTGTCCTCGCGGGTCAGCGGGGCGGCCGGGGTGGCAATGGCGTAGAGGCGGGCGCAATTCTCCCACAGGATCTTGCGCCGCTGCGCGTCGGCGAGCGGCAGGCCGAGGAATTGCTCGATCGCCTCGGGGAAGGCGCCGTCGGAATGCGGATAGTCGGACGACACGACGAAATATTCCGCACCCATCTTGTTGACGACATCGACGGCCGGCTCCTCGTCGACATCGAGCGCGATATAGCATTGCCGCTTGAAATACTCGCTCGGCAACATCGCGATCTGATGCTCGCAGCCGGGGCCGAACTTCTCCCACTGGTCGTCGAGCCGCCACAGCCACCAGTAGAGCCAGCCGGCCGTCCCTTCGAGAAAGGCGCAGCGCAATTTCGGGTGGCGGTCGAGAATGCCGCCGGTCGTCATGCTGGCGATCGCCCCCATCAGCTCGACCGGGTTGCGGATCGCATGCGCGATCGGGTGGAAATTGGCGTGCCCGACATAGCGCGTGCCCATGTCGTCCTTCAGCGAAGTGTTGCCGGTCGGATGAAAGCCGATCGGCACATCGAGCCGTTCGAGCTCGTCCCATAGGGGCTCGCAGGCCGCGTCGTGCAGATGCTGGCCGTTGACTGGGTTCGGCGTGCCGATGACCGCGACGGCACCCAGCTCCTCGACGCTGCGCCGCGCCTCCGTGACCGCTAGCGACACGTCGTGCATCGCGACCTGGGCGGCGAATTTGAGGCGCTGCGGGTCGGTCTTGCAATAATCGGCGGCCCAGTTGTTGTAGGCCCGCGCCAAGGCTGCGGCATAGTCCGGCGCCAGATCGTCGTGGCACAGGATCTGCCGTCCGCGGGTGCCGTACATGACCGCGACGTCGATCCCCTCGATGTCCATCGCGGTCAGGGTCGAGGCCGGATCGAAGCCGCGCGCCCGGGCGACGTTGAAATGCGGGTGGCGCGCACGGCTGCGGCGCCGCAGCTCGCGGGTCGACGCCGTGGCACCGGTCTGGCTCGCATGCGCCGGGATCGCAAGCCCCTGCACCTCCATCCCCATGATCCGGTCGGCGTTGCCCTTGTCGTCTTTGCTTTCGGCGAGCTCGCGCTGCTGGCCGCCGAAGAACTGCGGCGGGTTCGCCCGGTGCGGCCCGTCGAGATACCGGGCCCAGAGGTCGTCAGGCTCCATCATGTGGAGGTCGCTGTCCATGATCAGATAGCCATTGCGTGCCATGTTCGTTTCTCCTCTTGGATGGTCACATCAGGAAGACGCCCTTGCCGGTCGTCTGGGTATCGAAGAGGCGGTAGGCCTCTTCTGCCTGATCGAGCTTCCATTGGTGGGTGAAGAGGGCGTCGACATCGACCTTGCGGTCGACGACGAACTGGGCGCATTCGGCCTGGCCGATAGACGAGAAGGTCCAGGAGCCGATGATCGTCAGCTGCTTGCGCAGCATGTCGGGGCTGACGTCGATCGTCACGTTGTTGCGCTCGCCGACAAAGGCGACGGTGCCCCAGACCTTGGCGCTGCGCACGGCGGCGATGCGGCCTTCGGGCTGGCTCGACGTGTCGAGGGTGAAGTCGGCGCCGCCATGGGTCAGATCCTTGATCGCGCCCACCGGGTCGTTCGAGCGCGGGTTGACCGTTTCCCAGGCGCCGAACTCCTTGGCGCGGGCGAGCCGCTCCGGGCTCACGTCGAGGGCGATCACGCGCGCACCCATCGCCGCGGCGAGCTGCGTCGCCGACAGGCCGACCGGCCCCTGGCCGAACAATGCGATCGTGTCGTTGCCCGAGAGCTTCAAGCGGCGCAGCGCGCCATAGGCGGTGCCGGTGCCACAGGAGATCGCCGCCCCGGCGGTGAAGGAGAGCGCGTCGTCGAGCGGCACCAACGTGAACGCCGGCACCTTCAGATAGCGCGCATGCCCGCCATGGGCGTTGTTGCCGTAGACGAGCACCGGCTCTTCCTGGCAAAGCTGCGACCAGCCCGAGCGGCAATGGTTGCACACGGTGCAGCCCTTGTAATGGTGCACCATGACGCGCTGGCCGATCTTGGCCTGCTTGTCGCCGACGCCCGGGCCGACCGCGGCGACAATGCCGCAGGGCTCGTGGCCGCCGATCACCGGGTTCGGATTGGCTGGTATCCCACCGACCGCTTCGCCACCCGATTTCGGCCGGCGGTACTGGTGCAGATCGCTGCCGCACATACCTGACGCCTTGATCTCGACGACGACCTCGCCGGGCCCCGGCGTCGGGTCCGGAAACTCCATCAGCTCGAGTTCCCGCTCGCCCTTGAAGACAACGCCGCGCATCGCTTCCTCCACCTGGTTTCGATCCTGTCCCGGAGCCTACGCCCATTCCGGCGCAGGCGGTACTACGGCGAGGCCGGGAAGCTGCCCATGAAGCTGTGGAAGCGGGCGAGGAAGGCTCGGGTACGGGGGTTTTCGGGGTGCTCAAGGACCTGCGCCGGGGGGCCGCTCTCGACAATGACGCCGTCGCTGATGAACGCGACGACGTCGGCGACCTCATGGGCGAAGGCGATCTCGTGAGTGACGATGACCATCGTCATCCCCTCCTTCGCCAATTGCTCGATGACGCTCAGCACCTCGCCGACGAGCTCCGGATCGAGGGCCGAGGTGACCTCGTCGAGCAGCATCACCGCGGGGCCCATCGCCAAGGCGCGGGCGATCGCGACACGCTGGCGCTGCCCGCCCGAGAGATGCGAGGGATAGGCCTCGGCTTTGTCGGCGAGCCCGACCTTGGCGAGAAGCGCGCGGGCAATGTCCTCCGCCTCGCGCCGGGCCACGCCCTTGACGATCGTCGGCCCGGCCGTGACGTTGCCGAGCACGCTCATGTGCGGAAACAGGTTGAAGTGCTGGAACACCATGCCGGTCGCGGCGCGAAAGGCGGCCAGCTCGCGGTCGCCGGGCCGGCTCCGCCCGCCTTCGCCAAACCGCATCTCCCGATCGCCGATGCGTATCTGCCCGTGATCGGGCTCCTCGAGCAGGTTCATACATCGCAAAAGCGTCGATTTGCCGGAGCCGCTCGGGCCGATCAGGGCGACGACCGAGCCGCGCTCGACCCCCATCGACACCCCCTTCAGGACCGCGAGCGCGCCGAACGATTTCCACAGACCGGCGATTTCGATCATCGGGGCTAATCGGCGCGGGCGAGCCGCCGCTCGACGCGCTCGGCCGCCAAGGTCAGCGGAAACAGCACGATGAAATAGAGGACCGCTATCATCGTATAGACTTCGAGCGGGCGATAGGTCGCGGCGGTGATGATGGTGCCCTGATAGAGGAGGTCGGCAACCGCGATCGTCGATACCAGAGAGGTGTTCTTGAGCTGGATGATCGACTGGTTCATGAAGGGCGGGATCATCCGCTTAGCCGCTTGCGGCAAGATCACGTGGCGCATAACCTGGCCGCGCCGCATGCCGATCGCCCGTGCTGCGTCCCACTGGCCGCGCTCGATCGAATTGACGCCGCCACGGAAAATCTCGGCGTAGAAGGCGCCGGTATAGAGCGACAACACCAGCGCCGCCGCCACCGGTGCCGACAAATCGATGCCTAGGACCACCGGCAGCGCATAATAGAACCAGATGATCTGCACCAGGAGCGGCGTGCAGCGGAAGATTTCGACATAGGCGACGACGGGCGCGGTGACCGCCCGGCTTCGCGACAACCGCAGTAGCCCGGCGGCAAGGCCAACCAACAACCCGAGCGCGATCGTGCCGATCGTATAGGCGACCGTGACCCCGAGCCCCTCCAGGATCAACCCGCGATAGCTCCATAGAAACCCGAAATCCCAGGCGTATTTGATCGCCATGGTGCCGGCCCGGCGCGGCGATCAGAGCTCGACGTCGGGTGGTACGTCCTCGGGCTTGACCCCGTTGATCGCGAGCCCGGCATAGAGCCATTCGCGGATCTGCTGGATGCCGCGGTTGAAATCGACCCAGGCATTGAGAAAATCGCGCCAGCGCTTGTCGCCCTCGATGCGCACGCCCATGCAGGTCGGCAATTGCACGCGCGGCTGATGCAGCATCTGGAACTCGCCGAGCGCCGGGTTCTTCTTGACCGCGGTGAGCCCGAGATTGACCGCCAGGATCACGCAATCGGCGCGGCCTGACTGCACCGCCAGGATGCAGTCGTCGCGCGCCTTCAAGCCGATGATCGTGGCCTTCGGCGCGAAGCGGCGGGCGGCGATCTCGTGCAGCGAGCCGATATCGACGGCGATCCGGATCTCGGGCTTGTCGAGGTCGGCCCAGTTCGTCGCGTGGAAGCCCTTCTTGCCGACCATGCCGAAACCGTGCAGGTAGAAGGCGTGGGTGAAATCGATGACCAGCGCCCGCTTCGGCGTCGGGTTCAGAGAAAACGCCAGATCGACCTTGTTCGCCTGCAGGTCGAGGACGGAATTGCCGTAGGTAGACTCGATGTATTCGACCTTGGCGTCGAAGACCCCGGCGATGTCCTTGGCCATCTCGACGCACATCCCCGACCATTCGCCGGTGGCGATGTCCTTGTTGAAATAGGGTGCTTCGCCGGGCAGGGCGGCGATCCGCAGCACCTTGGCGTGCTGGATCCGGTCGATCGTGTTTTCGGCGGGCTGGCCTTGCGCGCGTGCGGCGCCGGCGAGCACCACTGGCGCTCCCGCCGCGGCCGTGGCGCCGGCGGCGAACAAGCGGCGTGACAACATCGAAGCCTCCCTTTTTGGCATCCCTGCGACTGCGGGACGTTACCAAGACCGCCGCCCCGACGAAAGCAGCGGGAAGGGATTGCCGGGTCCGGCCCGGCGGATTAGAGGCTGTATCGCATCCGGCATTCGACGAGGATCAGGCCCATGCCCGTCAACAAGCCCCATCTCGAATTCCACCCTGTCGACATGCGCGCCGGCTGGTCGACGCCGCCAGGCTATCCCTCCGGCATCGAGCAGAAGATCCTGGCCGGCGCCCTCGACGAGCAAAACCGAAGCGGCAGCCGCACCCGCCTCTTACGCTTTGCGCCGGGGGTGTTCACCACCGCACCCTTCGTCCACGATTATTGGGAGGAGGTCTATCTGGTCTCGGGCGACCTGACCGTCGGCAACGACGCGCAAGGCCATGGCGGCGAAAGCTTTCCCGCCGGCACCTACGCCTGCCGCCCTCCCGGCGCGGTGCACGGCCCGTTCAAGTCGAACGCCGGCTGCCTCCTATACGAAACCCACTACTACGCCGAGTAATCACTCCGAAGCTCAGACGACCCCTTCGCCGCGCAGGGCCTCGATGTCGCCGGGGCTCATGCCGAGCCAGTCGGCGAAGACTTCGGTGGTGTGCTCGCCGAGCATGCGGCGACGGTTTGACGGGCGCCGGGGCGCCGTCGAAGCGCACCGGAAAGGCCGGCATCCGCAACTCCCCGTTCGGATGCCGCATGGTCTGGATGATGCCGCGCTCGACAAAGCTCGGCTCGGCGAGGAGATCGCCCGTGTCGAGCACCGCGCCGGCGGGCACGCCGGCGGCACCGATCAGCCGCATCGCCTCGTGCTTGTCGTGGCGCCGCGTCCAGTCGGCGATCATCCGATCGATCTCGGCCTCATTCTGGGCGCGCGCCTCGCGCGTCGCAAAACGCGGGTCGTCGATCCGGTCCTGCTGCCCAATGACCGTCAACAGCCGGCGCCAATGCTCCGGATTGGCGTGGCTGGTGAAAATATAGACATAGTCGTTCGGCCCCTCGGGCTTGCACGGATAGATCCCCGACGGCGCCATGCCGCCGGCCATCGGCCGAGCGCCGTTGCGCATCGCCGGCTCGCCGGTGCGCGCGTGCTGGACAAAGGCCCCGCGGGTGTATTGCAGCTGCGCGTCCTGCATCGCGATCTGCACCCGCCGGCCCTGGCCGGTGGCGTGGCGCTGAAAGAGGGCACCCAGAATGCCGATCGCCAACAGCATGCCGGTGCCGGTGTCGCCCAAAGTCGGCCCCGGCTTGCAGGGCCGCCCGTCGCGCTCGCCGGTGATCGCCATCGTGCCGCCGCAGGCCTGTGCGATCATGTCGAAGGCGAGGTTCTCTTCGTAGGGGCTGCCCTGGCCGAACCCCTTGACCTGGGCGTAGACGAGCCGCGGGTTCAGCGCGTGCAAGACCTCCCAGCCGAGCCCCAGCCGCTCGACCGCCCCCGGCGCGAAATTCTCGACAAAGACATCGGCCCGACCCGCCATCTCCTTGACCAGGCCAAGGCCGCGCCCGGATTTGAGGTTGACCGTGACCGATTTCTTATTGGCGTTGTAGATCATGAAATAATAGGCGTCGGTGCCCGGCTTGGGGCCGGTGCCGAGGCTGCGGCCGGCCTCGCCACCCTTGGGGTTCTCGACCTTGACCACGTCGGCGCCGAGCCAGGCCAGCGCCTCGGTGCAGGAGGGCCCCGCCTCGAATTGCGACAAGTCGAGGACGCGAACGCCGCTCAAACAGTTCGGGGCTATTCCATCCATCGTCTGCATTTCCTTTTGTTCGGCCGGCGGCCCGCCGCGAATACGGTCGGGATTTAACTAATCGGCGGCGGCGCTTGCAACCGCGAAGATGAGACGGCTACTCTGCGGCACGGCAACGGCGCTGTGGTGGAGGCTTGCCGATGCGTGGCGCGGGTGGCTTCGGCCGGGCCGGATCGATTGCGCTGTGGGCCGCCTGTCTCGTCCCGACGGCACACGCGGCGCTTGCAAACGAGTCGCAGACCGTCCGTCAAGTCGTCGACACTTTTGCCCAGGCGGCCCTCCGGCAGGGTGTTGCGGTCGGCGTCGCCGTCGCGGTGATCGACCGGACCGACGCCGGCTCCTCGCATACCTACACTTTCGGCCACGCCGACGCGGCCGGGAAGGTTCCGTTTGCTCGGAATTCGATCTTCGAGATCGGCTCGAACACCAAAGTTTTTACCACCAACCTCTTGGGCCAGAAGGTATTCGAGGAAGCGCTGGAGCTCGGCGACCCTCTCTCCCGCTTCAGAGCAAGGATCGGCACGCTCGAGCCGCTGACCGGCAGGGTCACGCTGAAGGAGATCGGCGATTTCACCGCCGGCTTTCCCGATCTCGCCCCGCTGTGCAAGGACGAGCCCCGCCAGCGCGGTTGTCTGCCCTCCTCGCGCCCCACGATCGCCGAATATTCGGCTCACAGGTTCGTCGAGTTTTTCCGGCACACGGTGCCGAAGGACTACAACAAGTCGCCGCCCACCCGGGTGACGAAGCTGCCGGCGCCTTATTTATACTCCGATTTTTCGACCGGCCTCTTGGGGCTGCTGCTCGGCACGCCGCCGGGCCACCCGATCACCGACGCTTCGGTGGACGGCTGGCTGGAACGGGTCGACCGCCGGATTCTGAAGCCGCTGCGAATGACCGACACTTGGCTCGAGGTGCCGCCGACGGTGCCGGCCCGGCGCATCGCCCAGGGCTATTCGCCGGCCTTCGCCACGGCCGAGGTATCCGCTGGGCGGGTCAGCAAGATCGACCTGCTCGACGGCGGCGGGGCGTATTCGAGCGCGCCGGCGGTCGCGATCCAGGGTGGCGGCGGCTCCGGCGCCACCGCCGTCGCCACGATCAAGGACCACGCGGTCGCGGCGATCGAGATCAAGACCCGGGGCAGCGGCTACACCGCACCCGCCGAGCTCGTCCTCAACGGCGGCGGCTCGACCAAAACCGCGGTCGCGATGCCGCTCGTGGCCGATGGCGCGGTGGCGGCGGTCGAGGTGGTATCGGGCGGCGCCGGCTACCAGAAGACCCCGACCGTGACGATCAGCGGCGGCCGCGCCGCTTCCGGGCGCGACGCCAAGGCTGTCGCCCATATCGGCAACGGGCGGGTCAGGTCGATCATCGTGACCGACGGAGGCGCCGGGTACGTCGCGCCGTTGACGGTGACGGTGGCGCCCGGCGATCCGGAAAGCAGCGTGATCCCGGTTTGGGCTCCGGCCGGAGCGCTGCACTCGACGATCGAGGATATGGCGAAGCTCGCCGCGGCGGCCCTGGCAACAAGGCCCGGCGCGCCGCATCTGCCGATTTCGTTGACCGAGGGCTTCAGGATCGCCCAGCGGCCTTCCGCCTGCGCCGCCGAGGACCCCGCCCTCGAAACCTGTCCCGACGACAGCAACCGTGTGGGGCTGGCCTGGGCCATTCAGCCCGCCGATCGCGCCAACAAGGCGCCGGAGATCGTGACCAAGAACGGCGGATTGCCGGGATTTTCGAGCCAGATTTTCCTGGTCCCGGCGCGCCGGCTGGCGGTCGTCGTCCTGGTCAACTCGGAAACGCACGGGGTCGATTCCGAAAACCTGGGGAACTAACCATCCGCTGGCCGGAGCGCCCGCCCAGGTTCTCGCGTTTAATATCGGCAATACCTTGCTCGAACTCCTACCGGTGAAGGGTGCCCGATGAAAGTATTTGTCTTCGATCTTTTGGCCTACGGCGAGCAGCTCGAGCATCTGAAAATCGGCAACGAGCTGCCCTACCCGCTGTCGAGCCGTCATTTCAAAGCCGATGTCGCGGCGCGGACCTATGCCGAGCATCTCGAGGCCTGGGAAGAGCTCGACCGGCTCGGCTATGACGGGGTCGGGTTCAACGAGCACCATTGCTCGCCCTATGGGCTGATGAACTCGCCGAACCTGTTGGCCGCCGCCGCGGCACAGCGCACCAAGAAACTCAAGCTATTGATTTATGGCAACTTGTTGCCGTTGCACGAGCCGCTGCGGCTGGCCGAAGAGCTGGCGATGCTCGACTGCATGTCGAATGGGCGGCTGATCTCCGGCTTCGCCCGCGGCATCCCGCGTGAATACCAGGTCCACAACGTGCCGCTCGCCGAATCCCGCGCCCGCTTCGAGGAGGCGTTCGACATCATCACCCGCGCCTGGACCGAAGAAGTGTTCTCCTACGAGGGCGCCTATTGGTCCTACCGCGACGTGGCGTTGTGGCCGCGCCCGCTACAGAAGCCGCGGCCGCCGATCTGGATGCCGATCGTCGGCAGCAAGGAATCGATCGAGTTTGCCGCCCGGCACGATCTGCCGATCACCCCTGGCCTCGGCCGTTCGCGCGGTCTGCGCGACGACATCATTCGCCACTATGCGCGATGCCTGGCGCGCGCCGGCCATCGCATCACCCCCGACCACCTGTCGCTCGGCATCAGCGCCTATGTCGCCGATACCAAGGCGCGGGCGGTGCGCGAGATGGGACCCCACCACCTCTATTTCAATCGCACCCTGTTCAGCCACGGCAACTTCACCGAGACCGAGCGCCAGCGCGAGACCGGCTATTCGACCGCCGCCTCGACCGATTACGTCAGCCCGGAAAACCGGCGCGCCGCGCAATTCGCTCGCGAGGACTTCCGCAACCTGACAATGGCCGATGTCGAGCGCCAGGCCGAGGAGATGCCGTGGGGCACCGCCTCGGAGGTCGCCGAGCGGATCATCGCTGCCGCCGACAGCGCCGGCGCCGACAATGTGCAGATCAGCCTCAACCGCGGGGTGCTGCCGCACGAGATGTTCATCGAGCAGATCCGCCGCTTCGCCCGCGAGGTGCTGCCGAAGCTCCAGGCCCACAAGGTCGCCCGCGTTCCGCTCGCGGAGGAAGTCCCGGCATAGCCGCCAGCCAATGGCCCGCAACGCGCTTCACCCTGCCACGATCGCCGCGCAGGGGTTGGGCTGGATCGACGAGGCGACCGGCGCCGTCGTTCTGCCGGCCCACACCGCGACGACCTTCGAGCGCGACCCCGACAATCAGTATCGCCGCGGGCGCAGCTATGGCCGCGCCGACAACCCGGGCTATGACCAGCCGCAGGCCCTCTTGACGGCGCTCGAAGAGGGTGCGGCCTCGCTGTTGTTCTCGTCCGGAATGGCGGCAGCAGCCGCGGTTTTCCAGAGCCTCGGGCGAGACGCGCATGTGGTCGCCCCGCTTGTCATGTATTGGGGGCTGCGCAGCTGGCTCAAAGGTTTTGCCGAGGCCTGGGGGATCGAGGCCGCCTTTGTCGACGCGACCTCGCTCGACGCGCTGCGCCAGGCGGTGCAGCCGGGCCGCACCCGGCTCGTGTGGATCGAGACGCCGGCAAACCCCTTATGGTCGGTGACCGACATCGCCGGCGCCGCCGAGATTGCCCATGCCGCGGGCGCCTTGCTTGCCGTCGACAGCACCGCCGCCACACCGGTGCTAACCCGGCCGTTGGGATTGGGCGCCGATCTTGTCATGCATTCGGCGACCAAATACCTGAACGGCCACAGCGACGTCATCGCCGGCAGCCTGACGACCGCGCGCGAAGACGCGTTCTGGGCGCGGCTCGTTTCGGCGCGCAGCGGCGGCGGCGCGATCCTCGGCGGCTTCGAGGCCTACCTGCTGCTGCGCGGCATGCGCACGCTCTATCCGCGGGTCGAGCGCGCCTGCCGCTCGGCGCAAGAGATCGCCGAGGCGCTGATGGCTCATCCTGGTGTGCGCGAGGTGCTCTATCCGGGACTGCCGGGGCATCCCGGCCACGCGGTCGCGGCGCGGCAGATGGAGGGGGGCTTCGGCGGCATGCTGAGCGTGTGCCTCCACGGCGGCGCCGAGGCCGCGATCGCAGCGGCAGCGCGGGTGCGGGTGTGGAAGCGCGCCACCTCGCTCGGCGGCGTCGAAAGCCTGATCGAGCACCGCGCCTCGATCGAGGGTGCGGACAGCCCGGCGCCGCCCGACCTCTTGCGCCTCTCGGTCGGGATCGAAGACCCGCGCGACCTGATCGCCGACCTGGAGACGGCGATCGACGGGTGAGGACGCTCGATCCTCATCCTCTCCGCGCACTTTCGGCCGACAGCTCGGGTGAGTGCGGCGTCGGCAGCGGAGGCAGCGGTCCGCCATCCGCGGCTGGCAGGGTTTCGACCGGAAGCGCGCGGGCCGGCGTTCGCCAGCCGAGCGTATCGAAATTGCCGCAATGCGGGCAAAGCGAGCGCCGGTCGAGGCTCTCGCCGCCGCAATCGGCGCAAACCCAGCAGGGGTCCGGCAGCGCCGCGACGGCGCGGTCGAGCCATTCGCGATTACTGCGCCGGTCGCCGGGCTCGGCTTCTTCGAGCCGCGCCGTCAGCAGGCAGAGCCGCGGGGTGAGGACCCCGGCGGGGGCGGCGGAGGCGCCTGCCGCGGTCCCGTCCCGCTCCGCCGGTGGCTCGGGCCGAGGCGGCGGCGGTGCCGCGAGCGCCCGCTCCAGATGGCGGCGCGCCTCGCCCCAGAGCTGCGCCTCGAGCGCGGCCTCGGCCAGCGCCAGATGGCTCTCGCGGGCGGCCGGGTTTTCGACCGCGAGCCGCTCGAACGCCTTGACCCGGGCGAGCGGCGTCTCGCCGGCGTGGATCGCGCGATAAGCCTGGGCGAGCTCCGGGTGCGGCGCCGTCCGCCATGCGCGCTCGACCGCTTTCGCCGCCGGCCGCGCCCGCCGATCCGCCAGCAGCAGCCGCGCGTAATGCGCCGCCGGCGTCGCCAGATCGGGCGTCAGCGCCCGCGCCTCGGCCGCCCATGACAGTCCTCGGCGGCGATCTCCATCGCCGAGCGCGGCGCGGCTCAGCTCGTAGAGCACGACCCCCCGGTGATGGCGGGCGCGGTCAGGCGCGATGATCCGACGTTTCTTCGCGCGAGCTATAGTGTCGCGTGCGGATTCCCAGCGGCCGTCACGCGCCTCGAGGTCGAGCAGGCTCAGCAACACCCATCGCGCGTTCGGGCGCAATACCCGGGCGCGCTCGGCGAGCCGCAGCGCGGTGCCGCGGTCGCCAGTGTGAAGGGACTGATTGAGCAGCCCGCGCAGTCCGAGAAACTCGGTCTCGGGTCGGTCGAGCATTGCGGTGAAGAATTTTTTCGCCGCCGTCTCGTCGCCGTCGAGCTGCGCCGCCTGGGCCGAGAGCAGCAGGGTCAGCGGCGGGTCGGCGAGGAGCGCATCGGCCTTTCGCGCGAAGCGCCGCGCCTCCTGCGGGTCGCCCGCCGCAACCGCGACCATCCCCTGCGTCAGCGCCCGATACCCGGCGCGCCTACGCCGCTCGCGCCGGCGCCGCAAAAACGCCGCCGGACTCCCGATGATCAACGACAGCAGCCAGAGCACAAATGCCGCCGCCAGCGCCGCCAGCGCCGCGGCGGCGGCCAGCACGCCAACGGTGGTCTCGACCCGCCAGCCGCGCCAGACGATCTCGACCCTTCCGGGATGGTCGGCGAAGAACACCGCGGCGACGACCAGCGCCGCGATGACGAGGAGGCTGATCAAAAGCCTCGTCAAACGGCGCATCAGCGCGGTGATTCCGGCTTTGCGGGAGCCGGCGACGGAGCGCCGCCGAGCCGCGCTACCAGCATCTCCTGCAGATGTGCCAGGGTCCCCTCGACCGCCAGCCGGTCGCGCGCCATGCGCAGCCATGGCTCGGCCGCCGCGCGGCCTGCTCCATCGAGCGCGCCGAGTGCCGTAACGGCCGCCGATAGGTCGCCGCGGGCGAGCGCCAGCTCGGCGACGCCGACCGCGGCTTCGGGTCCGGTTTGGGCGGCGCTGCCTATCCGGCGGATCGTCACCAGCCCGCGCAATCGCGCCAGCACCTGATCCCACCAGTCGCCGTCGGGCTCGGGCTCCGCCGCAGCGGCGATCCGCGGCGCGAGGTCTGTCAGGCGCTCCTTGAGGACGGCCCGGCCCGCAACTCCGGCGCGGGCGGCCTCGGCCAACGGTGCCGCCGCCGAGGCGAGTTCGGGATGTTCTCGGGCGAGCGCCGTGAAGGCATCGTACTCCGCCGGAAACGGCCGCGCCGCCTCAACCGCCTCGCGCATCTGCATCAGTGCCAGCAGCAGCGCCGCGCCCGACCGGTCGGCGCCCTTCTCTTCGCTGAGCTGATGCTCGACCGCCGCTAGCCGATCGCTGAAACCGGCCGCAACGCCGCCGAGCCGGGACAACTCCTGCTGCATTTTGTCTCTTGCGGCGGCCTCGCCGACCGCTTGCGCCTCGATCGCCCCCACCCGCTGGTCGAGCTGCTGCAACCCGGCCTTCATCGAGGCGGCCGAAGCGCCTGCAGCTTCGAGCCGGTCGATCCGCTGGCCTAGCGCGCCCTCGGCCGATTTGATCGCGCCGACATCAACAGTCGGCGGGACCGGGCGCTTCTCGATATCGGCCACCCGCGCGGCCAGCGCCGCATGGTCCGCTTGCGACACGGCAGAGCGGACGCCCCAGGGCAGGAGCCTGATAACCGCGGGCGCCCAGAACGGTGCGGTCGCGACCGCGGCGACCACCAGGATCAGCACGGCAGCGAGCGCCGCCGCGACCCCGCGGGCGGCGCCGGCGTGCGCGCCGCTCTCGGCGGGCGGGGCGGGCAGAACGCCTTCTTCCTGACGAGTTTCGCCGGGCGCTTCGCTCATCGGGCTTCATTCCTGTCGAGGAGGCGGTCGAGCAGATCGAGCAACGCGGGTTGATCCGGCCGCGGGGCGACATGCCGGCCGCACCACGGCAACTCGCCGAGAGCTGCGTCGGCCGCAGCACTGATCGAGAGCGCGGCAATCCTCGCGCAACACTCCGCCACACCCGCGGCGCGCGCGAGCCTAGCAAAAACCGCGGCGGTGCGCGGCGAGAAAAAGAACGCGAAATCGATTGCTCCCGCCCGCAACGCTGCAACCGCGGCCGGGCTCAGCGCCGCTTCCGCCCGGGCCTCGTAGAGAACCAGGCGCTCGACGGCGAAGCCCTTGGCGCGCAACGCCCCGGCGAGGTCGCCGGCGACGGCGCTGCCGGCGACGTGCAGCAGCCGCCCGTCTTGCGGGCGCAACCGCGTCGCCGCGAAGCGGACGAGATCGGTCACGTCGCCGCCGGCGCTCGCGACATCGGCAAACCCCTCGGCGCGGGCGCGCGCCGCCGTCGCATCGCCAACCGCGAGTAGCGGCCGCCCGCGCTCGCCGCTCGCCCGGGAGAGCGCGCGGACACCGTTCGCGCTGGTGCACAGGACCGCCTGCACCCCGGCGAAGTCGGGCGGCGGCGTATCGAGATACCGGATCCGCATCAGCGGCTCGACCACGGCTTCGACGCCGCGCGCCGCTAACGCCGTCGCCAGCCCTTCCAACTCCTCGCGCGGACGCGTAACGAGCGCCCGCATCTTCCACCCGGATGCAATCGAAGGCATGGGCTTGTCATCGCTCAGACGACCGATTGCCGCAAGCCTCGCGACCGGGTGGTCGAGGCCGGCGAATTCATCGATAATCGCCCAAGGTGCGACTGGCGGAAGCGAGGAGAGTTCTGATGTCGCTGACCCGAGATCTCGGCCGGTTTGTAGCGGATGTGTCCTTCGAGCGGATGCCCGAGCGCGCCGTCGCGGTCGCGCGCACCGGCTTTATCGACTGCATCGCGACGATGATCGCCGGCGCCCAAGACCCCGCGCCGCAGCTGCTGCGCCAGGTGCTGCACCCGGCGGGCGGCGACGCCACCCTCTACTTTAGCGGCGAGCCGGCGCCGGCGCCCGAGGCGGCCTGGATCAACGGCACCGCCGCGCACGCGCTCGACTATGACGACGTGGCTTCGTTGCGCGGCCATCCGAGTGCCGTACTGGTGCCGGCGATCCTCGCCGAGGGCGAGGCGCTAGGCGCCTCGGGGCGCCTTATGCTCGCCGCCTATGCCGCGGGCTATGAGGCCTGGGCCGAGCTCGCCTGGCGCGACCCCGGCCACCATCACGCCAAGGGCTGGCACCCGACCGGCATCTTCGGCCCGATCGGGGCGGCGGCGGCCTGCGCCGTGCTGCGGCGGCTCGACGCCGAGCGCGCGACCCATGCGCTGGCGCTGGCGGCCTCGCACGCGGGCGGCATCATGGCCAATTTCGGCACGATGACAAAGCCGTTCCATGCCGGCCGCTCGGCGCATTCCGGGCTGATCGCGGCGCGCCTCGCCGAGGCCGGCTTCACCGCCTCGCCCGATGCGCTCGAACACCCGCAGGGGTTCTTGAGCGCGGTGTCGCCCAAAGGCGAGGCCGACCGCGAAACCCCGCCGCACGCACTCGGCACGGAATGGAAGATCGCCAAATACGGGCTCGGCATCAAGAAATACCCGGCCTGCTACTGCACCCACCGGGCGCTCGACGCGATGCTCGACCTGTTGGCCCGCCATCCGCTGAAGCCCGAGGAGATCGAGCGGATCACCGTGTCCTTGAGCGAGACGCATTCGCTGGTGCTGCGCAACCACCGCCCGCAGACCGGGCTCGAAGGCAAGTTCAGCATGGAGTTCGCGATGGCGGCGGCGGTGATCGCCGGGAAGGCCGGGCTCGCCGAATACACCGACGCTTTCGTCCAGCGGCCCGAGGTGCAGCATCTGATGCGCCGGGTGGCGATCGAGACCAACACCGATTACGACCCCGAGGTTTCGGGTGCCTCGGTCTGGGACCAGGTTCGCGTCGACCTGGTCGCCGGCGGGAGCCTCGAAAGCGAGAGGGTACGCCGCGCCAAGGGCCATGCCGACCGGCCGTTGAGCGAAGCCGAGCTCTACGAGAAGTTCAGCCGCTGCCTCGACGCCGGCCATTCGCGTGTGGCACCCGAGGTATTGTTCGACCGCCTGAAACATCTCGAAGATTTGTCGGCACGGCAGCTGACCGCGATCGGCTGAGGCGCCCGATGCTCCCCCCCACCCTCCCGCTTCGCGGGCCCCTCCCTCCCCCGTGGCCACGGGGGAGGGCCAGGGTGGGGGCCGGCGCGGAAGGATCGAGCATCCTCCTCGCCATCGCACTTGTGCTCGCCCTCTTCAACCCCGCCTTCGCGCAGACCCCCGATCAACAGCAGACCGTGCTGCACCTGACCCAAACGGCCGAGCGCAGCGTGGTGCGCGACCTGTTGCGCATCGAGCTGCGGGCCGAGGAAACCGGCGCCGATCCGCTGACCGTGCAAACGGCGATCAACCGGCGCATGGCGGCGGCACTCGATCGCGCGCGCCAGGTGCAAGGGATACAGGTCGAAACCGGAAATTACGGGGTCGGCGAGGAGCGTCCGCAAAACGCCCCGGCGCGCTGGCGCGGCAGCCAGTCGGTCATCCTGACCGGCAAGAGCGCCGATGCGATGCTGAAGCTCGCGGGCCAGCTCCAATCGGACGGGCTGGCGATGTCCTCGTTGACCTACGAGGCTTCGCCCGAGACGGTGCGCGGCGCTGAAGAAGATCTGACCGCCGAGGCGCTGGCCGCGCTCGACCGCCGCGCGGCATCGGTTGCCGGGCGGATGCATCTGGGCGTGCTGCGCTATCGCGACCTGCGGGTTGGCAACGCCGAGACCGGGCAGCGGCCGATGCCGCGCTTCGCCGGCGCGATGGCGATGGCCGCACCCGTCGCCGAGCCCGGCGAGGCGGTGGTCCGGGTCACGGTCGAGGCCGAGCTGCTGCTCGGCCCGCCAAAGCCCTGAGAGGACGAGTGCAGATGCCACGCCGCCTGCAGCCCCTCGCTAAGACGCACCGCGCGCGGCCGCGGCCGCCCTTCGAGCGCACAGTCCTGTTGCTGCAGGGCGGCGGCGCGCTCGGCGCCTATCAGGGCGGCGTCTACCAGGCCCTCTCCGAGGCGGAGCTGCACCCCGACTGGGTCGCCGGCATCTCGATCGGTGCGATCAATTCGGCGTTGATCGCCGGCAACCCGCCGGAGCGGCGGGTCGAGAAATTGCGCGCGTTCTGGGAGACGGTGAGCAAGCCGCCCCTGGGGCTCCCGAGCCTCGACTGGCCGAACGCCGGCACCGATTTCGAGCGCCGCTTCGTCAACCAGACCCAAGCCTTAGGCACGCTGTTCTTTGGCGCGCCGCATTTCTTCCTGCCGCGCCTGCCGCCGCCCTATCTCTCTCCGCCGGGTAGCCCGCAGGCCGTCAGCTACTACGATACCGCACCGCTCAAAGGGCTCTTGGAAGACCTCGTCGATTTCGACCGGATTAATTCGGACGCGGTCCGGTTCAGCGTTGGCGCGGTCAACATCCGCTCCGGCAACTTCATCTATTTCGACAACGCCGCCCAGTCGATCGCCCCGGCGCACGTGATCGCCAGCGGCTCGCTGCCGCCCGGCTTTCCGCCGACCGAAATCGACGGCGAATTTTATTGGGACGGCGGTCTCGTCTCCAACACGCCGCTGCAATACGTGCTCGACGAATGCGGCGAGCGCAAGGACACTCTCGCCTTTCAGGTGGATTTGTGGAACGCGCGGGGTGAGCTGCCGCGCGACCTGATCGAGGCCGATTTGCGCCAGAAGGAAATCCGCTTTTCGAGCCGCACCCGCGCGGGGACCGATCAATTTCGCCGCATGCAGGCGATGCGGCGGGCGCTCGCGCATGTTTTGAGCCGGGTCCCGCCCGAATTGCGCCAGACGCAAGAAGCAGCACTGCTGGCGCAGTCTGCCGACGCGAAGGTCTACAACATCATTCACCTGATCTACCACGCCAGGGATTACGAAGGCACCTCGAAGGACTACGAATTCTCGCGCCGCACGATGGAGGAGCACTGGCAGGCGGGATACGACGACGCCGTTCGCACGCTCCGCCACCCGGAGGTATTGCAGCGGCCCGATGATCCGGACGGGGTGTTCACCTTCGACCTCTACAATCAGGGGCGCGAGTAGGCCGTCCGCCGAGGACGGGCGGGGTGTGACGAGTGCGATCGAAAGGAAGGACCGTGATGCCTCGTTTCGACGGAAAGGTGGCCATCGTCACCGGCGCCGCCAGCGGCATCGGCAAGGAAATCGCGCTGCGTTTTGCCGCCGCGGGCGGCATCCCGGTGATTGCCGACCTCGACCTTCACGCCGCCAACGCCACTATGGACGAGATCAAGGCGAAGGGCGCCGACGCCTTCGCGGTCGCGATGAACGTCGCCGACGAGGCCGCGGTCGAGAAGGGTGTAGCCGACACGATCGCCAAATACCGCCGGATCGACGTGCTGGTCAGCAACGCCGGCATCCAGATCGTCAAGCCGATCGTCGACTTCCCGTTCGCCGACTGGAAGAGGCTGCTGGCGATCCATCTCGACGGGGCGTTCCTGACCACCCGCGCGTGCCTGAGGCACATGTACCAGGCGAAATCGGGCAGCATCGTCTATATGGGCTCGGTGCATTCCAAGGAAGCGTCGGTCTTGAAGGCGCCCTATGTCACCGCCAAGCACGGTCTCGTCGGCCTCTGCAAGGTGGTGGCCAAGGAGGGGGCCGAGCACAACGTCCGCGCCAATATCGTCTGCCCGGGCTTTGTGCGCACCCCGCTCGTCGACCGGCAGATCCCGGAGCAGTCCCGGGCGCTCGGCATCAGCGAGGAAGAGGTGATCAAGCACGTTATGCTGAAGGACACCGTCGATGGCGAATTCACCACCGTCGGTGATGTTGCCGCGGCAGTGCTGTTCTTCGCCGGCGCGCAGTCGAATGCGATGACCGGCCAGTCTCTGGTCGTCAGCCATGGCTGGTTCATGCAGTGAGCCGGAGGTGAGGCTGCCGGTCCCGCCGCTGCTGGTGATCTCCGACCGCAGCCAGGCGCGGCGCCCGCTCGAGGAGATCGCCGAGGGAGTGTTCGCCGGCGGCTGCCGCTGGTTCAGCCTGCGCGAGAAGGATTTGCCGCCGGCCGAGCGGCAGGCGCTGCTGGCGAAGCTGGTGGCGATCGGCCACCGCTGGGATGCGGTCGTCACCGCGCACGAGGATATCGAGGCGGTCGCCGCCACCGCTGCCGACGGGGTGCACCTGCCGAGCGGCGGCGATCCCGCTATGGCGCGCGCCCGCCTGCCGCACGCGCTGATCGGCGCCTCCGCGCATTCGGCCAAGGAAGCGCGCGCACTTCTCCGGGCCGGGGCCGATTACGTCACGGTCAGCCCGATCTTCCTCACCCAAAGCAAGCCCGGCTACGGTCCGGCGATTGGCCTCGACGGCCTCACCGCGATCGTCGCCGACGTGCGCGGCCCGGTTGTGGCACTCGGCGGCGTTAGCGCCGAAAACGCTGCCGCCTGCATCGCCGCCGGCGCCCGCGGCATCGCGGTGATGGGCGAAGCGATGCGCGCCGAAGATCCGCGGGCGGTCATCCGACGTCTCGCCGCGGCGCTGGAGGGGATGGAACAAATCGACTCGACCACCCGTTGTCCCAATAGGTAATTCGGGAGGTCGATCATGAGGAAACTCGTTCTCGCGGCGGTCGGCGGCCTCACACTCGGCACGATCGCCTTGTCCAACCCGGCGGAAGCGCGGTGTTGGTGGAACGGTTACGATTGGCGATGCACGCATCACCGGCACTGGCATAGCTGGAATTATTGGTATCACCACCGCTATTCGTACTACCCGTACCATAGCTACAGCTATTACTATGGGCCGTACGACCGCTACGGATATTACTACTACCGTTGAGCCGCCGCTCCGCGCCCTGGGCTCTGCACCACGTCTGCTGGTCGGTCGGGCGCGAAGGCTGGGCTAGCCCTGGATAGGGCGGCTGCGGTTTCTCCTGTTTTTACAGGGGAATCTGCAGTCATCGGGCTTCTCCATGAAATCGGTAGCGCCCGCCGCCCGCATCAACGCCCACCCGCGCCGCACCGCAAGCCCGCAGATGCCCGGATCAAGCCCGGCGATGACAATATTCGGTTGTTCAGACGATGTATCGCGATCGTGGCCGGGATGGCTCCCGAGGTGCCGCAAGAGATCGCCGGTTGCCCGCGACCCAGACATGCGTTCTTCGCCCGGCGCGGAGCGGTCCGTTATCGGATCAACTGTTGCGCCCGACTTGCTTGCCGGCGCTGGTGCCGGCGATCTTGCCGAAGACCGAGCCCGACACGAGGCCGGTGCCACCCGGATAGTTGTGATAAAACAGCCCACCGACCAGCTCGCCTGCCGCATAGAGCCCGGCGATCGGCTTCTGGGCGGTGTCGAGCACCCTCCCGTCGGTATCGATGCGTACCCCGCCAAAGGTGAAGGTAACGCCGCAGGTCGTGCAATAGGCCTCGAAGGGCGGCTTTTCGAGCGGCATCGCCCAGTTGGTCTTGTCGATTGCAAGGCCCTTGGTGGTGCGCCCATCCTTGACCGTCGGGTTATAGGGGATGTCGCGCTGCACTGCCGCATTGTACTCGCGGATTGTTTCGAGAAAGCGCGCCTTGTCGACTGGGGCGTACTCGGCCATCTTGTCCGCCAATTGCTCGATCGTGTCGGCGGTGACCTTTGTCACCTGCCGAATGCGGTACTCGTCGCGCTGCAGATGCACGACCTGCTGGTCGAAGATCTGCCAGGCGAACTGGTGCGGCTGGCTCAGAATCTCGCGGCCGTATTTGGCGTAGGTGTAGTTGCGGAAATCGGCGCCCTCGTCGCAGAACCGCACGCCGTCGGCATTGACCATGATGGCGAACGGGTAGGAGTGCTTCTGAAAATTGTCGCCGACCGCGAGGTCGCCGAATTCGGGCGCGTTGTAGTCCCAGCCGACCGCGTGGCAGCCCGACCAGTTGCCGTAAGACATCGCACCGATCTCCAGCGCCATCTTGATGCCGTTGCCGGTGTTGAAGCGGGTGCCGCGCACCTTGGCGAGATCCCAGCCGGGACCGAGATAGCGGGTGCGCATCTCGGCATTGGCCTCGAACCCGCCGCAGGCCAGCACCACCGCCTTGGCGCGGATTTCGGTCGTCTTGCCCTCGACCCTGGCGACGACGCCGTGGACGCCGTCGTCGTCGGCGATGAGCCTCTCGCCGACCGCCTCGTAGGCGACCTCGATCTGACGGTCCTCGGCGGCCTTGAACAAGCCTTCGACGAGCCCTGGCCCGCCGCCCCAGGCTTCGAGCGCCAAGCCGCCCCAAAAGACGAACTTGCCGTCGTGCTTGAAGGCCTGGCGCGAATACATCGGCGCAAAGCGGATGCCCTGGCCGCGCATCCACAAGAGCGTTTCCTGGCTCTTGGTGATCAGGAGCTCGGCCATGTCGGGATTGCTCTTGTAGTCGGTCAGGCGGCCGAGATCGTCATAATATTTATCGCTTGTATAGGTGCCGAAATCGCTGGTCGCGATCTCGGTTTCGGAGAGGTCGCAGAGCTTCAACAGGTCGTCGACGCCATTATAGACAAAGCGCAGAGCGCCGGCCGTGTAGCGGCTGTTCCCGCCGCGCTCGTCGAAAGGTGCGGCTTCGAGCACCAGCACCCGCGCTCCTTCGCCGCGCGCCGCCAGTGCGGCGCACATCCCGGCATTGCCCGCCCCGACCACGACGACATCGAACTCGCCCGCGATCATCGCATTCCCTCCGCTTCCGTTCGCTGCCCAGGGAGTAGCCCGAGGAAGACGCGGGTGGCAAGCGCCGGTTCGAGGCTTGCCTAGTCGATGCCCCTGTTCCGGGAGGGACGCGGTGTGGGCTCATTTCGGAGGGCCGGTCGGCGGGGCCGGTTCGACTGCTCGCGCAGCAGGCGCGCCGCCGCCTTGGCGATCGACGCCCACAGCCGGAACAGCTCCGAATCCGGGTCGCGCGCATAGCTGTCCTGCCGCTGTCTCGCCAGGCGCGATGCCTCGGCCCCATACTCGTGCACGAGAATGGAGGCCAACTCATTGATCTCGCGGCTCTTCATCCCGTACTGCTAATGCCGCCGGCACGGTTGCAGTTCCGCCGCCCGATCCGCGCGATCGGCAATGGGGAAGCAGATGCGGGCGGTTTGTTCGCTCCCGGGAATCATGCTAAGTCCCGCCCGTTCGGGTTTTCCGCCATCGAGTTTATGGACTTCTCCATCGTCATTCCCGTCAAGAACGAGGCCCAGAACATTGCGCCGCTCCTTAGCGAAATCCGCTCCGCGCTCGACGGTCTGGCGGTGTACGAAATTCTCTTTGTCGACGACGGCAGCGAAGACTCGACCGAGGCGGAAGTCCTGCGGCTCGCGGTGGAAACCCTGCAGCTGCGGCTGTTGCGGCACGCCAGGTGCTGCGGCCAGAGTGCCGCGATCCGCAGTGGGGTGAAGGCGGCGCACGCCGATTGGATCGTCACGCTCGACGGCGACGGCCAGAACGACCCAGCCGACATCCCGGCATTGTGGCGGCTGGTCCGAACGGCGCCGAGGACACCGCCGCTGTTGGTTACGGGGTATCGCCGGAATCGCCGGGACAAATGGTCCAAGCGCATGGCGTCGAGCGTTGCCAATGCCTGTCGCGCCCGGCTCCTCGGAGATGCTACGCCAGACACCGGCTGCGGTCTGAAACTGTTCCCGCGCGAGCTGTTCCTCGACCTGCCGGATTTCGACCACATGCACCGGTTTCTCCCGGCCTTGGTGCTACGTGCCGGCGGGATTGTGCGCTCGGTGCCGGTCAATCACCGGCCGCGCCGGCGCGGGGCCTCGAAATACGGCGTGCTCGACCGGCTGGGGGTCGGGATCGTCGACCTCTTCGGGGTCATGTGGCTGCAGCGCCGGGCGATGAACCCGAACCTCATCAACGAGGTTGCGCTTGCCTCGCACGGCGCCGAGCAGCCGGTCGAGGCTGAGCGCTCGCGATGACGGCGGACGGCGGGCAGGCAGCGCCGCTCGATCTGCCGCCGGCCGGTCTTCGCCGTGCGGCAAGACTGTTGGTGCTGGGTCTGCTGGCGGCCGGGGCGATCGCCGCCTGGCGCTGGCGGGCATATCTCGACCCGGCGGCGATCGGCGCCGCCATCGGCCGCTGGCCGGCGGCGCCGCTCGCCTTTCTCGTCGCCCATATCGCGGCGAGCTTGCTGTTCATCCCGCGCACGCTGCTGGCGATCGTCGCCGGGCTGTTGTTCGGCATGGGCTGGGGCACCTGGTGGGCAGCGCTCGGCAGCGTCGCTGGTGCCGCCGCCGGGTTTCTCGTCGCGCGATACCTCAATTCCGGCATGGTCGACCCGGCGCGCGTCGTCCGGCTCGGCCCGATCCTGGAAAAGGTCGAGCGTGGCGGCTGGCGTAGCGTCGCGGTGCTGCGGCTGATCCCGATCCTGCCGCACAGCCTCACCAACTATGCGCTCGGGCTGACCCGGCTGCCGCTCGGGGCCTACGCGGTGGGATCGCTCGTCGGCCAGCTGCCGATGACGGTCGCCTATGTCGACCTTGGCGCGGCCGGCGGGCGGGTGATGCGCGGCGGGGCGGATTGGCTGGCGCCGACCTTGATCGGCGCCGCGGCGTTGGCGTTGTCGCTGTTGATCCCCGTGCTCGCCCGGCGGCGCTTGCGTTAGCTGGCCCTGGCGCAGCTCGCCCCGGCCAGGGTTGCTTCGCGTCGCATCGGCCGGCAATCTGGAGCGATGTGCGGCCGGGCGCGCCTTTCCTCCGATGTCAGCGAGATCAAGCTCGTCTTCTCGATCCCGCCGCACCGCCCGACCCCGAACATCCCGGCCAATTGGAACGCGGCGCCGACCGAGGATTTGCCGGTCGTCCGCTATGACGCCAAGGCCGGGGAGCGCAGCCTCGACAACATGCGCTGGGGGCTCGTGCCCTATTGGGCGAAGGACCTCAAGATCGGCTACTCGACGATCAACGCCAAGGCCGAGGGGATCGACGAGAGGCCTACCTTCCGCGAGGCGTTCCGGCGGCGGCGCTGCCTCGTCCCGCTCGACGCCTTCTACGAGTGGAAGAAGCTTGGCAAGGAGCGCGAGCCCTATGCGGTGGCACTCGCCGACCGGCGACTGATGGCGATGGCCGGGCTGTGGGAGAATTGGCGCTCGCCGGCCGGCGAATGGGTGCGCAGCTTCACGATCGTCACCACCACGGCGAACGCGCTCTTGGCGCCCTTGCACGACCGCATGCCGGTCATCCTCGACCCCGGTTCCTGGCCGCTCTGGCTCGGCGAGGCACCGGCCGACGCCAATCGGCTGAAGGCGCTGCTGGTGCCCTATCCGCCGGAGCAGATGACCATCTGGCCGGTCGACAAGCGGGTCGGCAACGTCGCCAACAAGGACCCCGCGCTGATCGAGCCGCAGCGGCTCGGCCAGCCCGAGATCCCGTCGCCGCACTCGCAATGACGACATGCCTCGTTGAGAGGAGCCGAAGGAGGAGTCGTTAAGGCAGCGCGCGCGGCCGGCGGTCCTCGCCGAGGGCGACATAGGTGAAGAGCGCCTCGGTCACCTTGCGCACCTCGCCCGAGGCGAGGTTGCGTCGCCAGGCCTCGATGCGCACGGTCATCGAGCTGCGCCCGGTGCGCACCAGCTCGCCGTAGCAGCTGACCTCGTCGCCGACGTAGACCGGCTGGTGAAAAACCATGCTGTCGACCGCCACCGTGGCACACCGGCCGCGCGCCCGCTGCACCGCCAAATTGCCGCCGGCGAGGTCCATCTGCGCCAGAAGCCAGCCGCCGAAGATGTCGCCGTTCGGGTTCGCGTCAGCCGGCATCGCCATCACCCGCACCAGCGGCGCCGCGCTCGGCAACTCTGCTCTCGGCATCGGCTGCGACGGCTCGATTTCCATCGCCTCTCCTGTCCGATGACATTCGGAATGTCCGCTCCATATAGCACGTTGTGATTGAGGGTGGGCCGGCGCGAGCGGAGGATGCAATGTCGGTAGGTGCCAGACACAACTCGCTGCGGCGGCGCGGCGTCGCTGTCGGCGCGGTGATGCTGATGGCGGTCGGCGCCGCGCCGTGGGACGCCGGGCCGTGGCCGTCTTCAGCCGCGGCGCAGACCTATTCCTATCAACCGGCACCGAACTACAATTATCAGCAGCCGGCGACGAGCACGGCCTATCCAAGCCCATCCTATCAGCAGCCTGCGACGAGCTATCAGCAGCCTCCGACGGGCTATCAGCAGCCTCCGACGGGCTATCAGCAGCCCGCGCCAGCGTATCCTTACAATTACTCTGGGTACCCGTACTATTCCTATTACCCAAGCTATTACCCGAATTATTGGGGGTGGGGCTGGGGCTATCCATGGGTGTGGCCGGTCGGTGTCGGTCTGGGCTGGGGTGGCTGGGGCTGGGGCGGCTGGGGCTGGGGCGGCGGCTGCTGGAATTGCGGCTGGGGTCGCGGCTGGGGCTGGGGCGGCGGCTGGGGCCGCGCCAATTGGGGCGGCGGCCGCGGCGGCTGGGGTGGCGGCGGCTGGGGTGGCGGCCGTGGCGGTGGCGGCGGTCACGGCGGTTGGGGCGGCGGGCACCATTAGTCGCGTCCGGTGGCCGCAGCGGAGGCGCTGGCGCCCTATCTCGACAACATTTTGACCGACGCCACGATCGCGGAGCTGCCGGCCCATTACCGGGGCAAGGTCCGCGACAACTACGATCTTCCCGATGGCCGGCGGATCATCGTCGCCACCGACCGGCTGAGCGCCTTCGACCAGGTTCTGACCGCGATCCCGTTGAAGGGGCAGGTGCTGACCCAACTCGCCCGCTTCTGGTTCGATGCGACGCGCGACCTGTGTCCCAACCACGTCATCGCCTATCCCGACCCCAACGTGCTTCTCTGCCGACGGCTCCGGATCATGCCGGTCGAGATTGTCGTGCGCGACTATCTGACCGGGACGACGGCGACCTCGATCTGGCCGATGTACCGCGACGGGCGTCGGGAAATCTACGGCATCGCCTTCCCCGACGGCCTGCGCCAGAACCAAAAGCTGCCGGCGACGATCGTCACGCCGACGACCAAGGCCTCGGACGGTGAACACGACGAGCCGTTGACCGCTGCCGAGATCACCGGCCGCGGCTTGCTGACACAGCAGCAGTGGCGGAGGGTCCACGAGCTGGCGCTGGCGCTCTTCGCGCGCGGCCGCGAGATCGCCCGCGAGCGCGGCCTTATCCTCGTCGACACCAAGTACGAGTTCGGTTTCGATCCTGCGGGCGGCATCGTCCTCGCCGACGAGGTGCACACCCCGGACAGCAGCCGCTATTGGCTCGCCGGGAGCTACGGGCGCCGCTTCGCCGCCGGCGAGCCGCCCGAAACCCTCGACAAGGATTTCGTGCGGCGCTGGGTCGCCGACCGCTGCGACCCCTACCGCGACCCGATCCCTGAGATCCCGCGCGACATCGTCCTCGAAGCCGCGCGCCTCTATATCGAGGTATTCGAAACCATCACGGGAGAGCGCTTCGTCCTTCCCGACCCCGCCCTTCCCACCCTCGCCCGCATCCGCGCCAATCTCGCCCCCTTTTTCTGAACGCCGCCGAATCGGCGATCCCGTTTCGATCGGTCTCTGCAGCACGCTTTGCTGTACCATGCTGCCGACGGGTGGGTTATCGAGCCCCCCGGCAACGCCGGCAAACGAGCGCCCGCCAAACCGCGCCGCTGCGTGAGTGGGCCGACGTGCCGATCTTGGTCGGCCGGCGATCTCATCCGCGCCCACGTTGCGCCTGGCTTAGGGGCCCAGGTGGGAGGCAGCGCCGAAACCTCCCGAAAATCGGACCCATCGGGCGAGGGCCGTCTCGATGCGGCGTGTCCAGGTGCAGCCTCGTGCGCGAGATCGTATGCTGTCTGTCTGGACCGCGCGACCGCGCTAGATCGGCGTAGGGCGTGCATACGCAAGGCGGGAGGGAAAAAATGGCTGTCGCCATGTTTTTGAAGCTCGCGGGTATCGCGGGCGAATCGCTGGATGCGAGGCACAAGGGAGAGATCGACATACTCGGCTGGAGCTGGGGCGTCTCGGAAACGCCGGGGACACCTGGCGGTGGCGGTAGCGCCGGAAAGCCGAATTTTGCAGAGCTTTCGCTGCAAAAGCAGGTCGATCTCTCGACGGCTCCTTTGCTCGCAGCAACCGCAAAGGGGTCTCACATTGCCACCGCGGCCTTGACGATCAACAGAACGGGTGCTTCTCCCCAAGAGTTCTTGGTCATCAATATGAAGAACGTCATCGTCACGTCTGTCAGCATGGCTGAATCTCAAGCAGGGGACCGGCCTGCCGAAGAGGTCCGTCTGTCCTTTGGCCAGATCGACTTCGAGTACACCCAGTTCAAACCCGACGGCAGCAAGGCGACGAAGAGCTTCAAGTGGGATATCGCCGCGAACAAACCGCTGTAGGTAGCCCCGTGCGAAGCGGTGAGCGTCTTCGCGGCGTTCATCGGCCGCCGCGCTTGCCGGGAAGGGAAACGCGGATATAGTCCGCGGCCTTCGTTTCCCGCCCAGGTCCTTGCCCGCCCATGACCCAAGCTCCGATCGA
>CAWAFE010000018.1:0-85761 GCA_963781215.1 uncultured Alphaproteobacteria bacterium
GCCGATTGGGCGGCGGACGGGCTGGGCGCGCTCGAACCGGAGGTGATGGCCGAGGACATGGGCGGGCCGCCGGGGTACCGCACCAAGCGTCCACCCTTGGCCACCGATCGCGTGCGCTGTGTCGGTGAGCGCGTCGCCATCGTCGTCGCCGCGACCGAGGCGCAGGCGCGCGATGCGGCGGAGCTGATCTCGGTCGATTACGAGGTGCTGCCGGCGGTGGTGCGCGCCGAGGACGCGGTCCGCGCCGGCGCGCCATTGGTCCACGAGGGTGCGGCCGACAACACCTCCTTTACGATGCAGATGGGCAACGCCGGTGCGGTCGATGCCGCCTTCGCCCGCGCTCACCACATCACCCGGCTCTCGCTCCACAACAACCGGCTCGCCGCGGTCACGATGGAGCCGCGCGGCTGCGTCGCCGAGTATGACCCGGGTACGCGTCGCTACACACTCTACAGCAGCACGCAAAACGTGCATGGCGTGCGCCACATCCTGGCGCATCAGCTTCTGCACGTGCCCGAGAGCCGCATCCGCGTCGTCGCCCGCGATGTCGGCGGCGGCTTTGGCATGAAGGGCAACGTCTATCCCGAGGAAGCGGTCGTCGTCTGGGCCGCTCGCCGCATCGGCCGGCCGGTCAAATGGATCCCGTCGCGCTCGGAGGCATTGCTCGGCGACGGCCAGGGCCGCGACCAGCAGGTCACCGCCGAGCTGGCGCTCGACGACAATGGCAAGTTTTTAGGCCTGCGCTGGACCGGCTCGCACAATGCCGGCGCCTATATCGAGGGCGCCGGGATCGTCATGATCGTCTTCTCGCTAAAGCTCGCCTCGACCGTCTACGACATCCCGGCGGTGTCGGTGACGAGCAGCCTCGTATTCACCAATACCGCGCCGACCGTGCCCTATCGCGGCGCCGGCCGCCCCGAGGCCGTCTACATCATGGAGCGCCTCGTCGACCAGGCGGCGCGCGAAATGGAGATCGACCCGGCCGAATTGCGCCAGAAAAACCTGATCCGCCCCGACGCCTTTCCTTACGAAACCCGCACCGGCTGGGTCTACGACACCGGCAACTACGCCGCGGCGCTAGCCAAGTGCCGGGCCTTGGCCGATTGGGACGGCTTTGCCACCCGGCGTGCCGCGAGCGAAGCCAGCGGCCGGTTGCGCGGCCGCGCCGTCACCTATTACGTCGACAATACCGGCGTCTTCAACGAGCGCATGGAATTGCGCTTCGACCCGTCGGGCGAGTTGACGATCGTCGCCGGCACCCTGTCGCACGGACAGGGGCACGAGACGAGCTATGCGCAGATGGCCGCCGATTGGCTCGGCGTGCCCGAGGACCGGATCCATCTCAAACAGGCCGACACCGACGAGGTCGCGATCGGCCGCGGCACCTACGCCTCGCGCAGCATGATGATCGGCGGCAGCGCGCTGCGCGCCGCGGCTGACGAAGTCATCGAACGCGGCAAGCGTTTGGCGGCGCACTTCATGGAGGCCGACGCCGCCGACATCGCGTTTGCCGACGGCGCCTTCACGATCGCCGGCACCGACCGGTCGATGCCGATCCTCCAGGTGGCGCAGATGTCGTTCATCCCGGTAGGCCTGCCCTCGGCGCTCGGGGTCGGGCTACAAGGGGCGGGCGGGTTTTCCCCGGACGCTCCGAGCTTCCCCAACGGCTGCCACATCTGCGAAGTCGAGATCGACCCCGAAACCGGGCAGGCGGCGCTCGACCGCTACACCGTCGTCGACGACATCGGCACCGTCATCAACCCGCTCTTGGCGAAGGGCCAGATTATGGGCGGGGTCGCTCAAGGCGCGGGCCAGGCGCTCTCCGAGGATATCGTCTACGACCGCGACAGCGGCCAATTGCTGACCGGCACATTGATGGATTACGGCATCCCCCGCGCCGACACGTTGCCGCGGGTGACGGTCGATTTCAGCCCGGTCCCGAGCACGACAAACCCGCTCGGCGTCAAGGGTGTCGGCGAAGGCGGCACCGTCGCCTCGACCCCGACCGTCATGAACGCGATCCTCGACGCCCTCGCCCCCCTCGGCGTCACCGATTTGCCGATGCCGGCCACCCCCGAGCGCCTCTGGCGCGCCATCTGCGCAAGCACCCGCGGAGAGACCGGGTAATTTACTCCGTGGCCAAGTTGCGTACGCCGATTTACTCTGCCTCGCGTCCATCCCTTTCGACGCTCCCGATAGGGCGCTGGGGTGGGGGCCGCATCCTTCACAAACGACAGTATCTGAACCGCTGATTCAGCTTGGTTTTTCTACTTATCGAGGGATTTGACAAGTCGTGCCGTGACCCCCACTTCTCGGCTGACCCACCGGAGCGCGGCACCTGCGCCCGACCAGGAGGCGGCGGCGATGGCAAAGATGCGGGCGGTGCAGGTGGCGCGGGCTTGGCGGCTCGCTTGAACTCGTCGAGCGCGACCTGCCCGAGCCGGCGCAGGGTGAGGTCCGCGTTCGCGTCGAGGCCTGCGGTGTGTGTCACAGCGACAGTCTCACCGTCGAAGGGCAGTGGCCAGGCCTCTCTTTCCCGCGCATCCCTGGGCACGAGATCGCCGGCGTGATCGACGCCCTCGGCGTCGGCGTAATCGGCTGGAGCGTCGGGCAGCGCGTCGGCGTCGGCTGGTTTGGCGGGCATTGCGGGCATTGCGAGCCGTGCCGGCGTGGCTGGCTGATCGACTGCCGCAACCTGCGCATTCCCGGCATCTCGTACGACGGCGGCTATGCCGAGGCGATGGTGGCGCCCGCCGACGCGCTCGCTGCGATCCCCGATGAGTTTGCCGCCGCCGAAGCAGCACCTCTGCTCTGCGCCGGGGTCACGACCTTCAATGCGCTCCGCCACAGCGGGGCGATGCCGGGCGACGTGGTCGCGATCCTGGGCATCGGCGGTCTCGGCCATCTCGGGGTGCAGTTCGCGAACAAGCTCGGCTTTCGCACCGTCGCGATCGCACGCGGCGCCGACAAAGAGGCGCTCTCCCGCAAGCTCGGCGCTCACCACTTCATCGACAATGCGACCGAGGATGTGGCAACGGCACTCAACCGGCTCGGCGGCGCGCGCGCCGTGCTGGCGACCGTTACCAGCGCCAAGGCGATGACGCCGGTGATCGACGGCCTCGCGGTGCGTGGGCGGCTCATCGTAATTGGCGTCGACGCCGAGCCGATCCAGGTCTCGTCGCTGCAACTGATTGGCGCGAGCCGCAGCGTCGTGGGTCACGCCGCCGGCGCGTCGATCGACTCGCAAGACACGCTCGCCTTCAGCGCGCTGTCGGGTGTACGTCCGATGATCGAGACGATGCCGCTCGCCCGCGCGCCGGAGGCCTATGCGCGGATGATGCGGGGCGACGCGCGCTTCCGGATGGTGCTGACGATGGCGTAGCCCTCCAAACGCGCCGTGTCAGGACTACCTTCCGTCTCCGCATTCCCGCAGCCCGTCGTTACGATGTTCGCAACCATGCAATTGCCATACTCGCCTGGTAGTCTTGCGGGCATCGGCACCTATCGGCGGGTGCGGGATTGTCATCGAGTGACCACGCTGCACCTGATTTCTACCTGCAAATAACAGGCAGAACAGGGTGTGGGAACAAGGCGGGCATTTGCCGAGGCCGGTCCGAGAGGCCAGGCATGCCGGGATTCCGCTTGCGGGGACGGGACCGATCGCCGACGATCCGCGCCGACATGGTTTCCGCCGGAGGGCAAGGGATGGACGATCTCAATTTGCGCAGCGGCATTTTCTTGGCACCGTTTCACAATCATGACGAGAACCCGACCCTGTCGATCGAGCGCGATCTCGAGCTCTTGGAGCATCTCGACCGGCTGAACTACCACGAAGCCTGGATCGGCGAGCACCATTCGGGCGGGTTCGAGCTGATCGCCTGCCCGGAGATGTTCATCGCCGCCGCGGCGCAGCGCACCCGGCATATCCGCCTCGGTACCGGCGTCGTCTCGCTCCCTTACCACAACCCGTTCATGCTGGCCGACCGCATGGTCCAGCTCGACCATATGACGCGCGGCCGGGCGATGTTCGGGGTCGGCCCCGGCGCCCTCGTCCACGACGCCTTGAAGATTGGCATCGACCCCGGCGAGCAGCGCCGGATGATGAACGAGTCGCTCGACGTCATCATCGACCTGCTGCACGGCAAGACCGTCAACCGCAAATCCGACTGGTTCAACCTGACCGAGGCGCAGTTGCAATTGCGCCCCTATACAAGGCCGACGATGGAGTTGGCGGTCGCCGCGGCGCGTTCTCCGTCGGGATCGCTGCTGGCCGGCAAATACGGCATCGGCATGCTGTCGATCGGCGGCACCAGCCCGATGGCGATGGAGCGGCACACCGAGAATTGGGGGCTCTACGAGGAGACCGCGCGGGCCAACGGGCATGTCCCCGACCGCAAGGACTGGCGCGTCGTCGGCCTCTTCCACATCGCCGAGACCCGCGAAGCGGCGCGCAAGAACGTGCAGTTCGGGGTGCAGGCCTTCGCCAATTATTTCCGCGACGTGGCGACCTTCCCGATCATCCCGCCCGAGGTCGGCGATCCGGCCGAGTGGTTGATCGAGAGCGGCACCGGGTGCATCGGCACCCCGGACGATGCGATCGCCTATGTCGATCGGCTGGTCACCGGCTCGGGCGGATTCGGCGTGCTGTGCGAATTGGCGCAGAACTGGGCCGATTGGGACGCGACCAAAAAGCATTACGAGCTGATGGCCCGTTTCGTTCACCCGCATTTCCAGAAGAGCCGGGAATTGTTGCGCGGCAGCTACGATTTCGCCACCAGCCGCCACGTCGATTTCACCGGCCAGGCGAGTGCCGCGATCCAGAAGGAGATCGACCGCCACGCCGCGACCCGCGCTGCGGAGCCCCGGCGCGACGCGGCGGAGTAGGGGGTCAGCGCCGACACGCGAGTAGAGTGTCGGCGACCTCGACAAAGCCCGCCCCGCCGCCGCCTTTTGTTACCCAGCGTGGCGGTGTCGCCATGAGCTGGACAAAGCGGGCGACCGTCGCGACCCCGACCGAATGCGGGAAACAGCCGAACATCGGCTCGTCGTTCATCGAGTCGCCGACATAGATGAACGCGTCGGGCTCCTGCGCGATATCGGTTGCGAACAGCTCCGCCATCATCCTACGGGTCATCGCCAATTTGTCGAAGCCGCCGAACCAGCCGAGCACCCAGAGCGAGTTGACGACGGTCCGGGCGCCGGCGGCGGCGAGCCGGGCGGCGATTTCGTCCGCGCCCGGCGAGCCCCGGTTGCAGAAGGCGAGCGTGATCTCGCGGTAATGCTGGTCGGCCGCCGGCTCGCTGCCGGGAACCTCCGCCACGATTTGCGCGGCAAGCTCGGCGAGGCGCCGCCGGTGACGCTCGCGCTCGGCCTCGGGCGTCCAGTAATGTCGCTCGGTGGCTCCCGTCGAATGATCGTAGCGGAAGCAGAGCCCGCCATTTTCGCCGATCACCGCGTCGACCGGCCACATCCGGCACATCAGGTCGCACCAGCCGGCGGGCGCGGCGGTGATCGGGACCACCTCGAGCCCGGCCCTGTGAAGTCGTTCCAGGGCATCGAAGGCCGCTGCCGGCAGGCGCGCTCCCGCGGTCAGCGTGTCGTCGACATCGGTCAGCACAAAGCGGATCGCCCGGAGCCCGGCGGCGGAGAATTGGTCGAATGGCTGCAATGCAAAAATCTTTCCCGCGATATCCCTTGGATCGGGCCGCAAGCCCATATCTACACGCGCTGGGCATGCGGCGAAAAGCCGGGACCCGGTGGAGGGCCAGCCGATGCAGAGCCAGAACCGGTTGCTCGACGATCTTGCCCGCGTTGCGGCGGGGGCGATGAGCACGCTTTCCGGGGTCAAGGGCGAGGTCGAATCGCGGTTGCGCGACCAGCTCGAACGGGTGCTCGCGGGCATGGACCTGGTTAGCCGCGACGAGTTCGACGCGGTCAAGGCGATGGCGGCCAAGGCCCGCGCCGAGCAGGAGGACCTGGAGAGCCGCGTGGCGGCGCTCGAAGCGCGTCTCGCGGCACTTTCGCCGGACCAAGCCACACTCGAAGCGAGCGTCGAAGACACGCAGCCGGCCCCGGCTGCTCCGTCAGAAAGCGGTCAAGGCGACACCGGCCATTGACAACCGGGGATTGTTGTTCCTACGAAACCATATTTTTGATGGCTTGCAACGACACCGCGAGGAGCGCCCGATGACTTCCGTCGCCGTCTCCGAAGCCTCGCCGCTTTCCGGCAATCCGATCGACTTGGTCGAGGAGATCGTCCTCGCCAACGATTGGGCGCACGACCGCGCCAGCGACGAGGAGCTGGTCGTCGAGATCTCCGGCCGCTGGTGCGATTACCGTCTTTATTTCGTGTGGCAGGAAGAGATCAGCGCGATGCACTTTTCCTGCGGCTTCGACATGAAGGTGCCGAAGGCCCGCCGCGCCGCGGTGTACGAGCTGTTGGCGCTGGCGAATGAAAAGCTCTGGCTCGGCCATTTCGACATCTCGGCCGAGGACAATTCGCCGGCCTTTCGCCACGCGGTGCTGCTGCGCGGCGTGCTGGCCGCCAGCGTCGAGCAGGTCGAGGATCTGGTCGATATCGCGCTCTCCGAATGCGAGCGGTTCTATCCCGCCTTCCAGCTCGTCGTCTGGGGCGGCAAGCGGCCGGCAGAGGCGATCGCGGCGGCGATGATCGACCCGGTCGGGGAGGCTTGAAGCGGACACGCGGGGCATGAGCGGCGGCAGTGTTGCGTCGGCGGGCAGCCTGGTCCTCGTCGGCTGCGGCAAGATGGGGACGGCGCTGCTCGGCGGCTGGCTCGCCGGCGGCGCCGCCCGGCAATATCTCGTGGTCGAGCCGGCCGGGGCGCCGCCGGGGCTCGCGTCTACGGCAAACATCTCGTGGCACGGCTCGGCCGAGGCATTGCCGAACGCGGCCTCGCCCGATGCGGTGGTGTTCGCGGTCAAGCCCCAAGTTGTCGACGAGGTGCTGCCCGGCTATCGCCGCTGGGCGCGCCCGGAAACGCTCTTCGTGTCGATCGTCGCCGGCAAGACGATGGCCGGCATCACCCGCCATCTCGGCCCGGCGGCACTGGTGCGCACGATGCCCAACACGCCAGCGGCGATCGGGCGCGGGATCACGGTCGCCTGCGCCAGCCCGCTCGTCACTGCCGATCAGCGACGGCTTTGCGACCGGCTGCTCGCCGCCGTCGGCGAGACCGCGTGGGTCGACGACGAGGGGTTGCTCGATGCGGTGACCGCGGTCTCCGGCAGCGGTCCGGCCTATGTTTTTCTGCTGATCGAAACGCTGGCGCGAGCCGGCGAGGCGGCGGGGCTGCCGCCCGGCCTCGCCGCGCGGTTGGCGCTCGCCACGGTCGCCGGGTCGGGTGAACTCGCCCGCGTATCGGACGAGAGCCCAGCGCAATTGCGCGACAATGTGACGAGCCCCGGCGGCACGACGCGTGCCGCACTCGACGTGCTGATGGCGCCCGATGGGCTGGGGCCGTTGCTCGAGCGCGCGGTCGCCGCCGCGACAAGGCGTTCGCGCGAGCTGGCGAGCTGAGGAGCGGCATCGTGGCGAGGACGAGCGGTCGACGCGGCACAAACGGCGGGGCTCCAGGGCCGAGCGAGACCGACCGCATCATCGACGCCGCACTCGCCCGCATCGCCACCGAAGGCTGGCGGCGACTGTCTCTCGCCGCGGTCGCGGCCGAGGCCGGGCTGCCGATCCTGCGCGTCTACCGCAGCTTCGGCTCGAAGCAGGCGATCCTCTGCGGCTTCTTTCGCCGGATCGACGAAGCCGTTCTCGCCGAACCGCCGGCGGCCGAGACGGACGAACGCCCGCGCGACCGGTTGTTCGACCTCCTGATGCGGCGTTTCGACGCGCTGAAGGGATATCGGCCGGCACTCGACGTGCTCCGCCGCGAATTGCCGGCCGATCCCTTGAGCGCGCTCTGCGCCGGCGCCTCGCTGCTGCGGTCGATGCGGTGGATGCTGGAGGCCGCGGACATCCAGACCGGCGGATGCCGCGGCGTCGTCGCGGTCAAGCTGACGGGTGCGGCTTATCTCTCGGCTATGCGGGTCTGGCGGGGCGACGATTCGTCCGATCTTGCGCGGACCATGGCGGCGCTCGACCGGAGCCTGCGGCGGATCGAACGATGGCTCACCCCATCGCGTCGCCGGCATCCCGAGGGCGAGCCGCTCCCGGCCTAATTGCTGCACTGCAAAATTTTTCTTGACGACGGGCGCCGCTCGGCCGATATGTGGGGCGTTGTGCACCGCACAATAACTCGGACCCCCCAGATCGGAAACCTACCCATGGCCGAAGCACGCCCCAGCTTTTTCGATTTCGATGTCACCAAGATGATGGCCGATTTCCGCTTCCGTCCCTTCGACGTCGAGGCGCTGATGGCATGCCAGCGCCGCAATATCGAGGCATTTACCCAGGCGAACCAGCTGGCGGTCGAGGGTGTCCAGGCGGTCGCGCGCCGCCAGATTGAGATCACCCGGCAGGCCTTCGAGGACGCCTCGGCGCTGCTGCGCGATCTGGCCCAGCCGGTCTCGCCCGAGGACCGCGTCGCCAAAAACACCGAATACGCCAAACAGATGCTCGAAAGGAGCGTCAATCACGGGCGCGAGCTGACGCAGCTAGCGGCCAAGGCCGGCACTGAAGCCGCCGACGTGCTGCGCAAGCGCGCTAGCGAGGGCCTCGACGAGCTGTGCCTGCTGACCAAGCAGCAGAGCGCGCGCTAACGAACCCCGTTTGGTCGGGAGACCACGCTACTCGCCGTGGCCTCTCGAACTGAGCTGACCTGGCGACCGGCTCGCGCACCGACCTGAATTCGCCCGGATGCCGACGGCCGCTATATAGGCCGCCTTGTTGGTGTCGACGTTGAATGAGAGCCGCCGGGTCCCTGGGTCAAATTGCGGGCGGGACACGATTCGCGCCGCCAATTCGAGATGATTGCCGATATCGAAATACTCGATCATGTCGTGGTGGTAACGGCCGAACTGCATAAAGGTATGGGTGCGCGAGGCGATGATCCGGCAGCCTAGCTCGAGTGCCTGCGAAATCGGCCCGGAGGAGGATTGCCCGACCTCGAGGTAGGGGAACACCACCGCATCGCAAATCGCCATTCCGGCAAGAAAGTCCGCATCGCTCGTGGCACCGAGAAAATGAATGCGGTGCGACAGATCCTTGGGATGCTCGGTCAGGAATTCGCGCATCGACTGGTCGACAGTGAGCGACACGGCGGGCGCACCCGCGCCGGTGCTGGCCCGGACCCGTTCCGGGACGCTCGTGTCGATATAGCCGGCATCGAACAGTGACGATACGACCGGGTCGATCGACTGATGCGGCTTGATTTCATTCGGGTGGACGCCGCCGAAAATCAGCAAATGGCAGTCTTCCGGCAGGTGGTGCAACGCCCGGATCACAGTATCAAAGCCTTTGTAGCGCCCGAGAAAGCCGAACACCCCGATCAGCTTGTTCTCCGCGGGGACGGCATCGAGGATGGGGAACCTGTCGCGCGATGTGGTGCGGCGGATATCGCGCACATCGGCATCGCACAGAAACGACAGCGGGTGATCGTAGACGTTGCGCAGCCCATGAACATATTTCATATGCGCGAGTTCGCGGCGCGTGTGCACGATGACGGAAACCGGCTTGAAGCGCTGCGCTCGGCGCAGACGGCTTGCGACCCCGGCCGACAGAAGGTAGGTGCGGTAGTATTCCGACCGCAGCCGCGCTGCCTCAGCGAAGTTGAGCCGAAGAATTTGTCTAACATATTCCCGAAAATCGAAAGCCTGGGATTGCATCACCGTATGAAACGTCACCGTGAGCCGCGGCGATGCCCGCACGATCCAGGAAAAACGCCGGTAGATATCGTGGGAGGTCCGTCCCAGCGTGCCATGCTCCAGCTGCAGGTTGACGGCGTCGAAATTTTTGATTTCTCGGCAAATCTCTTGAATGTGGCGGTCGGCGAACTTGCGCACCCGGCGATGGCCGCTGCGCAGAAGGTATTGGTCGAGATCGAACACCGTCACATCGAAGACATCGCCGAGCTGGTTCTTTAGGCTGCGGGTATAAGCGGCAATGCCGCACAATTCGCTGTAGGTCGAAATCAGCGCCAACCTGGTGCGCCGCGCGCGGCCGGCCACCCGAAACGGTGCGGTGTCGAGCGTGCCGGCCGGAGACCAGCGGGGGCCGGATGCTTCGAATTCTACGGTCGCCATGATGTCTCTCCCGCCGATGACCCAAAGCGCCGGCTGCATAACGGTTCGTGGCGTCGATCGGCCATTCTCAGAGGTGATCCCGCACCGACCGGACGGTGAGGCCGCCGATCGCCCAAGTCGCAAACGCGATCAGAAAGACGACGCCCAGCGACCGCAGCCGGCGCGGATAAAGCGCCTTTTCCGGCAGGCTGGGCGGCACGAAATCGGCGACATAGAGGTGCTGCCGGTCGGCGTCGAGGCGCGCGCGGTCGAGCCCTTCAAGCGCGTGGCGGTAGGCGGTTTCGGCAAAGCCGCGCTCGCTCTCGAGCTCTTCATAGGAACCCATGATCCGGGAAAGTGCCTCGCTGCGGGTCTTTTGGGTGTCGGTGACCTCGCTCTCGACCGCGCGCCGCTGGGCTTCGAGCGATCGGATCCGAGCCTCCAAGAGCTTGCGTGGCGCCGCATCGTCCTGCATCGTTTCCTTCAGGGCCGACAGCTCGGCGTCGGCCCGAACCAGCTCGTCGCGAACCCGCCCGGCGAGCGCTGCCGTGGCGTCCGCCGTCTTGCGCGGATCGATCACGCCTTCCTTGTCGCGAAACTGCCGCAGCTGGGCGAGCGCCCCCGAGAGGCGCTGCTCGGCCAGCTTCACCTCCTGCTCGGAATCGCGCAGCGCGTCGTGCCGCGCACGCGCCGACAGCTCGTTGACCAGCCGCTCGGACGAAGCGAGGACGCCCCGCGCCAGCTTCAGTGCATCCGGCGGCGTGAACGCGCGTGCCTTGACCACGATCGTCCCGTCGGCGGCGTCGAAAAACGCATCGACCTGGCCCCGCCAATAGGCGACCAGATCCTCGACCGGCACCGGCAGGCGCAGCCGGGCCAGAACGTCGGCCTGGGGAGGCGAAAACATCGCGCGCAGATCGAGCGTGCGGGAAAGATCGTCGATGATCGCCCGGCTGCCGATGTACTGAACGACGACGTAGGAATCGAGCCCGATCTGAGAGGGAGCGGCATGCCCTTGCAGAAGCCCGACCGGATCGCTGCGCGGGGGATCGGCAGAGCGAAGGCCAAAGCGGAATTCGGCGACATACTGGTCGGCGGCGACGAAGAGATAATAGACCCCGGCGAGCATGGTCGGCAGCGCCACCGCCAGTAGAAACGATATGAGCCCGAGCGAAAGATGCCGGCGCGGCGCGCCGATTTTGGGCCAGGGGATGGTGCGGCGGCCAAGCCCGACCACCAACCCGCCGTCGGAGCGGACCGCCAACACGGCGCCGGCCGCCGGCACCGATGCGGGCGACGCCAAGGATTGCCGGGCCGCTCGCTCCGTGACTGTCGACGCCACCATCAGCCGCCCTCCTGCAGCATGCGGTGGAAGTGGCCGAGTGCCGTACCGATGTCGTCGTAGAGCGAGAGGGCGCCATTCGCGAGGATCGCACCGCGGTCGCAATATTGCCGCATCGTCTGCGGGTTGTGGGTGACCAGGATGATGTCGGAGCGCGCCATGCGCTCGCGGAACGCCTGCGCGCATTTGCGGCGAAAACGCAGATCGCCGATCTCGGTCACCTCGTCGATCAAATAGACGTCGAAATCGATCGCCAGGCAGGCGGCAAAGGCGAGCCGCGCCCGCATCCCGGCGGAATAGGTGTTGACCGGCATTTCGAAGTATTCATCGAGCTCGGCAAACGCGGCGACATACTCGACCACCAGGCGTCGCCGGGCGCCGTAAATACGTGCCAGAAACTCGACGTTTTCACGGCCGGAGAGGGCGCCGTGCAACGTGCCGCCAAAACCGAGCGGGAACGAGACCCGCGCATGGCGGCGCACCACGCCACGATCGGGCTTTTCGGAGCCTGCGAGCAACCGGATCAATGTCGATTTTCCGGCGCCGTTGACCCCGAGCACGCCGAAATTATGGCCGGGCTCAAACGCTGCACTGGCGTCCTTGAGCACGATTTTTCGACCGCTGCGCGTGCGATAGGCCTTGGCCACCCTTTCGAGCGCGATCATGTCGGCTCGCAAAGCTGGCGCCGCAGGGAACGCTCAAGCCCCAGCCCCGCGAGCAGCGTCAGGACGGCCACGATCGCGAGATAGGAGCGATCGAGCCAATGCGGCTCATAGTCGGCGAAGAAACTCGCGCGAAACCAGTCGACCCCGTGCAATACCGGGTTCCAGGCGAGAATATCGCGGATCCAGTCCGGCATCATCCCGGGTACGTAGAAGATCCCCGAGCAGAAATATAATAATCGGGTCAGCTGGACCCAGATCTTGTCCCAGGATTTGAAGAACGCGTTGAGCACAGCATTGATGAAGCCGCAGCCGAACCCGAATACCCAGACGACGGCGATCGCCGCCGACAGACCGCCGAGATCGTCGGGCAGGGTGCCGATCCCGGCAAGCCCGAAGGCGGCCAGCAGGATGACGGCGACGAGAAGGTCGGTCGCGAGTTCGAGCAACCCGCGCGCGGCGATCGCGTCGAAGGTGCTGACCAGCGGTAATTGCAGCAGCGAGCCGTTGCTGCTTACGGCAAAGGTCATGCTCGTGCTGGTATGGACGAACAAGTGATAAGGAATGATGCCGGTATAGTAGAAGATGAAGAACTGATTTCCGATCGGCGGCCGCCCCCGCATCATCACCGCGAACACCAGGGATAGCATCAGGATGTGCAGGATCGGCTCGAGCAAAGCCCAGCCGTAGCCGAGCGTCGAATCTCCGAACCGGGTTCGCGTCTCGCGGATGATCAAGGCATGGATCACCCGCCATTGCGTCCGCACCGCGGCCAAGAAGCCCGGTGGCGACCAGACCTGTCGCGGCCCGGCGCTGCGCTCGCCGAGCACGACATAGTCGCCGTCGAGGATGTCGAGCCGGCGGTTCAATACCTGCCGAACGGCTTCAGCGTATTCCTCGTTGTCCGGGGCGGCTTGGATCAGCTGGCCGCCGATGGCGAGCGCCTCGCGAAACCGGCCGCCGTCGAAATAGACCGTCAGCAGCGAGCGCTTCGCCTCCGGGTTTTCCGGGTCGAGCACTGCGGCCCGCCCAAAGGCCTCGGCTGCCTCGTCAAACCGGCCTAGCCGATAGAGGAGACTCCCGCGATGGAGATGGTATTCGGCCGCGTCAGGGGCCAGAACGAGGGCAATTTCGATTGCTTCGAGCGCCGCCTCGGTTCGGCCGCGCAGCATCTGCGTCGCGGACAGCAGGCGGAACACGGTGTCGTCGTCGCGATGGACGGAAGCAGCGGTGAGGATGATCCCGGCCGCCTGCTCCGGCCGTTCCGCCCGCAGCAGCAATTCGGTCGCGTGAATCGCGTTAAGGCGGTCGCCGGGGGCGAGTGCCGCCGCCCGCAATGCTAGATCGAGAGCTTTCACCGGCTCGTCGAGCGCCAGTGCCGCGGCGGAAAGGTGGCGCAGCGCGGCGCTGCTGCGGGGGTCGATGGCGGCGGCGCGGCTGAAATATTCGCTGGCGTGCCGGGGTCGGCCCGCGCCTTCCAGCAGACAGCCGGTGTGGTAGGCGAACTCGAACGATCCCGGATCGAGCGCGCAGGCCGTCATCCCGTGGAAGATCGCGCGATCGAGCTGTCCGGCGACCGCAAAGGATCCGCTCGCGTGCCGGTGTCCCTCGGCCCATCGCGGCTGGCATTCGAGCAGTCGCTCATACGCTGCCGCCGCGTCTTCGTGGCGGTCGCAGTTGCTGAACAGCCACGCACAAAATTCCGTGGTCTCTTTGTGCTCGGACAACAGATCGAAGGCGGCGCGAGCGCAGGCGACCGCGTCCTCGCGGCGGCCCCGGTAATAAAGCGCCTCGCCCAGCCGGCAATAGCCAGCGGCCCGTTCGCCATCGGCCATTCCGCTGCGCGCGAGGTGGGCGCGGCAGGTCTCGAACTCGCCGGCATCGAGAGCCCGTTCGAAACAGCCGGTCCCAATCGCGTAGTCCGATATGTCGACAATTTCGCTCAACGGCGCGGTGCTCTCGGGGCTGCCCGGTCTCGCATCTGCGGTCCGTGACGGCCGGGAGGGCCGCCGATGGCCTGCTCCAGCCGGAGCGCCGCTTTCAGTCAGACCTGCTGCAAATCCTGCTGAGATTTCTCCTCGCCGAAGTATCCGTGACGTTGGTCACGAATTCGTCTTTATTCTCGTCATTAATCCGTCAAAATCATCCGAATATCTGACCCGAGATGCCGAGAGGCCGATCGACCAGCTATCCCTCGCCCCCGCGAAAGCAAGGGTCCAGCGCGACCGCCGAAAGATAAAAACGGCTCGCCCGCCGGCTTTCAGCGCGATGCGGACGCGGCCAGACGGCGGCGGTGCGCGCATGAAGGCATTGCCGCCGCCAGTCGGGAACGAGGGCGCCGGGGCCAGCGAACACCCAGCATAATCCCGGCGACTGGGCCTCGATCTCGGTCGTCGGCATCGGCAATGCCCGGCGTTACCGGCCTGCACCAAGTATAGGGGTAGCTGGCCATGCCGTCCTGGGGTAATGTTGCTCGGGGATTATTGGGGAACAGTCGGATGCGGGGGAGTGCATTTTTTTTGCTGCTCGTTCTCGCCGGGTGCGCGACGGGGGACGGCATGTCGCCGGCGGGCTCGTCCTCGGAGCTGCGCGGCTGGCAGACCGCGGCGGGGAGACCGCCGTCGAAGGCCGAGTTTGCGGCCGTCGTGGCAGCATGCCAGGACCGCGCCAAGAGCGGCCCGATCGAGGGCTGCCTCGCCGATCTCGGATTGCGCCACGTGAATTGAGGCGACCGGGGCTAGGGCGACGGCGATGGCGGAAATCACGATATTCAACCCCGCCGGGCTGGGCCGGCCGCTCGGCCAATATTCCCAGATCGCGCGGGTCCGGACGTCGGAGCTCGTCTTTATCGCCGGCCAGCTCGCAGCCGACACAGCCGGCAATATCGTCGGGGCGGATGATTTCGACGCGCAATGCGCCCAGGTGTTCGCCAATATCGGAGTGGCGCTCGCCGCCGTCGGCGCCGGCTGGAGCAACGTCGTTCAGCTGACGACCTACCTCGTGCATTCGCAGGACATTGCGAATTTCATGGCCTATCGCGCCCGCGAGTTCCCAGTGATGTTCCCAACCGGCGCCTACCCGCCCAATACGCTCTTGATCGTCGACCGGCTGGTGCAGGAGCCGTTCCTGGTCGAGGTGCAGGCAACCGCAGCGCTGTAGCTGATCAAATCAACGTCGGGCCGAACGGCCGGGTGCCGGCGCCGCAGCGGGCGGCTCGGGCTGCGGACAGCCATCGGCGGCGAAATCCGGGTCGATGAAGGGACCCGATTGGCCGAGGTCGAGCAGCAGGCGCTGGAAGCATGGGTGCTGCCGCAACAGCAGCTGCGCGGCGCGATCCAGCTCGCCGAGCTGATCGGCGGTGACGGTCCAGAGGGTCGGGATTTCCTTTACCTGCCGCTGCAGCGCGCTTTCCTGCGGCGGGAACTGGTCGAAATCGATGTCGATGTCGTAGATGCGTACACCGCCGAACCGCGCATCGGGCGGGGCGTTCGCCGCAGCGGTCCGCAGCTGCGTGAGCAAGGCTTGGCGCTGTGCGGCGACGCCAGCGCTGGCGGCGTCGATCGGGTTGGAGACGACGGCGCCGACGACGCTGACGACGCCGGGGGTTTGGGCCTGCCGGTCGAGGGCGCTCGGCGGCTCGGAGCGGGCGTTCACGGTGACCACAACCAGCCGGCTAAGCCTGCCGCTGTTGATCGCGTCGAGCAGGCGGAAGCTGCCGTGCGGGGACGAGACCGCGTCGAGCAACGAGTGGACCCCGAGATTGTCGGCGAGGCCGCCGTCGAGCAGGTGCAGGTATTGCACGTCCCGGTAGGCGTCCGGGCCATGCCGCAGGGTGTTGGCGTAGCGCGCGCGCTTGAATTCCTCGACGTCGAGATAGCGCGTGTACCGGCTGTCCAGATCCTTGCCGATCCATTTGTCGGGCGGCAGCAGGCCGGGGCAGCCGACGGCGTGGTTTTCGAGGTCGACCGGCGACAGCAGCACCGGGAAAGCAGCGGAGGACGCCACGCCGACCGAGATCGGCAATGCCGACAGGTTCGAGCAGATGTCGTTGAAGCGTTCCGCGGTGAAGGCGAAGACCTCGCCCGAGGCCATGTCGGTCGCGTTCAGCACGACGATCGGCCGCTCGCGCATCGCCGCGAAGGTGCTGCCGTGGAAGAGCTGGCGGTCAAAGAGGTCGACCAGGACATCGATCCGGGTGTCGCCGCCGAAGGCCAGCCGGTACCAGGTAACGGGGTCTACCGCCGCGAGCTTCAGCTCGGCCATATTGTCTCGGGCGAGAAAATCCGGCATCAGCCCGTCGAGGCCATCGGGGCCGTAGCGGCCGAGGTAGGCGGCAGTGACGCTGCCGCCTGAAACCGAGGAGACAAACGCCACATCGTCGATCAGCCGGCGCCCGGCCTCGCCGTCGCCGTAGCGGCGCAACTCCTGCAAGGCGAAGTAGGCGAGCGCGGCCGCGCGCGACCCCCCGCCCGAAAACGTCATCAGGATCGCCGGGCGGTCGGGCGGTGCCGCGTAGGTCCGCCCCTCCTCGTTGGCGGCGCCGGCCGGCAGCGGGGCATTCGGGTAGGTGGTGGAAACGCAGGCCGAAGCGGCGAGCAGCAGCAGGAAGGCGGTGAGGCAGTCTCTAAGCCGGCTCAAAGCGGAGAACCTTCGGCCGCACCACCGAGGTGCCGGCCAGCACCACCTTCTGCGAGGGTGGCGCGGTCGGGACGCCATCGAGCGCAATCTCGTATTCGTTGGAGGGCAGGATCAGCGTGTGGTTGGTAAAGCCGACCCGGTCGCCGTCGGCGAGGACGGCGCGCCCGTCATCGGGATAGGTGACGAGGAGAAATTCCAGGCTCACCATCGTCTCCATCGGCCGTCGGCTCGGGGCGGCCCGTCTCGTCGCTCGTCTTTGCGGCATGGCGGCCTGCCTAAGCCGTGGGAATGAACAGAGAGTAACATCAACAGCGTCAAGGAGCGATCTTGATCACCAGCCGGGCGCGAAGCCCTCGAAGCTTTGCGGGATACGGTGGATGTCGGCCAGCAGCTCGCGCTGGAGTGCTGCCGGGGTCTCGCCCGGAAAGCTGATCTCGATCGAATCGGCGAGGCCGCCAAAGCGGGCCTCGATCGCCGCCGCGAGGTCGCGGTAGGCGCCGCAGGCGGCAAAGATGTGCACGACATCGTCCGAAACTTCGGCGGCCATCTCGGACCATCGGCCCTGCACCGACAGGCGATGCAGCCTGGCGCCGAGCTCTTCGAGCCCGTGCAATGCAAGGATCGGCAGATAGGTCCGGGTCGAGGCGTAAAAGGCGATGCGTGCCCGCACCCGGTCGATCGCGGCGGCGACGGCCGCCCCGTCGGGGCCGGTGGCGACAAAGCCGCCGCCGTGCAGGTCGAAATGCGCCCGGCTTCGCGCGCCGCGCCGCATCCCCTCCTCGAGGTGCCTCAGGCAAACCTCGTCGAGATAGCGGCGCGAGCAGAGCGGGTGGAGGCGGACCCCGTCGCCAACCTCGCCAGCGACCCGCAGCATCGCCTCGCCGACGGCGGCGATGGCGACCGGCACCATCGGTAGCCCGGTCGGCTCGGGCGAAAAGTCGGGGGTCATCAGGGTCAGCCGGTAGTGCTCGCCCCGGTAATCAAGCTTCCCGCCCTCTTCCCAGCAGCGCCAGATCGCGCGAAGCGCCCGGACGTAGTCGCGCAGCCGCGGCGCCGGCGGGCTCCAGGCGATGCCGAAACGGCGTTCGTTGTGGCCTTTGACCTGGCTGCCGAGGCCGAGGACGAACCGGCCATCGGAATTGGCCTGAAGATCCCAGGCCTGGGCCGCCATGACCGTGGGGCTGCGCGGAAAGGCGACCGCGACCGAGGGGGTGAGCTCGACCCGCTCGGTCGCGGCCGCGGCGAAGGCTAGCGGGGTGAACACCTCATGCCCGAGCTCGACCGTCATGACACCGTCGAAGCCAGCTGCCTCCGCGGCGGCGGCAAACGGCCCGGCCTCGTACCAGCGCTTCATCGGTAGCAGCGTAAAAACACGCATCGTTTGCGGCTGGCGCCGATAGTCACCGATCTCTAATGGTCGGTCCGAACCCCGCGGTAGAATTATCCAGGAAAGGGCTCGATGACGGTGTCGAAAATTGCGTCGTCATCCCGCCGAAATGCATGATGCTGGTGCCGCCACCCCCCAGTTGCGGGGTGGACGCGCTATCCATCAGATCTTCGGGATCAGCGAGACGGTTGCTGGTCGTTCTGTCCATCGCGGGATTTGAGGTCTGCGTGCTGAATGCCAGCGCGCCGGAAGTAGCGGCAAAAATGACGACCGCCGCGGCAGCGAGAACAGCGGAGTGACGCATGAAAGCCTCCTGAGATTGAGATACCGTAACGTTCGTATCCCTATGGTAGGGCCGAGCGACTGGATGTCTCCCTGGACCGCTCTGAAGAAATAGAATGTAGAATCCGAGCCATGACGAGGATCAGGAACAGGGAAAACATCAAGGTGCCGATCCACCATTCCTGCCAAACCCCGTAGGTGGCCACGCAGGCGATGATGGCCGCGGCGAGGCTCGCTCCCACCGCGGCGGCGAAGAGGCGCGGCCATCGCACTTCGGCGAGGCCGAGCCACAGATAAGCGACCAGCAGCGCTGCGAGCGCGACGCCAGGGACCCCGAGCTCGAGCCACAGCTGCAATGGCGCATTATGGGGATGGAGCGGTAGCCAGGTCTCGCCGGGCCGGATCGGATCGCGGCCTCCAGGCATGGCGCGCGACGCGTCGAGACCCCAGCCGGCGAGCGGCCGTTCGGCGATGCGGTCGCCAACGAAGGACCAGATCATCAGCCGGTGCCCAGCCGAGATTTTGACTGCGTCGGCCTCTTCGGTCAGCGACGGCAGGCGGTCGAGCCGGGCGAAGCTCAACGGTGCCGTGACCATGACGAGAACCGATAGTACCGCCGCCGCCCGTGTGATGTGAGCGCGCCAAAAGTAGAGCGGCACGCCCATAGCCATGCCCGCCAGCAGCAGTGCCTTGGCTGCCGTTCCGGCGAGCGCATAGACCGTCCAAGCCGTCACGCCCGTGTACAACAACGCGAGCAGCACCCGCCCCCGGCATACCAGCATGGCGCTTAACGGCGGCAGCAGGACCGCAAACGCAACCGAGGCCCGGTTGAGCCGGGTCACCCGGAACTCCGGACCGAAGAACGGGGCGCTCAGCATGCCATCGGTGGCGAGCTCGATTTGCGCCATGGCGAGCCCGACAGCCAGCCCGGCGAGGAGGAACAGCGTCAACCGCCGGGGTGCCGCGACGAGGCCGGCGGCGGCGACTAACGCCAGAGCGGCGGCGAAGAGGCCGGCGAGCCGGGTGGCGACCTCGATGGTCCGCAGCGAATCGATCGACCACAGCCGCCGACAATGCTCCCCAAACGAGAAGCGAACCCAGCACGACCCCCGGGACGAGGAGGGCGCGCAGCCGGGCGAGGTTTTCCGACGCCACCAGAGCTCCGGCGAAGACCCCGGCCACCGAGGCCAGGGCAGCGATACCGCGTGGTGCCAGGACGAGAAGCGGGAAGAACAGGAGTGCGGTCGTGTCGAGACCCGCTTCGAGCCAGAGGGCGATTGGCCGGGCCATCCGTTCGCCGGCGCTACCCGAACGGCCGCGATCGTACCCCAGGGTTCCGGCGCATTGAGAGTTTGCACGGTCAACCTTGCTCGTCATGCCCGGCCTCGGCCGTCACTACGGAGGTCGGCGACAGCCAAACGTTGAATTGCGTGGTTTTATTTTGCTGCATCCGCAGCAAATTAGCAGCAGAGTCTCTCGTCAAGGTTGAACAGCCGTTCGGTCGAAGGGCCGACCAGTTTGAGGCGGAACTCATCGGGTTCCAGCGGCTCCTTGCTGTCGCCGATCGGCGATCGGCCCGCAGCTTGGCATATGAGCGCGGCGATTTCATGGCCGTTATGATAGCGATGCCGCCCCGGCGGATAGCACACGTCAACGGGCGGCGGATGGGAGACCGGGCGCGAGCGTCAAGTTTGTGCCGCTAATTGCAAATTTCGATCGCGGAAAAGAAGAACGCGATCTCCTCGGCGGCGGTTTCCGGGCGAATCGGAGCCGTGCACCGAATTCGCCTCGACCAATTCGGCGAAATCCCTGCGGATCGTCCCGGCGAGCGGCGTTGGCCGGGTTGGTCGCGCCCATGATCTCGCGGTTGAGCGCCACCGCGTCTTCTCCCTCCAGCACCTGCACGACGACCGGGCCCGAAGTCATGAAGGCGACGAGCCCGCGATAGAACGGGCGCTCGACATGGACCGCATAAAAGCGCTCGGCCTGCGCCTCGGTCAGCTGAATCCGCTTCTGCGCGACGATGCGCAGCCCCCGCTTTTCGAAGCGGTCGTTGATCGCGCCCGTCAGGTTGCGCCTAGTCGCGTCCGGCTTGATGATCGACAAGGTCCGTTCGATGGCCATCGGCAGGGTCCAGGTTGTCGGAAGGCGGGGTTATATCGGCCGCCGCAGCGACCGGCAACCGGCGGCTCCATCATCCCTGCCGCTCCCAGCCCGACGGCTTCTGCTGCCAATAGCTCGGCTGGTGGCCGGCCTCGCGGGCGCGGCGCCAGCGCTCGCGCGCGGCCTCGACCGCGGCATCGTCATTGCCGTCGAACATATCGGCGCAGCGTGCGAAGGGCGACAGATCGCCGGACTCGACGCCGTCGACCAAGACCAGCATCGTGGCGCCGTTCGGATTCTCCTCGTGCTCGGTCAACCAGACCGGGTGGGCGGCTGGGTTGCCGTCGCGCCTGGAGCCGTGCGCCAGGAAGCTCGCCTCGTCATAGGTCCACAGAACGGCGTTGAGCTGCTCGACCCGCTCGGACGAGCCGGCCCGGACGACGACCCGGTGCCCTTGCGCGCATGCCCGCTCGAGGAGCCGCGGCAAGGCCCGTTCGAGCGGGGTCGACCCGAGATGGTAGAAGCCGATCTCGGCCACGCTACTCCGTCTCGTGCCAGCGGGCGACGAACCGGTCCAAGAGACGGACGCCGAAGGCGGTGGCGCCTTTTGGCACCGTCGGCGCGTCCTTGCTCGACCAGGCCATGCCGGCGATGTCGAGATGCGCCCAAGGCACGCTGTTGACGAAGCGCTGGAGGAATTGCGCCGCGGTAACGCTGCCGGCGGCGCGGCCGCCGCCGATATTCTTGACGTCGGCGGCGTCGCTGTCGATGTCGCGGTCGTAGCTGTCGGCGAGCGGCAAGCGCCAGAGCTGCTCGTTGGCTTCCTTGCCGGCCTCGATCAGCCGGTCGGCGAGCTCGTCATCGTTGGAGAACAGCCCGCCGCGGTGATGCCCGAGCGCCACGATGACCGCGCCGGTCAGGGTCGCCAAATCGATCATCAGCCGGGGCTTGAAGCGATCCTGGCAATACCACATCGCGTCGGCGAGGACGAGCCGGCCTTCGGCGTCGGTGTTCAGGACTTCGATCGTCTGGCCCGACATCGAGGTCACGATGTCGCCGGGCCGTTGCGCCGTGCCCGAAGGCATGTTCTCGACCAACCCCACCACCCCGACCGCGTTTACCCTGGCCTTGCGCGCCGCCAAGAGGCGCAGCAGCCCGATGACGACAGCGGAGCCGGCCATGTCCCATTTCATGTCGCCCATGCCGGCGGCGGGCTTGATCGAGATGCCGCCGGTGTCGAAGGTCACACCCTTGCCGATGAAGGCGAGCGGCGCCGTATCCTTGCCGCCGCCGCCCTCGGGCGCGCCGCGCCATTCCATGACCACGAGGCGCGGCGGCCGCGCGCTGCCTTGCGCCACGCCCAGCAAGGCATTCATGCCGAGCTTGCGCATCTTCTTCTCGTCGAGCACTTCGACCGTGACCCCGAGCTCCCGCAGAGTCTCGGCCTGCGCCGCCAGCGTCTCGGGGTAGATGACGTTGGCCGGCTCCGAGACGAGGTCGCGGGTGAAGAAAACAGCCTTCGCCGTCTCGTCGAGCGGGCGATGCGCGCGCTCCGCGGCCTTCGCGTCGGCGGTCGACACCGTAAGACGCTCCAAGGTCGGCTTCTGCTCCGGCTTCTGCTTGGTCTTGTATTTGTCGAAGCGATAGGATCTGAGCTGCGCCCCGAGCGCCAGCTCGGCCGCCGCGTCGGCGCTGCCGATCGACGCTCCTTCGCCGATCTCGACCGCGAATTCGGCTACGGTTTCCCCGGCGCCGTTCAGATGGGCGACGAGGCTGCCGCCGAGCTCGCGGTACAATCGGGCATCGGCCGATTCGGGCTTGCCGAGCCCGGCCAGTACGATCCGCGTCACCGGCAGACCGGCTGGAGCGAGGATCGCCAGCAGCTCGCCCTTCTTGCCCTTGAACCGCGCCGCGGCGGCGAGCGCGCGCGCGATAGCGCCGCCGGTCGCCTCGTCGAGCCGTCTTGCCGCCGGCGTCAACACCCCTTCCTCCCATACCCCTGCGGCGGCGGCGCCGGAGCGCGGCAGGTCGGGTTCGGCAAAGCGTATCTTCATCGCGGGACCTCGGAAGACAGGTCGCCGGGGTGGCCAGGGACGCCGCCCGGCAGGAATCTACGATAGATACAACAACGCCGGCAGCCGGGCAAAGGCGCCGGAATTGCCGCTGGCCGGGGCAAAGGAGGCTCCCTATGATCCGCCGCCGATGACGAGCCTCGACCGCTACATCCTGCGTCAGTGTTTCGCCGTGATGATCCTCGTGACCGCGGCGCTGAGCCTGGCGATCTGGCTCGCCCAATCGCTGCGGCTGATCGACCTGATCGTCAACCGCGGCCTGTCGATCGAGGTGTTTCTCTATCTCGCGGTGCTGATTTTGCCGCGCTTTCTCGATATCGTCCTGCCGATCGGCGTCTTTATCGCGGTGCTGTTCACGTTCAGCCGGCTGAGTGCCGAAAGCGAACTCGTCGTCATGCGCGCCGCCGGGCTGAGCCCGACGGCTTTGGTAAAGCCGGTGTTGATGTTGGCTGGCATCGCGTTCGTCGTGCTGATGAGCCTGTCGGCCTATTTCCTCCCGGTATCGAACCGCGCGTTCAAGGAATTGCAGTTCGAGATTCGCAACCGCTTCGTTTCGAGCCTGATCCAGGAGGGGACCTTCACCACGATTTCGGACAAGCTCACCGTGTACATCCGCAACCGCGACGATCGGGGCGAGGTCGACGGGTTGCTGATCAACGACAGCCGCGACCCGCAGCGCCCGGTGACGATCCTCGCCGAGCGCGGGGCCTTCGTCGACCTGCCCACCGGCTCGCGGATCATCATGGTCAACGGCAACCGGCAGCAATTCGATAAAGAGACCGGAAAGCTCTCGGTCTTGACCTTCGATCGTTATACGCTCGATCTCGACACGTTGAGCGATGCTCCGGTCGGCCGCTTTCGCGAGGCCCAGGAACGCTTCCTTGGCGAGCTGTTCTTTCCCCCGGCGGATGTGGAAAAGTCCCTGCGCAACGGCTTCATGGCCGAGGCGCACCAGCGTCTTCTGGTCCCGCTTTCGGCCTTCAGCTTCTCGCTGATCCCGCTGGCTGGCCTGCTGCCCGGCGAGTTCAATCGACGGGGGCAGGCTAAGCGGGTGATTCTCGCGATCGTCGCCGCCTTTGCCTTTGAATTGGTGGCGCTCGGCGTCAGCAACCTCGCGGACCGTTACGCCGCGGCCATCCCCCTGATGTACGTGACCGCGCTCTTGCCGTTCGTTCTTGGCTTTGGAATCCTGCTGCATGGCGGGATAAGGCTCGGACTGCGGTGGCCGGAGCTCGCCGCGAGCCGCGCGCGCTGACCGTAGCTGGGGATCGGGCGGCGGGGATCTGGGGGGCGGTGGGGATTGGGGGGCGGTTGCCGGTGCGTATTTCAAGGACTCTGTCGACCTACATCGCCCGACAATTCCTTGTGTGGTTGGGCGGCGTCTTCGGAGCGATGGTCATCGTGACCTTCCTGCTCGACTACATCGAGCTGCTGCGCCGCAGCGGGATAAAGGTGCAGGCGACGCTGTGGGTGCTGTTCGAGATGGCGGCGCTCAAGCTGCCACAAACCGCGCAGGAGGCGCTGCCGTTCGCGATCCTGTTTGGCACGATGCTGGCCTTTTGGCGGCTGACGCGCGCCAACGAGCTCGTCGTCGCACGAGCGGCGGGGGTATCGGTGTGGCAGTTCCTGACACCGGCGGTGCTGGTGGCGCTGCTCGTCGGCATCGTGGCGGTGGCGGTCTTCAACCCGATCGCCTCTGCGGCGGAAGCGGCCTACGAGAAGCTCGACAGCCGCGTGCTTCGGCAGGGCTCCGACCAGCTGTCGTTGTCGACCGCCGGGCTATGGCTGCGGCAGAGCGACGAGGCCGGCAACCAGATCATCATCCATGCCGACACGCTCGGCGCTCAGGATGCGGCGCTCGACGGGGTCACCCTGTATTTCTTCGACGCGAAGACCCGCTTCACTTCGCGCGTCGATGCGCGCCGCGCGCGGCTGGAAAAGGGCGAGTGGGTCGTTGAGGACGGCATCCGCTGGCTGTCCGATCAGTCCTCCGAGCCCTTCGCCACGATGCACTTGGCGACACAGCTGACGCCGCGCAAGATGGCGGAAAGCTTCGCCTCGCCAGACACGATGTCGTTCTGGGAGCTGCCCGGGTTCATCGCGTTGCTCGAGCAGTCAGGCTTTCCGGCGCAGCGCCACCGTCTGCACTTCGATGTGCTGCTTGCCCGCCCGTTTCTGCTCTGCGCGATGGTGCTGGTTGCTGCGACCTTCAGCCTGCGCATGCAGCGGCGCGGCGGCGCCGGCTTGATGATCGTCGGCGGCGTGGCCAGCGGGTTTCTTCTCTATGTCGTTTCCGACGTCGTCTTCGCGCTCGGCCTTTCCGCCAAGATACCGGTCACGCTCGCCGCCTGGACGCCGACCGGGGTGAGCCTGATCTTCGGCGCCTCGATGCTGCTCCATCTGGAAGACGGATGATGGGGTGCTCCGGCGCCGCCTGGCGGCGATTCGCCGGCGCGGTCGTTGGCATAGTTCTCGCCGCCTTCGTCGCGGCACCGACCACAGCGCAAATCGGCAGCGCAAAGACGCCGGTCCGGGACCAGAACGCCCCGATTGTCTTTCGCGCCGACGAGGTCGAATACGACGAGCAGCTGGCGCTGACGATCGCTCGCGGCCACGTCGAGATTTCGCAGAACGGGCAAGTCTTGCTCGCCGATACCGTCACCTACAACCAGCGCACCGATACGATCACGGCATCGGGGAATGTCAGCCTCTCGCAGCCGACCGGCGAGATCGTCTTCGCCGATTTCATGGAGCTGCGGGATTCGATGAACGAGGGCTTCGCCAAGAACGTGCGCATGCTGCTTTCGGACCGATCGCGGCTCGCCGCCAATACCGCGCGGCGAACCAACGGCAATCGGACCGAGCTGCGGCGGGCCGTCTATTCGCCGTGCGATTTGTGCAAGGACGACCCCAGCGCGCCGCCGGCCTGGCAGCTCAAGGCCCGCGAGATCAACCACGACAAGGAGCTCAAGATCGTCGAGTTCAGGGACGCGACGATGGAGATCGACGGCTGGCCGGTCTTCTACACCCCCTATATCTCGACCCCCGATCCTTCGGTCAAACGCGCCAGCGGCTTTCTCACCCCGTCTTTCGGCGGGTCGAACACGCTCGGCGCGCATGTGACGATCCCCTATTTCCTGGTTCTAGGACCGGACAAGGACCTGACCCTGGCACCGCGCTTTACCACCGAGGTGGGGCCGATTCTCGCCACCGAGTACCGCCAGCGTTTCGGCTTCGGCATGCTCGACGCCATCGGCAGCGTCAACTACAGCGACCCGAACAGCGCGGGCGGCCCGGATAAGGAACTGCGCGGCCACATCAACTCGACCAGCGTCTTCGACCTCAGCGATACTTACCGCGCCGGCCTCGACGTGCAGCGCGTCTCCGATCAGAACTACCTGCTGCAATTCGGCTTCGGCAACCCGCTGTTGAATGCCGAAATCAGCCGCGGCTATCTCGAAGGCTTTCAGCCGCGCGCTTCGACCGACGTCAACACTTATGTGTTTCAGCCGCTCCTACCGGGGATCGGAGATTCGACACAGCCGATTGTTTTGCCGGTTGCCAACCGCAATTGGCAAAGCCAGCCCGATGCCCTCGGCGGACGATGGAACCTCAACGCCAACCTCCTGGACATCGTCCGGCTGACCGGGACGCAGACCCGGCGCGTGTCGCTCGGATCGAAATGGGAACGCAGCTTCGGCGATGGGATCGGGGGTCAATATCTGTTCACGGCGAACCTGCGCGGCGACGGATATTCGGTCAACAATTTGAGCCCCCAATCGAACCCCGACCTGCCCTCGGCTTATTTCTCGACGAACGGGGCGCCGCCAGCCGAGCCGATCGCCACCAACTTTTTGACCGGCCGGGTCTTCCCGCAGGTCGGGCTCAAATGGAGCTATCCGCTGGTTCATCCCGGCGGGACGCTGACGCCGCTGATCGAGCCGATCGCCGCCGTCTATGCGGCCCCCGCTGGGGGCAATCAGCGAAAGATCCCGAACGAGGACAGCCTGTCGTTCCAATATGACGACACCGATTTGTTCCGGCCCGATCGTCTGGCGGGGTACGATGTCCTGGACACCGGCCAGCGCGTGGATTACGGGATCAAGACCGGGCTCTACGACAGCTCCGGCGGCAGCTATCGCGCGTTGATCGGCCAGAGCTACCGGGCGCAGACCAATCCATTCCTGCCACCGGGCTCGGGCGCGGAAAAGCGGCTTTCCGACATTGCCGGCCGGGTGGTGTTGTCGCCGAATTCCTATTTGGATCTGGTCTATCGCTTTCGTCTGGACGGCAGCAATTTCGGCTACCGCAGCCAGCAGGTCGGCATCAACGCCGGGCCGCAGAACTTGAGGGTCAGCGCGAACTATATTTTGCTGCCGGCGCAGCTGGCGAGCGAGGTCGTGACCAACCCAACCACCGGCCAGAGTGTCCTTTATGGCAAACAGGAGCAGCTCTCTTTTGTGGTCACCGCAAAGCTCACGCGCTACTGGACGTTACAGGGCTCCGAAACCCTCAACCTCACCAACACCGCCAACCTCGTCAACGGGGTGCCGACCCCGCAAGCCGGCAACACCAGCCTCTACGCATCGCTATCGGCGATCTACCAGGATGAATGCATGGCTTTTATCGGCGCGTTGACCCAGTCGGGGATCCGCAACGGCGCCGTCACACCCGGGGTGTCGGTTCTGTTTAGTGTCGTGTTCAAGAACCTCGGCGAGGTCGGCGGCACCGTCGCGTCGATCGCCGGTGGCGGGATCCCGTGATCACCGCGCGGCAATGGATGCGCCAGGGGATTGGGATAGGCCCGCCAAGGCGCAGGCGACAGCGAGGCCGCCATGGGAGTAAGCTTGGATGTTCGCCGGTTGCGCAGGGGTCTTGCGGTCGATGAAGCTGATTTGCTGGGTCGGCGTGTTGTTGATCTCCCTCGGCAGCCTCTCGAGCGCTGCGTTGTCTGCCCGCGCGCCCACCGCGCCGGCGGCCCACGCCTCGCCGGGAGCGCCACCTCAAGGCGGTGCAGTTCCGGAGACCCGGATCGCCGCGGTGGTCAATGACGAGGTGATCTCAATCGGCGATTTGAGCTCGCGGGTGCGCATGGTCATGCTGTCGTCCAACCTCGCGCCGTCACCGGACACAGAAAAGCGCGTGGCGGCTCAGGTATTGCGCACCATCGTCGACGAGAAATTGCAAATGCAGGAGGCCAAGCGCCTCAACATCGCCGCCACCGACGACGAGGTCAAAAAGGCCGTCACCTCGATCGAGAAGCAGAACAACATGCAACCGGGTCAGCTCGACGCGGTGCTGAAAGCGCACGGCATCGAGCGCAGCGCGCTGGTCGACCAGGTGACCGCCTCGATCGTCTGGGGAAAGCTGGTGCGGCGGCTGGTGTCGCAAACCAACCCGGTGTCGGACGAAGAGATCGACGACGCGTTGAAGCGCCTCAAGCAAAATGAAAACGAGCCGCGGAGCCGGGTCGCGGAGATCTTCCTCGCGGTCGACAACCCGCAGCAAGACGAGGAGGTGCGGCGGCTGGCGGAACGGCTCACCGAGCAGATGAAGCACGGGGCCCGCTTTTCTGCGGTCGCCCAGCAATTCTCGCAGTCGGCCACTGCCGCCGTCGGCGGCGACCTGGGTTGGATCCGTCCCGAGCAGCTGAGCCCCGATCTTGCCAAGGCGGTCGAAAAGATGCGGCCCGGTGAGTTGTCGCCGCCGATCCGGACCGGTGCCGGCTATTATCTGATGCTGGTTCTCGATCGGCGCGCCGGCCGCTCTGGCACCAGCGCCGGAGCGGCCGATGCCGAGGATACGGCGCTACGCATCGTGCAGGTGGTCTTTCCGCTGCCGCCGCAGGCGAACGAGGCCGCGCGGCGCGCGGCGATCGCCGAGGCTCAGAACACCAGAGCCGTCGCCAAGAATTGCGAGGACATGCTGCGGATCGGCAAGGAGAAGGCGCCGCAGCTGTCGAGCGAGGGGACCGTCCGGCTGAGCCAGATCGCGCCCGCGATGCGCAGCCTCGTCCTCGGTCTCGGGGTCGGGCAGCCCTCGCAGCCGATCATGCAAAAAAACGGCGTCGGCGTGATCATGGTCTGCGACAAGAAGGCGACCGGCGCCCCGACGGCGCCGCCCTCGCGCGACGAGGTCGTTGAAAGCCTGATGCGCCAGCGCCTCGACACGCTCGCACGCCGCTACATGCGCGACCTCCGGCGCACCGCCTTTGTCGACGTCAGAGGCTGAGCCCTATGGTGCTCGCTCTCGCGGTGACGATGGGCGAGCCGGCCGGCATCGGCGGCGAGATCGCCCTCGCGGCATGGCTCGGGCGGGGCGAGGGGCTGCCACCCTTTTATCTGATCGACGATCCCGACCGGCTCGCCAGGTTGGCGCAAAAGCTCGGCTGGGCGGTGCCGGTTCGGCCGATCGCCAAGCCCGCAGAGGCGCCCGGTATCTTCGCCGACGCCCTGCCCGTCGTACCGATCCCGATGGCGGTACACGCCCGGCCGGGCGAGCCCGACCCCGCGGACGCCCCGGCGATCCTCGGCGCGATCGAAATTGCGGTCGCCGATGTCCGCAGCGGCCGCGCCGCGGCGCTGGTGACCAATCCGATCCACAAGGACAGCCTCTACCGCGCCGGCTTCCGCCATCCGGGGCACACCGAATATCTGGCTGAGCTCGCCGGCATCAGCGCGGCGCCGGTCATGATGCTCGTCTGCCCAGAGTTGCGCGTCGTCCCCGTCACCATTCATCTGGCATTGCGCCGCGCGGTCGAGGGCCTGTTTGCGCCGGCTATCGTTCATGCCGGCCATGTCGCCGCAGCGGCGTTGCGACGGGATTTCGGTGTCCGGGCGCCGGTCCTCGCCGTCGCCGGCCTCAACCCGCACGCGGGCGAGGCCGGCGCCCTCGGCCGCGAGGAGATCGACATCATAGCACCCGCAATTGCCGAGCTGCGCGGCGCCGGGATAGACGCGCGCGGCCCGCTGCCGCCCGACACGATGTTTCACGCCGAGGCCCGCCATTCCTACGATGCGGCGCTCTGCATGTACCATGATCAGGCGCTGATCCCGATCAAGACCATCGACTTCCACGGCGGCGTAAACGTCACTCTGGGCTTGCCCTTCGTGCGGACGTCCCCCGATCACGGCACGGCCTTCGCGATCGCCGGCAGCGGCACGGCGCGCCCCGACAGCCTGATCGCGGCGTTGCGGCTCGCCGCCGACATGGCGGCGAAGCGGCGGGCCGCCGGATAGAGAGAGCTTGCCGGACCCCGGCGCGTCCTCGCTGCCGCCGCTGCGCGAGGTCATCGCCCGCCACGGCATTGCCGCGCGCAAAAGCCTCGGGCAGAATTTCCTCCTCGACCTCAACCTGACCGGCCGGATCGCCCGCGCGGCGGGAAGGCTCGACGAGGTAACGGTCGTCGAAATCGGGGCCGGCCCCGGCGGTCTGACGCGGGCGTTGCTGGCCGCGGGTGCCAGGCGCGTCGTCGCGATCGAGCGAGACCGGCGTTGCCTCGCCGCACTCGCCGAGCTCGCGGCCGCCCATCCGGGCCGGCTCGATCTCGTCGCCGGTGATGCGCTGGCGCTCGACCCGGCGGCGCTCAGCGAGGCGCCGCGCAAGATCGTCGCCAACCTGCCCTACAACATCGCCACCGCGCTGCTGCTGCGCTGGCTCGACCGGATCCGCGATTTCGAAAGCCTCACGTTGATGTTTCAGCGCGAGGTCGCCCTGCGCCTGACCGCGCTGCCGCGCGGCAAGCCGTATGGACGGCTTTCCGTGCTGCTCCAGTGGCTGGCCGAGCCACGCATCATGTTCGATGTGCCGCCCAGCGCTTTCGTGCCGCCGCCCAAGGTGACATCGAGCGTCGTCGCCATCTTCCCCCGTGCCGAGCCGCTCGCCGCAGCGGCAAAGCCGGTGCTCGAGCGCGTCACCGCCGCCGCCTTCGGCCAGCGGCGCAAAATGCTCAGAGCCAGCCTCAAATCGCTCGGCATCCCGGTCGAGCCGCTGCTCGATCGGGCCGGGATCGTCGCGACGGCGCGCGCCGAGGAGCTGACCGTCGCCGAGTTTTGCGCTCTCGCGCGGGCGATGGAACGCGGGTAACAGGGGACCGAGCTGGAGCTCGAAGATTCCTTAAAATCAGCGCGAGCGTGATGTTTTCGTACATCTCCTCCTCGATCTGGCGTTTCCCGCGCTCCTGTGGCCCCGCCTCGCTGTTTCCGCTGCTATCCGTAGCGAACAGCAGCCGACCGCCCCTCCCCAATGGCCCGGCGACCCAGTGCTGCAGGCCACTATCCCGGTGAACGATGCGATCAGAAGATGACCATTTTAGCGTTGCCGTAATCGCCCAGCCCGGCCGTCGATCGGCGCCGCCGTCAGCAAGCTTGGCGGGCCACGACCGATGATGATGAGCACTATGTCTACGCCATAGCCTTATGAGGTTGCTCATAGATGCCTGTTCGAGCTGTGGGCGCAAGGCGGTGCAGCGCTTCCGGGTGTTCGACGAATGTGCGTCTGGCTGGGCAATTATCCCGTTGAGAAAGCTGGAATAACGATGGCAGTTATGCCGAGCGCGGCACATGGCCACCCTTGTCAACGGACGATGCCGAGCCCCGCGCGCAAATCGGCGAGCACCTGACCGCGGCTGCGAGTCTGCCAGCGGCGGCGGCGGCCGATCGGCTCGTTCTCGATCTCGGCGGGGACCTTGCAGGCGGCGAAGACCGGGCCCGGCTGGCTCATGATCTCGGGCAGCGCGCGCTCGAAATCGCCGAGCTCGGTAAAGGCGAAGGCGCGCGGATAGCCAGCGCCGCGGGCCAGTACGTCGTAGGCGATGTTGTCGGCGTTCGGCACCGGCTGGCCACCGGTCGTCGCGTAGACCCCGTTGTCGATCAGGAAATGATAGAAATTCGCGGGCGCTTGTTCGGCGATCGTGACAAGCATGCCGAGGCTCATCAGGATGTCGCCCTCGGAATCGAACAGCACGACCTTCTTGTCCGGGCGGGCCAGCGCCAGCCCCAGCGCGAAGCCGGCATGGCCGCCCATCGCCGGGTCGCCGAGCGGCGCGTCGAGGTTCGGGTGGGTGGTGAGGTCGACCCAGTAGCGGCCGCCCCGTCCGGGGACGACGATCGCATCCTCGCGGTAGGGCACGAAGCTCTTCAGCATGTCGGCGGTGCGCATCATCGCGGGGCCTCCGTCGCTAGCGGTTGAAGCCGTGATACTCGTCGCCCACGAGGACGACGACCGGCCGTTTGGTGCGATCTGCCTCCGCGAAAGCGACGCCGATCCGCGACGCGTCGGCATCGCTCTCGACGAGGTAGTAATTGAGGCCGAAGGCGTTGATGAAACGCTCGGTATAGGTCGCCGCGGTATCCTGGGTGACGCCGTGGCGGGTCCAGCCGCGATAGCCGACCATCAGCACGACCGGGATCTCGAGGCCGAGGAGCCAGCCGCGCAGCGAATCCCCGGACTCCATCAGGCCGGTGTTCTGGATCAGGATCAGCGGTTTCGCCCCGCCGGCCGCGAGCCCAGCGGCGATCGAGCACGCATGCCCCTCGCGGCTGACCCCGACGAGCCGCAATGACGGCTCGGCCTTCATCAGCAGATAGAGCCAGTTGGTTTCGCTGTCCGGCAGCCACACGACATGGGTGACGCCGTTCTTCTTCATCTCTTCGAGCACCGTTTCCGGGCTCAACGCCACCACCGCCGCCTCGCTCATCGACCGCCTCCGCCAACCGGGACGAGGACCAGCATAAATCGCCTTCTCCGAGAATGCGACAGCAGCCCGCTCTTGTCATAGTCGCCGGAAGTAAGCAGACTAAGCTAAGTTTAAAAGGACCGTTCGGAATGCGCACCGTCAACATTCACGCGGCGAAAACCCAGCTCTCGCGCCTCGTCGAGGATGCCGCGCTGGGCGAGGAAATCATTATCGCGAAGGCCGGCAAGCCGGTCGCCCGTCTGGTGCCGCTCGCCGAGGCGCGGCCAAAGCGGCGCCTCGGCGGATTGGCAGGCAAGTTGAAAATCCCGGAGGATTTCGATGCGCCGCTGCCGGGCGACATTCTCGACGCGTTCGAAGGCCGTTAGTGCGCATCCTGCTCGACACCCACATCCTGCTGTGGGCCTTGGTGGAACCCGAGCGGCTCGACGAGGAGACCCGAGCTGCGATCCGATCGGACAATAACGAGGTGCTGTTCAGCGCCGCCAGCATCTGGGAAATCGCGATCAAGGCGGCGTTGCGGCGTGCCGACTTCGCGGTGGACCCGGTGGAGATCATCACCGAAGCGCTCGACGCAGGATTGGGCGAGCTGGCGCTCCATTCGAACGCCGCGGCGCTCGTCGCCGACCTCCCTTTGTTGCATCGCGATCCGTTCGACCGGGTGCTGATTGCCCAGGCGATCGCCGAGCCCGCGTTCCTCTACACGGCCGATCCGCGCCTCCTTCCCTACTCGGAGCTGGTTCGGCAAATCCCGGCGCGTTAGCAATGCTCGGCCGCCGCTTCCCTTCGCAGGGCATCCTCGAAGTCGACGGACTGGCCTAATTCTATAAGCAGGGGGCTGACCCGATACACTGTGGTGCTTTCCAGATCGCTGGCTTGCAATACGCCTATAGGCGCCGACAGTCCGTAAATAAGTCCTGATCTCTGAGCCCTGGCGGCGGCTGCAACGACGCGTTCGACGCTCATTCCGTCCCTGGTCAACCCACGGATTGTGATATCCCAAGCATCGGCTGCCCCCCTCGGGGATGTGTGCGGGCTTCCCCACCACACACTATACAGCATGCCGATCACTATGATCTCGTCACGTGACAGCGGCGCGAGCGCCTCCGCGCATTTGAGAAATTCGTCAGCGACCAGTTGTCCGGAACGGAGCTTACTGGCGATTGCCTTCGCAAGAAGTCTAAGATTTAGTCGAGCACAACCCTCGTTAGCTGCCCTTAGGTATCGGACTATTATCCCGATTGCATCGTCTTCAAAAGCGGCGTGCGCGTCGGTGATGTTGGCGTGACGGATCTCGTCGATGAGGATATCGCGCGCCATTTCGGCGCGCCTTCGGAAAAAATGACCGACGAGTGTCCGGGGCAGATCGGCCGCAAATGCGGCGATGATCTCGGGAAGGGCGGGAATCACCTGGTGGATAGCCGCTGACGGATTGCACCGGCCTGTTCCGTCATGCCGGTCCACGGGTTCAGCTCGGGGGCCGAGATGACAGGAGTCGAACCAAGCGTTTGTTTCATACCGCGGCGGTCGCGCCTCGCCTTTGCCCATCGTGCCAAAACCACACCCCTCCCAATCGCGCATCCCTGTCTTGCCTGTTTTATCAGGTGCAGATCAAGCGACCGTTGGTATCCTGGAGATCCGCTTTGGTCTTGCGTATACCATATTATAGCCAATCTGTCAATAATTCCTACCCGCACGCCAAACCTCGCAACTACCGCGTGGGTCGCTGCATGATGCCGGCGGCGCCGGCGGGGTCGTAGCCGACGGCGACGTGGACATCGACGACGCAGACCTTGCCGGCGCGGACCGCCGCGACGGCCTCGTTCATGGCCGCCACGAGCTTTTTCGGCTCCTCGACCGGGCCGATGCCGACGCAGCCCTGGGCGCGGGCGAGGGCGGCAAGGTCGAGGTCGGGCTCGCGGATCGACTGGCCGATCCAGCGGTTCTCGACCGGCCTGCCGCGCTCGCGCGCGACCCGCTCCTGGTGCAGCTCGTCGTTGAAGAACGAGCGGTTATTGGCGAGCACGATCAGCAGCGGGATGCTGTTGCGGACCGCCGTCCATAGCGCCGTGACGCCCATCAGGAAGTCGCCGTCGCCGAGCACCGCCACCGGCAGCCGGCCGCCGTCGCGCAAGGCCAGCGCGGCGCCGACAGCCATCCCCGGCCCCGAGCCGATGCCGCCGCCGCCGTCGGCGCCGAGAAAATCGAGCGGATGGCGGAAGTCCCACAAATGCTCGCCCCAGCTGAGCGGCAGTCGGATCATGCAGATCTCCGCCTCGCCGAGCGCCGCCTTCAGCGCCGTTGCCAGCAGCGGCACGTCGATGATCCCGGCGCTGTCGAGCGCGGATAGCGGCGGCGGCGAGCGCTTCTCGCGCGCTGGCGGTAATCGCGGGGCGGTCGGGCGCAGCGCCTTGACTGCGGCCAAGAGTGGCGGCACCGCGGCGTCGGGCTCGGCCAGCAGATAAACATCGGCCGGCGGCAGGCCCTGGTAATCCATGCTCCAGCCGTTGTGAACATACTGGTCGACCGAGACGTTGATGACCTTGGCCGCCGCCGGCTTTCCCCGGTAGACGCCCTGCAACGTCCCGGCGAGGTCGATCCAATCGAGGCTCAGCACCACGTCGGCCGCGGCGACCGCCTCGATCCCGGCCGGCGACAGCGAGCCGGCGGGGCCGGCGGCGTGCAGCGGGTGGTCGGTCGGAAAGGCGGCACCGGCCTTGCGGTCTGTCATCACCCGGGCGCCGATTGCCTCGGCGAGCTCGATGCGGCGCTGCCAGGCTGCCGGGTCGCGCGAGGCGCGGCCCATCAGGATCACCGGCCGCTCCGCCCGCGCCAATAATTCGGCTGCCTGCCGCACGAGCGCGCCGCCGGGCTCGGGCGAGGCCGGCGGGGCAAAGCGGGCGGTGTCGGGCGCGAGCGGCAAGGCGGCGATTTCGTCCTCCTGCAACGCCAGCTCGAAATTGAGATAGACCGGGCCCTTCGGTGCCGTCTGCGCGATCATGTTGGCGCGCAATACCGCCTCTTGCGCGGCGCCGACCGAGGAGGGCTGGTCGTCCCACTTGATAAAGTTGCGCACGAGTGCACCCTGGTCGCGGGCGGTGTGGATCCACTCGATCCACGGCCGACGGCGGACCGCGTCGAGCGCGCCGGTGGCGCCGAGCACGATCAGCGGCACGCGGTCGCACCAGGCATTGAAGATCGCCATCGCCGCATGCATCAGCCCGACATTGGCGTGGACGAAAACCAGCAGCGGCCGCCCCGTGACCTTGGCCCAGCCATGGGCGAGCGCGACCGCACTCTCCTCGTGCAGGCACAACAGCATGCGCGGCCGGGTGTTGCCGAGGTAATTGACCAGGCTGTCGTGCAGCCCGCGATAACTCGACCCCGGATTGAGCGCGACATAGGGAATGTCGAGCTCGCGCAATATCGCCGCGATCGCGTCGCTGCCCCACACGCGGGTCGACGGCTCGCGCGGCGCCGGCCGGTCGATCTCGTTGCCGGCGGCCTCGAACGGCCTCACGGATGGCATGTCCACGGGCTTCCTCCCTCGAATGGCGCGACGGACGCGGATTACGCCCCATTCCGCCACGCCCGGCAAGGGCGGCCCCGAAATCATGTTGACAGGCTCGGCGCGGTCGGAGCGATGTTTTGCGAAATACTGTCCCAGGAGCATTCGATGGATCGACGCCGTTTCCTGTCCGCCGCGGCAATGGTTCCGGCCGTTGCCGTCGCCGGCAGGCTGCCGCCGGCATCCGCCGCCGAAGGCGGCTGGCGCCGCTTCGAGGTCGCGACCGAAATTGGCCTCACCGAAGGCCCGGGATCGGTATGGCTGCCGCTGGCGCAGTCGGCGCGGTCTTATCAGCGCCCGCTCTCGCTCGCCTGGCACGGCAACGCCGAGCAGTCCGAACTGCTCGTAAACCCCGAGTACGGCGCGCCGGTCCTGCACGCGTCGTGGCCGGCTGGAGCGAGTGTTCGCGAGCTGCGCGTCGTCCAGACCGTCGAGACGCAAGACCGCAACAGCCAGCCCGACCCCGCAGCCGCGGCCGAGCAGGCGCTCTACCTGCGGGCGACGTCGAGCATGCCGACCGACGGGGTCGTGCGCCAGACCGCCGAGAAGATCATCGCCGGCAAGGGGGCGCCGCGGGACCGCGCCCGCGCCATCTACGACTGGGTCGTCGACAACACCTTTCGCGACGGGGCGACGCGCGGCTGCGGCATCGGCGATATCGCGGCGATGCTGCGAACCGGCTACCTCGGCGGCAAATGCGCCGACATCAACAGTCTGATGGTCGGGTTGTGCCGGGCCGTCGGCATCCCGGCGCGCGAGGTCTACGGCATTCGGGTCGCCAACTCGCGCCAGTTCAAAGCCCTCGGCCGCACCGGCGACATCACCAAGGCGCAGCACTGCCGCGCCGAAATCTATCTCGATCCCCAGGGCTGGACACCGGTCGATCCGGCCGATGTGCGTAAGGTCGTGCTGGAGGAAAAGCTGCCGCTAGACGTGGCACCCGTAGCGGCACTGCGCGAGCGCCTCTTCGGCAGCTGGGAGATGAACTGGGTCGGCTACAACACCGCCCGCGACTTCACCCCGTCGGGCGCGCCGCACGCTCTCGAATTTCTGATGTACCCCTACGCCGCGACCGCGCAGGGCGAGCCCGACTGGCTCGACCCCGACACCTTCCGGTACAGGATCTCGGCGCGGGAGATCTGAGCCCACCGGAAAGCAGAACTCGGCGCGGCGGTGGTCAGAAGGTCGCGCCCGATTGCAGCCAGTGCCGCACGATCTCCTCGCCGGTCGCGAACCAGACGCGGTCGTGCGAGCGGATGTATTTGAGTGCCGAGTCCAGCCCGGCGATGCGGTGCGGGACGCCGATCAGATAGGGGTGTAGGCAGATCGCCATGACCCGGCCCGACTGCGCGCCCTCGGCATAGAGGGTGTCGAACTGGCGCCGGATCATCGCTTCGAACTCGCCGATCGTGCCGTTCCTGTATTGGAAATGCGGCGCGTCGTTGATCTCGTAGGAATAGGGGATCGAGACCAGCGGCCGGCCGCCGATGTCCATCAGATAGGGCTGGTCATCGTTGACCCAGTCGGCGACGTAGAGACAGCTCTCCTCGGTCAGGAAATCGAGCGTATGCCAGGTCTCGGCGAGGCCGGCGCCGAGCCAGCCGAGTGGTCTCTTGCCGGTCATCTCGGCGATCCGCGAGAGGGTGCGCGCGATCGTCTGCCGCTCCTCCTCGGGGCCGAGCGCGTCGAGCCACATGCTGTTCGTCTGGTTGTGGCCCAGGATCTCCCAGCCAAGATCGATCGCCGCGCGGACGATTTGCGGGTGGTGGTCGCAGATGTCGCTGTTCAACGTCGGGCTGGCGCGGATGCCATGCCTGCTCAAAACATCCATCAGCCGCCAGATGCCGACCCGGTTACCGTAGTCGCGCTGGGCCCAGGCGCGCACCGAGGGCGCGTTGCCGGCGGGCTGGCCTGGATGGCCGGAAATGCCCCGGGTCAGGGGAAAGAATTCGATATTGGGGATGACCCAGAGCGCGAGCCGCGCCCCGCCCGGCCATTCGAGCCGCGGCCGCTCGTTGATCGGAACGTAGGGAAAGGGTCCATAATCGCGCGGCTGCATGATCGCACCCTCCGAAGCTTTGACTGTGACGAGAATGCCAGAGATCACGCCAGGGATCACGACTGAATGGCAGAGCTTCGACCGGTTCTCGGCGGATGCGCTCTACGCGATGCTGCGTTTTCGCCAGCAGATCTTCGTCGTCGAGCAATCCTCGCCGTTTCCCGACCTCGATGGCCTCGACCTGAGCGCCCGGCATCTGCTGCTGCGGGCAGACGGCGCGCTCGCCGGCTATCTGCGCCTGATCCCCTCGGCCGGCGAGGCCAGGATCGGCAGGGTCGCGGTCGCGCCGCCCCTCCGCGGCATGGGGCTCGGCCGCCGGCTGATGGAGGAGGCGCTCACCTTCTGCCGCGAGCGCTGTCCGGCGCGCCCGGTGGTGCTGACTGCCCAGCTTTACCTGATGCGCTTTTACGAGGGCTTCGGCTTTGCCGCGGTGTCGGAGCCCTTCGACGATTTCGGCCTTACCCACATCGACATGCGGATGCAGCCGCGGTAACCACCCTTACCCGTGCCGAGCTTTCGACGGCACGCGAAAAGCTCCAATTGTTCTCGTGTCATTCGGGTGATACCTGCAAGGCCGTGAGATATCCCTGATCGGCTGGATCGGCGCCGAGCGTTCTTCCAGACGACCGCTGTGCGGGCTCCTCAGGATGAGAAAATATCTTAATATTATCAAATGTTTATCCTTGTCATGAGGAGCGCCCAACGGGCGCGTCTCGAAGGACGCAACACGTGATGCAGCCCTTGGTCTCAATTCTCTCGCAGCCTCTGCGGCAATACGCCGGTCAGCAGCCGAAGCGGCGCTGGCGCTGCTGGAACGAGCGGATCGCGCGCAGAAAATCGATCTTGCGAAAGGCCGGCCACAACACGTCGGTGAAATAGAACTCGCTCGTGGCACTCTGCCACAACAGGAAGCCGGAGAGGCGGATCTCGCCCGACGTGCGGATGATCAGGTCGGGGTCGGGAAGGCCAGCGGTGTAGAGATGGCCGGCGATCGCCTCCGGGGTGACGGCGTCGATCGCGTCGGCCAATGTCGTCTGCTGCTGCGCCATGGAGCCGAGCAGGGCGCGAACCGCGTCGGCGATCTCCTGGCGGCCGCCATAGGCGACGGCGATATTGAGCTCGAGCCCGTCATAGGATTGGGTGGCGCGCTCGGCCGCGGCGATGGCGGCGAGCACCGGTGCCGGAAGCATCTCGCGGCAGCCGATGGCGCGCACGCGAATGCGCCGGCGGTGGATCGCCGGGTCGCGGGCGAGTGCGGTCAGCTTGGCTTCGACGCTCGCCAGGATGCCGGAAACCTCCGCCTCCGGCCGGCGGAAATTATCGGTCGAGAAGACCCACAAGGTGACGGTCGGGATGGCGAGCTCGACGCACCAGTCGAGCACCTCGTCGAGCTTGTCGGCGCCGAGGTCGTAGATCTCCCGCGGCGCGGTCAGGCCAAGGGCGCGGCCATGGCGGCGGTTGCCGTCGAGGATGATGCCGATATGGCGCGGCGCCGGCCGGGTCTTTACGTCCCGGGCGAGCCGGCGCGCGTACAGGTAGTAGAGAAGGTGAAACAGCGGCCGCAACGAGGCTTCCCCTGAACGCCGGGCCGCGGGCGCCCCCGCCCCATGCCGGCCGCGAAACTCAGTGCGCCAACATTATGGCGAGCCGATGACCAATCGATGAATCGGCTCAGCGCGCCATCTGCGGCTGGTAGCGCAGGCTGATCGCCCCGATGCCGGCGGCGACGTTGAGCCCGGTGTTGCCTTCGATGCTGAGCGGCTGCAGCGAGATCGTCCGGTTGGAGCCGCCGATCAGCACATTGGCGCCGGCTCCGACCCCGACCGTGGCGCTGGCCGTGGCCCCGGCAAAATTGCCGGCCAGCGCGCCCGGCGCCAGGTTGGCGGTCGGCGCCAGCACCGCCCAGACGATCACGCCGCCTTGGGTGTAGCCGATATCGACGCCGAACTTCGAAATCGTTCCGGCATATTTCTCGGGCCGGCCGGCTCCCGGCGCAAAGGTGCAGTGCAGCCCCTTCGACGAGCCGAAGACAAAGCCCCAGCCGCTCGCGACGTTGCAGGTCAGGGTCCCGACCCGCACCCCGCCCTGTGCCTCAGCCTTCGTCGCCGATGCCAGGACACAAGCCGTCAAGCCGAGCGCACCGGCCGCCAAACCAAGCTTTCTGAACATTCGGTAGATCCCGTAATGGGCGCGATAGACCCCACGGGCGCGATATTGCCCGCTTCGGCGCCCCTTGGCTACCGGCCGCAAGGTCGCACGAATAGCCGGCGGCGTTTTTCGGCAAGGCGTGGTAGCATCACGCCGCCGACACCCGCCACGAGGCCCAGCCAAATGGACCCGGCGGTAACCGGGTGCGGCCGCGGGTTTCGCTGGGGTTCATAGTCGCGCGGCGACGCGGCGAACCCGCGAAAACTACGGGAGGGAACTGGGAATGAAGCGACATCTGATTGGATTCGCGACAGCGGGTCCGTTTTTGCTCGCGTTGTCATTAGGACAACCGACATTCGCCCAAAAACAAGGCGGTGTTCTCAGGATCGGCCATTTTGCGAGCCCCGCCAGCATGTCGATGCTCGAGGAATCGACGCTGGCGGTCAATCGGCCGATGATGGGTGTGTTCAACAACCTCGTCATCTTCAAGCAGGACGAGCCGCAAAACACTCCCGACGCGATCGTCCCCGAACTTGCGACAAGCTGGGCCTGGAACGAGGAGGGCACCGAGCTGACCTTCCCGCTGCGCCAGGGTGTCAAATGGCATGACGGCAAGCCGTTCACCGCCGCCGACGTCAAATGCACGATCGCGCTGCTGCAAAACAAGGCGCCGGAGAAATTGCGCATCAACCCGCGCAAGACCTGGTTCGACAATGTGTCGGAGGTAACCAGCAACGGCGATTACGAGGTCACATTTCATCTGAAGCAGCCGCAACCTTCGCTGCTGTCGATGCTGGCGACAGGCTGGACGCCGATCTATCCCTGTCACGTCACCCCGGCGCAGATGCGGCAGAATCCGATCGGCACCGGGCCATTCAAATTCGTCGAATTCAGGCCGAACCAGGACATCAAGGTCACCCGCAACCCGGACTACTGGAAACCGGGACGGCCCTATCTTGACGGCATCGAATACCGCATCATTCAGGACGTCTCGACCCGGCTGCTGTCGTTTATGGCGGGCAATGAAGACGCCTATTTCGGCGTGACGATGCCGCAACTGAAGGACGTCAAGAACAAGGTGCCGCAGGCGATCTGCGCGATGTTTGTCGCCAATGTCCCCCGCAACCTGCTGGTCAATCGCGACGTGCCGCCCTTCGACAATTCGGATTTGCGGCGGGCGATGTCGCTGACGCTCGACCGTCAAGCGTTTGTCGACATCATTGCCGACGGGCAGGGGGCGATTGGCGGCGTCATGCAGCCGCCGCCCGAAGGGATCTGGGGCATGCCGCCCTACGCCATGCGCAACCTGCCGGGCTACGACCCCGATGTCGCGTCGAGCCGCGCCAAGGCCCGCGAGATCATGAAGAAACTGGGGTATGGCCCCGACAACCGGCTGAAGGTCACGGTAGCAACGCGCAATCTCGCGCCGTATCGCGACCCGGCGGTCGTTCTGATCGACCAGCTGAAGCAGATCTACATCGACGCCGATCTCAACCCGATCGACACCACGCAGTGGTATCCGAGCCTGATGCGCAAGGATTACAAGGTCGCGATGAACATTACCGAGACGGCCGTGGACGATCCGGACGTAGCGTTCTATGAAAACTACGTCTGCGGCTCGCAGCGCAATTATACCGGCTACTGCAACCCCGAGATCGACAAACTGATCGCCCGACAATCGGCGGAATCGAACTTCGAGAAGCGAAAGAAGCTGGTGTGGGAAATCGAGCGCAAACTGATCGAGGACGATGCCCGCCCGACCCTGTTCTACAACAAGGCGGCGAACTGCCGGATGCCGTATGTCAAGGGCCTGACGACGATGGTCAACAGCATCTACAATTCCTGGCGCTTCGAAGACCTCTGGCTCGACAATTAGCGCTCAGTGGCTGTGGGTGGGCGGTCTTACTGGATGCGCCCACCACCTTGTCGGACGGCAATCAGGGGGACAAGAGCTCCCGGCTCTGGGCGCGGCGATGGACCCGTGAAATAGACACGTGATAATATTCCTCCGCCGACGCCCGCTTCGCGAACTCGGCCAATGTGTGTCGCGCGGCGACGCAGCAGGCTTGGGAATGTCGAGGGAGGTAATCAAGAATGAACCGAAACCTGTCCGGACTCGTAGCCGCGGGCTCTTTGCTCGTGGCAATGCTCTCCACTGACGGGGCATTAGCCCAAAAACAGGGCGGGACCTTAAGGGTCGCCCATTTCGACAGCCCGCCCAGCATGTCGATGCTCGAAGAATCGACGGTCGCGGCCAACCGGCCGCTGATGGGCGTCTTCAACAACCTCGTCGTGTTCGATCAGCATGTGCCGCAGAACAGCCCGAAATCGATCGTCCCCGACCTCGCCACAACCTGGTCTTGGAACGAGGAAGGCACCGAGCTGTCGATGCCGTTGCGTCAAGGGGTGAAATGGCACGACGGCCAGCCGTTCACCGCCAAGGACGTGGTCTGCACCTGGGATTTGCTGACGGGCAAGTCCGCCGAAAAGCTGCGCATCAACCCCCGCAAGTCATGGTACGACAATCTCGCTGAGGTAACGACAAAGGGCGACTTCGAGGTCACCTTTCATCTGAAGCGAGCCCAGCCCTCCTTCCTCTCGCTCTTGGCCTCCGGCTGGTCGCCGATCTATCCGTGCCATGTCCTTCCGGCCGAAATGCGCCGACACCCGATCGGCACCGGCCCATTCAAGTTCGTCGAGTTCAAGCCGAACCAGTCGATCACGGTGACCCGAAACCCGGATTACTGGAAAAAGGGTCATCCTTATCTCGACGGGATCGAATGGGACATCATCAAAGACATGTCGACGCGAACCCTCGCATTTATCGCCGGAAGGGAGGATTTGATCTTTGGCGTGACGACCCCGGTATTGAAGCAGGTCAAGAGCGATGCGCCGCAAGCGGTCTGCAATGCGGTCACGGCGAACGTCAACCGCAATCTGATCGTTAATCGCGACAAGCCGCCCTTCGATAACGCCGATATTCGGCGGGCAATGTCGCTGACCCTCGACCGCAAAGCGTTCATCGACATCCTTTACGAGGGGAAGGGCTATTCCGGCGCGGCGATGGAACCTCCGCCCGATGGCCTATGGGGGCTGCCGCAGGAGATGCTGAAAACGCTGCCCGGCTACGGGCCGGACGTGGAAAAGAGCCGCGCCGATGCCCGGAATTTGATGCAAAAGGCCGGCTATGGTCCGGACAAGAGGCTCCCGATCAAGGTGTCGGCGCGCAACGTTTCCTATTACCGCGATCCGGCGGTGATCCTGATCGACCAGCTGAAACAAATCTATATCGACGGTGAGCTCGAAACGCTCGACACGACACAATGGTATCCGATGCTGACGCGCAAGGACTACAGTGTTGGAATGAACATAACCGAGAGTGAAGTCGACGATCCCGACACACAATTCTACGAGAATTTCGTATGTGGGGCACACCGAAACTATACTAATTACTGCAACAAGGAGGTTGACGCGCTGGTCGATCAACAATCGCGTGAAACCGACCTCGACAAACGCCGCAATCTGGTCTGGGAGATCCAGCGCAAGCTGGTGGAAGACGATGCCCGGCCGGTCATCTTTTACCCGACCGGCGTGACTTGCATGCAGCCGCAGCTCAAAGGGCTGACGACCATGGTCAACAGTATTTACAACGGCTCGCGCTTCGAAGACCTCTGGCTTGATAATTAATTAGGTACAAATTTTGGTTGAGTAGTGGCGGAGCACCCGCCACTACCGACGGCGCGCTCCATTCCAGAACCGGCGCTCGCTTTCCCATATCCGTCGTCCCCGCGAAAGCGAGGCGAAAGCTGGAATCAAGGGATTTCATGCACTCCCCTTGGGTCCCTGTGTTCCCGGGGGCGACAAATTTACCAGTTTGCGGGATTTCCCGACAGCCTCAGAGGCGGAGACCCTTTGCTGCGATAGATACCGGCCGGAGCCTGTCCGAGGGCGGGCCGGCGGCCGAACCCTTGGGCCGGCATGAGCGGATGCGCTATCCACCAGTGCGGGTCGAAAGCTCGCGCCGGCTTGGCGCCGGCCAGCCTGTTCGATCCCTTCCGCCCGTGCTAGCCTCCTCGGGCATTCGTCGAGAAACGGCGACAGACGGCCGAGGGAGGAAGATCAAATGACGCACAGCCTTCGCGCGTTCACCGCCGCGGCGATGCTGCTCGGCGCGTCGATTGCCGCTGCTCCGGCCTCGGCGCAAAAGCACGGCGGTATTCTAACGGAATACATGATCGACAGCCCGGCGAGCATGTCGATCCACGAGGAATCGACCGTCGTCGCCGAGCGGCCGATGATGGCGGTCTTCAACAATCTGGTCATGTTCGACCAGCACGTGGCGCAGAACAGCCTGCAATCGGTCGTGCCGGATCTGGCGACCGGCTGGTCGTGGAACGAGGACGGCACCGAGCTGACCTTCCCATTGCACCAGGGCGTCAAATGGCACGACGGCCAGCCGTTCACCGCCGCCGACGTCAAATGCACTTGGGACATCCTCGCCGGCCGGTCGAGCGAGAAGCTGCGCATCAATCCGCGCCGGGCCTGGTACAGAAACCTCGCCGAGGTCACGACAAAAGGCGACTGGGAGGTCACCTTTCATCTGAAACGGCCGCAGCCGGGCTTCTTGGCGCTGCTCGCCTCGGGCTGGTCGCCAGTCTATCCGTGCCATGTTAGCCCGCGCGACATGCGCAGCCATCCGATCGGCACCGGCCCGTTCAAATTCGTCGAGTTCAAGCCGAACGAGCACATCAGGGTCGAGCGCAATCCCGATTACTGGAAGAAGGGGCTGCCCTATCTCGACGGCGTCGAATATACGATCAGCCGCAACCGCTCGACGGTGATATTGGCCTTCATCGCCGGGAAGTACGACCTGACCTTCGCCGGCAGCGTCTCGATCCCGCTGATGCGCGACATCGAGAGCCAGATGCCCGAGGCGGTCTGCGACATGCCGCCGGGCAGCGTCAACACCAACCTGATCGTCAACCGCGACAAGCCGCCCTTCGACAATCCGGAATTGCGACGAGCGATGGCGCTCAGCCTCGACCGCAAGGCGTTCGTCGACATCCTGACCGAGGGCAAGGGCTTTCTCGGCGGCGTGCTGCAACCGCCGCCGGGCGGGCTGTGGGGAATGCCAGGCGATGTCCTGCAAACTCTGCCGGGCTACGGGCCCGACGTGCCGAAAAACCGCGCGGAAGCACGCCAGATCATGGAGAAGCTCGGCTACGGGGCCGACAAGCGGCTCTCGATCAAGGTCTCGACCCGCGATATCGCACCCTACCGCGACCCGGCGGTGATCCTGATCGATCAGTTGAAATCGGTCTATATCGACGGCGATCTCGAAACGATCGACACCGCCCAATGGTACCCCAAGGTCATGCGCAAGGACTACACCGTCGCCCTCAACCTCACCGGCAGCACGGTCGACGACCCGGACCAGGGCTTGTACGAGAACTACACCTGCGGCGCCGAAGGAAACTACAACAACTATTGCAATCCGGAGCTGGACAAGCTGGTCGACCAGCAGTCGATGGAGCCCGACCAGGGCAAGCGCAAGAAGCTCGCCTGGGAGATCGAAAGAAAGCTGGCCGAGGACGATGCCCGGCCGATCGTCTATTACAACCGGGGTGCGGCGTGTCGGCAGCCCTATGTCAAGGGCCTGACGATCATGGTCAACAGCATCTACAACGGCTGGCGCATGGAAGACGTCTGGCTCGACAAGTAAGACGGCTTTCGCGCTGGGCTCGACAAAAACAGAGAGGGAGGCAAACCGAAATGATAATGCGATATCTGTGCGCGCTCGCGATTGCAGCGGGGTTGCTGGCGGCGGGACCAGCCTCGGCGCAAAAGCCGGGCGGCATTCTCAAGATGTATCATTTCGACAGCCCGGCCAGCATGTCGATCCACGAGGAGGTGACTTGGGCGGCGCTGGGCCCGATGATGGGCATCTTTAATAATCTCGTCATGTACAAGCAGGACGTGCCGCAGAACAGCTTGGCCTCGATCGTGCCCGAACTGGCGAGCGAATGGTCGTGGGATCCGAGCAAGACCCAGCTGATGTTTCGCCTGCATCAGGGAGTCAAATGGCATGACGGAGAACCCTTCACCGCAAAGGACGTGGTGTGCACCTGGAATGCGCTGATGGGCAAATCGAGCGAGAAGTTCCGCCTCAACCCGCGCAGATCCTGGTACCAGAACCTGGAGGAGGTGACCGCCAACGGCGATTACGAGGTCACTTTCCGGCTGAAGCGGCCGCAACCTTCCTTTATCGCGCTCCTGGCGTCGGGCTGGTCGCCGGTCTATCCCTGCCACGTCTCCTTGCGCGAGATGCGTTCGCACCCGATCGGCACCGGCCCGTTCAAATTCGTCGCCTTCAAGCCGAACGAGTCGATCACGGTGGCTCGCAACCCGGATTACTGGAAGGAGGGCCGGCCCTATCTCGACGGCATCGAATACACGATCATCACCAACGCCTCGACGCGGGTGCTGGCGTTCATCGCCGGCAAGTTCGACATGGCGACACCCTACAATCTGACCCTGCCGCTGATGCGCGACATCAAGAACCAGGCGCCCCAGGCGATCTGCGAGGTGACGCCAACCAATGTCAGCCGCAACCTGATCATCAATCGCGACAAGCCGCCCTTCGACAACCCCGAGCTGCGCCGCGCGGTGGCGCTGACCCTCGACCGCAAGGCCTTCATCGACACCTTGACCGAGGGCCGGGGCGATGTCGGCGGCGCCATGCTGCCGGGCCCCGAGGGGATCTGGGGCATGCCGGCGGACATGCTGCGCGCCTTGCCTGGCTACGACCCCGACGTGGCGAAGAGCCGGGCGGAAGGCCGCAAGATCATGGAGGGGCAGGGCTACGGGCCGAACAACCGGCTCAAGGTCACGGTCTCGACCCGCAACATCCCGCAATACCGCGACCCGGCGGTGATCCTGATCGACCAATTGAAGGAGATTTATATCGACGGGGAGCTCGAAACCGTCGAGACCGTCAACTGGTACCCCAAGATCGCGCGCAAGGATTTCACGATCGGCATGAACCTCTTGGAAAACGGCCTCGACGACCCGGACCAGACCTTCTACGAGAACTATGCCTGCGGGTCGGAGCGCAACTACACCGGCTACTGCAACCGCGAGCTCGAAAAGCTGGTCGACCGGCAGTCGATGGAGGCAGACCAGGAAAAACGCAAGAAGCTGGTCTGGGAGATCGACCGGAAATTACAGGAGGACGGCGCCCGCCCGATGATCTACCACAACCGTGCCGCGACCTGCTGGTACCCGCGGGTCAAGGGGGTGACCGTCATGGTCAACAGCATCTACAACGGCTGGCGCGATGAAGACATCTGGCTCGACAAGTAGTTAAATCGGGATCGCCAGCAGCGTGTCGATCCGGCGGCTGTCGAGGACGACGTCCTTGCGGGCGAATTTCCAGGCACCGCCCTCCCGCCGCACCTGGTCGACATAGCGGCCGGCGCCGAAGATCGTCATCGCGCCGTCCTGCATCGTGCGTACGACGATGAAGTTCGCCACGAGGTCGAGCCGGTGCTCCTGCTCGGCCAGGAGCTTGATCGACGAGACCAGGTGACGATAGCGCTGCGGCTCGTAGATGTTCGCCTCGCGCAAGGCGCTGACCCGGTCCTTCAGCATGTTCCGCGAGGTCGCGTAGATCAGCCCCATCGGCAGGCCGGCTTCGTAATTTTCGGCCGAAGTGATCCGGTAAAAGCAGTCCTCGGTGAAGAAATCGGGCCAGCGTTCGAGCTCGTCGGCGTCGAGGGAGTGGACATAATCGGTGTAGAGCTCTTCCAGCTCCAGCCGCCGCGCCACCGCTTCGAGCGCGGTCATGTCAGAACCCCATCAGCGGCCGGTAGGCGTGCCAGAAGCCGCGCACCGAGGCCTCGGTCGTCCGGGTGTCTTGCGAGGCGTGCGCGAACCCACCCATCTCGATGACCGAGGATTCCGCCTCCGAGCCTGGAATGGCGCGCTGCACGAAATTGCCGACTGCCCCATCCTCCATCGAGACATAGCCGGCGGGGCCGACGAGATTGGCCTGCGCCAGCCGCAATGCGGTCATCTCGTCGTCGTCCTCGGCAAAGCCCAAATAGATCCATTGCAGCTCGGTCTCGTTCGGTCCCTTCGGCAGGACCAGGCGCAGGGCGATGCTGTTCTGGATCTGCTGCAAGACGAAGTTCGGGAAGAGCGAGAGGATCTGGGTCGTGGTGTCGTCGCCGAACTCCTCGGCGGTTCGGAGAAAGCCCGGATCGGCGAGGCGGAAATTCTCGCGTAACGACGGTATCTCGGCATAGAGCTGGTCCGAGGTGGCGGCATCGACGCGATCCACTTTGTTGCGCGTGTAGCTCGCGTGGTGCGCGCCGTTTTCGGCGATGTCGACGCCGCCTTCCGAGGTCAGGCGCGAGATGCGGAAGGTCGTGAAGAAGGTGTGCAGCAGGGTCGCGTGGTAGCTGTCCCGCACATTCTCGAAATATAGTTTCCAGTTGTTGTGCAGGATCTGCGAGGTGGTGCCCAAGACCTTCGGCGTCCCGTGCAAAACCCGGTGAATTCGTGAGCCGATCAGATTTCCGATATATTCGGCAAGCGGCGGCGCGTCCGGCGACAGGGTGCCGAAGACGAGCTCGCCAAAGCGGTCGACACGCAGCTTCTTGAGCCCGTGCTCTTCCAGGCGAAAGCTCGCCGGCATCCCGCCCTTCCCGGCGATGCCACGGCGAAAGGCGACGCTGTCGAGATTGCCTTCGAGGTCATAGCGCCACGCGTGGTAGACGCAGGTCAGATTGTCGGCATGGCCGCGCCGCTTCAGGCAAACGAGGTTGCCGCGATGGGCGCAGCGGTTGACCATCGCGTTGAGCTCGTGGTCCCGGCCGCGGGTGACGATGACCGGGGTCTCGCCGAGGAACGTCGTCAGATAGTCGCCGGGCGCCGGCAAATCGCCGGCCAGCGTCAGAAATTGCCAGGTCGGCCCGAGGAAGATGCGGGCCAGCTCCTCGCGGTAGATCTCCGGATCGGTGTACACGCGGTAAGGAACGCGCGCATTGCCTTCGATCGGCCATTGGAATGCTCTATCGAGTTGCATGGTGTCCTCCTTTGTGCGGAGCCGGCGAACTAGCCGCCGTAAAACACGTTGTCGCCCAATTCCTTCATTTCGAGGATCGCGGCATCGGGGCGGCCGGTGATCGGCTTTGGCAGATGCGCCTCGACGACCTCGCCGACGACGATGTGGTGGTCGCCCTGCTCGACGATGCTGGTGACCTTGCACTCGACCGCGGCCAAGGCCGCATCGAGGATCGGCGCCCCGGTTGCACCCTTGTGAATCGATTGGCCGGAGAGCTTGCCGCCTTCGAGCTGGGTCGGCTTGAAGAAAGTGAACGCCACCCCCTTGTGCTCCTTGCCGAGCATGTTGAGGGCAAACGCCCCGGTCGATTTGACCAGCGGATAGGCGCCGGAATCGGTCTTGACCCCGACCACCACCAATGGCGGGTTGAAGGCGGTCTGCGTCACCCAGTTGACCGTTGCGGCCGCGACGTTGCCCTTCCCGTCATCGGCGGTCAGCACATAGATGCCATAAGGGATCATCCGCAGCGCGGTCTTCTTGGCGTCCTGGTCCATCTCCGTCCTCCTCCGTTCCCGGCTTCGCTTGAGTTCGATCATATCCCATCACCGGGCTCACCGCGAACCGTCCGGGGCCGATGCCCCTTCAGCAGAACGGCGGGATGATCAGCGACAACCTGTTTCGCCGGTTCGCACGATAGACCGCGAAATCAGAATCGAGCGTGCACACCGGCAGTCCGGAGATTTCCGCCAGCCGCACTAGGCAGGCGTCGGCGAGCGACATCGGCACATTGCTGTATCGATCCATCAGATCGCCGACCGGCGCTGCCTCGGCGTCGAGGTGCAAGCCGATCCGCAGGAACTCCTTGCCTGAGCTTTTCCAACAGCCGCCAAGCTGGAATACGTTGCCGAGCGAGCAGGAAGCAAGCTTCTGTCAACACCGCCTCGCAGGTCAGCAATGGCGGCGTCAGGTTTGAGAATTGCTCGACAGCCCAGGCGTGGCGCGCCTCGCCGGCGCAGAAATAGGCCACGAGCGGTCCGGTATCCACGACCGCACCCGGCGTCACCGGCCAAATCCCTCCATGTATTTCGGGTTGATTGCATAATCTTCGGGCGCGTCGGCGGCCATGCCGCAGCAATCCCGCATCAGATCGTGCACGGAGGGCGACGAGGCCCGAATTTCGAGCTGTTCCGATCGAGGTGCGGCGAGCACGCGGCGGAGGCCGTCCTCGACCAGATCCTTGAATTTGCGTCCGCGCAGCGCCGCTTCTGCCTTGGTGCGGCGATACAACTCGTCGGGAAGATCAATGGTGGTTCGCATGCTTCGCGCAACGAGCCACATTTATGCTTTTATGTCAACTGCGCTAGCGACACTGCCTCGGCGGTGCCGGCGGCGTCAGGCCTTGAAGGATAATTCCGAGCACCACGCTCGTCTTTGGCAAGCCCGGCACCGACGAGCATGACCAATGTCCAGCTGCCTTCCCGACGATGCTGCCGGCATTGCTGCCGGCGGCGCTGGTCGTCAGCGTCGCGGCGGCGGCCCCGCCGGTGATCGCCAGCACCGCCTGGTTGTTGCTGATTTGGAGCGAATGAGCCGCGACCGAGGTCGAGGTCACCGACACGGTGTAGGAGCCGCCGACACCGATAACCGCGTCGTCGGCGGCTCCGGGAACGGCTCCGGCGCTCCAATCGGCGGCTGTCGTCCAGCTGCCGCTGACGCCAGCCCTCCAGCTCACTATTGCCACAAGGTGCTCCTCTCTCCGATCGACCGCGCCGTCAAAGCGGGCGGCACGCCATTATGAGCGTGGTTTTTGATATGACGCTGACATAGTTTTTGATGTTCCACAAACCAAAAGCGGCGCCGACAATGATCTTTCACCCATGCTGTCGCCTGCGGTCGGCCACGACCGGGGATGGAGGGCGTTGTACGACCGAAAACAAAGGGGCGCCCGAAGGTGCCCCTTTTTCGCGCTGCCGTGCGGTGCGGCTCAGGTCATGCGGCTGGAGAATTGGACCGTGGTGGCGCGGGCGCGGTAGTCGGTCTTGACGTTGACGAGCGCCACCATGCCCTCGTCGACCTTTTTCTGCGCGCGCTCCAGAGCCGGGCGGATGTCCTCGGGTTGCTCGACATATTCGCCGTAGCAGCCGAGCCCTTGGGCCATGATGTCGTAGCGGGTGTAGCCGAGATAGCGGCCGGGCTTGTCACCATCGGGGTCGGCGGTCCAGCCGCCGTTCAGGCTGATGACGCAGAGCAGTGGCAGCTTATGGCGTACCGCGGTGTCGAGCTCCATCGCGTTCTGCCCGAACGAGCCGTCGCCGTGCAGGCAGATGACCTGGGTATCAGGCTTGGCTGCCTTGGCCCCGACCGCGAACGGCAACCCCACCCCCATCGTGCCGAACGGCCCCGAGTTGAGGCGGTGGCCGGGGGTGAAGGTCGGGATCGACTGGCGGCCGAAATTCAGGATCTCCTGCCCGTCGACGCACAGGATCGCATCGCGCTTCATGAAGTTCTTTACTTCCTCGCAGAGCCGCAGCGGATGGATGTCGCCGTCGGTCGGGTAGTTGCCGCCGGGGCCGGTGCGCTTGGCGATCTCGCCCTCGTGCAATTTGTTGCGCCAGGGCGCAAAGCGGTCGGCGGTCTTCCCGTCGATCGCTTCGACCAGCTGCTGCAAGACCGATCTGCAGTCGCCGACGACCGGGATGTCGACATTGCGCGCCGACATGCCCAGCTCCTCGGGGTCGATCTCGATGCGGGCGATCGTCGCGTCCTTGTTGAAACGCGGCGGTGCGGCATGGCCGATCACATAGTTCATCCGGGTGCCGAGGACGATGATCAGATCGGCGTCGCGAAACGCGCTGTTGCGCATCGTCAGGTAGGAATAGGGGTGGTCGTCCGGCACCACGCCGCGGCCTTGCGGGGTCGTGTAGAATGGGATCCCGGCCTTTTCGACAAAGGCCCGCATCTCGTTCCAGGCCTTTGACCACAACACCCCGCCGCCCGAGCAGATGATCGGTTGCTTCGCTTTATTGATGGCGTCGACCAGTGCGTTGATCGCCTTCGGTTCCGCATAGGGACGGGCCTCGATGATCGGCCGGCCGCAATAGCTCCAATCGACATCAGCCTCCTCGGCCTTGAGGTAGAGCACATCGCCGGGAAAATCGATATAGACCGGGCCGGGCTTTCCGTTCAGAGCCTTCTGGAACGCGAAATTCACCTGTTGCGGGATGCGCTTCAGATTGTGCACGCGGTCGGCATACTTGACGCAGGTCTTCAACGCTGAAACCTGGTCGATCTCCTGAAACACCTGGCGGCCGAACTGGCTGATCGGGCTCGACCCGCCGAACGCGACGACCGGGCAGCAATCGATCAGCGCATTGGCGAGGCCGGTCCCCAAGTTGAGGGTGGCGGGCCCACTCGCCGCCATGCAAACACCCGGCCCCTGGGTCACCCGCGAATAGGCCTGCGCCATATAGGCGGCACCCTGCTCGTGCCTTGTGTCGATCGCGCGGATGCCCTCCTTGATGCAGGTGCTTTCGGCATCCAGCATCGGTCCGCCCATAATATAGAATAGGTCCTTAACGCCCTGTGCCTTTAGGCATTTCGCCAGGATTTCGTAGCCTGCGAGCTCCGCCATCTCAGAAATCTCCTCTCTCTGCTGTCGTCGTCCCATCCGCGGGGCGTTATTGTATCCGATCGTCAGATCACTCCTTCCTTCTTCAAGGCCGCGAGATCGCCGGCGCTGATGCCGAGCCATTCGCCGAACACCTCGGCGCTGTGCTCGCCCAGGAGCGGCGCCGGTTCGAGCTTTGGCGGAGCGCCGTCGAAGCGCACCGGCCAGGACGGCATCTTGAACGGGCCGGTCGGGTGCTGCGCGACTTGAAGAATGCCGCGCTCGGTAAAGCTCGGCTCGTTCGTCAGCTCCATCGTGTCGAGCACCGCACCCGCCGGCACCCCCGCAGCGCCGATCAAGCGCATCGCCTCGTGCTTGTCCCGCCGCTTTGTCCACTCGGCGACCATCGCGTTGACCTCGTTCGATGCGCTCGCCGCGGGCCTGCGCGGTCTCGTAGCGCTCGTCGCCGATCAGCTCCTCGCGGCCGAGGAGCTTCAGCAGCCGATGCCAATGGTCCTTCTGCCGGGCGAAGACGTAGATCCAGTCGTTGGCCCCGCCCGGTGCGCAAGGAAATATCCCCGACGGTGCGGTGTTGCTGCGGTTGCTATTGCGGGGCGCGGCCCGGCCCAGCACCGCCTGGGTCTGAAACGCGAAACGGATGTAGTGCAGCATCGCATCCTGCATCGCCACCTGGAGCCGCCTGCCCTGGCCGGTGGCGCGGCGCTCGTAAAGCGCGCCCAGGATGCTGATCGCCATCAGCATGCCGGTGCCGGTATCGCCGAGCGAAACGCCAGGCCTGATCGGCGGCCCCTCGGGCTCGCCGGTGATGCTCATCGTGCCGCCGGATGCTTGCGCGATCATGTCGAAGGCGAGGTTCTTCTCGTACGGGCTCCCCTCGCCAAAGCCCTTGACCTGGGCATAAATGATCCCAGGGTTCAGCGCGCGGATCGCGTCGTAGCCGAGCCCGATCCGCTCGATCGTGCCGGGCGCCATGTTCTCGATCATCACGTCGGCGCGGCGCGCCATGTCCTTGACCAGCGCCAGCCCGCGCTCGGATTTGAGGTTGACCGTTACCGATTTCTTGTTGGCGTTGAACTCGAAGAAATAATACGAGTTGGGATGGCCCGGCGGCCCGGCGAAGGAGGTCCGCCCTGGCTCGCCGCCCTTGGGGTTCTCGACCTTGACCACCTCGGCGCCGAGCCAGGCCAGCGCCTCGGTGCAGCTGGGGCCGGCTTCGAACTGGGTCAAATCGAGCACCTTGACCCCGGCCAGACATTTGAGCGGCACGCCGTCCATCGCCTTTACTCCTATCCCACCCCGATCGCCCCAACGGGGCCACGCACGATAGCGCAGCCTGTCGCGCTGCGAAAACAGACAAAACTCTTTTGCGCCGCCCTGCCGATTGCGTTAGGGGATGCGCGGCGAATGCGGAATTCCTGTGGCGTTGCCGCATCTGCGGCGGGGAAGGAGGACATGGCAACGAACCGGCCCAGCGTGTTCATCGACGGCGAGGCGGGGACGACCGGGCTCGGCATCCGAACCCGCCTCGACAATCTGCCGGAAATCGCGGTGGCTAGCCTGCCGCCGGCGCAGCGCAAGGACCCGGCCGCGCGCCGCGACATGATGGCGACCGTCGATTTGGTAGTGCTGTGCCTGCCCGACGAGGCCGCGCGAGAGGCGGTGGCGCTGGCCGACGGGCTCGGTCCCGCCGCGCCGAAGCTGCTCGACGCCAGCACCGCGCATCGCGTGCATCCGGACTGGACCTACGGCTTTGCCGAGATGACCGAGGGCCAGACAACGCGCATCGCTGACGCGGGCCGGGTCGCCAATCCCGGCTGTTATCCCACCGGCGCGATCGCGCTGCTGCGGCCGCTGATCGACGCCGGCATCGTGCCGCCCGATTACCCCGTCGCGATCAACGCGGTCAGTGGCTATTCGGGGGGTGGAAAGTCGATGATCGCGGCGCATGAAGAGGCCGGCGGCCCGGCCTTCGAGCTTTACGGGCTCGGCCTCGAACACAAGCACGTACCCGAGACCCAGCTTTATTCCGGGCTGACGCGACGGCCGATTTTCGTACCCTCGGTCGGCCATTTCCGCCAGGGCATGCTGGTCTCGGTGCCGCTGCACCTCGACACGTTGCCGGGCACGCCGCGCGGCGCCGACCTCTACGAGGTGCTGGCGGCGCGCTATCGCGATTGCATGCTCGTTTCGGTCGTCGAGCCGAGCGCGGACGGCAAGCTCGACCCAACGGCGATCAACGGCACCGACCGGCTCGAGCTCTCGGTCCATGCCAACGAGGCGCTGGGCCAGGCGGTTCTGGTGGCCCGGCTCGACAACCTTGGCAAGGGCGCATCGGGTGCGGCGGTGCAGAACATCCGCTTGATGCTGGGATTGGACGCGAGCGAGTGACACCCGGCCGGCCGGCACGATAGCCCTTTCCCTGACATGGGCGAACCATGGGACCGCTGCTGCTCGCTCACCGCAACCAATTCCCGCGCATTGATCCGACAGCGTTCATCGCGCCGGGGGTCGTGGTGACCGGCGATGTCGAGATCGGGCCGCGGGCCAATCTGTGGTTCAACGTCGTCGTGCGCGGGGACGACGCGCCGATACATATCGGGGCCGGCGCCAATATTCAGGACGGCACCGTGGTCCACGGCTCGCTTGACCGCGGCGAGCAGATACCGTGCTGGATCGGCGACGAGGTCGCAATCGGCCATCTGGCGTTGATCCATGGCTGTCGGCTGGAAAACCGGTCGTTCGTCGGTATGAAGGCCTGCGTCATGGACCGCGCCGTCGTCGAGGGCGGCGCGATGGTCGCGGCGGCTGCGCTCGTCACCCCGCGTATGCGTGTCAAGGCGGGGCAGCTCTGGGCCGGCGCCCCCGCCCGCTTCGCCCGCGACCTGAGCGCGGACGAGACCGAGTACATGCGCTGGGTGCAGCAGCACTACCTGGAGAGAGCGGCCGAGTATTCGCTCGCACCGCCGGCGGAGAGTCGCCGCACTTGACACCGGCCCGCGCAACTGGCGGGATCGGGGTATCGGATTCGTCGAGGAGAACGGGTATGCGGGCTAATCGGGTGCGTGACAATTGGCAGGCAGGCAAGCCCGTCGTCAACAGCTGGTGCGGCATCCCCAGCAGCTTTGCCGCCGAGGTCATGGCCAATATGGGCTGGGACTCGCTGGTCATCGACATGCAGCACGGCATGATCGACTACCAGATGATGGTGACGATGCTGCAGGGCATCTCGACCACGGAGACCACACCCTTGGTGCGGGTGCCGTGGAACGACCCGGCGCACATCATGAAGGCGCTCGACGCCGGCGCCTTCGGCATCATCTGCCCGATGATCAACAACCGCGCCGAGGCCGAGAAGTTCGTCGGCGCGATGCGCTATGCGCCGCTCGGCTATCGCAGCTCGGGGCCGATCCGCGCCTCGGTCTATGCCGGCGCCGACTATCACGCCAAGGCGAACGACGTGGTCGTCGCTTTCGGCATGATCGAGACCGCCGAGGCGATGGACAATCTCGACCAGATCCTGTCGGTCAAGGGGCTCGACGCGATCTATATCGGACCCTCTGACCTGTCGATCTCCTACGGCCACCCGCCGGGCGGCGACAAGCCCGACGAGTGGATGATGACGGCGCTGAAAAAGGTGCTCGACGGCTGCAAGCGGCACGGGGTCAAGCCCGGCATCCATTGCGGCGCGCCGGCCTACGCCAAGAAGATGATCGAGATGGGCTTTGTCTTCGTCACGGTCGGCGGCGACAACCGCTTTATGACGATGGGCGGCCAGCAGGCGGTTGCGGAGATGCGCTCGGACGCGCCGGCAAAGCCCGCTTCCGCCGGATCGAGCCCTTACTGAGGCGGGCCATTAGTCACTGAGGCGGGCCATTAGTCGACGCCGTTGACGACGCCGCTGATCAGGTTACCGGCGTAAAGCGGGCCGAGATCGACGCCGCCGGTCGGCGGCACGGGCGCCAAGGCCGCGACGAGTGCGGCGAGGCGCCGCTCTCCGGCGCGCGCGAGTTCTTCGGCGGCCTCGACCGTGACCACGGAAAAGCGCAGCCTGTCCCCCGGCCGGCGCCGGCCGAGACCCCAACCGACGGTGACATTTCTAAATGGCACAGACGGTGACATCTCTATTCGGCGAAGACACCATCTGTTTGAGCCAATGCATCCTGGACTGGCGGTGACGGTGCCCATGCAGTTCGCTCGTCTGAGGAGCGGCCGGTGATCGGTCGCCGCGCGCCGATGCCGTCAGTATCGGGGCGGCGGAGGCGTCGTCAGGGCGCCGGTGATGGCGCCGAGCGCTCCGCCCGCCCCGGCGCCGATCGCCGCACCCGGGCCGCCACCCGCCGCCGCCCCGATCGCGGCCCCGGCACCGGCACCAATCAAGCCGCCGCCGATTGCCCTCTGGCCGGGGTCATAGGGGTTGGTGCAGCCCGCCAGTCCGAGCGTCAATATGATCGCAGCGATCGCAGTCGGGGTCTTCGACATGTCGTCTCCTTTCGAGTAACTAAAGAGTGGCCTGCCCGTTCCAACAAGCGCCGTCGATGCAGAGTTCCGATACGCCAATAGAAATCGAGCGCAAAACGGCCGAACATGCCGGGGAGCACAATCATCGGCTATTTGATCTGACTCGCTGTCGAGCCGGGCGAACCATCATGCTCCTGCCTGCCGGTTTTCCCGCGTGCGCCGGGCAGTTACGGAATGGCTGCGGCGTCGACAACCCGCTATAATCGCGCGTCAATTATGGGATGCGGCGCTGACGCGCTTTACGGTCATCGACATGTTTGCCGAGCCGGCGGTTCGGCGATCGCTGATCGGCGCCTTCCTGATGATGCTGTCGGTGACCTTCGCCTTTTGGGGTGTCGCGACCTTCATTCCGACCTATGTCGGCACGGTGGCTGCCAGGGCCGGGTTGTCGGCGCCGGAATGGTCGGGTTGGGCCGGGCTCGTCAGTAGCGTGTTTGGAATCTTCGGCTTTGTCAGCCTCGGTTTTCTTGCCGATATCGTGGGCCGCAAGCCGACGGCGATGCTGTTCTATGGAATGAGCCTCGTGCTGACACCGGTGGTTTATCTGTGGGCCCACGATCTCCGGGTCCTGATGGTTGCTGTCGGGGCTTTCGGCTTCTTCACCATCGGCATCTGGGCCTGGGCCCCGGTGTGGCTGCCTGAGTTGTTCCCGACGCGAATGCGTGGCACCGCGATTGCGTTTTGCTTTAACGCGCCGCGCTTCATCTCCTGCGTCGGACCGCTGATCGCCGGCACCCTGATCGTCTCTCTCGGCGGTTTTGGCCCGGCGGCGACGATCATCGGACTGTTTTTCGCCCTTGGATTTATCGTGGCGCCGTTCCTGCCCGAGACCAGGGGAAAGCCTCTGCCCGAAACCATGTGAGGTCGTGCCGCCGATCCTCAGCGGTTCTGCTTCTCCAAAAACCGCTCGGCGAGGCGGGCGAGAAAGCTGCTGCCGAACGGAATCGCGGCGTCGTTGAAGTCGTAGCGTGCGTTGTGGAGGAAGCAGCCGCCCTCGCCGGGGCCGTTGCCGAGCCACAGCATGGCCCCCGGCCGTGCGTTGAGCATGAACGAGAAATCCTCGCCGCCCATCGACGGCGCGATATCGCGGATCACCCCTTCGGGGCCGCAGATTTCGGCCGCGACCTCGGCGGCGAACTCGGTCTCGGCGGCATGGTTGATCGTCGGCGGATAGTTTCGGCGATATTCCGCCTCGGCCCTGGCGCCGTGCAGCGCCGCGATGCCGCGCGCGATCTCGCCGAGCCGGCGCTCGATCAGGTCGCGCACCTCCGGGCGAAAGCTGCGCGCGGTGCCGCCGATGTGGAGATCGTCGGGGATGACGTTGTAGGCCGATCCGCCCCGCATAAAGCCGACGCTGACGACGGCCAATTCGATCGGATCGATGTCGCGGCTGGCGATCGTCTGCAATGCCAGCACGATCTGAGCGCCGATCACGAACGGATCGATGCCGAGATGCGGGTGTGCGGCATGCGTGCCGCGCCCCTTGATCCGGATGTCCCAGCGGTCCGACGCGGCGAGCAATGGCCCGGGCCTTGCCGCGATGTGGCCGACCGGGATGCCGGGCTTATTGTGCAGCGCGAAGACGGCGTCGCACGGAAATTTCTCGAACAGCCCTTGCTCGACCATCACCCGGCCGCCGCCGCCGCCTTCCTCGGCCGGCTGAAAGATCAGGTGCACGGTGCCATCGAAATTGCGGGTCGCGGCGAGATACCGGGCGGCGCCCAGCAGCATCGTCGTGTGGCCGTCATGGCCGCAGGCGTGCATCTTGCCGTCATGGGTCGAGCGGTGCCCGAAATCGTTCATCTCGTGGATCGGCAACGCGTCCATGTCGGCGCGTAGCCCGATCGCGGCCGGGGTGTTGCCGCGCCGGATCGTGCCGACGACGCCGGTCCCGGCGAGCCCGCGATGGACTTCGCAGCCGTATTCGGCGAGCTTTGCCGCGACCAGATCGGCGGTCCGCTCCTCGGCGAAAGCGAGCTCGGGGTGGGCGTGGATGTCGCGGCGGATCACCGCGAGCTCGTCCAGGTAGTCGAGCATCTGGGCAATGACCGTCATCAGGGGCTCCTTCTGCGCCAACCGCTCTGAGCGTGGACTATCTCGAATATCCGTCGCGCTAAGAAGGGAATTGCGGACCGCTGGCAAAATCGGGCTAATTCGAGAGCGAGGCGGGCGTCCGCGCGGTGGTCGGGGGAACGGGGCGCATGCGTGGGAAATCGACGATCGCGGTCGTGGCACTGGCGGCATTGCTGGCGGCCTGCGTGCCCGAGCCGCCGCCGCCGATCAATTCGCCGGCCTTTGCCATCCGGGCGCCGCTGCCGGGCGAGCCCGGCTATCTCGACACGATCAAGTTCATCGACAACGGCATCAAATACGTCTCGGTGGAGGGCGGCTTTTTCATCTCGGCCGATGGCGAGATGTGCTTCCAGGGAACGGTCAATCCGGAGCGATCGGCCTTGGTGAACTATCTCAATTTTTGGTGCATCAGCCCGATGGCGGTCGGCGAGGTCGACGCGCTTGCAAAACAGCATCAGCTATATCAATGCGGTGCGGCTGTGGTGCCGGCACTCCGCCCCGCAATGCGCGCACAAGATCGGCAATCCGAACATGCTCGACGACCGATGGATCGCCAACAGCATAACGGCCGACACCGTGCCCGTCAGGCAACAGCGGGCCGCGATCTTTCACCTGATCTATCTGATGGGTGGAAGCGGCGGCCCCGAGCCGTTGCACTAGGGCGACGCCGCGCTTGACACCCCGCCGCGAGCGGCTAGCGTCGGTGCGGACAACCCCTGCGACGGAGGAAACCCGATGATCATCGAGATGCGCACCTACACCTTGCAGCCGGGCACGGTCGCCGCTTTCGAGGAGCGCTTTGGCCAGGCGCTGCCGGCCCGGGCCAAGGTCTCGCCGCTCGCCGCCTTTTGGCACACCGAGGTCGGTCCCTTGAACCGGGTGATCCATGTCTGGCCCTATGAGGACATGGCGGCGCGCACCCGGCTGCGCGAGGCAGGCGACAAAGACCGCGGGCTGGCCGCCCAATGTGCGCGAATTCGTCGTCGACCAGCAGAGCGACATCTATCTTCCGGCGCCGTTCTCGCCGGCGCTCGAGCCGCGGCAATTGGGCGGTCTCTACGAGATCCGCATCTACACCTTCAAGCCCGGCGGCATCCCCGGGGTGATCGACCGCTGGAGCGGCCATATCGCCAAGCGGAACGAGCTGTCGCCGCTGGTCGGCGCCTGGCACACCGAGGTCGGCGGGCTCAACAAATGGTGCCACATCTGGGCCTACAAGGACGCGGCCGACCGCTTCCGCATCCGCGAGGAGGCCCGCGCCAAAGGCATCTGGCCGCCGCCGTCCGGGGGCGGGCCGAACATGATGATCAAGCAGGAGAACATGCTGGTCGTCCCGGCATCCTTTTCGCCGCTGCACTGATTTCCCATCCTGGCCCTCCCCCGTAGGCGGGGGAGGGCGCGGGAGGGTGCGCCAGTCATAGGGGGAGACCGGGATGCCGTTCCTCGATCGCAATGGCGCCAGAATCTACTACGAGGATCACGGCAGCGGCCCGGCCATCCTGCTGAGCCACGGCTATAGCGCCACCTGCCGTATGTGGGACGCGCAGATCGGGGCGCTCCTGCCACGCTGGCGGGTCGTCGTCTGGGACATGCGCGGCCATGGCGACAGCGATTATCCCGAAGACCCCGCCGCCTACTCGGAAGCGCTGACCGTCGCGGACATGGCGGCGTTGCTGCGCGCCTGCGGGATCGATCGCGCCGTTATCGGCGGGCTGTCGCTCGGCGGCTACATGTCGCTTGCCTTCCATTTGGAACATCCGGAGATGGTCCGCGCGCTGATGCTGTTCGACACCGGGCCGGGGTTCCGCAACGACGACGCGCGCCGGGCGTGGAACGAGCGGGCGCGCCAGCGCGCCGACGAGCTGGAGACGCGCGGGCTGGCCGCGCTGGGCGCCAGCGACGAGGTGCGCATCAGCAGGCACCGGTCGGCATTGGGCCTCGCCGGTGCGGCGCGCGGCATGCTGGCGCAAGCCGACGGCCGCATCATCGCCGGGCTCGACCGGATCGCGGTGCCGGCCCTGGTCCTGGTCGGCGCCGACGACACGAACTTCCTCGCCGCCGCCGACTACATGGCGCGCAAGATCCCGAATGCGGCGCGGGTGACGATCCCCGCCGCCGGCCATGCCTCGAACCTGCACCAGCCCGCCGCCTTCAATCGCGCCGTCGCGGATTTCCTCGCGGGACTCCCGGCCCCGCCCTGATGTTCCTTTGCCGGCTCTCGGGCGGGCAATGTTTGCTGTGGAGGCAGTCCCATGAGAATCGGCCTGTTTTATCAAATTCAGGTTCCCAAGCCCTGGACCCCCTCCAGTGAATCGCAACGCATCCATGAGGCCCTGGAGCAAATCCCCTATGCCGAGCAGCAGGGTTTCGAAAGCGTGTGGTTCTCCGAGCATCACTTCCGCCCGGTGTGGTCGCACAACAGCGCCCCGGACCTGACCCTGGCGGCGGTCAGCCAGCGCACCAGCACGATCCGCCTCGGCGTCGGCGTGGTGCTGGCGCCGATCCACCACCCGCTGCACGTGGCAGCGCGCATGGCGACACTCGATATCTTGAGCCATGGGCGGGTGGATGTGGGCCTCGGCCGGACCGGCTATCCCTACCAGCTGACGCCGTACGGGACGGACCTGCAGGACACTCGCGGCATGTGGCAGGAATTTGCCGATGTGCTGCCGCGCATCTGGACCCAGGAGGAAATCACGTACGACGGGCAGTATTACCAAATTCCGCGCCGTGAGGTCCTGCCAAAGCCGGTGCAGCAGCCGCACCCGCCGCTGTGGTCGGCGTGCGGCAGCGACGAGACAGCGCGCCAGACGGGCAGCCTGGGGATGGGCGGGCTGTTCGGCAGCGAAGGGGGCCCGGATCGCGTCGAGCAGCTGATGGCGCTCTATCGTGACGCGTTGCGGACCGCCCCGGGTAACGCGGCCGGTCCGGCGCCCCGCGCCGCGCTGATGACCGCCGGCTACTGCCATGAGGACCCGCGGGTCGTGGCCGGGCGCGGCACCGAGCTCGTCGCCTGGTATGTCGAGCAGCAACGCGAGCGCGCCCGCCTGGTGTGGCGCGACTACGATCCGAGCACCGTGCCGCCCGATTACCAAGGCTATTGGGCGCGCGATCAACGCCTCGCCAGCGGGCCGCATCCCGGCGAGCCGACGCCTGAGGAGGTACGCGAGGAGGGGACGAAGTTTTGCGTCGGCACGCCCGCGGACTGCATCCGGTTTCTCGAGCTCTACGAGGCTCTCGGCATCGAGGAGGTGATCCTGCTGTGCGCCATCGGCCCGGCGCAGCACCAGGAGGTGCTCCACACCCTCCGCCTCTTCGGCGAGCAGGTCATCCCCCACTTCCAGGCCAAGCACAGCGCTTAAGGTGGGTTGGGCGGACCAAAGCCGTCTCTTTCGACCGTAACGGTCGGCTTCGCCGCCGAGCGGAAGGGAGGCGGAAGGCCCTATTTTCCGGCCTTGCCGAGCGGGCTGCCGACGCCGGTGCAGAAGTCCCAACCGGCAGCGGCGAGGTAGCCTTCGCTCGGACCGCACGAACCTTGGGCGATGTCGGTCAGGTTGGCGGCGCTTCCCAGGTTGGCGTAGACCTTGGTGAGCTCGCTCTGGGTTCCGGTGGAGAAGCTGCCGGCGGAGTTGACGATGCCGGCCCAAACCGGGGCGGAGACGCTGGTGCCGCCGACAATGTACCAGTAGGGGTAGGCATAGACCCACACGCCCGTGGCGGGGTCGGCGTCGGCGGTAACGTCCGGAGTCCCCCGCCCGCTCTGCACGACGGACGAAATCCCGTTTTGATAAGCCGGGCGCGCCTCATAAAGGCTGGGGCCGCCGCCGCCCGACTGCCAGGCGACCTCTTGCTGGAACGCGCCGCTCGTCGGGTTGCGGCTGATGCTGGAGCCTCCCGCGGAGACGACGTTTGGGGAGGTGGAGGGCCAAATCACCCCGGGGCTGTCGCCGGAGGCCGCGAAGTACACCACCTTGGTTTGGGTGAAATGTGAGTCGTAGCTTTTTTCCTGGGAAAACTCGCTACCGCCCCAGCTCATCGAAACCTCGCCCCCACCGGCCGACTTCAGCAGAGAATTGGCGACCGAGACGGCCGACAGCAGATCGGAAAAGCTGTTTGAGGCGGCCTCCACCAGATATATCTTCGCCGCAGGCGCCATTGCATGCGCCCACTCGATGTCCAACGCCTCCTCGACATTCCAATCGGCGTCGACCGGGGGCTGTCGGCGGCCGGCATAGACGACCTGGAAGTTCGCGCTGGTCGGCAGCGGCAATCCGAACTGCGCCGAGAAGACGCGCAGATCGCTCAACGCCGTCTGATAGTGATAGGCGTCGACGATGGCGATCGCGCGGGCGCCGCCCGAAGGGTTGGCGGCCGCGTGGTTGGGGTCGCATCCCGTTGTCGGCGGGGAAACGAGATGGTAGACGCAGCCGAGCGAAGCCGGCGTCTCGAAGAGATATCCCGAATAAGGCGGACCTGCCTCCGGCGTCGCTTCGCCCGCCAGCGAGGGTGGCAGCGCAGTGCCGATGCCCGCGGCGGGGACGAACAGCTTGAAGTTGGTATGGGCACGGACGCCGATATGGTCGGTCTGCTCGATGCTCGACCTCGGTATCTCGACATGTCCGCCGCGCCATGCGAAAGCTGAATCGCCGGCGCTCGCCGGCAGGGCGCCCAGGGCGGCGGCTCCGGCGAACGACAGCGCTGTCCTGAACAAGCTCGAAAATCGCATGGCTTATCCCCTCTCCCCGAAATTTGGCGGGCGAACCGGCACAAAGCCCCCGCGCCGGGCGCGGTTCCGGCTGTATCCGCTGTCGATGTAGGCTATGCGCCTGTTGGGCTTAACGATCGGTTACCGGCCGCCGCCGGATGTGGGAGGCGGGTTGACCGGCGCCGGCGATGCCTGATGGCCGGCCGAAGGCGGCGCCATGCCGGCAGCGCGCCGGTTCGGAACGAAGGTTTGAAAGTTCGTATGCGCTCGCGCCCCGGCGTCGCCGGGCCGTTCGATACTGGATGGAGGGGTCGAGACCTGTCCACCGGTGTCCGGTCCCTGCGCGTGCCCGCCATCCGCTAGGAGCATCGCCACCGCGAGCATCGGCGCCGATAACATTGCGAGCTGCAAGCGGCGACGCCGGTTCGCAGCAACGGCAGCGTCGAACCCGGGGCCGAGGGGCGGCACATTGAGTTGCCGCCCCTCATTGTCGCCGGGTCAATTGATCGCTATGCGCCGCGGCATGGCCTCCTTTGCCTTTTTGAGCGTCAGGGTCAGCACGCCGTCATCGAGCTGAGCGCTGATTTGCTGCTGATCGATTTTGTTCGACAGCGTAAAGGACCGGGCGAAATGACCGACGTTGTATTCGGTATACAAGGGTTCTAGGCCCTCGTATTTCGAGAAGTCGATTTGCGCATTTACGCGCAGCACATCGTTTTCGATGTGCACCTCCAGCGCCTTCTTTTCAACACCCGGGATCTCCATGACCACGGTCAGGGCGTCGTCGGTCTCGAAGATGTCGGTCGTCGGGACGTAGTAGCGGGCAGGAACCGTCTTTTCTTCCTTTGAGACAAGCTCCTTCTTCTCTTGTACCTCAAGCGCTTGCGATCTTGCCATTGTTCCCTCCATGGCGTGCATCATCGGGGAGCGGTCGGCGCTTCATCCGACAGTGATCGATTTCGGCTTATCCCGCTCGGCGCGCGGGAGGTAGAGGGCCAAAATGCCGTCGCGGCACTCGGCCTTGACCTGGTCCGCATCGATCTCCACGGGCACGGTGATCGCGCGATCGAAGCGCCCGACCAGACGCTCGCGGCGATGCACCGCTGCGCTCTCGCCGTACTGGACGGTTTTGCCGCCGGCGATGCGGATCGTGTTGCCCTTGACCTGGATGTCAAGATCGGACTTCTGAATGCCGGGCACCTCGGCAATGACGACGACGTCATCACCCTTTCGGAAGACATTGAGCGGCGGATAGGCGCCGCTGCCGCTCGGGCTCGAACCGAGCCACTGGCTGGTGCGAAACGCGTCGAGCGCCTGTTGAAACTGAAACAAGGCGTCGAACGGATCGGGATAAAGCATTGCCATGGGTGATCCTCCTGCATAATGCGCAGACCGACCGGGCGCGGCGCTCGATCACGCGGACAGGGAGCCGAGCGGTCCAGTTCGGCCGCGTCGCAACCCGGTCTTTTGTCCTCGGACGACTAGAGGCCGGGAAAGACTCTCGGCCACTGTCGCGTCGCGGTTAGAACCGGCACGCGTTCGTCATCGGCACCGTCCTCAAGGGCGGCGCGATCAGGGCATGAGTAATCCTGGTCGTCTTGCGCATACGACCAGGGGATCGCAAGGTGCGATGCGGACGGTATCGAGGAAGGCACCGAAGCCAAGACAGTCATTGCCACGTCCTCCTCTGAGCAACATGGGGTAACGATTGTCGCCGGGCCCGGTACGGCGCCCGGCGACAATCGATTTAGGTCGCCAAAATCACGGGTCAAGGGGCAGAAAGCGGCCTCGGCCTGTCACCCGATGCTCAAATCGCGATCGGGTCCGACCGTATCGGGACAGACGCTGAGGCGGTGGTTGCAGTGTCACGTTGTGCGCGTCGCGGCGTCGCCGACAACCGCGACTCCGGCACGACGGATTATTTGAGAGCGACGGTGAGAATTTTCATCCGCCAGCGTCCTCGTCGCGGCCGAGGCGGCGCTGCTCCTTGAGGGCGGCGCGGCGGGTTTTGCCTTCGCGGCGGCGGCGCTCGGCGGCGGCGGTGGGCCTGGTCGGGCGACGCGGGGTCGGCGGCATGGCGGCGCGGCGGAGCAGCGCAACCAGGCGGTCGAGCGCGTCCTGGCGGTTGCGCTCCTGGGTGCGGTAGCGCTGGGCGGTGATGACCAGGACGCCGTCGCGGGTGACCCGGCGGCCGGCGAGCCGCAGCGCCCGCTCGCGCACCTGCGGCGGCAATGATGGCGAATGGGCGAGGTCGAAGCGCAGCTGCACCGCGCTCGGAGAGGATCCGGCGGGGTTAGGTCAGCTTGTAGGCCTGGCGCGCCAGGAGCTTCCAGCCGCCGCCCTGCTTTTGCCAGACCGCGAGCACGCCGATCTTGATGTTGTTGGGCTTGCCGTCAGTCTCGGATTCGGAGACGTAGAGATGACGCGAGATCGCCGCATCGCCAGCCACCGCGACGGTGAGGTCGGGAAAGTCGAGCGACTTGACGACCGCCTTCCTGGTCATGACGCCGTCGACGAACTCGGCCTTGGTCTGAATCTTGCCGCTCGAATGCCCGTAGCTCAGCTGATCGGCAGCCAACTGCTCCAACTGGCCCTTGTCCGCCGCCAGCAGCGCCTTCCTCAGCGCCTCGACATTCGCCTTGACCGCCGCCTCGTCGGCGGCGTCGGCCAGCACTGCCGGGCCGTGCAACAGGCTCACGGTCCCGAGCGCGACGGCACCCGCGATCGCCAAATTACGACGGGTTACATGCATGGTTCCCTCCCTTGGCCAATTGGTCCGGATGACTCCGGGTTCGATCAGAGCTTACCCCGACCCAGCCATCCTGTCGAAGGGCAACACACACGCGTCACCAGCCTCGATCATCGCGTTTGCTCAGCCCGCGTTATTCACGCGCCAGTCCAATTCATCGCGGAGACCGCAGCGGCGTGCCCGATCATCGCAAAATCGAGGGCAGCACATGGCGCTTCAGCGCGATTTCCCCGACAACCTGCGGCGCGCCGTAAGCAGCGGCATATACTGCAACCACAAGGTCCAAGTCGGGCACAATAAAGAGCCGCTGATCGCCATTGCCGAACCCTGCAACCCAACGGATTTCACGGCGATCGAGCAGAGAGCGCCCGAGCCACCAGAGGTAGCCGTAGAATAGGATGCCTTCGCCGTTGATCTGCGGTGCGGTCGATTCTACAATCCATCTGGGCGAAATGATCTGCCTGCCCTGCCAGGCGCCGCCGTTGAGCACCAACTGGCCGATTTTAGCCAGGTCGCGTGCGCGCAACCGTAGCCCACAGTAACCCCTTACATCATCTTGATTTGGAAATCGGGTCCACTCCACGTCCGTAATAGCGAGCGGGTCCAGCAATGCCTCCTGGACCAAGACATCGAGGGCCTTTCCCGATGTCCTTTGCACGACGCCCTGGAGAAGTGTCGGCGCACCGCCACAGTAATTGAAAAATTGACCAGGCGGCGTCGCAACAGGTTGCCCGAGGACGTATCGATAGGGGTCGGCGGCGTCGTCCATTCCCCGCTCGTTATTTGACGGATCGTCCCACGCCATATTTTCCTTCCACGCAAGCCCTGACGACATGGTCAGCAAATGCGCCAGCGTAATCCGCTCGTGTTCCGGCGTGTGCAGGTCGCCATACTCGGGGAAATAGCTGAAAACCGGGGTATTGATGTCCGCGATCCAGCCGCGCCCGAGGGCGACCCCGACAAGAAGCGACGTCACGCTCTTGGTAATCGATCTCAGGTCATGCTTGACCGTGGCGTCGAATGCAACGGTGCCGAGCGGTTCGGTCCAGCGCCAATCCTCACCGTTAAAATAGTGCTCGTAAACCAGCGCGCCGTGCCGGGCGACGACAACCGCGTGAGCGTTTGCTTCCTTCCATCCCTCGAACCGAGGGCCAATCCCGCCGAGGATGCCGGCGTCCATGTCTTGCTGCTGGGGCGCGGCGACCGGCCAGCCGTCGTCCAGCTCGATTGGCGCTCCGCCTGCGGCGCTGATTCCCGACACTGGTTCCTAACCGCCCTTGGTCATGCAACGGGGACTTGCCGGAACTTTCGAGCAAATTTTTACCACAATCCGCTCGACCTCATAGAGCTTATCTCGTCGTGGCGGTGATCTGGCTCTTCATGTCCCGATCCTGCGGTATCGCTAGTGCGGGCGTCGGCAATTCGATGCCGAACCGGGCGGGCGCCGCGCTCAAATCCCGCCGGTTGTTATCATGCGACAGCCCCTCACTCCGGCCCTCTCCCCGCAGGCGGGGCCAGGGAGCTGCAGGCGGACAGTGGCGCCGAAGTTTCAGCCGCCGGCGTCCTCGTCGCGGCCGGGGCGGCGCTGCTCCTTCAGCGCGGCGCGGCGGGTCTTGGCTTCGCGGCGGCGGCGTTCGGCGGCGGCGGTGGGCCGGGTCGGGCGGCGCGGCGTGGGCGGCAGCGCGGCGCGGCGGATCAGCGCAACCAGGCGGTCGAGCGCGTCGCGGCGGTTGCGCTCCTGGGTGCGGTAGCGCTGGGCGGTGATGACGAGGATGCCGTCGCGGGTGATCCGACGGCCCGCCAGCCGCACCGCCCGCTCCCGCACCAGCGGCGGCAATGACGGCGAATGGGCGAGGTCGAAGCGCAATTGCACCGCGCTCGCCACCTTGTTGACGTTCTGGCCGCCGGGGCCGGACGCGCGGATAAAGCTCTCCTCGACCTCGCTCGCGTCGAGCCGGATGTCGGGGGATATCGCGATCATCGCCTGCGGCTGGCCTTGCCTCGCCCTGGGGCCTCGCCCTTGGGGCAGTTGAACATAGCGCTTCACCCCGGATAGGATGCTAGTGTAAGCGAGAACGACGCGACCGTCGGCCGTCAACCCGGCCGGGCCGCACTCCTTCCGCGCGCCGCGGCGGAAGTTTGCCCGTGCGATTTCAGGAGCGAACATGCCCAGTCTGAATTTCACCACGCCAAAGACGGTCGACGAGGCCATCAGCGCGCTGGCCGCCGCCCCCGGCCTGGCCAAGCCCTTGGCCGGCGGGACCGACCTTCTGGTACAGCTGCGCTCGGGCCGGCTGCGTCCCGAGCTGATCGTCGACACCAAGAGAATCCCCGACCTGATCGGCATTCGCGAGACGGCGGACGAGTTCGTGATCGGCGCCGCCACGCCGGGGGTCATGATCAGCGAGCACAAGGGCCTGAGCCACGCCTGGCCGGGGATCGTCGAAGGCGTCGATTTGATCGGCTCGCAGCAGATCCAGGGGCGGGCCTCGCTCGCCGGCAATCTGTGCAATGCCTCGCCAGCGGCCGACAGCGTGCCGGCGATGATCGCCGCGCGTGCGGCCTGCGTGATCGCCGGGCCCGGCGGCCGCCGAGAGGCACTGGTCGAGGCGATCGTCACCGGGCCCGGACAGACTTCGCTCGCCAAGGGTGAGTTCATCGTCGAGTTTCACGTCCCGAAACCAAAGCCGCATCAGTGCGACGCCTATCTGCGCTTTATCCCGCGCACCGAGATGGACATCGCCGTCGTCGGCTGCGGCGTCAACGTCACGCTCGATGCCGGCGGCGTGTGCACCGACGCGCGCGTCGTGCTGGGCGCGGTGGCGCCGACCCAGCTGATCGTCGATGATGCGGCCAAGGCCCTGATCGGCCATCGGCTCGACGACGCGACCTTGGCGGCACTCGACGCGGCGGCGCAGCGCGCCTGCAAGCCGATCACCGACAAACGCGGCACGATCGAATACCGGACCAAGGTCGCCGGCGTCCTGGCACGCCGCGCGGCCGCAATCGCCTTTGAACGCGCTGGAGCACGCTAATGGCCAAGCAACACGTAACGACCACGATCAACGGCGAGCCCGTCGAATTTCTGTGCGAGCCGCAGCAAACCCTGCTCGACGTCTTGCGCGACGAGCTCAACCTGACCGGCAGCAAGGAAGGCTGCAGCTCGGGCGATTGCGGCGCCTGCACGGTCATCTGCGACGGCAACATCGTCTGCTCGTGCCTGATGCTCGGCGGCGAGGCCGAAGGCCGCAAGATCACGACGGTCGAAGGCATCGCCCAGGGCGACCACCTGCACCCGGTGCAGCAGAAATTCCTCGAGCACGCGGCATTGCAATGCGGCTTCTGCACGCCGGGGTTCATCGTCGCGGCCAAGGCCTTGCTCGACGAGAACAAGAACCCGACCGAGGAGGAGACGCGCTACTGGCTGGCCGGCAACCTGTGCCGCTGCACCGGCTATGACAAGATCATCCGGGCGGTGCTCGACGCCGCTGCGGTCATGCGGGGGGAGGCGGCGCGATGAGCTTTCTCGACAAGGCCGACCTGAAGGTCGTCGGCACCCGCCCGATCCGCCCTGACGGCGTCGACAAGGTCACCGGCCGGGCGAATTTCGGCGCCGACATGGCGATGCCCGGCATGTTGTGGGGCAAGATCAAGCGCAGCCCGCACGCGCACGCGCGCATCCTGTCGATCAACACCGACAAGGCGATGGCGCTGCCTGGGGTCAAGGCGGTCACCACGCGCGCCGATTTCCCGGACATCCCACCGGATAAGCGCGTCCTCGGCGCCGCGCCGGCCAATCTGTGGGACCTGTCGCGCAATTGCATGGCGATCGGCAAAGCGCTCTACGAGGGTCACGCGGTCGCCGCAGTCGCCGCGATCTCGCCGGCGATCGCCGAGCAGGCGCTCGACCTGATCGAGGTCGAGTACGAGCTATTGCCCTACGTCATGGATGTCGAGGCGGCGATGGCGCCCGACGCGCCGGTATTGCATGACGACATCTTCACCTCGGGGGTCGAGCCGCGGCCGACCAAGCCTTCGAACGTCGCCAAGATGGTCCGCTTTGCCAAGGGCGATGTCGAGGCCGGGTTCGCCGAGGCGGAGGTCGTCATCGAGCGGCGCTATACGACCAAGCCCGTGCACCAGGGCTATATCGAGCCGCATGCCTGCGTCGTCGCGGTGGCGCCGGACGGGCAGACGACGATCTGGAGCTCGAGCCAGGGCCAGTTCATGGTCCGCGGCTACACCGCGCGCATCGTCGGCGCCGACCTGGCCAACATCCGCGCGATGCCGGCCGAGATCGGCGGCGGGTTCGGCGGCAAGACGATCGTCTATCTCGAACCGGTCGCCTACATGCTGTCGAAGAAATCGGGCCGCCCGGTCAAGATCGTGATGAGCCGGGAGGAGGTGTTCCGGGCGACCGGGCCGACCTCCGGTGCGGTCATCGAAGTCAAGCTCGGCGCCAAGCGGGACGGCCATATCGTCGCCGCGCAGGCCCTTTTAAAATACCAGTCGGGTGCGTTTCCGGGCTCGCCGGTCAATCAGGGCTGCATGTGCGGCTTTGCCCCATACGACCTGCCGAATGCCGTCGTCACCGGCTACGACGTCTTGTGCAATCGCCCCAAGGTCGCGGCGTACCGCGCGCCGGGCGCGCCGATCTCGGCTTTCGCGATCGAAAGCTGCCTCGACGAGCTGGCGCGCGAACTCGGCGTCGATCCGCTGAAATTGCGCGAGATCAACGGCGCCAAGGACGGCACCAAGGCGACGCACGGCCCGACCTGGGTCAATATCGGCTACCAGAAGACGATTGAGGCCGCGAGGGCCGGTGCGCATCTGAATGCCCCGCTCGGCCGCAATCAGGGTCGCGGCATCGCGTCGGGCTACTGGCACAATGCCGGCGGCGAATCGAGTGCCGCCTGCCACGTCAACGAGGACGGCACGGTCACCGTAACTGAGGGGCACCCCGACATCGGCGGCTCGCGCGCCTCGATGGCGATGATGGTGGCCGAGGTGCTGGGCGTCCCGTTCGAGAGCGTGCGCCCGGTCGTCGGCGACACCACCGCGATCGGCTTCAGCGCCTCGACCGGCGGCAGCCGTGTGACCTTTGCCGGCGGCATGGCGGTAACCCAGTCCGCCCAGAAGGTGGTCGAAGAACTGAAAAAGCGCGCCGCGGTGACCTGGGACATCCCCCCCGACGCGGTCGAATGGAAGGACGGCAAGGCCTATCCGGCCGGTCCCAACGCCGGCAGCTTCGAACCGCTGTCGCTCGCCGACCTCGCGGCCAAATCGGCGCGCACCGGCGGCCCGATCAGCGCCGAGGTGCAAATCAACGCGCAGGGCCAGGGGCCGTCCTTCACGACCCATATCTGTGATGTCGAAGTCGACCGCGAGACCGGCTACGTCAAGATCCTGCGCTACACCGCGATCCAGGATGTCGGGCGGGCGATCCATCCCTCCTATGTCGAGGGGCAGATGCAGGGTGGCGTCGCTCAGGGCGTCGGTTGGGCGCTAAACGAGGAGTACATCTACGACAAGGATGGCCGCCTCGAAAACCCGGGCTTCCTCGATTACCGCGTGCCGGTCGCCTCGGACATGCCGATGATCGACACGGTCATGGTCGAGCTGCCGAACCCGCGGCATCCGTTCGGCGCGCGCGGCGTCGGCGAGGTGCCGATCGTGCCGCCGATGGCGGCGGTCGCCAACGCGATCTGCGACGCCACCGGGATCCGGTTGCGCGACCTGCCGATGTCGCCGCCGCGGCTCCTGGCGGCGCTCGACCAGGCCCCGCCGATGCGCGCCGCGGCGGAATAGGCAACGACTGCAGCATGCCCCTCACCCTCCCGCTGACGCGGGTCCCTCCCTCTCCCCGCTCGGCGGGGAGAGGGCATGGGTGAGGGGCTCTCCAAAGGTGAGGTTTCGATGACATACATCGCCAAGGAATTTCAAAAGGTGGTCGGCACCCGTCCGATCCGTCCGGACGGGGTCGACAAGGTGACCGGCCGGGCCAATTTCGGCGCCGACATGGTCATGCCCGGCATGCTGTGGGGCAAGGTCAAGCGCAGCCCGCACGCGCACGCGCGCATCCTCTCGATCGACACCGCAAAGGCGAAGGCGTTGCCAGGCGTCAAGGCCGTGGTGACCTGGGAGGATTTTCCGCCGATCGCGTCGGAGGAGGCGTTTGTCGGCGAGGGGCCGATGAACTTCCGCGACCTGTCGCGCAACTGCATGGCGCGCGACAAGGTGCTCTATGACGGCCACGCGGTGGCCGCGGTGGCGGCGACCTCGGCGGCGATCGCCGAGGAGGCCTGCGCGCTGATCGAGGTCGACTACCACGTGCTGCCGCACGTCATCGACGTCGAAGAGGCGATGAAGCCCGAGGCGCCCCTGCTGCACGACGACATCTTCACCCAGGGGGTCGACCCGAAGCCGACCCATCCCTCGAACGTCGCCAAGCGGATCGGCTTTACCAAGGGCGATGTCGATGCCGGCTTCCGCGACGCCGATGTCATCATCGAGCGCCGCTATACGAGCCAGCCCGTGCATCAGGCCTATATCGAGCCGCACGCCTGCGTCGTCTCGTTCGCCGCCGACGGGCAGTGCACGATCTGGAGCTCGAGCCAGGGTCAGTTCATGGTCCGCGCCTATTGCGCCAAACTCCTCGGCATCGACATCTCGGACATCCGGGCGATCCCGGCCGAGATCGGCGGCGGCTTCGGCGGCAAGACCTTGGTCTATCTGGAGCCGGTGGCGCTGGCGCTGGCCAAGAAGACCGGCCGGCCCGTGAAAATGGTAATGAACCGCGAGGAGGTGTTCCGCGGCACCGGGCCGGCGGCGGGCGGCGTCATCGAGGTGAAGCTCGGCGCCAAGCGCGACGGCAGGCTGACCGCCGGCGAGGTCGTGCTCAAATACCAGGCGGGCGCCTTTCCGGGCTCGCCCGTGGGTCCCGGGCTGCATGTGCGCCTTCGCGATGTACGACTTGCCGAACGCCAAGGTGACCGGCTACGACGTGGTCTCGAACCGGCCCAAGGTCGCGGCCTACCGGGCGCCCGGCGCGCCGAATTCGTCCTGGGGTGTCGAAAGCTGCCTCGACGAATTGGCCCGCGAGCTCGGCATCGACCCCCTGGCATTGCGCGAGAAGAACGCGGCCAGCGACGGCGTCAAGGCGGTGCACGGCCCGACCTGGCAGAACATCGGCTATCAGGCGACCGTCGAGGCGGCGAAGAACCACCCGCATCTGAAGGAGAAGCTCGGCCCCAACCAGGGCCGCGGCATCGCCTCGGGCTTCTGGTTCAACATCGGCGGCGAGTCGAGTGCCGCGGTCCATGTCGCCGAGGACGGCACCGCCGCCGTCGTCACCGGCAATCCCGATATCGGCGGCTCGCGCGCCTCGATGGCGATGATGGTGGCGGAGATCCTCGGCATCCCGGTCGAGCGCGTGCGGCCGGTCATCGCCGACACGAGCTCCATCGGCTTCTCGTTCCTGACCGGCGGTAGCCGGGTCACCTTCGCAACGGGGATGGCCGCGACCCAGGCTGCCGAGAAGGTCGTCGAGCAATTGAAGCAGCGCGCCGCGATGATCTGGGACATTCCGCCTGATGCGGTCGAATGGAAGGACGGCAAGGCCTACCCGGCTGGCGCCAATGCCGGCAGCTTCGAGCCGCTGCCCTTGGCCGAGATCGCGCTCAAGGCCGGGCGCACCGGCGGCCCGATCACGTCCGAGGTGTCGATCAACGCGCAGGGTGCGGGCCCCGGCTTTGCTACCCACATCTGCGATGTCGAGGTCGACAGGGAGACCGGCCAGGTCAAGATCCTGCGCTACACCGCGGTCCAGGATGTCGGCCGGGCGATCCATCCCTCCTATGTCGAGGGCCAGATCCAGGGCGGCGTCACCCAGGGCATCGGCTGGGCCTTGAACGAAGAGTACATCTACGACAAGGACGGCCGGCTCGAAAACCCGGGTTTTCTCGACTATCGCGTGCCGGTCGCTTCCGACCTGCCGATGATCGAGGCGGTTTTGGTCGAGAACCCGAACCCGCGCCACCCGTTCGGCGCGCGGGGAGTGGGCGAGGTGCCGATCGTGCCGCCGATGGCGGCGGTCGCCAACGCGATCGCCGATGCGATCGGGGTGCGCATGCGCGACCTGCCGATGTCGCCGCCGCGGCTGCGCGCCGCCCTCGACGCCAAAGAGCCGGTAAGGCGGGCGGCGGAGTAGCGGCTGCGTGGCATAGCGAAACGCGGGCGTCGCAATGCCCCGCGTCGTCATCTCGGGCCAGGCCGCCCGCCGGTTCACCGGCGGCGCGACCGAGCTCGAGGTGGAGGCGAACACCTTCCGGCGGATGGTGCTGGAACTCGATCGCCGCTTCCCGGGCCTCGGCCGACAGATCGAGGAAAGCATGGCGGTGGCGATCGACGGCGAAATCTTCCAGGACGCCTATCTGGCTCAGCTCAAGCCCGAGAGCGAGATCTATCTGATCCCGAAGATCGGCGGCGGCTGAAGGGCTGCTCGCGTCCGGCCTCACGCGCACGCCACCTGTTCTCGTCTTTGGCGGGCTTGGTCGGGCCATCCACGGCCTTGCCATCGGCCGGGTGCAGCGCGCGAGAGGGCGTGGATCACCGGTCGAGCCCGGTGATGAAGATTATCGATAGATAAGGGATTACCCGCTAGTCGACGCCGTTGACGACGCCGCTGATCAGATTGCCGGCGTAAAGCGGGCCGAGATCGACGCCGCCCGTCGACGGCGCGGGCGCCAAGGCCGCGACGAGTGCGGCGAGGCGGCGCTCTCCAGCGCGCGCGAGTTCTTCGGCGGCCTCGACCGTGACCGCGGAAAAGCGCAGCCTGTCCCCCGGCCGGCGCCGGCCGAGGATCGGCAGATCGGCCGAGACCACCGTGGCGATCTTCGGGTAGCCGCCGGTCGTCTGGTGGTCGGCGAGCAGCAGGATCGGCTGGCCCGAGCCCGGCACCTGGATCGCGCCCGTGGGGATCGCGTCGGAGACGATGTCCCAGCCGGCGCGATGGCGCAGCGGCGGGCCGTCGAGGCGCATGCCCATGCGATCGGCGCTGTTCGAGACGCGAAACTCGGCGCCGAGCAGGGTCGCGACGGCTTCATCGGTGAAATATTCCTGCTGCGGGCCGAGGACGACGCGGATCGGCTGGTCGGCGGCGGCGGGAGGCGGGCACGGCAGGCAAACCTCGCCCCGCTCGCCGGCGCGCTCGATCGCCAGCGGTAAGAGATCGCCGGCGCGCAACCCCCGCCCCGCGAAGCCGCCGAGCGCGGCCCGCACATAGGTCGAGGCGCTACCCAGCGCCGGCGGCACCGCGATCCCACCCTCGACGGCGAGATAGGCGCAGGCCGATGCCGGCCCGAGGCTGATCTGGAAGATTTCGCCGCGCCGCAGTGTGAGGCTGCGCCACGCCGGCGCAACCGAGAGGCTGGCGCCGGCGCCGGCGAGCGCGACGCGAACCGTGTCGGCAACGACTTCGAGGGTCGGCCCGCCAAGCAGGATTTCGAGCGCCGCCATCCCCTGTGGGTTGCCGACCAGCGCATTGCCCAGCCGCAGGCTCTCCCCGTCGAGCGCTCCCGACACCGGAACGCCCAATGCCTGCCAGCCGATCCGACCGAGATCCTGCACCGTCGTGTGCAGCCCCGGCGCCAACACCTTCAGTCCCGGCGTGTCGAGAGCAGCGGCAGATCCCTCGCCCGCGCGTCGTTCGGTCTTCTCGCGCGCTTGCCCCGCGCCGACCCTCACCCCGGCCCTCTCCCGGCGAACGGAGCGAGGGAGGGCCCCGATACCGGCTCGGTCTCGAGGCTCGCCAAGGTGCGGCCGCGGGTTTCGGGCAGCAGCATCAGCATCACGATCATGACCCCGAAGGCAAAGGCGCTGAGTATCGCGATCGCGACGCCGAGCGGCAGCACCTGGCTCAGAAAACCGACTGTGGTCGGGAAGAACGAGCCGATCGCCCGCCCGGCGTTGTAGCAGAAGCCCTGGGCCGTGCCGCGGACCGCGGTCGGAAACAGCTCGGTCATGAACGGGCCCATCGGCGGGAATTTGATCAAGAGAATGATGTTCAACGGGATGCCGAGGAAGAACAGGGCTTCGTTGCCGACCGGCGCCAGCATGAAGATCAGAACCATGAAAAAGGAGCCGATCGCCGACAGCAGAAAGGTCCATTTGCGGCCGATCGCATCGCTCAGATAGGAGCCGAGCAGAAAGCCGCACAGCGCGCCCAGGATTTGGACCAGCAGAAACCCGCCGGTGCTGGTCGCCGACAAATGGCGCACGGTGCGCAGATAGGTCGGCATCCAGATCCCGAGCGCGTAGCCGCCGCCCTGGGCCCCCGAGACCATCAGCGCCACCTTGACCGTGGTCCACAAATGCGGGCGGCGAAAGGCCGAAAACAGATGCTCGATGCCGAGCGTGCTTCGATCGCGCTGCTGGCCGCGGAAAATCTCGGGCTCGTCGATGTGCCGGCGGATCCAGAAGACGAACGCTCCCGGCAGCAGCCCGATCGCGAACAGCGCGCGCCAGGCGATCTCCTCGGGCAAAAAGGCGTAGAGGGCGGTGTAGACGAGCGCCGCCGCACCCCAGCCGATGGCCCAGCCGGTCTGCACGATGCCGACCGCACGGCCGCGGTATTTGTCGCGGACGACCTCGCCCATCAGAACCGCTCCCGCCGCCCATTCGCCGCCGAAGCCGAAGCCGTGCAACGCCCGCAATATAAAGAGCTGCTCGAAATTCTGGGCAAAGGCGCACAGGAAGGTGAAAAACGAATACCACAGGATCGTGATCTGCAGCATCCGCACCCGGCCGTACCGGTCGGCAAGTGTCCCCGAGAACCATCCGCCCAGTGACGAGATCAGTAATGTCACGGTGCCGATCAGCCCGGCCTCGCCGCGCGACAGCCCCCACAGCGCGATCACCGTCGGGATCACAAAGCTGTACATCTGCACGTCGAACGCATCGAGCGCCCAGCCGCCGAAGCAGGCGCCCATCGTGCGACGTTCCTTGGCGTTCAGCTCGCCGAACCAACCGATCATCTATATCTCCCCCGCATTTCTTCCCGTGGCCAACCGGAGGCTTGGGGTTCGAGGCTGATCTTAACAGGCTTCACTATTGACGCCATCGGAAGCGCGCCGGAAATGTTTACATCCCAGAACCACGGTTAACGGTGTGAGCGAAATCACCTTTTCGCCCACTCTCACCCTTTGGTAGCAGCGGTCTGTGACGGTGAACTTTACACATGCGCCGGCATGCGGCGGCCAATCTCCTTGATTATCAGGCGACTCCCATCGCGGCACGAATTTTGCGCGAAGGTAAGGATGGCGTAAGCACCTTCTGCCCGCGCTGCCAACAGGCCGGTGATCGCGCGCGTATGTCAGGAGGGATCATGCGAGGTTTCATCATCAAAACGTCGGTACCTGCGCTGATGCTGGGTCTCTTTGCGGCTCTTCCCGCGGCGGCGACGTCGTTCTCGTTCAGCACCGGGGATCCGGACGGGAAAATAGCAACCGCCTCGCGCCCGGACAGCGCCGGAAAAATCGAGATCGAGACCGGTGACGATTTCATCATCAGTTCTGGGACCCAAATCAACAGCGCGACGTTCACGGGCCTGTTGACCGGCGGTGCGACGACCGCTGATATCGGCCAGGTCCGGGTCGAGATCTACCGGGTGTTCCCAAAAGACTCCGATACGGTTCGCACTCCCAGCGTGCTGACGCGGACCAACTCGCCCTCCGATGTCGAATTCGCTGACCGGGATACGGCCGCGTCCAACCTCAGCTTCACGACGAATGTCCTGGCGGCCACTTTGACGGCAGCGAATTCGGTCCTGAACGGGATCAACAAGTCTCCCAACCAAAAAACCGGCGGCGAGGGGTCGGTGACCGGGCAGGAGGTGCGGTTCGACGTGACTTTCGCCACGCCGTTCTCGCTGCCGGCGGATCGCTACTTCTTTATACCGCAGGTCGAGATCACCGATCCGGCCGGCGAATTCATGTGGCTGTCGGCGCCGAAGCCGATCGCCGCCCCCGCCGATCTGCAATCGTGGATTCGCAACGAGGATCTGGCGCCCGATTGGTCGCGGATCGGCACCGACATCGTCGGCGGGGATCCAGCCCCAAACTTCAACGCCGCGTTCTCGCTCGCGGGCACGGTGGTGCGCGAGCCGGCGAGCCTATCACTGCTCGGGGCAGCGCTGGCCGGGATCGGCCTCATCCGGCTGCGGCGGCGGAGCGCGCGCGCTTAGCGCTCAACCGGCGAAGACCGTGACAGCCCCGGCCGCCCGATGCTAGGCTGAGCACCGGACGGCCGGGTCGCTCGGCCAGCGCTGATGGGGACCGGGCGGGCCGAGCCGATCATGCGATTGCCAAGCCCGAGGCGCATCCTTCGACTGTGTCTGATCTGCCTTGCCCTCGATTGGGGCGGCGCGTCGGTGCTGCCCTACGCTGCGGGCGCAATCCCGGCGCTGGCGCAGGGCAGCGGCGGCTACACTCGGCCATCGAGCAGCCAGCTATTCGGGCGGCTACAGCGGGTTCGACCGCCGACCTTCGCTCGGCGGCAGCGGCGGCTACAGCCGGCCATCGGTCGTCGGATCGTCGGGCGGCTTCAGCGGCGGTCGTGCCTATGGTGGCGACCGCGCGATTTCGCGCGGATCGTCGGGCCAGGCCTTGCGTGACTATCGGGCATCCCAAGCGCCGGCGACGGCGAGCCGTAGCCCGTCTTCCGGCAGCAGTTACGGCGGCTGGGCGACCGCGCCGTCGCGGCGGCCGGAGCCGAGCGGCTGGGGTAGCGGTGGCGGCTCGCGTTTTGGCGCCTGGGACGCGGTGCTGGCGTGGTCGCTCTTGAGCTCGCTGTCGCGGCCGGGGAATGCGGCCTATTTCCAGGACAACCGCAACACCCCGGCCTACCAGGAGTGGCGCAGCGAAGCCGACCGTGCGGCCGCCCGCGACCCGGCGGTGGCGCAGAAGCTCGCCGAGCTCGACGCGCTGATGACGCAGGCGAAGGCACAGCCTTCGAGCGCGCATGGCGGGCCGCCCGAGACCGCTGGCCAGGGCGCCGGCGTGGTCTGGATCGTCGTCATCGTCGGCGGGGCGGTTCTGGTCGGGCTCTGGGTCATGCGCCGCCGGCTCGCCCCGGCCGCCGGCGCCGGCTCGCCCATAATGGCGTCCCCCGGCTTGACCGGCAGCGAGGCGAGCCGGTTTCGCGTCGGCATGACGATCCCGCTCGACCAATCGCCCTTTCTGCTCGCCGCCGGCGCCACCAAGGTCAAACCGCCGCCGGAATCGGGCGGGATGATCAGCGTCGAGGCGCTGGGGCTGGTGGTCGACGGCGCGGTCTCGCTGCATCGGCTCTACCTGCCCGGGCGTGAAACGTTCTTTCTGCTGCATCTGGGGCCGGATGGCGCGCCCGACGAATGCCGGTATTTCTCGCTCCTCGACCAGGTCACGCCGGCGAGCGCGGAGGATTGGGCGTTCTGGCTCGACCCGGCGCAGGGAATGATCGGCTGGCCGCAATTTCAGACCAAGGACGGCAAGCTCTACGACCGCGTCTGGGCGCCGGGCGGCAGCCGGGTGCCGCCGCGTCAGCAGGGGGAAACGGTGCAGGATCTGAACGGGACCAAAGAGCGCAAGCTTCAGGCGATGCTGTACGGCGCCCATACCGGCGCGACCCCGCCGGCGCCCGACACCGAATACGTGCTGGTCTGCGCCGTGGAGCAGAGCGGCGAGGCGTGGGTCGAGGTGCATGCCGGGATCGACATCAACCCGGCGTCCCTGACGCTCCCCGCCGTCCCGCTGTCGAGCTGAACGGAACTATCATGAACACCGCTTCGCCAGGAACCGTCGCCGCCATTCTTGCCGCCCTCGGCCAAGGCCTGCCGATGCTGATCCTGCACATCCTCGTCTGCGCCGTGCTGCTGGCGGCCGGGGTGTGGGTCTATGTGCGGCTGACGCCGTTCCGCGAGCGCGAGCTGGTGATCCACGGCAATGCGGCGGCCGGCACGATGCTCGCCGGCGCCATATTGGCGCTGTCGATCCCGCTGGCGGCGATGCTGGCGACCAGCGGTGCGCTGCTCGACATCGTCGTGTGGGGCGTGGTCGCGCTGATCCTGCAGCTGGTGACGCTCGGGATAGTCTCTTTGTTGATGCGCAATCTCGGCGGGATGATCGAGGCCGGCAATGTCGCGGCGGCGGTCACCCTGGCCGGGGCGCAGATCGCGGTCGCGCTGTTGAACGCGGCGGCGATGGTGCCCAATTGATTTCGACAGCGGAGGAGGGCTTGCAATGCTGGCGTTCATGCGAAATCTGGTGGGTGTCAAAGTCGATCAGGCGATGAATTCCGGGGTCGAGGCGCTGGTGCGCTGGGATCCGAAGTCGGCGAGCGAAGCCGAGCTGCGGACGATGGAGCAGCATTTGGACGATCTCGGCCGCGAGGTGGCGCAGGCGCGGCAGAGCTTCGACAAGGAAGAGCGCGAGGCCCAGGCAATCCAGGCCCTGTCGGCGCAGCGCATGGCCGCGGCCGAGCAATTGCAGCGCCAGGCCACCGCCGAGGCCGACCCCGGCCGCAAGGCAGCGCTCGAAAAGAGCCTCGAAACCCTGGTGACGATGCTCGAGCAGATGAAGCCCGAGATCGAGCGCGAGAAGACAGACGCGGCGGACGCCAAGGATTATCTCGAAATGCTGGAGAAAACCTATGCCGAGGCCGGCGGCAAGCTCAAGTCGGCGCGCTCGGAGCTCGAGCGGGCGCAGCGCGACATGTCGCGGGCCGCACAGCAGCGCGAGCAGGCCGACCGCCAGGCCGAGGCCGCGCGCCGGGCCGCCGGGCTCGCCAGCACGACGAGCAGCATGACCGTCGCGCTGAAGGCGATGCAGGATGCGGCGGCCAAGGACCTCGCCTCGGCCGACGCGCAGATGAGCAAGGCGCGCCTGCTGCGGCCGACGCGGCCGGAGCAGGACGACCCGAACATCGCCGCCGCGCTGGCCGCCGCCGCCGGCAAGCCCGCCGCCCCGCAGAGCCTCGGCGACCGGCTGGCGGCGCTTCGGCCGCGATAGCGATACGTGGACGGGGCGGCAGCCGGACCAACCGCCGCCTCCGCCCGCGCAGCGCCGTTAGGCCCGGCGGATCGACAGCAGCTTGTAGTGGTTGTCGCCGAGCATGCCGTTCTTCGGGTAGGACGAAATACGGATTCGGTTGCTCTGGTTGCCACCGAGGATCTGAATCTTGCCTTCCTCTTGGCTGATGAAGAAGCCGACATGCCCGCCGACGATCTCTCCTGACCTGCTTCCCTCGCGTCGCCGGAACACGACGATGTCGCCCTCCCCGGGATCCGCGGTGACGTCTCGGCCCCAACCGTTATCGTGCCACGACATGGCCCATTTGCTGTCGGTGCCTGCGAACCCAGCTTGCTCGACGCAGTAGTTTACGAACGAGGAGCACCAGTGGGTCTCGTCGGGTGCGGCGCCACCTTCGGTCGTCCGGTGGTACATCACGATCCGCGGATTGCTGGCGCTTCCCGGGACTTCCCGCACGCCTCGCGTCAGCTCGTCGCGGGCGAAATCGATCGGCCGGCGCGGCGCCCCGGGACCGAAAGGCGAGGGAACGGTGCCCGGATCGTCCGGGAGCCCTCCCGATACCGCGGCCAGAAATCGCGCGAACATATATCCGTCGACATGTCCGTCGCCTTCGACATCGACCTTCATCCAGGGGCCTTCGAGCCCTCTCCCGGTGACGATCGTGCCGCTGGCGATCGGCGCGATGATGTCGAAGCTCTCGCCCGGCCCCGCGCGGAGGTTCAAGGTGGATCGCGCGATTACCCGGAAGAGCGCGGCCGAGCCTTCACCTTGCGACGATGTGCTGACACCGTCCGGGCCGAACTGGCCGAAATTCGCGTGGCTCGAATTGAAGACGTTTCCGTCATAGATGAACCCGCCGATTTCCGACCGCGTCTCCAGCTGCTGCTGAAAGATGGTCCAGATCTGGTCGCTCAAGGCGTCTCGCGTGCCCGCCCAACCCAGCGCGCCGGCGAGCCAGACGTGGTCGACCAAACCCAGGTTCTGCAAGTGCCGGCCGACAGCCCCAGAGCCGTAGACACCGACCAGATATTTTCCAGCGAGAGCTGATCTGGCTCGTTGGAAATACACCGCAATCTGGTCGAGCTCGGACCTCCTGAAGTAGTCCGAAATCGACGGCGAAATAGATCGCCGAACCCTCGGGCTGCGTCATTTCGGCAGCGAGATGCAGCGCTCGACCGGCATCATCACCGCCGCTGTCGGCGTCGAGATCAGTGAGGTTGCCGTTCGCCCCGCCGCGCTGCTCGAACACCACGGCAACCGATAAACCGGCCTCGTGCAGCGCTTGCAGCTCCGGCCGCGTCAGGCACTTGGTCGGAAGCCTCGCGCTGTTGGTGTGGTTGTAATATCGGATCACCGACTTTACGCCGGCTTGCCGCAGACGATCGGCAAATTCCCCGACATCGCTCGCGACATCGATAATCTCATGCATGTCCGCCTCTCCTGCAATGTTGCGCCGGCCGGTTTGACCGACGAGGAGAGGATCTCCTGAAATATGACCATTATATGTGAATTAATTCACATTGGTGTAAGAAAATGCTCTCAACGGGCTGCTGATGCATGCCGCGGCGAGCGCCCGATGGAATCAAGGCCGACGCGCGTCGGCGCCGGATCGGGTATGCTCGTCCGCAACCGGATCGGTGGTGGCGGGAGGTTGGCCATGATGACGCAGGAGCTGACGCCAATCGAGCGGCAGGCGCTCGATCATGTCTGGATCCACAGCGCGCGCTGGCTCGACCTGGCCGAGCGCGACGGGCTCAGGGTCATGGTGCGCGGCGAGGGCTGCAACCTTTTCGACGCGCACGGCCGCGCCTATCTCGACGGCCTTTCGGGCCTCTATGTCGTTAACGTCGGTCATGGCCGCGCCGAGATCGCCGAGGCGATGGCGAAACAGGCGCGCGAGCTCGCCTATGTCTCGTCCGCCAGCTACACGAACCTCGCCGCGGTCGAGCTTGCCGACGTGCTCGCCGGGCTGACGCCGGGCGACCTCGACCGGTTCTTTTTTTGCTCGGGCGGCTCGGAGGCGATCGAGAGCGCGATGAAGATCGCCAAGCAGGTGCAGGCGATGCGCGGCTTTCCCAGACGCTACAAGGTGATCGCCCGGCGCGGCGGCTATCACGGCGCCACCTTCGGTGCGATGAGCATCACCTCGTCACGCAATGAGAAGTATTTTGGCCCCTTCATGTACGGCGTCAGCTTCGTGCCGTCGCCAAACCGCTACCGCAACGATTTCGGCATCGACGGCGAAGCCGGCGACCTCGCCTGCGCCGAGGCGATCGAGCAGGAGATCCTGACACAGGGGCCGGATACGGTGGCGGCGGTGATCGGCGAACCGATCTCGGTCTCCAACTCGAACCACGTCCCTTCGAAGCACTATTGGCAGCGGGTCCGCCAGATCTGCGACACCCACGGCGTGCTATTGATCATGGACGAGGTGATCAACGGCTTCGGCCGCACCGGGACGATGTTCGCCACCGAGCAGTTCGGCGTCGTGCCCGATTTGATGACGATGGCCAAGGGGCTGTCGTCCGGCTACGCCCCGATCGCCGCGGTGGCGGTCGGCAGCCCGACTGTTCGACGAGTTCAAGAACCAGGACGTGGCGCTGGCCCATCTCTTGACCTTCGGCGGCCAGGCGGTCAGCTGTGCGGCGGCCTTGAAGAACATCGAGATCCTGCAGCGCGAGGAACTGCCGCAGCGCAGCGCGCGGCACGGTAAGTACCTCTTGGGCCTCCTCGAGCAGCTGCGATCACACCCGACGGTCGGCGACGTGCGCGGCCTCGGCCTGATGTGCGCCATCGAGTTGGTCAAGGACAAGGCGGCGAAGGAGCCCTTCGGCTGGGGCCAGGCTGCCGCGGCTCACCCCTTCTGCCGCCGCGTCTCTGAGCTGATGGAGGAGCGCGGGCTCCTGACTCGCGTCTTCATGGCGATCCAGCTCTGCCCGCCGCTGGTCATCGCCAAGGACGAGATCGACCGGATGGTCGGGATCGTCGACGACAGCCTGCGGATCGCCGAGCGCGAATTCGGCTTTGCCTGATCTATCGGAGGAACCGATGACCTACGAGCATATCCTAGTCGACCGCGAGGACGGGGTCGGCATCGTTACCTTGAACCGGCCCGACAAGCTCAACGCGATGAACCGGCAGCTTTCCGGCGAATTGCGCGAGGCGGTCAAGGCGCTCGACGCCGACGACGGCATCGGCTGCATCGTCGTCACCGGCGCCGGCGACCGCGCGTTTTCGGCCGGCGGCGACATTCACGAACAGCGCGAGGACGACCGTCGGTTTACCCAGGAGGAGCTCGACGCCCGCCGCGGTCGGGGCAGCTTCGAGATCGCCGCCTCGGCCAAGCCGACGATCGGCATGATGAACGGCCTCGCCTATGGCGGGGCGGCGGTGCTGGCCTCCTCGCTCGACATGCGGGTCGGCTGCGAGGACACCCGCTTTCGCTTTCTGGCGGCGGCCTACGGCAGGATCAACAGCACCTGGACGTTGCCCAACCAGGTCGGCTGGCCGATCGCCAAGGAGCTTTTGTTCACCGCCCGCGTGGTCGAGGCCGAGGAGGCTTGGCGCATCGGCCTCCTGAACCATCTTGTGCCGCGCGACCAGCTCCGCGCGAAGACGATGGACATCGCCCGCATGATCGCCGGCAACAATCGGGCCGCGGTGATCGGGGTCAAGGCGCTCTTGCTGAAGCAGATGGCGCAGACCCTCGAACAGCAATACGAGGAGGAGCGCGACTACACGACCCACGTCGTGCGCGGCGCCCGCGCCGAGGAAGCCTTCCCCGAATTCATCGCCCGCCGCGGCCGCCCGCTC
>CAWAFE010000019.1:0-55628 GCA_963781215.1 uncultured Alphaproteobacteria bacterium
CACTCGCCGCCGGGGCGCCCGATGCCGAATTAGCCGGATGAACCGATGGACCGACGCTGGAATTGCCGCAATCGCATCGTAACGTGACGGGTTGCGAGGCGCTGTCGAGGCGTCCCGGGAAGGGGTTGGTTCGCTGTAGATTCCCTGCAGATATCAGCGGGAGCAGCGGCAGGGTGGCGGCAGCGCTGCCGCGGCGCGCGGGTGCCGGCGATTGGGGAGGGGGGTGCGACAACTTGACCGGGAGCGATGGGCGATATCACCCTTTTCTTTTACCCAAAATTCGCCATGATGACCAAAAGGAGAGTTAACAACGCACAACTCTACCTCCGACAGAGTGGGGATGCCGAGTGATTGAGACAGCTTGGATACCGTGCTTGTTCGTTGCAGCACTGTTCGGCGCCATGTGGCTCGCGGCCAGGCACAGGCTTCGCGCCGCCACCGGCGGCGCCGCAGGTGCGGCGGCGCCCGGTTGCGACGAAATGGCGCGGTTGCGCGACATGATCGACGCGATCCCGATGCCGGTCTGGCGGCGCGGCCCCGACCACGCACTTGTCGACTGCAATCGGGCCTACGCGCAAGCCCTCGGCGCGACGCGCGAGGCGGTGCTGGCCGAGGGTCGGGAATTGATGCCGCAAGACCGCGGCCGGCGTGGCCACATCGTGATCGGCGGCTCGCGCCGATTGTTCGAGGCCACCGAGCTTCCTAGCAGCGCCGGCGGCACGATCGGCTACGCCGTCGACCGTACCGATGTCGAGACCGCCGAGGCCGAGCTGTGGCGGCACATCAATGCGCACGCCGAGGTGCTCGAAAGCATCGGCGCCGCGGTTGCCATCTACGGCCCCGACAAGCGGCTCAAATTCTTCACCACGGCCTTTGCCGCGCTGTGGCGGCTCGAGGAGGATTGGCTCGCCGCCGAGCCGATGCTCGACCAGGTGCTGGATCGGCTCCGCGAGCGCCGCCGGCTGCCGGAACTCGCCGATTTCCGCGCCTTCAAGACCGCATGCCTGCAGCTTTTCACATCGCTGATCGAGCCGCAGCAGGAGGTCATGCACCTGCCCGACGGCCGCACCTTGCGGCTCTCGATATCGCCGCACCCGCTGGGCGGGCTGACCTTCGCCTACGAGGATGTGACCGACCGCCTCGCCCTCGAATGCTCCTACAACACCCTGGCCCAGGTGCAGCGGGCGACCCTCGACCATTTGTTCGAGGCCATCGCCGTCTACGGCAGCGATGGCCGGCTGAAATTGCACAACCCGGCCTACCGCACGCTGTGGGGATTGTCGGAGCGCGACGTCGCCGGCGAGCCGCATATCGGCGACATCGTCGAGCGGTCGCGGGCGCTGATCGACGATGGCGGCGACTGGCCCGCGGCCAGGGACGCGATCATCGCCAGGGTCGCCGCGCATACCCTGACGAGCGGCCCGCTCTATCGCCGCGACGGCTCGATGCTGCAAGCCGCGACCGTGCCGCTTCCCGACGGCAATGTGCTGCTGACCTATCTCGACGTCAGCGACACGGCTCGGGTCGAGCGGGCGCTGCGCGAGAAGAACGAAGCGCTCGAAACCGCCGGTCGCCTCAAGAGCGAGTTCATCGCCAATGTCTCCCATCAGCTGCGGACCCCGCTGAACGCCACGATCGGGTTTGCCGAGATCCTGACCAACCGGTATTTCGGCGACCTCAATCAACGTCAGCTCGACTACAGCCGCGGCATCCTCGCCAGCTCGCACCAGCTGCTGGCGCTGATCGACGACATCATCGACCTCGCCTCGATAGAGGCGGGCTACCTGACGCTGGAGAAGGAGAGGGTCGAAATTCCGGAAATGCTCGGTGCGGTCATCACGCTGACCCGCGAGCGCGCCCAGAGCCGCGGCCTTGATTTGAGGTTGCGTTGCCCGCCGCGCATCGGCGCGATCGAGGCCGATGGCAGGCGGCTCAAGCAGGCGCTGTTCAACCTGATCTCGAACGCGATCAAGTTCACCCCGCCGGGCGGGACGATCGGCATCGAGGCCGAGCGCTCGGGCGGCGACCTCTTGCTGACCGTCGCCGATACCGGCATCGGCATCCCGGAGGCCGACCAGGCACGGGTGTTCGAGAAGTTCGATCGCGGCGCCAAGGGGTCCGGAACCGGGCTTGGCCTGTCGCTGGTCAAGACGCTGGTCGAGCTGCATGGCGGGACCGTAGCCCTCGCATCGACACCGGGGCGCGGAACCCGGGTCACCTGCCGGCTGCCGGCCGTTCCCGCCGCCGGTATTTCGACACCGGTGCCGCGGCTCCGTGCCGCTCTTCGCGAAGACGAGATCGTAGGCACGTGAAAATGACCGGTCGCGGGTATCCGCTGTCGGCGGCTGCTCGGGCGTACCCGGTGGCCTGCCGGGGCACCGAGAGCGACATCGCCGGTGGGATGCCTGGCCGACGGAAGCGGGCCGGCTTGCCGTCCCGTCATTCGTGAGCCCGGACCGTCGCCGCGTAAGGCAGCCGTGGCATGACCCACACCGCTGATCCGCTGGGGGGCGGAGGGCGGCGTTGCAGCGGTTCGCTTGGAAGCTTACGCTCTCCCGAGATGGGCGGGCTCGACCGCCCTTACCAGAACGACAGCCGAGGGGGAAGGCCATGACGCGCGCCGGGCTCGTCTGCATCGCGCTCACCGCAATATGGCTTGCCGTGCCGGCCCTCGCCGGCGAGCTGGAGCCGGTCGCCCGTCCCGAGGCGCTCGGGTTCGCGCCCGACCGATTGCAGCGCGTGAGCGAGGCTTTCCAGGGCTATGTCGATGACGGCCGGCTAGCGGGCGCGGTCGTGCTGATCGCCCGCGACGACAAGATCGCGTATCTCCATACCTTCGGCTACCAGGATCGCGAGAACAAAATCGCGATGGCCGCCGATTCGATCTTTCGCATCGCGTCGATGACAAAGCCGATCGTGACCGTCGCCGCGATGGAGCTGGTCGAGGAAGGCAGGCTCGACATCGCCGCACCGGTCGCCCAATACCTGCCGGAATTCAAGGATCTTCAGGTCGGAGTCGAGAAGCTCGACCCGGCGACCGGTAAGACCGAGCTCGTGCTGGAGCCGCAAAAGCGGCCGATGACGGTGCAGGACCTGCTGCGCCACACCGCCGGGCTCGTCTACGGCCAATTCGGGGACGGCCTCGTGCACAAGGCCTACCGCGCCGCCAACGTCTCCGACCGCGGTCAGACCTTGGCGGAGATGGTGACGAAATTGTCAAAGCTGCCGCTGGCGCACCAGCCGGGCGAGGTCTGGGAATACAGCATGGCGGTCGACGTGCTCGGCCGGGTCGTCGAGGTCGTCTCGGGCATGGAGCTCGACCGCTATGTCGAGGCGCACGTCGCCAAGCCGCTCGGCATGGGCTCGACCGGGTTTTATGTGCGCGAGGCCGATCTCGGACGGCTGGCGCAGCCCCAGACCGATCCGGCAACCCACGAAAGGCCCGCTCTGCCGGACGTCACCAAGAAGCCGCGGCTGTTTTCCGGAGGCGGCGGGATGGTGTCGACGGCGGGCGACTACCTGCGCTTGTGCGAGATGTTGCTGCATAAGGGCGCCTGGGGAGAGACCCGCCTGCTGGCGCCGGCGACCGTCGCGCTGATGACCGCCGATGCATTGCCGCCGGGCGTCGGCTATTCGGAGCGGGCAAGGACGACGATGGCTGACCTCGCGCCGACGCCGGCCGCGGGGCAGGGGTTTGGGCTCGGCTTCGCGGTGCGCACGGCGGCCGGGCGCAACCCCCTGCCGGGATCGATCGGCACCTTCTATTGGACCGGCGCCTGGGGCACGACATTCTGGGTCGACCCGCACGAAAAGCTGATCGGGATCATGATGATCCAGGTGCCGAGCGGCGCCGGGGCACCCTACCGCCGGGCGATGCGCAACCTGACCTATCAGGCGCTCGCCGACACGGCCGAGTGAGTTGCACGGCCCCGGTCAGTTGATCGACGCCAGCTCCTCGACGCGTAGGCCGGCGCGCACGCGCGCGACCAGCTCGTCGGGCTCGTAGACGACGCCGACCGGGTTCTTGTCCGATGCCGAGCGTCGGCGCATATAGGCTTGGCCCTCGGCCGCGGTCGCGAAATTGTCGACCAGGAGCTCGACCTGGTTATGGTCGGGATCGTAATAGTACATCGAGGTCGTGACGCCGTGATTGACGCAGCGATGCGGGCGGATGCCGACCCTTTCGAGCCGCAGATAGTTTTCGCTCAACTCGTCGAGGCCGGCAAAGGTGAACGCTACATGGTGCAAGCCGGCTTCCTTTCCCGCCTTGCGCTTGTCCGGCTCCCTCTCCGCCAGCGGGCCGGGGTCGATGAAGGCGACCCGATGATGCTCGTCGTCATAGCTGATAAAGCAGATGAATTCGTTCTCGTGGAGGATTTCCGCGCCGAGAACCTTGCAGTACCAGTCGCGCATCTCGTCGCGGCGGTTGGTCTGCAGCACGATATGGGACAACTTTGTCGGTGACGCCATAAGTTCCTCCCTGGCAAGGGTGTGCGATCTTTCGCGACGGATCGGTGCATGAGCGGCCGGCGCAAGTCAACAGCAACATGCCGAGGGAATACTGCGCGGTTGCGGGGAGGATGCGCAGCCGGAAGCGATCAGGAGAGCCGCGGCCTGTGCAAGAGTTTCTCGTCCGCCCCGAAATCGGGCATATTGGTCGGGTGCGCGCGCCGATGATCATTCGATCCCGCCCGGTCGCGGCCGCCCGCGAGGGGCAGGCCGGACAGCAGGGCTTCACGCTTTTGGAGCTGCTCGTCGTCCTCGCCATTCTGGGGCTGCTGATCGGCCTCGTCGCACCGGCGGCGCTGCGCCAGCTCGGCTCCGCCAAGGAGAAGATCGCGCACCAGTCGATCGAGCGCCTTGCCGGCGTGCTCGACATCTACAAGCTCGATGTCGGCTCGTATCCGACCACCGAGCAGGGTCTCCAGGCCTTGATCACTCAGCCCTCCGGGGTGACCCGCTGGAACGGGCCGTATCTCAAGGGCGAGAAAGTGCCGGAGGACCCGTGGGGCCGGCCCTATGTCTATCGCCTGCCGAGCCAGCGTCCGGGGCACGACTACGATCTCTATTCGTCCGGCCCGACCGGGCAGCCCGGCGGGACGGGCCAGGCCGCCGCGATTTTCAACGACTGATCCGGCCGACCTCGTACCCCGCGCCAGCGACCGGCCTCAGCCGTCGCCGCTCCAGCGGGCCAGCACGACATAGCCGCTCGGAAGCGTCGCGTCGGCACGGACGATCGCGGTACGGGTCAGCCGCGCGTTGCCGGGGCCGATCGCCGCCGCGGTGATCCGCACGGTCAGGGCGTCAGGCGTTGCCGTGCTTGCCTCAGGCCCGGCTTGCCCTGTTTGCGGGATCTGCGCGAGCGCTGCCGCCACGACCGGATCGGCCGCGGCGCGGTTGGGCTCGGGCGGACCGTAAAGCGTCAGATGAGGACGCATCGCCGCCAGCACCGCCGGGGTCATGCCGAGGACGCGGCCGAGCTCGTCCAGCGTTTCGAGCGGCTCGCCGGGCGGCCCGTAGTCGAGCCCCGCTGCGCGATATTCGGCAAGCACCGCATCAGGCGATCGCGCATCTGGCGCCGAGCCGACCCATTCGCTGATCGCCCCGGCCAGGCGCCGCGCGCTCGCGGGGTCGTTGCCGAGCGCACGCAGCAGTGCTTCAAGGAGCGCCGGCGAAGCCGTGTTCGGGTTGATTCGCGCGGCTTCGTCATCGAGCCGCACCCGCACCCGGCTGTTGCCGATCGTCAGCACGTGCACGGTCCCGTCGAGCGGCCAGCTATAATCCGGCCTGGGATCCGTCACGGCGAAGACGGCCTGAGCGATCGCCCCGTCGGCGGCAGCTTCGGCGACCGCATTGGCCACGAGGTTGGAGGCGATGCGGATCTCGGTGCGGCCGCTGGCCGTCACGTGGGCGATGATGAAGGCGATCAGCACCAGCGCCCACAGCACGATGATCAGCGCGAAGCCGCCGCCGCGGCGCGCCGCACCAGACCGTCGCGGCGTTGGCTCAGAGCTTGTTCGGGTTGGCCGAGCCGACGACACCCCGGCGCTCCAGCTGCTGCGAAACCAGCCCGGCGTTGATCAGCTGGTTGCGGAGATCCTCGGTCAGCGCCCGCGCATCGCGCTGATCGTGCACCACGTGCGGGGTGATCAGCACCAAGCAGCTCGGTGCGGGTCACGCGAATTGTTCTGCGTCGAAAACAAGGTGCCGATCACCGGGATGTCCTTGAGCAGGGGAATGCCGCTGTTGCCCTGGGAGGAGTTGTCGCGGATCAGCCCGGCCATCCCGACCGTCTGCCCGTCCTGCACCGCCACCCGGGTCTGGAAGGTCTGGTCGTTGAAGGTCGGCGAGCCGCTGCACCGAGTTGGCCGCCGGGACCTGCGATACGTCGCTGACCTCCTGGGCGATGTCGAGGGTGACGAGGCCGCCCGAATTGACCCGCGGCGTCACCTGCATGATGACGCCCGTCGCGTGGTAGTCGACGCTGTTCACGACCGGCGCCCCGGCCGCGAGCGTGCTGGTCGCGGTTCCGGTCAGCACCGGCACCTGCTGGCCGACCTGCAGGCGTGCCGGCTCGTTGTCGAGGACCATGACCTGCGGCGCCGACAGCACCTTGACCTTGGTCACCGCGGAAAGTGCCGCGAGCGCGAAGTTCGGCGACTTGCTCAAGATAAAGTAGGGGGAAGCCGACGGAAACGTCAGACTGGTCAGAGAGGGGAAATTCGGGGGGGTCGCGGGGGTGCCCAGCGTTTCGGCGACATGATCGACCTTGAAGTAAAACTGGGTGCCGTATTGCAGCTGATCGTTTAGGTCGACCTCGGCGATCGTGGCTTCGATTAAAACTTGCAGCGGGATGATGTCGATCTTGCGCAGCATTCCTTCGATTATCGAGTATTCCCGCGGCGTCGCATAGATTAAGAGGGCATTGTTCTTCCGGTTGGCGATGATGCGAATGCGGTTCTCGGCGCCCGCGCCGCCCTCGGCTCCGGTCTCGGTCGACAGCGGCTCGGTCGCGGGCGATTGCGCCTCGGCGCTCGTCGGCATAGCCGGGAGCCCCGCGCCGAGCCCGCCGCCGGCGCCCGCTCCGCCGGCGCCGGGGGTGCCGCCGGCTGCACCGGCGCCTGCCGCGCCGCCTTGTCCTCCCAGGCCCGAGATGCCGCCTCCGGGAGGCCGACCCGCGGCTATCGAGACTTGCTGGGCACCGGGCGCGGTGCCGCCGGGCGCCGGGGTGGGGGAGACGTGGCCCGGCGTAAAGGCGCGTTGGAGCAGGCTCTCGAGGTCGGCGCTCTGCCCGTTCTGCACGTAATAGACATGCCAGGTGCGCGCGGTCGCATCCTCGACCCGCGCCGCGAGATGGAAGAACCGGTTGGCGGCGTCGATGTAACGGGGTTGCGACGAGACCACGAGGATGGCGTTGACCCGGTCCATCGGCAGCACCCGAACAATGCCGGAGAGCGAGCCGTCGGTCTGCGCTTGCAGCACTTTTTCGAACTGGGCGGCGAGCTTGCCAGGGTCGCCGTCGCCGGCCGGGAAAAGGGCGTAGGACTGCCCCGCCAACATATCGACGTCGAAGGCGCGAATGAGCCCGACCAGCGTTTGCCGCACGGCCGCGCTGCCGCTCACCAGGAGCGCATTATGACCCGCATCGGCGCTGATCTTGCCGCCTTCGGCAACAAAGGGCTCGAGCATCTTGCCAAGGTCCTTGGCCGACGCATAGCGCAGCGGCACCACCTGGGCGCCGGCGCCAATCGCGTTCGCGCCGATCACCGGGTTGGTGGCGGCGCCGATCGGGATCGGCACGACGGAATAGACGCCGTTACGCTCGACCAGGGTCGCGCCGTTCTGGTTGAGCAATGTCTCCAGCGTCGGCAACAAAGCCGAGCGAGGCAGCGGCGCCCCGGTTTCGATCGATCCGGTGCCGTGCACCGCCGGGTCGATCGTGTAATTCACCTTTAGCGTGGTGCCGAGAATGGTGCGCGCGATCTCGCGAATGTCAGTGTCGACAAAGTTGAGCGTGATCTCGCCGCCTTGAGTTCGACGAGACCGCCGGCGGCGGCGGTGACGGTGCGGCCGTCGGCTGAGCCGCGACGCCGCGATCCTCAAAGACGCGCTGCTGGCCCTTGTCGGCGGCGACCTCGCCGTTGATGCGCGGAGGCGCGGCCTGCAGAACGCTGGGCTGTTCGAGCGGCAGCAGGCCGGGGGTGGGCGGCTGGCAGGCGAAAATTCCGGTCAGCGCCGCGCCCAGGACGGCGAGGCGGAACAGCTGCCGCATCATCGACGCCCTCTCAGCACTCCCGGCCGCGACGGAGCGACTGGAAGGCGCGGCGACACGCCCGGCTGCGGCAGCACGGCAGCCGCGGGTGGATTGCGTGCGCGGGCTGCCGCTCCGGCCGGGCCCAACGGCACCGCGGGCGTCGGCGGCGTCTGAACCGGCGGGGGAACGAGGTTCGGGTCGATTTTGGGCTGCAAGGTCTTGCTGCCGGTCGGGCCGGTTAACGAAACCTCGCGCGGGGTGATGCTCTCGACCCGCCAGCCGCTCACCGTTTCGCCCTCGGTAACGGTAAGCGGCTTCGCCCCGGCGGGGACGAAAATTGCGATGCGATGCCCCGGCTCGGTCAGGATCCCGGCGAGCCTGGTATCGGCCAGATCGGAATCGCTTGGGGTATCATCGGCACCGGCGGATGGCGGGTGGCGGGTGCTGCTGAACAGCGGCCGAGAGAGCGTCTCGGCGAGCAGCTCGTCAATTCTCCCACGCGGTTCCCGGTGCTCCGACGGCTTGGCCGCCGGCCGAGATGGAACCTCGATCGCCGGCGGCTGATCCGCGCCGGGGCGGAGCTCGCCGATGATCACCGCGCCGAACAGCACGCACCCGGCGAGCAGCAGATAAATCGCAAGGCGATCAATCACGATTTGCCTGCCGCCGGGTTTTCGTCGCTGCGAAAGCCGTAGACGTCGAGGCTCGCGTCGAGGCCAGCCTCGGATCCGGCTGCCGCACGTAGCCCCGGCCGACGCAAAACGCCATGGATCTGCAAATTGTCGACGACGAGCGGCGGGGTGGCGGCTTCGAGCCTGGCGAGCAGCTTGACCAAGGTCTCATAGGGGCCGTTGAGGACAAAGCGCAACCCGATCCGGCGATAGCCGCCGCGCGGCTCAGCCGGCAGGCTCTCGGTGCTGGCGATCGTCGCCCCGACGGCGGCAGCGAACCCTTCGATCCGGCTTTGCAAAGCGGCCGACGCGATGGCGTCGCTGGCGCCATCGAGGGTGACTTGGCGTGCGCTCGCCCCGGTACGCAGCGCGGCAAGCCGCTGGCGCAGGGCTGGCAGCTCTTCCGCCGCGGCCTGCAGCCGAGGCAATAGCATCCGGCTGTCCTCCAGGCCTGCCTCGCGCTGCGCATAGAGGTCGAGCACCGGAACCACGGCGAGCAGATACACCGCTCCCAGCACGACAAGCAGCAAAGTCGATGCCAATAGCCGGCCGCGAAGACCGGTGGGCATTGCGCTGAGCGAGGCTACGGCGCGACCTCCGCAATGATTGTGAAGATTTCCAGCCGGAGCGCCTCAATGCGGGTAACGGGTGCGGCGAATGCCGGATTGTGAAACTCGGGGTCGGCGGCAAAGGCGCCGATCAGCCGGGCGGCCGCCGCAGATCGCCCGCTGAGGGTCAGCTTGCGCTGCCGCAATTCCATCTCGGTCAGATAGGCGTCGTCTGGCAGCACGCGAGTGGTGGCGGCCAGGATCGCGAGTGGCCGGCCGGCCTTGTCGCGCTCGCTTTCGATGAGGTTGGCGCTACCGGACAGCTGCTGGATTTGACGATGCAAACCCTCCGCCTCGGCCGCGGCCGCACGGCCGGCCATAACCTGGCGATCGAGCGCGGCGATCGCCAAGGATTGCCGGACAAAGGGTATGACGATTGTCGCCAGGGCGAGGGCTGCAAAGCAGACCGCCGCCGGTTTGATCCAACGGCTCGAGGCATGGCGCACGCGGCCGCCGTTGCCATCGAGCGGCAGCCAGAAGCCGGCGTCCGGGCCGTCGGCGACCTCCGCCCGCCGCGGGACGAGACCAACTTGCCGGAGCGCCGCCAGCAGCGGGTCGAGAGCCGCCTTCGGCGCCAGAACGAGCCGCACCGACAGCCGTCCATTCTCGCGGTCGGCATTCTCGATGCGGTGATTCCAGTAGAATCTCCTCGGCGGTGAACGGGGTCTCGCGGTCCATTTCGAACCCGAGGGCCTGATCGAGCTCCCTCTCGGCGGCGATCGGCAGCGTCACGGTCTTCCCCAGGACATCGGACTGGCGCAGTCGCAACACGGTTGGCCTGCCGCCGGTACGCGGAATGTCCGCCAGCCCGGTGGCGCCCAGAGCGAAACGGCTGAGCGGGGTCTCCTTCCCGTTCCGACGCAGGCTGACCGCGACCGCATCGATGGCCTGCTCGGCGCCGCCGATCGGCGTGATCACCGTCGCATCGGCAGCCGTGGGAGAGGATCGGCGGAACGCCCGCGGCAGGAGATCCCCAAGTTGCCTGAACCACCAGATGAAAAAGTCGCGCAGCATTGTGCCGAACCGAGCCGGTGCTAATTCCCAGCAGTGCGGCTCGCATGCTACAGAGCCCGGAGCCGCAGGAAAAGGCTGGCGAGATTTGTGCCGCTCAGGGGGCCCGCGATGATTTCAAAATATGGCCTCATCGTGGCAATAACGGCTCATGCCTGGCGAAACCGGCGGCTTTTACCCTTTTTCGTCACGCCATTCGGGCTTCATGCGTCTTTTGCTCGCCACGTGCGGGTAGAAACTGGCGGCAACTGATCCCGACCAGACCGACGGCGCCGCGAATCGCCGCGCTGGTCAGAGCTGCGGCGCCACGATCAGATCGGGCCAGTGGCGCGGATCGCCCTTAGCGAAGGCCAGTCGCAGGCGAATCAGAACGGGGAATTGCGCGCCGTCCCATTTTTCCTGCCACCCCGCAGGCTGGTCCGCTCCCGGGGAGCCCCAATAGGAGAGATCGAGCCGAGCGATCCTGCCGATCAGCTCGGTCTCGACCGGCTTGGGCGGCGGCGCGGTCGACGTCTCATGACGGTGCGGGGTCCAGATCAGCATGAGCCTCCCATCCTTCGGCTCCAGGACGATGTCGGCGCGCTGAGTTGTGCCGAGACCGGTCGGCAAGTTGCCGACAAACTCGAGACGGTCCGCGGTGCCCGTGATCGTCATGGCAGAGTTCGCGGCGGCGCCGGACACCGGCGGCGCGACCCCACTGAGCAACGTACGCAGGACACGTGCCGCGGCATCGAGCTCGGCGACTTCGCCGACACGGCGGGTCTGCGCCTGCCACAGCGCGAGCCCGGCGCGCACACCCTGGGTGAGCCCAACCACCAGCAGGCCGAGCACCATCAGCGCGACCAGCACTTCGAGCAGGGTGAAACCGGCTTGGCGGCGGGACACCTTCCGGCCTCCCATTGTTTAGCTGCCCGCCGCCGTGGAGCCGAGACGAAGGGTCTTTAGCACCACCGCCCGGTCGTGGCCCCGCGCATGCCACGAGACCCCGACCTCGACATCGAATAGCGTGATCGTCGTGGCTGGCAAATTGTCCGCTGTTCCGACCGGCCGGGTCGCGATCGGCTGCACCCGCAGCCGCCAGCGGTAGCCGCCGCCGTCGTCCCCGTCGGAATCGCCCGCCACCAGCGCTGCATCCCGCCCGATCGCGGCGAGGTGGGATTGGGCGCGCTGTACCGCCTCCTCAGCGCGCGCCGCGGTGTCGGCCGCAAACAAGCCGCCGCTGCCAGCCTGGAACAGGCCGACCAGCGCCAAGGCGGCAATCGCCAGCGCGACCACGACTTCGAGCAGAGTGAAGCCGGACTTGGCACGGTCAGCGCACATCGGCGACGCTGACCCTGCCGGTCAGCCAATCGACGCCGACCGCGACGCGGCGGCGGCCGTCGGCGAGCGTGACCCTGCCACCGGTCGAGCTGCCGTCGGGATTGAAGCGGATATCTGCGGTCTTGGCGCTCTGACGTTCGCCGGCGATCGTCAACAGCGCGATCGCGAAATTTGCGGGCAGTCGCTTTGGCGGCCCGTCACCGACACGATACTCTCGGCCGGTGAGGTCCAGCCCAAAAGCGACCGGGCGGTTACCGCCGATCGCCTCGGACCGCGCCAGTCGCAGCCCGGCGGCCAGCTCCGCCGCCGTCCCGTCGAGGCCGAGGGTACGGCTCCATGGCGGCTTGTAGCCGGCGACCAGAACCAGGGCAAAGCCCAGCACGGCGAGCACCACGATGAGCTCGATCAAGGTGAAGCCGCCGGAGCGGGTCAGACGCGGGTGCAGCCGCTGCTCACATTGCCAAGTCATTGAGGCTCAGCATCGCGGTCAACAGCGCGCTGACAATGCCGGCGACGGCGAGGCCCATCGCGATCGTGATCATCGGCACCAGCAGAGCCACGAGCCGCTGCACCATCAGCCGCGCCTGCTCGTCATGGATGTCGGCGGCCTTGAGCGACATTGCCGCGAGCTGCGCCGCCTCCTCGCCGAGCTGCAAGAGATGGATCGTCCGCGCCGGAAATACTCCCGCGGCGCCGAGCGGCCGGGCGAGCCCGGCGCCGCCCTTGGCCTCGACGGCCGCCGCTTCGACCGCCGCCGCCGCGGCGAGGTTGCCGAGCGCATCCTTGGCGATGCCCAGCGCCGAGATCAGCGGCACCCCGTTTTCGAGCAGGCTGCCGAGGGTGCGCGTGAGCCGCGCAGCAAGAGTCTCGCGGATCAGCTTGCCGGCAATCGGCAAATGCAGCAGCAACCGGTCGAAATTGAGCCGGTGCACCGGCTGCGCCAACAAGTGGCGCGCGACCAGGGCGGCCGCGACCAGCACGACCAGCAGCCACGGCGCGGCGGTGCCCGTGATTGTGCCCAGCGCCATCAGCGCGCGGGTCGAGGCCGGCAGCTGGGCCCCGGCCTGCTCGAAGATCGGGGTGAATTGCGGCAGCACGTAATCGAGCAGAAAAAAGATCGAGCCGACTGCCGCGACGACCAGCAGCGCCGGGTAGACCAACGAGGATCTGAGGTTCGCGGTCAGGCTGCGCTCGCGCTCCAAGAGGTCGGCGAGTCGCTCGAGCGTCGCCGGCAGGGTGCCACCCGCCTCACCGGCGCGGACCAGGCCGACATAGAGCTTGGCGAAGCTGCGCGGCTCGCCGGCGAGCGCGGCGGCGAGCGAGCTGCCGCCGCGCACCTTGTCGCGGACCTCGCCGAGGATCGTGCGGGTGCGGGCGTTGCGCGCGCCGTCGACGACAAAACGCAGGGCGCGGTCGAGATCCTGCCCGGCGCCGAGCATGATCGCCAACTCCCGCGTCACCTCGGTGAGGGTGGTTTTATCGAGGCCGCGGGCGCCGCCGAGCTCGATCTGCAACAGCTCGGTCCAGCTGCGGCCCCCTTCATCCGGGTCCGCGCGCAGCACGACCTGCCCCTGCCGCTGCAGCCGCTCGACCACCGCGGCGCGGTCGGGCGCGTCCATGACGCCGCGGACGACCTCGCCGCCGGCATTGATCGCCGACCAGCGGAAGGACGCCATTTTAGTCCCTTACGCCTCGCTGCGGATGCACCGCACGACCTCCTCGATCGTGGTGTCGCCTTCGAGCACAGCCAGCAGGCCGCTATCGAAAATCGGGCGCATACCGGCCTCGGCGGCGGCGCGCTCGAGCGCGTTGTCGTCGGCGCCGTCGAAGATCAGCCGGTCGATCGCCCGGCTCGGCACCAGCAATTCGGCGATCGCGCGGCGCCCGCGAAAACCGGTGCCGCGGCATTCGGGGCAGCCGACCGGGTGGTGCAAGGTAACCGGTTGCCCACCCGCCAGCCGGTCGAGGCCGAAGCGCTCGCACAGTGCTGCCGGTGCCGGCTCCGCCGTCTTGCATTTGGGGCAGAGCCGCCGCACCAGACGCTGCGCCAGCACCGCCTTCAAGGTCGCCGTCAGGAGATAATCCTCGAGCCCCATGTCGCGCAGCCGCGTCATTGTCGCCGCCGCCGAGTTCGTATGCAGGGTCGACAGCACGAGATGGCCGGTCAGCGCCGCCTGCACCGCGATTTGCGCGGTTTCGAGGTCGCGGATCTCGCCGATCATGATGACGTCGGGATCCTGCCGCAGGATCGAGCGCAGCAGGCTGGCGAAATTGAGGCCGATCTGCGGCTTGACCTGGATCTGGTTGATCCCGGCGAGCTGATATTCGATCGGGTCCTCGACGGTCACGATGTTGCGGGCGACCGTGTTCAGCTTCAAAAGGCCGGTGTAGAGCGTTGTCGTCTTGCCGCTGCCGGTCGGCCCGGTCACCAGCACCATGCCGTTCGGCAGGTCGAGCGAGTACTCGAGGCCGGCGCGGATGTCCTCGGGCAACCCCAGCTTCTGAAAATCGAATTCGACCGCGGTGCGGTCGAGCACGCGCAGCACCACCGTCTCGCCATGCAGCGAGGGGATCGTCGAGACGCGAAAGTCGATCTCGTGGCCGCGCACGGTCAGCTTGATGCGGCCGTCCTGTGGCAGTCGACGCTCGGCGATGTCGAGCCGCGCCATGATCTTGATGCGCGAGATGATCGCCGCCTGCAGCCGCGCCGGCGGCGGCTCGACCTCGTGCAAAACCCCATCATAGCGGTAGCGCACCCGAAGCCGGTCCGGGAACGGGTCGAGATGGACGTCCGAGGCGTGGGTTTCCACGGCCCGCGCGATCAGCTGGTTGACCAGTCGGATCACCGGCGCCTCGCTGGCGAGATCCTTGAGCCGCTCGGTGTCCTCCTCGGCCGGCTCGGCATCGGGGGCCACCTCGTCCAGCAGCGCGTCCTCGCCGTTGCCCTCGGCGGCGTCGGCATAGAGCCGGTCGAAGGCGGCTTCGAGCTCGATCGGGATGGCGACCGCGACCGCGACTGGGCGGCCGAGCGCCGCGGCGACCGCGTTGCGGGTAAAGATATCGAGCGGATCGGCCATCGCCAGGGTCGCGCGATCCTCGGTCGCGGCAATCGGCATCGCATGCGCCCGACGCAGAAATTTGGCCTTTAGCCGATCGGCAAAGAGCGGCGCTTCGGGGTAATCCGCCGCGGCGGCGAGCGGGGCGCCGATCAGCTGCGCCAGGGTCTCTGCCAGGCCGCGGTCGCTGACCAGGCCCAACTGGGTCAGCACCCGGTCGAGCCGGCCGTTGGTTTCGATGGCGACGCGACGCGCCCGGTCGAGCGTGCGCTGATCGATCGCACCACTGCCGATCAGCGCCGCACCGAGCCGCGCCAGTGCGTCGGCGGCGTCATCGGCGGTCGGGGAAGCGGTGGCCTCGAAGGTCATCGGAGCGTTATATCACAGGCGGGCGCCGGTGCGGCGGCTGCCTACGGACCGCAGGATAATCGATTTTCCGCCGCGGGAGCGACAGCGTGTGATCGGTGCGGAATGGCTCGGCCGGATCGCCGACGCTGGTTATGCCGGATGGGGCGCGATGATGGTGGCGCCGTTCGTCGGCAGCTTCCTCGGCGTCGTCGTCCGGCGCCTGCCCGATGGCGGCGCGGTGGCCTGGGGTCGGTCGCGCTGCGAGGAATGCGGCAGTGTCCTTGCGGCGCGCGACTTGGTGCCGCTGGTGAGCTGGCTTGTGACCAGAGGCCGATGCCGCTTCTGCCGCCGCCCGCTCGGTTGGTTCTATCCGGGGATCGAGCTCGCCGCGCTGGTCGTGGTGCTGGTCGCCATCGGCGTAGACGGCGACGATGGGGTCTGGCTCGATTGTATCCTCGGCTGGTGGCTCCTGGCGCTCGGCTGGACCGATCTGCGCCGCTGGTTGCTGCCCGACTTGTTGACCTTGCCTCTCATCATTGCCGGGCTCGTCGAGGCGGCGGCATTCGATCCCGACCAGCTGACCGACCGCGCCCTCGGCGGTGCCCTCGGCTATCTCGGCCTGCGGGCGGTCGCCGCGCTCTATCGGGCGTGGCGCGGTCGCGACGGGCTCGGCGGCGGCGACGCCAAGCTGCTGGCCGCATCGGGCGCCTGGGTCGGGGCCGCCGCGCTGCCGCAGGTGATCCTCCTCGCGGCCCTCGCCGCATTGGCCGCCGCCGTCTGCCTGCGCCTCGCCGGTCATCGCCTTGGCGCCCATTCGGCGCTGCCCTTTGGTCCCTTTCTGGCCATCGCCACCTGGTTCGTCTGGCTCGCACCGGCGCCCCTATCCTAAATCTGAGGCACGCGCATTCCGTTCCGCACGCCGGGGCGCTCGCCGATTGCCTCGAGCCAGCGCAAGACATTCGGATATTCGGCCAGGCTCGCGCCCTGCCAGTCGTGGCGCGCGACCCATGGATAGGTCGCAATGTCTGCGATCGAGTAAACGGCGCCCGCCAGGAACTCCTCCTCGCCGAGCCGCCTGTCGAGCACGCCGTAGAGCCGCGCGGCCGCTTTGGTGTAGTGCTCGGCCGCGTAAGGCATGGGCACAGGCGCAAAGCGCCGGAAGTGATGCGCCTGGCCGAACATCGGCCCGATCTCGCCGACCTGAAGCATCAGCCACTCGATCGCCGCCCATCGGCCGCGCGGCTCGGTGGGCAGGAACGCGCCCTCCTTCGTCGCGAGATAGATCAGGATTGCGCCCGACTCGAAGACCCGCAGCGGGCCGCCAGGCGCTCCCTGATCGACGATCGCCGGTATCTTGCCGTTGGGGTTGATGGCGGCGTAGTCCGGCGCGAACTGTTCGCCATTGGCGATGTCGACCGGGTGCACGCGATAATCGGCGCTTAATTCCTCTAGCATAATTGAGATCTTGTGCCCATTCGGCGTCGGCCAGGTGTAGAGGTCGATCATCGCCAGCCCGTGCTCCGCGGCGCCCCACGGCAACATCTACTGCCGCGGGCCACCCGGCGAAAGAGGATGCGGCCCCGGTCTTGCGCCCGAGAAAAAACGGCGTATCTCGACATTGCGTCGGGAGGTTGAGAGGTAGTGGCATGATTCACCCGGTCATACTGTCCGGAGGCTCGGGCACGCGATTGTGGCCGATGTCGCGCACGCTTTATCCGAAGCAGCTTTTGACGTTGCTCGGCGACGAAAGCCTGTTGCAGCAGACGGTCAGGCGGGTGGCCGACCCGGGGCGGTTCGCCCCGCCCCTGCTGGTCGCCAACGAGGAGCACCGCTTTATCATCGCCGAGCAATTGCGCGAGATCGCAGTGGCGCCGTGGGGGTTGTTGCTGGAACCGGTCGGCCGCAACACCGCGCCTGCCGCCTGCGTCGCGGCGCTGGCGCTGATCGAGGCCGAGTCCGACCCGCTGATGCTGTTGCTGCCCTCCGATCATGCGATCGGCGATGTCGACGCCTTTCTCGCCGCGATCGACCGCGCCGCAGCTGCGGCATCGGGCGGCGCGCTGGCCACCTTTGGCATCACTCCCGAGCGCGCCGAGACCGGGTACGGCTACATCCGCCGCGGCGGGACGTGGGACGGGGCCAACGGCGTATTCGCGGTAGCCGAGTTCCGCGAGAAGCCGGCGCTGGAGCAGGCGGAGCGGTTTCTCGCTTCGGGCGAGCATTCCTGGAACAGCGGCATCTTCCTGTTTCCAGCCCAGGTCTATCTCGCCGAGCTGGAGCGGCTTCGGCCCGAGATGGTCGCCGCGTGCCGAACGGCTTTGGCCGAGGGATCCCGCGACAAGGATTTCATTCGGCTCGACAAGGAGGCGTTCTGTGCGTGCGCCGCGGATTCGATCGACTACGCGGTGATGGAGCACACAGCGCGCGCGGCGGTCGTGCCGGTCGCCATGGGCTGGAGCGATGTTGGCTCCTGGGACGTGCTGTGGGGGATGAGCCAGAAGGACCCATCCGGCAACGCGCTCGCCGGCAACGTCGTCGCCGAAGACGCCCGCAACTGTTATCTGCGTTCGGAAGCCGGGCTGGTCGCCGCGATCGGGGTCGAGGATCTCGTCGTCGTCGCCACCGCCGATGCGGTGATGGTGGCGCCCCGCGACCGCACCCAGGAAGTCCGCAAGCTGGTGGCGCGGCTCGCCCGCGAGCGTCGCGAGGAGGCCGACGCGCTGCCGACGGTCCACCGCCCGTGGGGTACCTTTGCTGCGTTGCACAAGGGGCATCGGGTGCAGGTCAAGCACATTATGGTCAAGCCCGGCGGTCAGCTGTCGCTGCAGTTGCATCATCACCGCGCCGAGCACTGGATCGTCGTTCAGGGCACCGCCAAGGTGCGCCGCGGGGAAGAGGAGATGATCATTTCCGAGAACGAGTTCGACCTACATCCCGCTCGGCACCTGGCACCGGCTGGAAAACCCGGGCAAGATACCGTTACATCTGATTGAAGTGCAGTCCGGCAGCTACCTCGGCGAGGACGATATCGTCCGCCGCGAAGACAGTTACGGCCGGATCTGACCGGCCATTCCGGAGGGTCCGAACTACCTTAAGCTTGTGTGAACCGGCTGACGCATTGCAGCAGGCCACCGTGGCTGGATGGGCGGGTGCGGGATGGAAAGACCCGGCAGGGCCGCGGCGCTCACCGCCGCACCGGCGTTGGCAGTCCGCTCCAGCTGCGACCGTCAAGGACGCGGCCGGCGGCGCGTCGGCCGACCCGGAGCATCCGTTCGTCAGAACCATCCGCGGACGCCGGCGCCCATTCGCCCCATTGCTTGAAGAAAAATGGGATCCTGACTTCGAGACACAGATCACGCAGTTGGCGAACCCATTCGGGGTGCATCGCGCGCGCGCCGGCACCGATTTCACCGCCGGCCACGACCCAGTCGAGCGGCGGCCACAAGGGACCGTCGATCGGCAAAACCCGGTCGCGATCATCGCGAGCGTAATGCATGCCGACAAGGGCATCGTAATAAGTCTCGCCGATAGGCACCGCGTCGGGCCGGACTGGGCCGAGCAACGGCTCGAAACATACCCACCGCAGCACCGCGGGCATCTGCACGAGATCGCCGATACGGCCGAGGCGATCGTTGTCTTCGACCGACACGCCGGGCCACAAATTCGGCAATGGCCACGGATCGAGGCCGATCGGGCGAAGATGCGGCGCGCTGGGCTCGTAGACGATGCGGCGGAGGCCAGCAGCCCAGCGCCGTCGTGTCCGTTCGTTTCGCTTCGGGGCGGGGTGGCTGGTTCCACCCGGCACGGCGCCCGGGCTCACAACGAGACCGGCATCTGCTCCGGGCGCCGCGGCCAGCTGCTCCATCGCGACGGCGATTCGGCGCGGCGTGTTCGGATCGCGGTAATAGGCGCGCATGCGCCCGGCGCGCTTGGTCAGCACCAGAAACCGGTGCCAGTGGGCGATGGCGATTACCGCATGCACCCGATCGAGGGTCTCGGCGGCGAGATCCTCATGGAACAGGTCTGTCAACGAGCCGACGAAGATGCGGCGGGCGTCGCGGCGAAACAGCGGCCAGGTCAGCAAATCCTCTCGAATGCGGATTGCTCCTGTCCATGCCGTGCCGTCCGCACCGGCTGCGACGAGCCCGGTGTAGCGGGCCGCCGGCTTGCCGCCCATTCGGGCGAGCTGCGCAACCGTCCGCATCGCCTCGCAACGATCGCAGCCTGGGCTGACGCGCGAGCAGCCGACCGTCGGGTTCCAAGTTGCGTCGTACCACCCCTCCGGTACGCTCAGAGCCATGTCCGGATCGCTCCCGTTCCGGCCCGCGGCGGACGCCAGCTGTGGCCGCGGGTCAATGCCGTGGTGCTCGCCGCTCATCGCTACGCATAGCCGTCCGGGCGGCATCGCTCACAGGCGCTCAATTTTCGCATCGGAGCATCTCTGGATGAAAAGACGCCACACCCATATGCGTATTTGATCCAAAACACAACTAAAAGACGATATAGTTAATAATATGCAGCTTGTTGGTTAACGGAGTTGCGGCGCCGGCGGGCGTTCGAGCTCGCGGCCGATGTCACTCTTTCGCCATCTATCTCGATTTGTCGCCGCGGCCGGGCTAGCCTGCGCTCGGTGGCCGCCGCCGCGGCCCGATGAACAGGAGGATTGGATGAAGATCGAGGGTGGGTGCCTGTGCGGCAAGGTGCGCTATTCGGCCGATGCCGAGCCGGCTTTCGTCGGCGTATGCCATTGCAAAAACTGTCAGAAGGGAACCGGGACGGCGTTCGCGGTGGTGGTCGCACTACCGAAGCCGGCGCTGAGCGTGCAGGGGAACCCGAAGACGTTCGACGACCACGGCGATAGCGGCCAGATATTGCATCGCCGCTTTTGCTCGGATTGCGGCTCCTCGCTGTTCGACGAGGCTCAGGCCATGCCCGGCGTAGTCATGATCTTGGCCGGGACGCTCGACGATTCGAGCTGGGTCAAGCCGGCAATGGAGATCTACACCGACAGCGCCCAGTCGTGGGTCAGCCTCGGCGGCGACCGCCAGCGCTTCCCCAAGATGCCGGCCCGCCCCTGAGGATCACCGCGGCGGGCGGTTGACCGTCACGACGCGCCAGCCATGGCCTCGGCCGGGGCCGTCGATGTGGTCGATGCGGGTGATCGAGCAATTCTCGATCGCGATGGCGAGTGCTGCTTCCGGGTCGAGGCCGAGCGCCACGGCGAGTGCCGCGCGAATGGTGCCGCCATGCGCGATGGCGATGATCTCGCGCCCGGCATGAGCGGCAACCAGCTCGTCGATCGCCCGCGACACGCGCGCGACGACGGCGACAAAGCTCTCGCCGCCGGGCGGAGTCTCGTGCGCCGGCGCGTGCCAGAAGCGATGAAAATCGCCGTCGCGGGACTGGTGCAGCTCGTCATAGGTCAGGCCCTGCCATTCGCCGAAATTCTGCTCGGCCAGATCGGCCATCGCGATCGCTCCGGGGCCCGGGATCGGCTGTGGCCCGGGCAGGCCGGCTCGGACGATCGCGGCAGCGGTCTCGTGGGTGCGGCGCAGATCGCTCGTCACCCACACCGCCTCACGAGGTAATCGCCCGGCCAAGCCGGCGAAGAGCGCGCCGTCCGAGCAGTCGCAGGACAAGTCGCTTTGGCCGTAGATGCGGCCGCCATGCGCCACCGGCGCGTGCCGCACCCACCATATCTGCGTCGTCGTCTGGCTCATCTCGCCGCCGCCGCGAGCAGCATCGCGATCTCTCCGATCTGCTGAAACGCTCCGAGCACGTCGCCCGTGTAGCCGCCGATCTGGCGGCGCGCAAGCGCCGCAGCGGCGCAGACCGCAGCACCCGAAATAACGACCGCGGCGGCGCCGTGCCCCGGCCCGAGCGCGGCGAGCGCGATGACGATGCCGATCACTGCGGCCGCCCCCGTGACCGATGCCGAGGGCCGCCCCGCCGCCGCACCGAGACCATCGGTGCGCGCCGGCGTCATCGCCCACATCGCCGCGGGGAGTGCGGCGCGCGAGGCGGCGTGCGCGGCGACCAGCGCCAGGCCGGCGAAGACCGCATCGCCGATCTGGGCGAGCGTCGCGGCGCGCAGGGCGACGCTCAGCACCAGCGCCAGGACGCCGTAAGTGCCGAGCCGGCTGTCGCGCATGATCGCGAGCTTCGCTTCGCGGTCATGGCCGCCGGCAAGGCCGTCGACCGCGTCGGCCAGCCCGTCCTCGTGCAATCCCCCGGTCAGCGCGATGCCAGACGACACCGCCAGCAGCGCCGCCGGCTCATCGCCTAGCCCGACCAGCTGGGCCACGAAGAAGGTCAGCGCCGCGATAGCTCCGATCCCGGCCCCGACCAAGGGAAACGCCCAGGCCGCGTCGGCGAGCCGACCATCTTTCCTCCCCGCCGTAGGGATCCGGGTCAGGAAGGCGGTGGCGGCGGCGAACCCCGAGAAGACACCTGGTCGGCGATAGGGAGGGTCGTTATGTGCTGTCATGGCGAGACGATAGCTTTTTCCGCTTGGGGCGGGGGAACGGTTCGGCGACCATCGCCGGGCAAGGAGAAGGTCGATGAACGAGCCGGTCGCCGATCTGGACGAAATCCGGGTGCTCCTGGCGCATCTGCCGGGCCCCGATCTCGATGCGGGCGCCGCCGCGGCGCTGCGCCAGGAGCAGCTGACCAAGCCAGCGGGATCGCTCGGCCGGCTCGAGGAATTGGCGATCTGGCTCGCAACCTGGCAGGCACGGCACCCGCCCGGCCTCGACCACCCGCGCACCGCGGTCTTTGCCGCCAATCACGGCGTCGCCGCCCGCGGCGTCTCCGCCTACCCCGCCTCGGTCACGGCGCAGATGGTGGCGAACTTCATCGCCGGCGGGGCCGCGATCAACCAGCTCTGCCGCGTCGTCGACGCCGACCTCAGGGTCTACGAGATGAGCCTCGACCAGCCGACCGGCGACATCGTCGAGGGGCCGGCGATGAGCGAGGCGGAATGCGCCAAGGCGATCGCCTACGGCATGATGGCGGTCGAGCCCGGCATCGACGCGCTGGCCCTGGGCGAGATGGGGATCGGCAACACCACCGCCGCGGCAGCCTTGTGCGCCGGGCTGTTCGGCGGCGATGCGGAATTGTGGACCGGGCCCGGAACCGGAGTCGCCGGCGCCGCGCTCGACGCCAAACGCCGCGTCGTCGCGGCGGCGGTGGCGCGACACCGCCCGGAGGGCCGCGACCCGCTTGATCTCTTGCGCCGGCTCGGCGGGTTGGAGCTCGCCGCGATCGCCGGGGCGGTCATGGCGGCGCGGCTCGGGCGGGTGCCGGTCGTGCTCGACGGCTTCACCTCGACCGCCGCCGCTTCAGTGTTGTTCGCCGCCGACCCGCACGCGCTCGACCACTGCATCGTCGCCCATGTCTCGGCCGAGCCGGGCCACCGGCATCTGCTGGAGCGGATCGGCCAGCGGCCGCTCCTCGACCTCGGCATGCGGCTCGGCGAAGGCTCGGGGGCGGCCCTCGGCCTCGGGCTCCTAAAGGCGGCGGCCGCCTGCCACACCGGCATGGCGACCTTCGGCGAAGCCGGGGTCAGCGGACCGGGCTGAATTTACTTTGCGACCATGACATCGGAAGCCTTGATCACCGCGATCGCGTCATCGCCGGCGGCGAGACCGAGCTCGTCCACGGCCTCGTTGGTGATCGAGGAGGTGATGACGACACCATTCCCGATGTCGATCCGAACATGCGCGGTCGTCGCTCCTTTACGGACCTCGACCACCTTGCCCTTTATTTGATTGCGTGCACTGAGCTTCATTGCGGTTCTCCAAGCTCTCATGAAAGGGGCACGACGCCGCGCGCGGCCCAGGCGGTCGCCGCCATCGAGCGCAGTCCGTCGGGGCTGCCGGCTAGGTAGGCGCGCCGCACCGCCGACTGCAAGGCGGCGAGCCGGTCAGGCGCAAGGCCCTTGACATAGTCTCCGACCGGCCCCTGAGCGTTCTCGATCGGCTCCCAGTAGTCGGCGAAATCGCGGTATTCGATGCGGATCGTCAGCGAGCCTTCGCCGATGTCGCGCAGCCCGGCTTCGCGAAACGCGGCGGCGAGCTGGCCCGGCCCGGTCAACGGGCTCGAATAATGGCGGGCGCGGGCGGCGTCGGCGGCGGGGTCGAGTGCGGCCGCGGTGTCCCAGAAAATCCGCTGGTAGACGAGGCCGCCCGGAAAATCCCAGACCGCCGCGGCGACGGCGCCGCCGGGGCGGGTCACCCGCCGCATGCCGGCGATTGCGCGCGAGGGATCGGACATGAAGTTCAGCGCCAATTGCGACAGCGTGCGGTCGAAGCTGCCGGCGGGCAGGTCCAGCGCCACCGCGTCGCCCACCCGAAAATCGAGGCGAGGGTCGGCCGAGCGGGCGGCGGCGTAGGCGATGTAGGGTGCGGCGATGTCGATGCCGGTGATCGCGGCGGGCTGCGCCCGGGCGGCGAGCGCCAACGCAAGGCTGCCGGTGCCGCAGCCGACATCGAGCACCCGGTCGCCCTCGTCGAGCCCGGCGAAGTCGATCAGCGCCTCGGCCAGCAGGCCGCTCCAGCGGCCCATCAGGCGCTGATAGGCCTCGGCGTTGTCGGCGGTGTAGCGCGACGGCACGACGAATTCACCGGTGCGGCGGGCGGGTGGCGGCGGCGAGCGCGGCGAGGTCGGCGGCGATCGCGGCCTGCGCCTTCTCCTCGATCGCCCGATATTGCGCGATCACGCGATGGCCGAACGGCGTCAGCCCGGCGCCGCCGCCGCCCTGGCCGCCGTGCTTGGTCTCGATCACCGGCTCCTCGAAGAGGGCGTTGAGCGCGTCGGCCAGCAGCCAGGCGCGCCGGTAGGACATCCCCATCGCACGGCCGGCCGCCGAAATCGAGCCGTGGTCGCGAACCGCTTCCAGCAGGCGGATCTTGCCGTGGCCGATCGCCTGCCCCGGGCCGAAATCGAGACGCAGGGTCAATCCCGCCATGCCGCAAGTGTAGCGGATGCGCGCGCTGCGCGCAGCTCTTCGCAGAGCGTCGGGGTGGACATCTTCGGCAAAAGGGGCGGGTCGACGCTCCGATATATTTTCATATATATATCGATCGTAGCGTTGTCCTGAAATCCGCGACGAGCGAGCGACATGACCACCACCATCCGGGCGAAACGCTTGACGACATTTTCAGTTGCAGCGGACGGGGCGAGCGTGGCGATCGGCATCGCCGACGAAGACGGGCGGGCCGGCGCATTGCTGCTCCCGGCCGAGTGCCTGAAAGCGTTGATGATGACGTTGCCGGAGATGATGCGGCAGGCTATGAGGCTGCAGCACGGCGACCCGAGCCTGCGGCTCGTCTATCCGGCGGCCGGCTGGGCGGTCGAACGCAGCACGCGGCCTGGAACCTTCATCGTCACCCTCAGCACGCCCGACGGCTTCGATGTGTCCTTCGCCATGACGGCAACAGATTTGCGCGAGATGGCCGGGTCGACTTCCGACGAACGAGGTGAGGCGAACGCGGGCCAGCCTCCTGGCGGAGTTGTGCACTAAGCGCCCGGCTTTCGCCGAAGGGGACGGCCGGCCGCCGCTTGCCGCGGGTGCACCCGCCGCAACAGCGCTAATCCGAGCAGCGCCGATACGATGAGCAGCAGGGAGCCGGGCTCGGGGACGACCGCGTCAATCACTTCGAGGCTGACCAGGTTGGAAACGTAACGTCCGCCGCGGATGTCGCCGGGCACGACGACGCGGGCAAAACCGTCCGGGCCGAGCGGCCCGCCATCGACCACATAGGCGATCAGATCGGGCGCGCCGGTGCCGCCGAACATCGGGTCGAGCTCGCCCAGGGAAAAGATCGCCTCGTAGCCGTCGCTGCCGGTCGCGAGCACGTAGAAGTTCAGGATGTCGTTCTTGACGGCCGGATCGGTCAGAACGTCGGCGTCGGTCAGCAGGGTCCACAGTGAAACGCCCGTGAAGGTCGCAGTCACCGATCCGCCGCCGGCGAGATAGGTCACGGTCTCGGTCGTCGCCGGCAGCGCCTGCAGGCTCGACAGATTGAAGACACCCGGGGTGCGAACCGCCCCGGAAAGGGAAAATTCCGTGGTTTCGCCGCCGCCTTCGGACGGCAGCGACGGGGCGGACCCGACCCGAAGATTTGCCAGATTGGAGACATAGCGGCCGCCGAAATTGTCCTTCGCGGCGACCATTCGCGCGAACCCGGTCGAGCCGAGCGGCGCGCCATTTTCCTGATATCCGACAAGCACCTGCGGGTCGACGCCACCGAAATTGGGGTTGACCTCGCCCAACGAGAACAGCGCGCTGTACCCGTCGCTGCCGGTAGCGAGGGCATATTGGCGCAGCACCCCGTTCTTCACCGGCGGGCTCTGCAGCCCCGCTGCATCGAGCAGCGTCCACAGCGTCGGCCCGGTGAAGGTCCCGGTCTGCGGTCCGGCGCCGGTCTTATAGGTGACCGTCTCGGTCGTCGGCGGCAACGACTTCAGCCCGGTCAGATCGTAGACCGCGGGCGCGGCCACGTCGCCGGTCACGGTCAGCTCGGTGGTCGGGGCCGTGCGGGCCTGCCCGATCGGCAATACCGCAATCCACAACGCAAAAACGCCGGCGCCGCGAATCAAGCTCGCCTTACGCATGTTGTCCCTCCTCTCGCAATCCGGGCACCAATGCCTATGGCAACGATATATCCGTTTAAATATATTGATACCCGACAAGGCTGCATCGCAGCCCCGCTTGACACTGCGTGGCGAGGCCTCGCATTATCCCGAGATATCTGTAGAGATATATCGAAGCACGATGGGACCGTTGAAGCCTCGTCGCGGCGGATGGCTGCTGGCGCTCCTGCTGATGGCCGCGCCGCCGGCTTGGGCACGCACGCTGACCGATGCGGCCGGACGGTCGGTCGAGGTGCCGGACCGGATCGAACGGGTCATGCCGGCCGGTCCGCCCGCCGCCGTGCTTATTTACACATTGGCGCCGGAGAAGATGATCGGCTGGCCCCACTCGCCGAGCCCGGCGGCAAAACCCTTCCTCGAAGAGCCGGCCGCCAGCCTGGCGGCGCTGGCGCCGCTAATGCGCGACGACAAGGTTCAATCGGAGGAGATCCGGGCGACGAAGCCGGACCTGATCCTCGACTACGGCTCGACATCGCCGCGATACGCCGAGCGCGCCGCCCGCGTACAGCAGGAGACGGGCATCCCGGTGCTGCTGCTCGACGGAAGGCTCGAGCGCACCCCCGAGATCTACCGATTGCTCGGGCCGGTCCTCGGAGCCGAAGCGCGGTCCGACGATCTTGCCGCCGCGGCCGAGCGCCTGCTTGCGATCCCTGGGGAGCGGGCCCAGCCCCGCCGCACGCAAGGGGAAGTCAAAGTCTATTACGCGCGCAGCGCGGACGGGCTCACGACGGCGACGTCCGCATCGAGCCTCGGCGACGTGCTGCGCCTCGTCGATGCGACCAACGTCGCGGACGCGGCCGGCAGCGGGGCCGGCGAGATCGTGCACGTTACCAGGGACCAGATCGTCGCGTGGAAACCTTCCGTCATCGTCACCAACAATCCCGAATTCTGGAAAGCGCGTCTGGAACCGGCGTGGGCAGGTGTCGATGCGGTGGCGCAAGGCCGCGTTTATTTGGCGCCCTTCCTGCCCTTCGGCTGGATCGACGAGCCGCCGTCGGTCAATCGGCTGCTCGGGCTCTTGTGGGCCGGCCACGCTCTCTACCCGGCGGCCTATCCCGACGATCTTAAGGCCGAGGCCCGGGATTTCTACCGCCGTTTCTACCGGGTCGAGCTCACGGATCGGCAGCTCGACGCGCTGCTGCCTTGAATTTGGGGAAAGATGCCCATGCGTAACGTAAGTCGGCTTTGCGCCGCCGCCGTCATCGTCCTGACCGCCGTTCTCCCGGTCCAGGCGGCGCAGGCGGAGGATGTCGTGGTCTTTGCCGCGGCGAGCCTCAAAAACGCCCTTGACGATGCCACGCAGGCGTTCGCGGCCAAGGGCGGCCCGCACGCAAAGATCAGCTACGCGGCAAGCTCGGCCTTGGCGAAGCAGATCGAAAGCGGCGCGCCGGCCGACATGTTCATTTCGGCCGATCTCGACTGGATGAATTATCTGGAGCAGCGCCATCTGATCAAGCCGGCGACGCGGCGGAACCTGCTCGGCAACCGCCTGGTCCTCGTCGCGCCAGCTGACAGCGGCGTCAAGGCCGAGATCAAGCCGGGGTTCGACCTCCTGGGGCTGCTCGCCGGCGGGCGGCTCGCGATGGCTGATCCGGACAGCGTCCCGGCCGGAAAATACGGCAAGGCGGCGCTCGAAAAATTGGGCCTATGGAGCGCGGTGCAAGCGAAGGTGGCGCCGAGCGAAAACGTGCGCTCCGCGTTGCTGTTCGTGTCGCGGCGCGAGGCCCCGCTCGGCATCGTCTACGCGACCGACGCCGCGGCCGATCCCGGCGTCAAGATCGTCGGTGTGTTCCCCGAGGATACCCACCCGCCGATCATCTACCCCGTGGCGCTCACTGCCGACAGCAAGAACCCTGAGGCGGCCAAGCTGCTGGAGTTTCTTGAATCGCCGGCGGCCAAGCCCTTCTTCGAAAAGCAGGGCTTTACCGTGCTCCGAGAGGCAAAGTAGCTCATTTGCCCACCTGAAAAAGCGCCGGTGCGGAAGACGCCCGCGACCAGCACCGCGCGCTTGCCCTCGAAGGCATAGTCAAGGCCAAGGCCAGGCGGCGTGCTGCAGCCGTCCTGTCCGTCGGTTGAATATTTTCGCCGGGCCCCTCGCTTACTGACGCTAGGCCGGGTCGCCGGTGTCGGCGGAAAGACCGGCGCAGCCGATGCCGTAGACGGCGCAGCTCTCGTCGTTCTCGGAGGTGTCGCCGCCGGCATCGAGCACTACCACAGTCAGCGGCTTGAAGCCGCGCTCGCGGCCCTTTTCGAGGGCCTTGTCGACGATCGTCGACGCCTGCGCCAGGGTCAGCATCGGCTCAGCTCCTCTCCACCGGCGTTTTGCTGTTCAACAGCCCGCGCGGCCGCGGCGGGCCGGGAAACCGGCCTTCGTTCCGCGCCCCGGGCGGCAGGCAGGTGAACAGCACCGATGCCCCCTCAGTGCGTGGCCTGGCGGATCAGGGTGGCCCAGCGGTCGAGCACCGGCAGGATCTCGGCGGCCGGCGCCGAGGGCAGGGTCACGACGGTGCGGGCGATGCCCAGGTCGCGATGCTGCTTCAGCCGGTCGAGGTTCTCCGGCGCGCCGAAGATCGTGACCGGGACGGCGGCAGGGTCGCGCCCGGCATCGGCCGCCATTTGCCGGAACTGCGGCAGAAATTCGGTCACATCGGCGTATTGCGGACGGCTCGCATTCGGGACCCAGCCGTCGCCATAGCGGATTGCGCGCCGCGCGCTGTGCGGGAAGGCGCCGCCGACGATGACCGGCGGGTGCGGCTTTTGCACCGGCTTCGGCCAGGTCTTCATCTTCGGGAAGGCGACGATGTCGCCGTGATACTCCGGCTCCTCCTCGGTCCAGACCGCCTTCATCGCCTCGATCTGCTCGCGCATCTTCTTGAAGCGGGTTTTGAATTCGGTGCCATGATCGGCCATCTCCTCCTGGTTCCAGCCGCCGCCGATGCCGAACAGAAACCGCCCGCCCGAGATTTGGTCGATGGTCGCGACGAGCAACGCCGTCTGGATCGTGTCGCGCTGGATGACGAGGCACACGCCGGTCGCGACCTTCAACGTCTTGGTCGCCGCCGCCGCCGCCGTCAGGGTGACGAACGGGTCCATTACGTCGTAATACTGCCTGCCGAGCTCGCCGCCCGAGGCCGGCTGCGACAGCCGCGAGCTCGGGATGTGCGAGTGCTCGGGCGCCCACAGCGACTCAAAGCCGCGCGCCTCCAGCGCTTGGCCGAGCTCGCCCGGCTTCATCGAATAGTCGGTGAAAAACATCGACGCGCCAAAATCCATCTGCTCTCTCCCGATCTTGCGGCCATTGTCCGGCGAATGCCGAGCTTAGCCGCGATCCCGGCAGCCCGGCTAGCAATTACCGAGCTCGGTGGACTGCCTGGCGCCGCACAATGTCCGCCGGATGCATGTAATACGCTGCCACAGCCTGCACCGCAGCCCCGGCCGGGCTACCGACGCGCCGAGGCCTGGATCTGCCGGCCAGGATGCGGCGGCAACGCGACAGGGGCGTGGAGCAGCCCGATTTCATGCAAAACGCGGTTGCGGTAGCGCTCGACCCCGAGCGGCAATTTGTCGGCGGGACGGCCGCCGCCGATCCACCAGTCGACATTGCCGGGGCCCCAGTTGTAGGCGATGATCGCGTCCGGCCAGTTGCCGTAGCGCCTAAACATGCGGGCGAGATAGGCGCGCCCCAAGAGCCGGTTCTGCACCAGATCGAAGCGGTCGCCGCCACCGAGATCGCTCGCCGCCGCCGCTGAGACCTGCATCGGCCCCTGCGGCCCGCCCGGCTCCGCGCGCCACATTCCCGGGTCGGTCCCGTGGCTCGATTCGACGCCGTCGACGGCGAAGGCGACCCGGTCGAGATCGGCCGTGCTGGCCGGACCGAACAGGTCGATATCGGGAGCGCGAAACCCCAGGCCGCCGAGCGCCGGGCCGCGGAACACCGTTACCGGCTGGTAGCGGGGATCGGCAAACGACACCGTTTGGATATTTCTGTCGGCCACCCCCGACCCCGGCATCGGGGCGGTATCGGCGCCGCCGCGAAGGACGCGCACCGGATTGAATTTGGGGTCGGAGAAAGTGACAACCTCGACCTGGTCCGGCTTGCCGGCGGCGCTGCCCTTTCCTCGCACCACCTTGACGGGCGGCTGCCGCAGATCGGCGAAGGTGACGATCTCGATCCGGTTGGACGGACTGGCGGCCAGCGTGCTGATCTGCGCCGGGGATTTTCGCGGATCAGCCTTGGATGCCTTCTGTCCCGCGGCAGAGGGCGCGAGCGCCAGCGCCAATACGATGACGGCGCCGGCCCAAATACCCCTATCGCAACGCTGCAACGGACCCCCCATTGCCCGTGTCGCGCAATGCAGGCGCAAGGGGAGTGATAGAGGCGCGTGATGTCAAGCACGCGGGATCGGCGCTTGTCATCGAATCGACGGGTCCGTTAGCATCGGCCTCCGCCCGACAGCGTTTCGAGGAGCCCCAAATGCCGAAAATTCTGATCGTCCACGGCGCCGGCATGAACATGCGCGGCAAGGTTCAGACCGAGATCTTCGGGACCATGACGCTTCCCGAATATGACGAGCGCATCCGCGGCTACGCCGCCGAGCTGGGCCTCGAAGTGGAAATTTTCCACTCGAACATAGAAGGTGAAGTCGTCAACAAATTGTACGAAGCGAACGACAAAGGATTTGATGCGGCATTAGTCAATCCTGCAGGATATTCTTCTGGATATCCGGCATTGGTGGCCGCCATATCCCAGGTGAAATTCCCGACGATTGAAATTCATATCTCGAACCCGGTGCGAAGGGGCCCGGTCTCGGAAACGGCGCGGGTCAGCCAGGGCATGGTCACCGGCTTCGGCCTTCCCGGCTACTACCTGGCGCTGCGCGGGGTGCGCGACATGCTGGCGGCGAAGAAATGATCCGCGCGGCGATCATCGGCATCGGTCATTGGGGCCGCAGGCTGGTCGACTCCGTACAGGGGAAAAGTGCCGCGATTCGCTTCACCGCCGGCCACACCCGCACCCGTGCGGCGGCCGAGGCGTTCTGCGCCGAGCGCGGCATCGCGCTGAAGGACGATCTCGATGCGATCCTGGCCGACCCGGCGATCGATGCTGTGGTCTTCGCCACCCCGCACAGCCAGCACGGCGCGCAGGTAGAGCGAGCCGCCGCGACGGGCAAGCACGTCTTCATGGAAAAGCCGTTCACGCTCGACGTGAAGAGCGCCGAGAGGGCGCTCGACGCGGTGGCGCGGGCCGGGATCACGCTCGCCGTCGCCTATCCGCGACGGTTTCACCCGGCGATGATCGAGCTCAAGGCGCGGATCGAGGACGGCCGGCTCGGTGAAGTCACCCATTGCGCCAGCGCGCAGACCTCGCCGACCGGGCTCGCGATGGCGCCCGACTATTGGCGGTCCGACCCGCGCGAGGCGCCGGCCGGGGCGATGACCGCGACCGGCGTGCACAATCTCGATGCCCTGATCTATCTCTTCGGCGCGATCGACGAGGTCTACTGCAGCAGCGTGCGGCGGGTCATGCCGCGGCTGGAGGACACGACGACGGTCTTGCTCGGCTTGGCCAACGGGGTCTCGGCGACGCTCTATTGCTCGCTGGTCACGGCGCCGAGCTATCGGTTCGCGGTCTACGGCACCAAGGGCCGCGTCGAGCTGGCGGGCCAGGATGTAGAATTCCGCTTCATGCCGGTGACGGATGCCGCCGGTGCCCCCCCTGAAATTGTCAGCCACAAGGGCTTCAACGGGCAGGCCGCCGAGCTCGAAGGCTTCGCCGCGGCGATCCGGGGCAAGCGGCCCTACCCGATCACCGCAGAGGAGGTATTGCACGGCGTCGCCGCGTTCGAAGCGATCGTCCTCTCGGCGGCGCTGGGCCAGCCCGTCAAGGTCGCGCGCCGCTAGCGCGGGAACACCGCCAGCTTTCCGAGATGCCGGACGACTGCGGCGAGGTCGGTCGGCTCTTCGCCGATCCGGCGGCTTTCCTCGTGAAGAATGCGGACGGTGCCGCGGATCTGCTCCTCGGTATGGGCCGCGGTCAGAAAGAACCGCAGCCTGGCGGCGCGCTCGGGCACCGCCGGGTAGAGGATCGGCTGGACGTTGACACCGCGCTCGAACATCGCCTGGGCAAGGCGCCCAGCGCGGATCGAGCTGCCGGTGATGACCGGGACGATCGAGGCGCCGACCGACCCGCCGACATCGAGCCCGCCCTCGCGCGCGAGCCGCAGGAAGAGCGCGGCCCGGTCGTTGAGGCGGCGCACCCGCTCCGGCTCGCGCTGCAACAGCTCGACGGCGGCGAGCGCCGCCGCGGCCGCCGGCGGCGCCATTCCCACCGAGAATACGAAGCCCGGCGCCACGAGCTTCAGATAGTCGACGAAATCCTTTTTCCCGGCGATGTAGCCGCCGCACGAGACCAGGCTCTTGCTGAGCGTCCCCATCCAGATGTCGACATCGCTCGGGTCGATGCCGAAATGGTCGGCCGAACCAAAGCCGCGCGGGCCCAGCACGCCCAATGCGTGCGCGTCGTCGACCATCAGCCAGGCGCGGTGGCGCCGCGCCGCCGCGACGAAGGCGGGCAGGTCGGGGACATCGCCGTCCATGCTGTAGTGCCCCTCGATGACGAGGAGCGCGCGCCCGTTGCGCGGTCGCGCCTGCCCCAGCAGCCGATCGGCGGCCTCGTGGTCGAGATGCGAGAACGGCACCCGGCGCGCGCCGGACAGCATCGCTCCCTGCACGATGCTGTTGTGGATCAGCGCGTCATGGACGATCACGTCGTCGCGGCCGAGGAGATGCCCGATCACGGTGACGTTGGTCGAATGGCCGCCGACCAGGACGACGCTATCCTCCGCACCATGCAACCGCGCCAGCGCCTGCTCGAGCTCGCGGTGCACCGGCCGCTCGCCCGAGACCGGGCGGCTCGCCGAGACCGAGGTGCCGTAGCGGTCGATCGCCGCCTTTGCTGCGGCAGCAATCTGCGGATGGCCGTTGAGGCCGATATAGTTGTATGAGGCGAAATTGGCGTAGCTGCGGCCGTCGATCACCGTTTCGGCGCCTGCGATCCCGTCGTGGACGCGAAAGAACGGGTCGGCGATGCCGAGAAAATCCGCGGCTTCGCGGATCATTCGGATCTCCTTGAACCCGTCGAGCCCGGACACGTCGAGCCGCGAGGGTTCCCCGGATTGAGGGCGGAGCACCCCCGCCCTCCGCTTCGATGATGCCGAGGACACCCTTTCGAGCAGCCGGGCCTTTGCCTGCGCTGACAGGCCGAACAGGTTGCGCCCCTCGTCCAACGCGCTATTCCGCCGCCGCCGATTGCGCTTGCGCCACCGGCGCGATCGACGCCTCGTAGCCAGCCTCGTGGCGCGCCGCCAGCGCCGCCAGCTCGGCCGCCGCCAGCTCGGCATCCTTCGGCTGCGTCGGCAGGGCGCTGGCGAGCCGCGCGGCGATCGAGGCAACGCTGGTGCCTTCGGCGAGCGAGACCAGCGGTAGGTCGACGTGCAGACGACTTTCCAGGGCGAGGCGCAGCTCTACCGCCATCAGCGAATCCATGCCCACCTCCGACAATGGACGCAGCGGATCGATGCCGGCCGCGGGGAGCCTGAGGATCGCCGCCGCTTCTTCGGCGACGACGGTCTTCAGCAGCATCAGCGCCGCCTCCGGGTCCAGGCGGGTGAGCCGCTCGGCGAGAGAATCGTCGGATGCGGAAGTGACCGCCTTGGCGCGCACGTCCGAAAAGAACGGCGTTGCCAGGATCGGCAGGAAGCGCCGCGCCTCGGCCCAGCTCGTATCCGCGAGGCCTGCCACCGGCAAGCCGCTGGCGACGAGGGCCGGGAGTCCGGCAAGAGCATGCGCGGCCGGGAGCGGCCTGGCGCCTAGTCGCCGCGCCAGCGCGTCGCGGGTTTGCGGCCTGTCGGCCAAATAGCCGGCATCCTCGATCGGACCCCAGGCAACAGTCAGCGCCGGTCTGCCTTCGGCGCGGCGGCGGCGGGCAAGGGCTTCGAGCGCGGCGTTCGCGGCAACGTAGACACCCTGCCCTGGCGCTCCCAGCAGGGTTGTCGCCGAAGAGAACAGCAGGAACAGCTCGACCGGATCGTCGCGGGTCAGCCGGTCGAGCTCGATCGCCCCGCCGAGCTTGGCGTGCAGGATCGGGCCGATGCGTGCAGTGTCAATTTCCGCGGCGAGCCCGTCATCGATCGCCGCCGCCGCGTGCACCACCCCGCGCAGAGGGGGCTGGCTCGCCCGGATCGCATCGAGGATCGCGGCGAGCGAGCCGCGATCGCCGACGTCGCCGCTGTAGACCCGCACTTCGGCGCCCGCCGCCTCGAGTTCGGCGACGCGTTCCGCGCAGCCCGGCGTCGCCATGCCGCGGCGGCCGACGAGCGCGATCGAGCCGGCGCCGCGCTTGGCCAGCCACCGCGCCGCCTCGTAGCCGAAACCATCGATGCCGCCGGTGATCAGATAGGTGCCGTCGCGCCGTGCTGTGATGTCGGGCGGCTCGCGTAACCGCACGCCCTCATTGGCTTGCGGCACCAGCACGAGCTTACCAATGTGTCCCGAGGACTGCATCAGGCGAAGGGCGTCGCCGAGCTCGGCAAAGGAAAAGATGCGATGCGCCAAAGGCCGAATGGCACCCTCGGCGAGTGCCGCCGATACCTCGGCCAGCAGGGATCGGGCGAGCTCCGGCCGCCGCGTCGGCAGCTGGTCCACGTCAATGGCGAAGTAAGAAATGTTTTGCCGCAGCGGCCGCAGGTGAACGCGGGTGTTCTGGTAGAAATCGCGCTTGCCAAGCTCGAGGAAGCGGCCGAACGGCTTCAGCACCTCGAGGCTACGCTCCATCCCCTCGCCGCTCAGCGAGTTGAGGACGACATCGACGCCTTCGCCGCCGGTGATCGCGCGCACCCCGTCGGCGAAGGCGAGATCACGTGAATCGAGCACATGATCGGCGCCCGCCAGGCGCAGGAACGCTCGCTTCATCTCCGATCCAGCCGTGGCGATGACTACCGCGCCGCGGTGCTTGGCGTATTGGATCGCGGCGAGGCCGACACCACCGGCGGCTGCATGGATCAGGACGTGCTCTCCTGCGGCGAGCCGCGCCAGATGGCCCAGCGAGTAGATCGCGGTGACGAAGGCAACGGGGATCGTCGCCGCCGCGGCAAAGCTCGTTTCAGGCGGGATCGCCACGACGGCGTCCGCAATCGTGACGACGCGGCTGCTCAACGAGGATGGGGCGAACGCCATCACGCGGTCGCCGACGGCGAAGCCAGCGACCCCGGACCCCAAGGAGCGGACGACGCCCGCGCATTCGAGCCCGAATCTCGGGCCGAAGAAGCCGCCGATCAGAGCCTCTTCCGGCAGCAGGCCCAGCGCCCACATCATGTCGCGGAAATTGAGCCCGGCCGCATGCATTTCGAGTTCGATCTCGCCCGGACCAGGAGGGCGGGGCGCCGCGGCCTTCCAACCCAAAGAATCGAGCCCGCCCGACCGGCCGCCCGACAATGTTACCGTGTCGGCCTCAGCCGCCCAGCGCGGCGGCAGACCCGCCCGCAGGCGAAGCACATGGCGCCCGCGCGGGGTCCAAACGATCTCGATCTCATCCGTGCGCTGCGTCAGCTCGGCGGCGATCTGCCGGGCGCGCTCGTCCGGACTGGTGCGCCCCGCGAAATCCACCAAGCGGAGGGACAGGCGCGGCATCTCGTTGACGAGCACGCGGGCAAGGCCCCAGAGGGCGGCCCCGACCAGGCATCCTGAGGCCTCGGTCGGCATGACCTGCTGCGCGTCGCAGGTGACGACCCAGAGCACGGCCGATAGCTCAGCCGCAGCGACCGCGGCGCGCGCCAGCGCGGCGATCTGCATCACCGCATCGTCAATAAGGTCGTCGGCGTCGGACGGTTCGGCCAGGAAAAGAACAATCCCGGGCGCCGTCGCGTTGCCTGCCGCGCCGCAAATTGCCGAGGCGAGAGCCTCGGGTCGGGAAACGGCGACCCGGTGGCCTGCCGCGGCCAGCCGTTTTTGCAGTGCTGCCGAGCAAGCGCTAGCCGGGGCGATCAGCGTAATCGACGCCGGTTCCGCCAGGATGGTGCGGGCGGGCTCCGCGGCCGATGGTGCGCTGCCCCAGAAGATCGCGCTCGGCCACGGAGACGTTGAGAGCGTTGCGGCTCCGGCGGACTCGAACCCGGCCGCGGTTAGCTCCGTCAGCCATTCCTCGCCGGTGCGCAGCGGCGATGCTTCGGAGCGGGACCACCACTCCGCGGCCTGACCGAAGACCACATCCCAAAGCGCATTGGGCTCGGGCTCCACGGCGAGGAAGAGCCCGCCGGGCGCCAGCACGTCGGCTAAATTTTCGATGGCAGCGGTATCGAGCCGCAGGCGCGCGCAAGCATTCACCGCCAAGACGATGTCGAACGCCGCCCCGTCGAGAGCTTCGGTCCCGTCGACGGGCGACCAGCGGCAGGCGGAAGCGCCAACGAAAGGCTCGACGACGAAGGACAGCCGGGCAGCTTGCTCGGGGTCGGCGCTCGTCGCGAGATAGGTCGCCGAGACGCCGGATTGCAACAGGCGGTCGAGCACGCGGCGGGTCGCACCACCGCCTCCCGCACCAATCTCGATAATGCGCAGCGGCCGGCCCTGTGGCCATGCCGCGGCGATCCGTTCCAGTGCATCGCACAGCAGGGCGACGCCGCCGGCGCTCGCCGGCGACGCCTGGAGCAGATGCTCCTGCATCGGCGCGAGCCGCGCATCGGGCGGCTTCGGCCCATCGGTCAGGGTTTCCGGCAGGTCCTGCATCGAGGCTGCGACGAGCGCGAGCTCGGCCACCAGATCGGGCGCCTCGGCAAGCAGCAGGCGCCACACTTCCGACGCCTGCGGCAGATCGTCGGCCGGCTGGAGCTGCCATTCCGCATCGTTTCGGGTCGCGGCGCCGAGGCGTTCGAGGGATTGCAGCAGGCATTCGGCAAGACCGCCCGACATGGGCGCGATCCGCCCCGAATCGATGAGCCCGCCGACCGTGAACGGGATCAGGGGGAGAGGAACATGCCGCAGGGAGTGGAGCGCCGCCGCGCCGACCAAGGCATCGAGCAACGGTGCCTGATCCTCGCGCCCACGGTCCGGCTGGCTGGCGGCGGCAAGACGGAGCAGGGTTCCGCCGACCCGGTCCAGAGGGGCGGCGGGGGCGGGCTCGGCGAGCGGCGCCGGAACAAGATCGACCCGGAGCGCCAGTTCGTCGGCCGAGCCGCGCCGGGTCAGCTCGACGCGCCGGAACCAGCAATCGGCGAGTTCGGCAATGCCGTCGTCATTGTCGTCGAAGAGGGCGACGTCAGCGGCCACCGATCTGACGCCGATGCGGGTAAGCCGCAGCCGAGCCCGGCGGGGGATGCGGCCGAACGGGGCCAGGAGCCGCACGCGGCCAAAGCGCCACGGCAGAAAGCCGACACCGGGCACCTCGCTGCGGCGGTCCGCCAGGAGCCCGAGCAACCCTTGCAAGGCGCCATCGAGCAACGCCGGATGCAGCAGATAGGAGTCGAGCGGCTCGCCGACCGGGGTTCGCGCGAGATGAGCGATGGCGGCGTCGGGGCCGGCGACCTCAATGTGCTCGACGATCCTGAACCGGGCGCCGTAATCAAGGCCCATGCGTTGCGCGAATCGGTACAGTGTCTCGCCTTCGATGCGTCGCGCCCCGTCGGCATCCTCGGCCCAATGGAGCAATGGCCGTGCGTCGGTTCCCGAAGCGACGCGTCCGGCCGCATGGACCGTCGCAGGCTCGGTCGACAATCGCGGTCGGCTCGCCAGCTCCCAATCGCCGTCTTCGGAACCGAGCGTGGTGCGCAGCTCGCGCATCCGTCCGTTGTCGAACGGCAGCGGGCGTCGCACCTCGGCGTCGAATATTTCGAGCACCGAAGCATCCGGCCAGCGCCACCGCGCGGCAGCGAGCGCCATCTCCAGCACCGCGGCCGCGGGAAGCACAGCCACTCCTTCGATCGCGTGGTCGGCGATCCAGGGCAGCACCTGCTCGTCGATGTGGTTGAGCCAGCAGACAGCAGGGCCAGGTTGCCGAAATCCGAGCAGCGGGTGGTCGAAAGGCGGGTTCGTCGCGTCGACGGCCTCGGCCGTCTTGTCGAACCAGAACCTCTCCCTTTGCCAAGGATATAGCGGTAGGCCGCGTGGATTTGTCGGTCCGTCGAAGACCGAGGCGCCGGTCTGGTCATACCCGGCGACATAGCAGCGCGCCGCGATCTCCGGAAACGGGTCGCCATCGGAGGGATCGCGCGAGAGGCTGGCGAGCACCCGCCCATCGGTCTCGGCCGCCCGCAGCGCGTCCGCCAGGTAGGATTGGAGGATCGGGTTGGGACCGATCTCGAGAAATAGGCGATAGCCTTCGTCCACCAGGCGCGCGGTGGCCGCGGCGAAGCGCACCGGATGCCGGATGTTGCGCCACCAATGCTCGGCATCGAGCGAGCCGCCTTCGATCAGCTCGCCGGTAACCGTCGACGCCAGCACCGCTTTCGGGGGGTGGGACCCGAGGCCGGCCAGGCTCGCCAGCAGTTCCTCCCGGATCGGGTCCATCTTTCGGGAGTGAAAGGCAAAGTCGAGATCGAGCGCGCGAAACCACAACCCGCGCTGTCGCGCCTCGACACCAAGGCGGCGGATTTCCTCCTCCGAGCCGGAAATCGTCACCGAATGCGCGGCGTTGATCGCCGCGACTTCGGCCGAGCTGCCGAGCTCGGCGAGAAGATCGCGCGTCGCATCGCAGGCGAGCGCGAGCGCGGCCATGCGCCCGATCCCACGCGTTCGCTCCTGATGCCGGCTGCGGGCGATGACGACGCGCCCGGCATCGACGAGCGAAAGCGCGCCGGCGGCCCAGGCCGCTGCGATCTCACCGACGCTGTGCCCGAGATGTCCCGACGCCGATAGGCCGACATCGCTCAGCGCGCGGACGATGCCGACCTGGATCGCGAACAGCAGCGGCTGGGCGATATCGGCTCGGGCCACCTGATCGGCGTCGACACCGGTGTCGAGGCGCGCCGCCACCGACCAGCCGAGCTCTGGGCGGAGCACCGCGTCGACTTCTTCGACGGCGGCGCGAAAGGCGCGCACTGGCGCCCAGCGCCTCGCGGCCCATGCCGGCAAATTGCGCGCCGTTGCCCGAGAACACGAAGGCGAGCCGGTTGTCTCTGACCGCGGTTCCCAAAGCAATTCCCGGCGCCGAGCCATTTTCAAGAAAGTCGGCCAGCTTGTTCGCCAGTGGCACCAGGTCCCGGCCCAGCGCGACCAGCCGCTGCGGATGATGGTCGCGCCCGCGAGCGGCGGCGCGCAACAGCGCCGGGGCCTTCTCGGCCGTCGTCTCTGCAAGCCTTTTGGACCAGCCGCGCACGAGCTCTCGCAGCGACGCTTCGGTGGTGGCCGAAATCAGCAGCGGGGGGAGCGGCTCCGGGGTTCCGCCGGCTGCTTCCCGCACCGGCGGTGCCTGGAGCACGAGGTGGGCGTTCGTCCCGCCGAAGCCGAACGAGTTGACGCCGGCAAACCGTCGACTTCTCGGCGCCGCGATCGGCTCGGCCTGCCGCACCAGACGAAGATTGAGCGCGTCGAAGGGGATCTGAGGGTTCGGCGTCTCGCAGTGCAAGGTCGGCGGCAGGATGCCATTGTCGAGGGCGAGCACCGCCTTGACCAGCCCGGCCATCCCCGACGCCGGCTCCAGATGGCCGATATTGGTCTTCACCGATCCGATCGGCAGCGGCTCGGACCGGTCCTGCGCGAGCCAGCGCCCGACCGCGGCGGCCTCGACCGGATCGCCGACCGGCGTCCCGGTGCCGTGCATCTCGAAAAAAGCGAGATCGTTCGGAGCGATGCCCGCACGGGCGAGGACCGATCGCAGCAGCGATCCTTGCGCCGTTTCGCTCGGCAGCGACAACCCGACCGTGCGGCCGTCCGAATTGACCCCGGAGGCGAGGATGACAGCGCGGATCGCATCCCCGTCGGCGAGCGCATCTTCGAGTGGCTTGAGGATCGCCACGCCGCCGCCTTCGCCCCGGACGTAGCCATCGGCACGCTCGTCAAAGGCAAAACACCGGCCGCGCCGCGAGAGCATCGAGGCGCGGGAAAACCCGATGAACGGATAAGGCGCCAGCAACAGATTGACGCCGCCGACGATCGCCGCGCCGATCCGCTCGCCGCGAATCGCCTCGCATGCATGGTGCAGCGCCACCAGCGAGGACGAGCAGGCGGTGTCGATCGTCAGGCTCGGCCCCCGCAGGTCGAGCACGTAGGAAATCCGGTTGGCCAGGATGCTGAGCGCGTTCCCGGTCATGAAATGCGAATCGGCCCCGGCCGGGTCGCCGAGCCGCAAATCGGAGTAATCGGTGGCCGAGGCCCCGATGAACACGCCCGTGCCGGTGCCGGCAAGCCTGCCCGCCGGGATGCCGGCATCCTCGATCGCGTGCCACACCAGCTCCAGCAGCAGCCGCTGCTGGGGGTCCATCTGCGCCGCCTCGCGCGGCGAGATCCCGAAGAACGCAGGTTCGAACAGATCGAAGTCGGAGATCAGGCCGGCGGACCAGGTATAGCTCTTGCCGGGCTCGCTGCGGTCCGGGTGGTAGTAGAGCCGGGTCGACCAGCGCTGCGAGTCGACCTCTGATACCGCATCCGTCGCGGAAACCAGCAGCCGCCAGAAACTATCGAGATCCCCGGCCCCCGGAAACCGGCAGGACGCTCCGACGACCGCGATCGACCCATCATTCATCGGGCTGCGGCGTCTCCGGATTGGCGCTGCCCCAGTCGAGACCGCCCCCAACCGCCGCCCGACCGCACAGCAGCATCAGCCTTCGATGTCCCGCTCGTCATTAGCGTCCTTGGTGAAAAATAGCGCTTTAGGTTCGCCGATCAGCCCCAGCCGAGTTGTCCTCGTCGAAGATGGCGGCCATGTCAACCGCTGCGCGCCCCCGGACCGGGCTGGGCCAGCGGCGTCATGGTCCCGACGGGGCGCCAGGGATTGCGGCCAAGGCGCAGCCTTTCGCCAAGATCCATGGCCGCCCAATAAAGCGGCACCGCGCGGCCCTTGATTAGCGGCATGGCGGCGGCATCGAGCCCCAGCCACGGCAAGAACGGGTTGCGCCGCCCATAAGCCCAAATCTCGATCCTGGCCGAGGGACGCGCCGAGACCCCGCGAGCGTGGAAGCCCATCGTGTCGGCGACCACGAGCGTGTTTTCCGGCACAGCGAACACTCTCGGCTCGCCGAAACCGAGGCGTCGCACGGTCGCGGCCGAAATCCGCAGCGAGCCGCGCTCGGATTGACCGTCGGGGTTCCGCGCAGCAGTGAGCGATGCCCGACGTTCCCAGGCGAGCCGCCGGCGTGTCGGTCGATGTGAGCCCGGCACGTAGACGAATGGTCCTTCGTCCTCGCGCACGTCGGTCAGGAAGAACCACGCCTTGACCGTCGCGTGAAAGGTATCGGAATGAAGCTGCGTCTGAGGATCGAGCGCTGCCGACAGCGCCTGCGCGAAAATCGTCTGGATGTAGACGAGCGGCTCCAAACGAGACGAGCCGACATAGCGCACGAGACCCAGCCATTGCCCGCCCTGGACCAAGCCGCGCACCGCGGGCATGGTCGATAGAGCGCGCCGGTCCAAGGCGAGGCGCCGGGTGATCGCACCGCCTTCGGCCTGCTCGCGCGCCGGTCCCTCGAACGACAGGACCTCCTGCTTGACCGCCGCATATGCGCCCGCCGGGAGGAAGTCCCGCCTGACGACGAACCCATCGCGCTCGAACGCCGCCCGATCCTCTGCGGAAATCAACGACGCCATTCGCCGCCGACGCGACTGCGCCATTTGGTGTGCCGTCCGCATACGCGCCACATGCAGTCCCGCGCGATTGAGGGTGGGACTGCCAATGACCGGATTGTCACGGAACGATTTTGCCCGGGTCGCGACAGCAGCGACATGAACAGGCGCAAATAGCCATGAAAGTCGCTCGCTGCCGATCATGGTCTGCTCAAGTCGATGCCAAGCCGCGCTGAAAGGTGGCACTTGCATGGATTAAGACGGATGTAATTTGACATCCTCGTGACGGCCGATCAAGCAACTCTAAAGAGGGATGCCCTCTTACACATGCAATGCCGCGAGCGCCTCGTAGACGGGCCGGTCGACCTCGATGCCGTCGTGCAGCAGCCGTCGGCGGCTGCGAAAGCTTCGTTCGCCGGGAATGCGGATCTCGTCGACCCCAGGCTGGCGGGGTGTCGCTTTGATCCGGTCGACGAGCTCGCTGACCTGGCGCTTGAAGTCGTCGAGCGGGACCAGCAGATCGGGCTTCATGACGACAAACAGATATCCGTCGTCCTGGTCCGGGTCGAGCGCCGAGCCGGCCAGCACCCCCAGCGCCTGCACGATAAAGGCGAGCCCGAACCCCTTGTAGCCGGCGAACGGCAACAGCGCGCCCTCCCTTGCCTTTGCCGGGTCGCGCGTCGGCTGCCCTTGCGAGTTGAGCGCCACCCCCTCGGGCAGCAACCGGCCGAGCCGCTGGCGCAACGCCAGCTCGGTCCCCATGAACGCCGAAGTGCCCATGTCGAGGACGATCGGCCCGCGCGATGACGGTAGGCCGAACGCGATCGGGTTGGTGCCCAGCGCGGGGCGGGTGCCCCCGAAGGGTGCCACGCTGCGCGCCGAGGCTGCCGTGTGCATGCCGACCAGATCGGCCTCGGCGATCATCTCGCAGTAATAGGCGCTGCGCCCGCTCATCCAGCTGTTGGTCACGCCGACGACCGCGATCCCGCGCGCCGCTGCCTTGTCGATCGCTGCTCGTGCCGCGTGGTACATCGCCAGCATGCCGACATTGTTGCCGCCGTCGAACAGGGTCGACACCTCGGTCTCGCGCAAGACGGTCATCGGCCGGCGCGGACGCTTGAAGCGGCGATGCTCGGGAATATTGAGGATCTTCGCCAGCCCCGAATATTCGTAGCCGCAGAGTGCCGCATCGATGACGTGGTCGGCGACGATGCGCGCCTCCTCCGCATCATAGCCGACGCCGCGCAGCGCGCGCTCGGAATGCTCGCGCGCCGCGGCGACGCTCAAACGAATGCGATCGGACGCCATGGTTTGGGGAAATCCCTCATGCATCAGCCGTGCTCGACGCGGAAGACTGCCTTGCCGGCGATGCGCCGGTCGCGCAGCTGCGGGCCGATCTGCGCCAGATCGCGCCAACCGCTTTCGACAAGATGCGGCCTTACCGAACCGTCCCCGACGAGAGACGCCAGCAGCGCCAAATCCGGCGCGAACCGCTCCTCGGCCTCGGAGGTGAAATAGGAGAAGCTCTGGATGCGCGCGTTCGGATGCCCGGCAAAATCGCGAAAATTGATCGCCGTCGGGTCGCCCGAGGAGTTGCCGAAAATGACGATGGTTCCCCCGGGCGCGATCCGCGCGATCGCCGTGGCGAGCGAGGCGCCGCCGGCGGATTCGAGGATCAACGCGAAGGACCCCATCACCTTGTCGATCCCTTCGACGATCTCGTCGGCGCCGCGCACATGCCGGCCGCGCTCGGGCCGGCCGACGACCGCAGTGACCCGAGCCCCCGAGCGTGCGGCGATCTGCACCGCCATGTGTCCCACACCTCCGGCGGCGCCAGTGATCAGCACGCGTTTGCCGATCAGCGGGCCGCCATGGCGCAGGGTGCGCAACGCCGTCAGGCCGGCAACCGGCAAGGCCGCGGCTTCCTCGAACTGCACATTGTCGGGCAATGCCGCCATGCGATGGGCGGGGACGGCGGCCCGTTGCGCCCAACCGGCATCGTCGGTCAGCGCGACGACGCGGGTACCGGCCGCAGGGCCGCTGCCGTCGGCTGCCTGTTTTAGCACGATCCCGCTGATGTCCTGCCCGGGGCGCCAGCCCCCGGGCCGGATCTGAAAAAGCCGCAATTCGCCGCGGTTCAACGAAAACGCGCGCACTTCGATCAACGCCTCGTTCGCCGCCGGGTCCGGTTCCGGCAACTCGCGGATCTCGACCGTTGCGGCGCCGTTCGGGGTGTTGACGACAGCGAGCATCTGACCTGTCCTCGCTTTCAGAATTTCTTCTCAGTGGCTCTTCACGCGATGCTGAACCTGCGCCGAGTTTAAAAGCAAGAGCGCGAGGCTAGTGGCCATGGTCCCCGCCGGCCGATCTTGCAGTGCCGCGTGCGGCGCACCCGCGAGGCACGGGCTCAGGAGGGAGCGAAGACGCGCCGCGTCCGCAGCGGCGACGTCGAGGGTGGCGACAATCGGCGGCCCGCCGGGCTTGACATTGCCTTGCCGCCAAACCAGTTTGCTGGCGCCTTCGGTCAGAGGGCGCAGCACGCTCGCGACCGCAGAAAGTCTAGCGGCGTCGTCCAGGCGGGGGGCTTCGACCGATAAAACGTGGTAGTCCCGTTGGTCGTTGGCTCTAGTGAACACGTTAGTTCCCGACACCGCGAATTTCGCTTGCGCGGAGCCGTGCGCCCCGGTGGCTTCCAGGCTGCTCAATTCTCCCACATTCGCGAAGTCCTCTCCATCGAATGCGTCGAAATCGAAGACTGTACGGAGTTCCTCGGGCTGAGGGATTATCAGGTCCACCCCCAGCATGCCGATGCCAATGATGATGCGGCGACCTTTGGGGGAGCGCCCTTTTACGTTCGACGTACAGGAAAAGGCGAAGAAGACGTCGCGGGTATCGCCCACGATCTGCGCGGGTCCCGTCAGGACGACCCCCTGAACGCCCCGGTCCAACCCCGGATGGTCCCGGTTCTGTGCATGGCCCTGCGGGGTCAGTCCGGAGACAGCCAACCCGCCTGCCATGAGCAGCACAGTAAGCACGTTTGACCGCCCCAATTTCAATATGAACAATCCGCCCATGCAGGAACCCCTGTGCGTGTTGCACGATAGACGTGAGTTGCTATTTTAGCAACGCAAAATGGGGCGCGACCGCTACGGTCATGGCCGAGACTTGTTCCGACCATCCTAATCTTCGATCGAATGAAGCTTCGTGGATGACCGGGTCAAGCCCCGCGATGACGATAATCAGTGAGCTACCTTCAGTTCAGCCGCAAATCGACGATATGCTTGGGATCGGGTTTCAATTCGCCCTTTTCGACCCGGGCGACGATGTCGGTCAGGATCGCATTGGTCGGCGTCGGGATCCCGACCTCCTCGCCTTTTTTGACGATAAAGCCGTTGAGGAACTGAATCTCGGTGCGGCGGCCCTTGAACATGTCCTGGCCGGTCGACGGGCGATGCTCGCCGCCGCCGGGCCGGTTGGCCTCGGCGAGCCGGTGCTCGTCGATCTCGCGGGTCGCGGCGGCGTCGCCCTCGCCGGCGCGGGCGATCGTCTCCGGGTCCATGTGGCTGACCTCGTCAAAGGTATAGCCGAGCGCCTGGCCGACGCGGATCGCCTCGCTGCCGAGCCGGGTCGAGAAATGCCGGATCGCATCATTCTTTATCATGTCGCGGGAAATCATGCCGGTGCAGGCCGACAACCCGTTGCCCATGACGTTGGTCACGAGCTTCGACCAGCGCTCGCCCCACAAATTCTCGGTGACCATCGCGCTGTCGGCGTAGCCGACCAGCCGGCATACCTCCTTGGCCCGGTCGGTGATGCGGCCATGCACCTCGCCGACCCGGAAGACGGTGTGGCGCGAGCCCGACTTTCCGGCAGCGCGGCGCACCTGGCCCGGCGCATGCAGCTCGACGGTGATCGAGCTGGCGATCGAGCCCAAGGTCTTGCCCCAGCCGACGATGCCGGCGATCGTCTCCTCGTTCATGCAGTTCTGCAATGAGACGATATAGCCGCCCGGTGCCAGATACTGCTTGATCATCATCGTCGCCCAGGCGGTATCGTAGGATTTCATGCAGACAAAGGCGATGTCGATCGGTGACTCTTTGCTCAGCTGTTGCGCCTCGGTCAGGTGGAGCGCGCGCGGTTTGACCGTGAACGGCTCGACGTCGCGGATATGGGTGATCCGCAGACCGTCCTTGCGGATGGCTTCGACATTTTCCGGCCACGGATCGATATAGGTCACGTCCTCGCCGGCCTGCACCATATGCGCCCCGGCATAGCCGCCGACCGCCCCGGCGCCGACAAACGCTATCTTGTTCTTCGCCATCACGTCTTCTCCCGCAAGAGTGCGCGGCGCGGCTCGCCGCGCCTATTCGAGCGCGATCCTAGTACGGCGGACTGGCCGGCGTCACCCCATCGGTCCGCCAGATCCCGCTTTTGCGCCCACCGACCGGCCGATCGAACTCGACACACGCAGACCCGGATCCGTATCATCGATTGCGGGTTCTGTCAGCCCCGCCGAAGGGAGTGGCGGGCCGTGTTCGAGCCACGACGGGAAACCACAGCGCGCAAGGACCGGCTCTGGCCGACCTATCTCGGAATCACCGGGCTCCTGCTGCTGATCCTGGTGGCACTGGCCGGCGGGATCATCTGGTACAACTCCAAAAAATCCAGCGAGCTGGCGATCGCCGCGGCCGAGCGGCTGATCGGCGAAGCGGATGAGAAGATCACCGATCGTATCAAGCTGTTGTACGACCCGATGTATGCGATCGTCGGCATCGCCTCGCTGGTACCCGAGTTGACGAAGCCAGCGATCAGTGACGATCCGCGTGCGCTGCGAATGTTCCTGCGCGCGCTGCAAATCTACCCCCAGATCCTGTCGCTCTATGTCGGCTTTGATGACGGCCAATTCTTCATGGTGACGCACATCGCCGGCGAAAAGGGCGCGGCGTTGCGGGCTGCACTGAAGGCGCCGGACGACGCGGACTTCGCCAACGAGATCATCACTGCCGATGCGAACGGCGAACGCAGCGTGCGCTGGGTCTTCCTCGCCGAGGACGGCGCCGCCGTCGGACGTGCCGGTCCGGAGCCCGCTACCTTCGACCCGCGCACGCGGGCATGGTTCGAGGCGGCAAAGCGCAGCGAGACTGTCGAGCATAGCGATCTCTACATCTTCGCCACGAGCGGCGAACCGGGCTTCACCCTCAGCCGCAGCTTTCGGGGGGCAACGCCGGGGGTCATGGGCACCGACCTCGCCGCGATCGACCTGGCCCTCTTCTTGCGCAGCCAGCGCATCACGGCGACGAGCACCGCGTTTATCTTCACCACGACAGGCGAGGTCGTCGCACTGCCGGAGCAAGCCCGGATCACCACGGCGGTTCGCGCCAACGGCCAGATGATGGCGGTGCCGCCGAAAATTGCCGATCTGCACGATCCGGTGATCGCCGGCCTCGCCGCGGCCTATGAGAACGGCAAAATGGCCGGGACCCGCATCTATGATGCGGCGGGACGCACTTTTATCGGCCGCGTCGTGGAGATCCCGCCGCGCTATGGGCGCAACCAGCTGCTCGCCATCATGGTGCCGGTCGACGAGATCGAGAAGCCGATCGTCGACATTCGCAACGAGACCCTTCTCTACTCGATCGCCTTTCTCGTCCTGGCCCTGCCGCTCTACATCACGCTCGTCGTCATGTGGATAGACCGGCGGCTCGAAAAACGGTCGCGCTGGGGATTTCGAGACGACGAATAACGCGAAGGGGGTACAGCCCTCGGCTTGGAAGCGGTTGCCCATGGCGGAGCCCCCCCCGACGCAGACGGAGCCGGCAGACACATCCGGATAGTGCATAATCGTCAATCGGTGATCGGAGAAAGCTGTGGACACGATTCGGGTGGTTTGCGCGCACGATTGCCCCGACATGTGCTCGTTGTTGGCGAGGGTCGAGAATGGCCGGGTCGTGCGCATCGACGGCGACCCCGACCAGCCCTTCACCGCCGGGTTCGCCTGCGCCAAGGTCAACCGCGACACCGAGCTGGTCCATTCGCCCGAGCGGCTCGCCACACCGTTGCGCCGGATCGGCGCCAAGGGCGAAGGCAAATTCGCCCCGATGAGCTGGGATGCTGCACTCGACCAAATTATCTCGCGATGGCGCGGGATCATCGCCGAGTCGGGGCCGCTCGCCTTGCTCGGCTACGCTTACAGCGCGCATCAAGGGCAAATCAATCGCGGCCTCGTCAACGGCCTCTTCCACGCGCTGGGCGCGAGCCGGCTACGCGCCGGGACGGTGTGCGATACCTGCTGCGAGACCGCCTGGGACATGACTGTCGGGCCGGTCGGCGGCACCGACCCTGAGGCGGTCGTGGACTCCGATCTCGTCGTCTCCTGGGGCGCCGACCTCGTCGCCACCAACGTGCACTTCTGGGCGAAGGTCGAGGCCGTCCGCAAACGGGGCGTCCCGCTCGTCGTCATCGACCCCCGCCGCAGCCGCACCGCTCACCGGGCCGACTGGCACCTGCCGATCCGCATCGGCACCGACGCGGCGCTGGCCTTGGGCGTCATGCACATCCTGGTGCGCGACGGGCTCTGCGACCGCGCCTATCTCGACGAGCACACGCTCGGCTTCGAGCGGGTCGTGCGCGAGGTACTGCCGCGTTTCGCCCCCGAGCGCACAGCGGCGGTCACCGGCCTCCCGGCCGCGGACATCGAGCGCTTCGCGGCGCTCTACGGCAACGCCAAGGCCTCCTTCATCCGGCTTGGCGAAGGCATGACGCGGCTGGCGCAGGGCGGGCAGGCGCTGCGCGCGGTGGCGCTGTTGCCCGGCGTCACCGGCGCCTATGGCCGAAAGGGCGGCGGCGCGTTGCTGCTGACTGCCGCGTCGTGCGAGCTTGATTACGATGTCGTGCGCAGGCCGTCTGGCCCAAGCACGACCCGCACCATCAACCATCTGCGCCTCGGCGAAGCGTTGCTGGAGCTGGAAGACCCGCCGATCCGGGCGCTGTTCATCGCTGCCAACAACCCGGCCGTGACCTGCCCCGATGCCGGCAAAGTGCGCCGCGGCCTCGCCCGCGACGATCTTTTCACCGTCGTCCACGACCCGTTCCTGTCGGTCACGGCGCGCTATGCCGACATTGTCCTGCCGGCGGCGACCTATCTCGAAACCGAGGATCTCTACCGCGCCTACGGCACCTACTACATGCAATATGCGCCGGCCGCGGTGAGCCCGCAGGGCGAGGCCTGGTCGAATTTCCGGCTGGCGCAGGAATTGGCCCGGCGCATGGGGCTCGACGATCGGGTGTTCCGCATGCCGCCCGCCGAGATCGCCGGCATGATGCTGCGCGGCGCCCAAGCCGCCGCCGGGCTCGATCCGCAGCACGTCCGTACGGCCGGTCCGATCAACATCGCGCCACAGGTCGGCCAGCAGTTCCGCACGCCGTCGGGCCGGCTCGAATTCCATTCCGAAGAGCTTGCGGCCCAAGGACTGCCGCCGATGCCGGACTGGGCGCCAGATCCGGAGGAGGAGCGGCAGGCGTCGCGCTGGCCGCTGCGCCTGTTGACCGCGCCCGGCTATTTCCAGAGTCACACCGCCTATTCCGGCGTGTCTTTCCTGCGGCAGCGCGAGGGGCCACCCTGCTGCATCCTCCACCCGGACGATGCCGCCGCCCGCGGCCTTGCCGACGGCCGGCGCGTGCGCCTCTACAACGATCGTGGCTCGATCGGGCTCGTTCTGCGGGTCAGCGACGAGGTTCGGCCCGGGATCGTCCTTGTCCCCGGCCAGCGCCCCGACGGCGAGACGCTCTCCGGCACGGTCAACATGCTGTGCGCCGACCGTTACACCGACATCGGCGAGGGCGCCACCTATCAGAGCACCTTTCTCGACGTCGAGGCGTGGGTCGCGGGATAGCGCGAGCTTTTGCCTCAGCCCGCCCCTTCCATCGCCTTTGCGACCGCGACGAGGGTCGCGTCCGTGCCGGGCCCGCCGACGACCGACAGCCCAACCGGCAGCCCGTCGACGAGAGCGCCGGGAATGTTGACCTGCGGCACTCCGGTCAGCCCGCCATGGCAACACAGGCACAAGATGCGGTCGCGCTGCAGGCTCGCCGCCGAGAGCGGCTCGCCGCGTTTGGGGGCCGGGAACGGCGTCGTCGGCAGGCACAGGATGGTTCCGGACGGCAGCAGATGGCGCATGCGTCCGCGTGCTTCCTGGCGCACCAGATTGGCCCATTGCCGCTCGCTGTCGGGGATCTGCGAGCCGGTAATGAGGTTGCGCGCCACACTGTAGGCAAAACGCGGGTTGTCGCGCTCGATCCAGTCCTTGAACGTTAGCCAGGCCTCGGAGGGCTGCAAGGTGCGTTGCGCCCGCGCCCACTGGACGATGCCGGCGGGCGCCAAGATGTCGTCGCGGCTGTCGCCGATCAGCGATTTCAGGCGCTCGACGATCGGTTGCAGCGCTGAGGCGGCCGCGGGATCGGCGAAGGCAAAGCCGTCGACCGCGACCACGAGCTGGCTCGGCAAGGCCGTTGGGATCGCCTCGCCGAGCATGACGGCCGACACCCTGGCAAAGGTGGCGCCGTCGCGGGCGAACCAGCCGGTCGTGTCGGAGCTCGGCGCCTGCGGCATCATGCCCGAGACGTCGATGCGGCCATGCGTCGGCCGGATGCCGTAGAGCCCGCAAAAGCTCGCCGGCACCCGCACCGAGCCGCCGGTGTCGGTGCCGAGCGCGGTGTCGCAGAGCCCGGCGGCGACCGCCGCGGCCGAGCCCGAGGACGAGCCGCCCGGCACCCGCCCCGGCGCCCTGACGTTGACGGGGGTTCCGTAAAACGCATTCTCGCCGACAATGCCGAGCGAGACCTCGTCGGTGATGGTCTTGCCGATCAGGGTCGCGCCGGCGTCGAGCAGCCGCTCTACCGCCCAGGAATGCCGCGTCGGCACGGGGTTCCAGCGCGCCCAGTCGGGATTGCCGCCACCGGTCGGATGCCCGGCGACATCGAACAAATCCTTGGCCGCGAAGGTCAACCCCGACAGCGGCCTGCCCGCCCGCCCCTCGATATGCACCGGCGGGCCCGGGACAAAGGCGTTGATGTCGTCCGGCATCGAGATCCCCCATCCGCGAGAAGCAAGCGATGCACGATGTCACGCGGCGCCATCGGTCGAAACGATTTTTTGTCACGAGAGCTCGGCCAATGAGCCGGGCGGAACGGCGCGCTGGTCCGAACGCGCGGCCCCGCACTGCCGGTATCACGGCAATGCCGGCTGCCGTCGGTCCCCCGCTCTTCGGTCTACCGCCGGCCGGCCGAGGTCAGCGAAGAGGACTGCACGATCATGGCGCTGATCGATCGGCAGTATCTGGCCCGGCCCTATTACGGCTTGCGCCGCATGCATGGTCACCTACGTCCCGATGGCCAGGGGTTTCCCCTATCTAGACCAACAACGGCCGGCGACGGATATTTTTGTTCACACGGCGGGGGCGCGCAGCGGGCGGAGGTCGGGGGCCGGGCGGAGCGGGGCTTCGGTCTTGGCCTGCAAACCCGCAAGGTCGATGCCCTCGGCGATCTCCCGGACCACCATCCCTTCGGGGGTCACGTCGATGACGGCGAGGTCGGTGTAGACGCGGCGCACCGCGGCGGCGGCGGTCAGCGGGTATTGGCAGCGGCGGCGGATGCGCGGCGCGCCGGATTTGGTCGTGTGCTCGACCAGAACGCGGATTTCCTTGGCCCCGACTGCCAGATCCATCGCACCCCCGACACCAGGCGGAAAGCCCGGGTCGTCGGTCGTCCAGTTGGCGAGATCGCCGTTCTCGGCGACCTCGAAGGCGCCGAGCAACGCCAGATCGAGATGGCCGCCGCGGATGATCAGGAACGAATCGGTGTGGTGGACATAGCTGCCGCCGGTGACCAGCGTGATCGGCTGCTTGCCGGCGTTGATCAAATCGGGATCGACCTCGTTGGCGCCGGGCGCCGGGCCGACGCCGAGGATGCCGTTCTCGCTGTGCAGCACGATCTCGCGGTCCTCCGGGAGGAAATCGGCGACCAGGGTCGGCAGCCCGATCCCGAGATTGACGTAGGCGCCGTCGGCGAGGTCTTGTGCTGCCCGCCAGGCGATTTGGCGACGGTTGAGCGGCATGGCTTTCTCCGAATTGGTTCGTCAACCCTGTCATTGCGAGCGCAGCGAAGCAACCTCGTTCCGTTCTGGCTGAGAGTGTCGAGATTGCTTTGTCGCGGCGCTCCTCGCAATGACAGGGTCCCGGCCTCGACGTTTGTGAAAGAACGCGGCGGGGTGCGGCCGGGCTCCTTTTGCGGCCCCAAAAATGATTCTCCGCGAACTCGCTGTCGCGGGCTTGAATGGCGCGCATCGCGGTCTCGACCACGCGGGCGAAATCCAGCGCCTCCGCCGGCGCGATGTCGCCCTGCGCCGCCGCCTCGGCGATCGCGGCGACCGCGAGGGCGAGGTCCTGTTGCGTGTCGAGCGGCGGCAGGTCGAGCTCGACCGTCGGCACGCGGCGGGGTGCGAGGATGCGGGCGAGGCAAAAGCGCAGGGCCACGTCGTCGCCGGCGAGCGCCCGCTCGATCGCCCGGCTGGTCAAATTTGCCGCCGCCGCATCGAGCAGCATTTCCGCCATGCGCGTCGCCTGGTTGCGCGAGCCCCGCGGCCGCCCCGCCGGATTGCCCGACGCGCCCTTGCGCCAGCGCCCCTGCGCATCCCGCGCATCGGCAGCCCGCCCTCCGCCTGTTCCGCGTGATAATACTGGGAATTTACAGGCACCCGCTCTCTCCCCATCCGCCCGGCGCCCGCTCTCCGGACGCCTCAAGAGAGCAACATCTAGCATGCGATTATGGCAACATTCGCGGCGATAAACCGGACCGCATCGACCGCTGTGCCACGTCACTCCCCCATCGTGCTCAGCTGCCGGACCAGTCTCCGGAAGCTGGAGAGAAGCCACAATGCCGGACACGGGCGGAGGGATCGCGCGCAACTCTGCTGCAAATGTGTCCACACGAGCATAGCCGATGAGGCGTTTTTCGGAGTATATTTCGATAATATCTTACGGCACTCGTAACCTCTTGATCGCATAGGGGCAAGGGGATTTGCCGAAAATCTTAATTTATGCACACCTCCGTTCTATTTCGTGGTCCGCCGAGCGATTTCCGCCCGTGTTTCATCGCGATGCGACTGCACTTGACGCACCCATTCTTGCGGCCAAACTGTCTCGGTAACCGTTAGGCAGGCTTCCCAAGCCGACACCGCCTGTTGCAGGCGCGCCGTGCCGCTCTCCCGCTCGCCGAGCCTCCAGAGCGCGTTGCCGAGGTTGTTCTGGGTCGTCGCCCAGTCGAGCGGCACCCGCTCGCGCGTCCGCTCCTTGAGCGCCTCGTCAAAGGCGGCGACCGCCTGCTCCAGGCGCGCCGTCCCGCTCTCCCGCTCCCCCAGCGTCAAAAGCGCGTTGCCGCGGTTGTTCTGCGTCGTCGCCCATTGCAGCGGCACCCGCTCGCGCGTCCGCTCCTTGAGCGCCTCGTCATAGGCGGCGACCGCCTGCTCCAGACGCGCCGTCCCGCTCTCCCGCTCCCCCAGCGCCACAAGCGCGGTGCCGAGGTTGTTCTGCGTCATCGCCCAGTCGAGCGGCACCCGCTCGCGCGTCCGCTCCTCGAGCGCCGCGCATAGGCCGCGACCGCCTGCTCCAGACGCGCCGTCCCGCTCTCCCGCTCCCCCAGCCTCAAAAGCGCGTTGCCGAGGTTGTTCTGCGTCATCGCCCAGTCGAGCGGCACGCGATCGCGCGTCCTTTCCTTGAGCGCCGCGCGATAGGCCGCGACCGCCTCCTCCAGACGCGCCGTCCCGCTCTCCCGCTCGCCCAGCGTCGAAGCGCGTTGCCGAGGTTGTTCTGCGTCGTCGCCCATTCGAGCGGCACGCGCTCGCGCGTCCGTTCCTCGAGCGCCGCGCGATAGGCCGCGACCGCCTCCTCCAGGCGCGCCGTCCCGCTCTCCCGCTCCCCGAGCCTCCAAGCGCGTTGCCGAGGTTGTTCTGCGTCATCGCCCAGTCGAGCGGCACCCGCTCGCGCGTCCGCTCCTCGAGCGCCGCGCGATAGGCGGCGACCGCCTCCTCCAGCCGCGCCGTGCCGCTCTCCCGCTCCCCAAGCGTCGCAGAGCGCGTTGCCGAGGTTGTTCTGCGTCATCGCCCATTGCGAGCGGCACCCGCTCGCGCGTCCGTTCCTCGAGCGCCGCGCGATAGGCGGCGACCGCCTCCTCCAGCCGCGCCGTCCCGCTCTCCCGCTCCCCGAGCGTCGAGAGCGCGTTGCCGAGGTTGTTCTGCGTCGTCGCCCAGTCGAGCGGCACCCGCTCGCGCGTCCGTTCCTCGAGCGCCGCGCGATAGGCGGCGACCGCCTCCTCCAGCCGCGCCGTCCCGCTCTCCCGCTCCCCGAGCTCCAAGCGCGGTGCCGAGGTTCTTCTGCGTCATCGCCCAGTCGAGCGGCACCCGCTCGCGCGTGTATTCCTCGAGCGCCGCGCGATAGGCCGCGACCGCCTCCTCCAGCCGCGCCGTCCCGCTCTCCCGCTCCCCAAGCGCTCAGAGCGCGGTGCCGAGGTTCATCTGCGTCATCGCCCAGTCGAGCGGCACCCGCTCGCGCGTCCGTTCCTCCAGCGCCGCGCATAGGCGGCGACCGCCTGCTCCAGCCGCGCCGTCCCGCTCTCCCGCTCCCCCAGACTCGAAGCGCGTTGCCGAGGTTGTTCTGCGTCCTCGCCCAGTCGAGCGGCACCCGCTCGCGCATGCGGTACTGGAAGACGAGCTGCCAAGTCTCAATGGATTGTTCCAGAGCGGCGTTGTTGCCATGCTCGTCGCCCTGGCGATAAAGCGCATCGGCTTGACCGTGAAGGTAATTCGCCGCCTCGTCCGGGTGCCCGCGCGGAACGAGCGTCGCCGCTTCCTTGAAATGTCCGGCGGCGTCGACATAATGCAACTGAGTAGTGCAATGTTACCCCGGCCGGCGAGCATTTTCGCGGCATTCAGTGCATGGCGATCCTCGGCTTCCTGGGCCTTCTCCTTGAGTTCGCGCGCTTGACGAAGGGCTGCAAGCTCGCCTTCCTGCGCCCGGCGGAGCAGTCCGTCCGCCTCGGCCAACCGTCCGCTGTCGAGTGCCTGCCTTGCCAAATGCGCCAGCTCGCCGGTGTGCGGGTCATCCGGTGCCAGCGCCGCCAGCTCGTCTCGTGTCTGAGCGAAATGAGTTGCGATCTCGATCAGCCGTGCCGGGACTTTCTCATCCGGCACATTCTGTTCGCCGAGAATTTTGAAAAATTCGCCGACCGCAGCCGAGGTGAACCCTAATTTCGTCGCCAATTCCGCCGCTCTCGCCTCGGCTTGCGCCTTGGCCTCAGTGGTAGCGGTCATCTGATCGGCGAAGGTCTTGGCCATTGCCACCAGCACGGCCGGGTCTTGTTTGTTGACCGTATTGTTGATCGTGCTGTTGCTGACCGATCCCTGGATCGCAATGCTTTCGCTCACGCTCCTGCTATCGCTCGCCGCCTTGACCAGCCACGGCGGCAGTCCCGCCACCAAGGCGATCAAAAGGATGGCCACCGAAAACAGGGCAATTATTTTTTGCAGTGTCTAGGCATGGCCCCGAGCTGGGCGAGCCGCCGGAGACGGTGTTTTTAACCGTCGAGCCGGAGACATTGCCGCCGATCGCCACCCCCTGCTGCACACACTCGACCTTCGGGCCTTCATGCGCGGGCCAGAGATAGGTCACCATGGCCCAAATTCCGGCGGCGGCGACCGCTCCGCCGCCACCCAGCCAAGACAGCAGCCGCTGGTTGCTCGGCTTTCGAACGAAAGCCCAGACGGAGCCCATATGCGCCCTCCATCTACAAGAAAGTGCAGCCGGTACTGTAGCCGAGTTCTTGGCTAGGTCGACCGAGCTTGCAGATGTGGGGGAGCTGAAGACGTGTGAACCGCTTCACATCCTGCCAT
>CAWAFE010000020.1:0-51099 GCA_963781215.1 uncultured Alphaproteobacteria bacterium
CAGGCCGGCGAGACAGCAAACCCCGTCTCATTTGGGTTGTTAAACGAGGTGCAAGACGGTAGGACGGCAGGGTCCACACGCTAACGAGACGGTTCGCGCCCCGATGCCCCGCTACGGCTACGCCCGGGTCTCGACCCTCACCAGGACCTGTCGATCCAGCGCGCCGCGCTGCAGGCGGCGGGCTGCGAGGTGATCCGGGCCGAGACGGCGAGCGGCGCCCGCCGCGACGGCCGCACCGAATTGCAGGTGCTGCTCGACTTCCTGCGCGCCGGCGACACGCTGGTGGTCACCCGCATCGACCGTCTGGCGCGTTCGCTGAAGGACCTCCAGGACATCGTGCACGAGCTCAAGGCCCGCGGCATCGCCTTGAAGGCGACCGAGCAGCCGATCGACACCGGCACCGCGGCCGGCAAGGCGTTCCTCGACATGCTCGGGGTGTTTGCCGAGTTCGAGACCAATCTGCGCCGCGAGCGCCAGCTCGAGGGCATCAGCGCCGCCAAGGCGCGCGGCGTCTACCAGGGCCGCAAGCCGTCGATCGACGCGGTCGAGCTCCGCCGGCTGTACCGTGAGGAGAAGCTCCGGCCGGCGGCGATCGCGCGCCGGCTCGGCATCGGCCGGGCGAGTGTGTACCGCCTGCTGGGCAAGGCCGCCACGAACGGGGGCGTCGATGCCGATCCGGCCTGAGATGCGGGGGTTCTATCCCAGCGACTGGTTGTCGATCAGCCGGCGGGTGCGGTTCGAGCGCGCCGGCGGCGTGCGTCAGGGCTGCGGCCGACCGCATGGCGAAACCGTCCGCTGCCTGCCGGATGGACGCTGGTTCGATGCCACCTGGCAAACCTGGCGCAATGGCCGTGGCCGCCTTGCGCGGGAGCTTGATCCCGAGGAGGCGGCCCGGATGCGGCAAACCCGCGTCGTCCTGGCCGCGGCGCACCTCGATCACGACCCGACCAACAACCGGCTGGGCAATCTCAAGAGCCTGTGCCAGCGCTGCCACCTGATCCACGATCGGCCGCAGCACCTGGCGCGGCGGCGCATCACCTACTTGCTGCGCCGCGCCCTCGGCGACCTGTTCCTCGGACCCTACGCCGGCTTCGAGGCGACACCGGACCTGGTGCGCGCCGCGTTTTCGGCAGGCACGACGCGGACTTTTTCATACGAGGCGCAAACGCTTGCATGGGCATCTGCCTGGGCGGGTTTTTGAGAGTGGCCTATCCGACTTTGACGCGTGGGTCGCCTGGCATAACCGCAGACGATCTGTAGAGAGCACCTGCGGGCCGCACGGGGCTAGCAGTTCAGGACTGTCGCCGCATTCGGCGGTCCCGGCGTGCCGCTGAGAGACAAACGCCCCCGATCGGGGGCGTTCGCCGTTTGGACGGGTGGCTTTCGAAGTACCGATTAAGCCGCCTTTTGCTCCGCCACCTGCGGCTGCACGGCGTTCACCGTACTGCCGATCTTGATCGTGCGCGGCTTGGCGGCCTCGGGCACTTCGCGAACCACATCGACATTAAGCATGCCATTGTCGAGGCTCGCGCCCGACACCTTCATGTGGTCGGCAAGACTGAAACGCCGCTCAAACGCGCGCTGGGCGATGCCGCGGTGCAGATAGTCGCCGCCGTTATCGTCGTCCTTCTGTGCCTTGCCCGTCACGAGAAGTGTGTTCTCCTGAACGGTGATGTTGAGCTCTGACGACGAGAACCCGGCTACAGCCATCGTCAGCCGGTAGGCGTCTTCTCCGGTCCTTTCGATGTTGTAAGGCGGATACGCGACAGCCGTGTTATCGACACGGGTCGCCGCATCGACCAAGCGTGTCAGGCGGTCGAAGCCGATTGTCGAACGGAACAATGGAGAGAAATCAAAACGTTCCATGACCATATCCTCCTGAGAGCAACATGGGATTTCAGCGCCTTCACCACGAAAGCACCAATCGTTGATGCACAGTCCCAAAATGGCGACTTGCGCAGTCCTGCATATGGCAGTTTGAAATATTATTTCAAGTGGCCTGTTGTAGAGGGTTTATCTACGGACCATTGAAGGTTTACGTCGGCCTTGCTTTCGATGAGCCGATTGCGTGGCGGTGCCTTCATGGCGCGACCCTAGTCTCCGCCTTTTGTTCGACGCCTCGCGACTGTGCTATCTGAATCCGGCCCATGTGCAAAATTCAAGATATTTGAAACGGCGATTTGAGGCCGAAAATTGAGGGGTTTTGAGAGACGCTGCGAGTTCTCGAATGTTGCGCCTCGAAAGCCCGCTATCGACCCGAAGCGGGCGCTCGCCTCGGTCGACCGCGACGACGGCCCATGCCCCCGAAACCGTCATTCCCCGCTTGCTATGCGGACTGCTCACAAACATCGGTTATTGGTCTGGCCAGGTTCCCGACGTCTGCTTCGGGATTAGGGTCGCCCAGGATGAAAGCTCGTTGTGCCTAAACGGAGCCCGGCGAGGCGATCACGTTCGCTTCTGAAAAGGGATTGGACCCAATCCATAATGGCTCGCACGCACGCGGCTCGCCGCAAGTCGCGGTGGACGATGAGCCAATACTCGCACGAGGTTTCGGGCATCGGCGGGGCAACACGTTCGAGCAGCGGGTCTTCGTCCGCGATAAAGCACGGAAGAATTCCGCGCCCCGCCCCGGCGCGGATCGCCGTGAGGTGCATCGGCATGTCGGAGGCACGGAACGCCACCGAAGCGCCGGTTTCTCGGACATGCTGCTCGACCCAGCGGGGCATCGGAAAGTGCCCCTGCTCCTCCGGGTAGGTGACCCAATTGTGCAACGACAATTGTGCTGTCCGGTCGCATTGCCTCGTCAGAAATGCTCCCCGACACTGAGTTGTTGCCTCATCTGATTTGCTCCCCGCCGGTAGGCGGCGGGGGTGATATCGATGAGGTTGGTCAGCATGGCAGTACGCGATGAGTTGGTGGCGGCGATCGCGGAGCGATACGGAGGTAGTCTACGGTGGGAGAAGGCGCGAATTCTCGATGAGTTCGTGGCGGTGACCGGTTACCACCGCAAGCATGCGATGCGGCTTCTTCGTGACGGCCGAACTGGCAAGCAGTCCGGCCCGCGGCTGGTGCGCCGGGTCTATGACGATGCGGTTCGGGAGGCGCTGGTTGTGCTGTGGGAGGCTTCCGACCGGATCTGCGGCAAGCGCCTGAAGCCTTTATTGCCGGTGCTGATCGAAGGGATGGAGCGGCATGGTCATTTGCAGCTGGCTGCGGAAGTTCGCGCGGCGTTGCTGAGGGTGAGTGCGGCGACGATCGATCGCGCGCTGCGGCGGGTGCGCGAGCAGGCGGGAGGGCAGCCGCGCCGCCGTGCCGTGCCCTCAGCGGTGCGTCGCAGTGTCCCGGTTCGCACGTTCAGCGACTGGCACGACCCGCCTCCCGGCTTCTTCGAAGCAGATCTGGTGGCGCATAGTGGCCCGAAGGCCAGTGGCAGCTTCGTCCAGACGCTGGTGCTGACCGATATCGCGACCGGCTGGACGGAGTGCGCGCCGCTGCTGGTCCGCGAGCAAGGCCTGCTGGTAGAGGTGCTGACAGAGATGCGCGAGCATCTGCCATTTGCACTACTCGGGTTCGACACGGACAACGACAGCGTGTTCATGAACGAGACCGTGCAGGAGTATTGCCGGATCGCCGGTGTCGAGTTCACTCGCTGCCGCCCGTATCGCAAGAACGATCAGGCCTGGGTCGAGCAGAAGAACGGCTCGGTTGTGCGCCGCATGGTCGGCTATCGGCGGTTCGAAGGCTTGGAGGCAGCGGCCACACTCGCCCATCTCTATGCGAGAGTGCGGTTGTTCGTGAACTTCTTCCAACCCTCGTTCAAGTTGGCGGAGAAAACGCGCGACGGTGCGCGGGTGAGCAAGCGCCATCACCCGCCGGCGACCCCGAGCCAACGCTTGCTGGCCGACCCGAGGACCCCGGCAGCGGTGCGCGATCGCGTGACGGCGCTGAAGTCCGACCTGGATCCGGTGCGCCTGCTGGCGGAAATACGAGCGGCTCAACAGCGGCTGGTCGCGCTTGCGGACAAGCCGATGACGGGCGATGCACCCCCGCCAACGCTCGAGGTGTTTCTTGCCGGGCTACGGACTGCCTGGAAGGAGGGCGAGGTGCGCCCGACGACCCAGCCGGCGGTGAAGGCGGTGCGATGGTGGCGCTCGCGTCGTGACCCGTTTGAGACGACCTGGCCGCTGCTTCGGCAGTGGTTCGACGCCGAGCCGGAGCGGACCGGCCGAGAATTGTTCGAGCGGCTGCAGGCTGAGCATCCCGGCGTCTACCCGGACGGGCAGCTGCGGACACTCCAGCGTCGCCTCAAAGGATGGCGGCGAGAAGCTGCGCGGCGACTGGTCTTCGCCACCCCAGCGGTGGCGCCCGGCTTGGGGACCGGCGCAGAAGTGCCCTATGCCGCAGTGGAATGATCCCAGCTGTGCCGGAACCGCCGCCTGAGAATATCGTTACGTAACGATTTACAATGAACCACAGACATGCCCCGAACTCCGCACCGGCGCCGGAGTCAATGACCAAGCGGCCGGCGCGAGGCATGCTGGGCTTGATTACCCCGGCTTTCCCCAAAGCCCTGTGGATTTGCCGCTGCGCTTGGACGACGCGGGCGCGTCGCCCACAACCCCACAGGGCCCACAGCAGCAAGCAGCTGATATGAGAAAGCGGGAAGAGGAGCTCGGATTCCGGCAGAGCATGATGAGGCAACAGGAGCAGATTTGGTGAGGCAAAGCTCGATGGATCGGGAACATTCTCTGGTGAGGCAATACGAGCGGCCACCATAATCGTCGTCGCGCACCCAATCACGCGCCTCTGTGCCGATCCGGCGATATACGGCCCCCGCGAATACCCCTAGCTTGGAGATGTATAGGTCGCCGCTCTCCGGCGGGTAATGGCGAACGGCAAGATCAGCCTCGCGGCGGGCGAGATTTGCGGTCTGCATCGTTTCGACAAGCTCAAGGGTAATTCCGCTTGGCGGCGGGTTTTCGGACGAGCTGCCGACATGGTCGACTTAGAAACGCTGCGGCCCATTCGCCGACCGATATCCGCACCGTGCCGCTCAGCACCGATGACGCGGCCGCACGATGCCGTTCGAGCGACAGGGCGGCGTCCTCCAACTGCTCGGCAACCGGCAACAAGGCCGTGCCGGCCTCATTGAGCCGCAGTCCCTCGGGCAGCCGGTCGAACAGGGTAGGTCCGCCGAAAACAGCCTCGAACGCGGCAATCCGCCGGCCGATGGTCGGCTGGCTTATGCCAAGGGCGCGACCGGCTGCGCGCAAAGAGCCGTGCCGTGCGACCGCAAGAAAGATGCGGGCGTCGTTCCAGTCGAGCAGGCCGGAGCCGTTACTGCCATTCATGATACACCCACGTATCGGTACGTCCCAAAATTATGCAATCCCTGATTTGCGAGTGTATCACTACGTTGGTCGGCAGCCACTTGTCTCTTGGAGGTCGCCATGCACACAGCAACTGTTCGGTCGGCGCAGCCGCTCGGAATTCTGAGGGATGGGACCCCTTCGCGTTGGCGTACGCGTCTTCGCTCAATTCTGAGCAGCCGTTGGTACAGGAAGAACGAAGAACCGAAGCACGATAGCCTGCACCGACTTGGCGATCGGCTTCTCGCCGACATTGGGCTGTACCGCGAGCACCGAATTCACCGTCCCCACAACCGAACCGACCAGCAACAGGTATCGCCAGTTCCGGTTGCCTTGCTGGCGATGTGGATGCCTCGGATTTAACGAAGGAGAAGGACGATGCTGGCAATCACTGACCTGAACGCTGAGTTTGCAAAGCTGAAGATGTCGCGTGGCCGGACGTCGCAGACGACGGCAGCGGAGCGAGAGGAAAGCCGGAGCTTCGCGCGCCTCATGCCGTACAGGGACGGCACCATTTTCATCACCAAGTTCGCTGGCGCGGGGCATTGGGAGCGGCACCCGAAGGGCGATGAGATCGTCCAGATCATTGACGGGACGACCACGCTCCATGTTGTCAGCGACGGGCGCTCGGAGACTTTTAACCTGAGCGCCGGGGCATTCCTGATCATTCCGCAAGGCGCATGGCACCGCTTCGAGTCGGCAGACGGTGTGAGCTTGATGACTGCGACTCCCCAGCCGTCGGACTTCAGCAGCGTCGATGATCCCACGCTCCTCGGACCCTGAACTCCGTCATCCGCCGCTGCCGGCCCTGCACGCCACAGAAAGTTTGTCGAGCGCTTCGGGTCGGAGCGGCGGCGCAGTTAACCCGAGGATCATGTCCGCTTTCGGCGCGCTACCCCGCTGTTGCCCGGCGCTCCGGCGAAGGTCCGCAATCCACCCATCTCGGCCACTCGAGCGCAGCTCTTCGATCCGGTTGGGTGCCCGAGTGGTGGCCACCTTCTTGATGGGAACATTCCATGAACCCATATAGCGGGCTCGTTTGTCCCGGAGCCTCGCCGATGCCGGAAATCGTTAGCCAACCGCTTTCGCCGTCCTGTTATCGCCTGTTTCCTGATCCCGGAATCGTGGAATTTCAATGGCTTGGTCCTGATCCGTTTTTGCCTCGCGCGCGCAACACGCGCACGCGCGAGCCGCCTCATTCAGAGCGCGTTCGGTTTGTGTGCAACAAGGAGGAAAACAGACGCCAGGGAGCATGAGCGCGGCAGAATTAACCTCGGGACCATCGCCAATCACTATTGCAACCAATACGGGATCGTTTGCTGCGGATTTGCTACAGATGCAGCCAGCTGAAATATTTGGATCAACGTTAGATTGCATGTTTCGGGGTCTGAAGGACCACCGCCTCGGCGTCATGAACCATTCGGCCGGCGGAACGGACGCCGGTGGAGCCAGGCTCGGCTGCCTTGAGTCGGAAGTTGCCGATCCAAGCCGATCCTGGGGCTGGCTTCGGCGAGTTTGTTGACCTGCATCAATGCCGGCGGGCATTCGTTTACGAGACAAGAGACGGCGCAACAGCTCGAGGTTCGCTAAGTGCGGCTTCTTATCCCAGTCGAGGAAGGCGACCTCTCGACCCTTGAGGAGGCTCCGTCATGAGCGAGGCCCACGCGACAAAGCCGCATCTCTCGCGCGAGCACCTGCTGGCGTCGCTCGGCGCGATGGTGCGCATCCGCCGCTTCGAGGAGAAATGCGGGGAGCTTTATCAGCAGGAGAAGATCCGCGGGTTTTTGCATCTCTACATCGGCGAGGAGGCGATCGCCGTCGGTGCGATGCAGGCTCTCACCCCGGCCGACGCGGTCGTAGCGACCTATCGCGAGCACGGCCATGCGCTGGCCCGCGGCGTGTCGATGGATGCAGTCATGGCCGAGATGTACGGCAAGGCCGAAGGTTGCAGCGGCGGGCGCGGCGGGTCGATGCACCTGTTCGATGCCGCCATCCGCTTTTACGGCGGCAACGCCATCGTCGGCGGCGGCTTGCCGCTCGCCATCGGGTTGGCGCTCGCCGAGAAGATGCAGCAGCGTGACGGCATTGCCGCCTGCTTCTTTGGCGAAGGTGCGGTCGCCGAGGGCGAGTTCCACGAGAGCCTCAATCTGGCGGAGCTATGGCGGCTGCCGGTGCTCTTTGTCTGCGAGAACAATCTCTACGCCATGGGCACCCGGCTCGAGCGGTCGGAATCGCAGCCCGACATCCACATCAAGGCGCAGAGCTATAATGTCCCCGCCGAAGTCGTCGACGGCATGGATGTCGTTGCCGTCGAAGCCGCAGCGCGGCGCGTCTGCGGGGCGATCCGCGGCGGTGGCGGGCCTGCACTTCTCGAATGCCGGACTTATCGTTTCCGCGCGCATTCGATGTTCGACCCGCAGCTTTATCGCGACAAGGCCGAGGTCGAAGAGTGGAAGCGGCACGATCCGATTGACCGCCTCGCGCTGTGGATGCGCGAGATGGGAACATTGCACGATACCGACCTCACCGCGATCGAGGCGCAAATTGCCGCCGAGGTCGAGCACAGCGTCGCCTTTGCGGAGAATGGCCATTGGGAGCCGGTCGCCGAGCTGGCGCGCGCCGTCTATGCCGGGGAGGGAGCGCCATGACCGGCGCGGCGCACGAGATCACCTACCGCGACGCGGTGCGTGAGGCGATCCGCGACGCTCTGCTCGCCGATCCGCGCGTCTTTCTGATGGGCGAGGATGTCGGGCGCTACGGCGGGTGCTATGCCGTCACTAAGGGCCTGCTTGGCGAGTTCGGTCCGGAGCGCATCCGCGACACGCCGCTCTCCGAATCGGCCTTTGTCGGCGCGGGCATAGGCGCCGCCCTCGGCGGCATGCGCCCGATCGTCGAAATCATGACGGTCAACTTCAGCCTCTTGGCGCTCGACCAGATCGTCAACAACGCGGCGACGATCCGCCATATGTCGGGCGGGCAATTCGAAGTTCCGGTCGTCATTCGCATGGCCACCGGCGCCGGCCGCCAACTGGCGGCGCAGCACTCGCACAGCCTCGAAGGCTGGTACGCCCACATCCCCGGACTGAAGGTCCTCACGCCGGCGACACTGGCGGACGCGCGGTTCATGCTGGGCGCCGCACTCGCCGACCCGAACCCGGTGCTGATCTTCGAGCATGTCATGCTCTACAACCGGAGCGGCGTGCTCCCGCCTGATGCCGGGCCGGTCGATATCCGCAGTGCGATCGTGCGGCGTCCGGGCAAGGACGTGACGCTCGCAACCTATGGCGGGACATTGTTCAAGACCCTCGACGCGGCGGAGACCCTGGCGAAGGAAGGGATCGAGGCAGAGGTCATCGATCTGCGCGTGCTGCGGCCGCTCGACGCAGAGACAGTGCTCGCCTCGGTGCGCAAGACCCGCCGGGCCGTGATCGTCGACGAGGGCTGGCGTAGCGGTAGCCTTTCTGCCGAGATCAGCGCGCGTATCATGGAGGGGGCTTTCTGGGAACTCGACGCGCCGGTCGGTCGCGTGTGCAGCGCCGAGGTGCCGATCCCTTATCCCCATCATCTCGAGGAGGCGGCATTGCCGCAGCCTGAGGCCATCATCGCCGCGGCAAAAGCGATATTGGGCGGCTGATGGGCGAGTTTCGCATGCCGTCGCTCGGCGCCGACATGGAAGCCGGGACGTTGGTCGAATGGCTAAAGCGGCCGGGCGACCGGGTTAAGCGCGGCGATGTCGTGGCCGTGGTCGAGACCCAGAAGGGCGCCATCGAGGTCGACATCTTCGAGGACGGCGTGATCGAACGCTGGCTCGTCGAGCCGGGAACCACGGTGCCGGTCGGCACGCCGCTCGCACTGATCGCCGGCACCCAGCCCGTCCTCGCGGAGAAGGTCTCGGAGGTTGCGGCGGTCCCAGCGGCACCGATGCCGGTGGCCCCTCCGAGTGTCGAGCAGCCGCCTGCAGCAGGGCGGGCGAGGGTGTCGCCCGCCGCTCGCCGATTGGCCGCCGAGCGAGGGGTTTCACTGGATCGGCTAACTGGGAGTGGGCCGGGGAGCGCAATTCTCTATGCCGATGTCGAGCGCGCGGCAGCAGCCGAGGCTGTGCCTCGTCCGACGGGGCCAAAGCGCCTGGACCTCGCCGAGATGCGCCGGGCGATCGCCGCGGCGATGGCGCGCTCGAAGCGCGAGATCCCCCACTATTATTTGAGCACAACCATCGAGCTCACCCGAAGTCTCGGCTGGCTGGAGGAGACCAACGCGACCCGGCCGCCGACGCAACGGTTGCTGCTCGCGGCATTGCTACTCAAGGCGGTTGCGCATGCCCTCCGCGATGCCCCTGAGTTTAACGGGTTCTTTACTGCCGAGGGGTTTCAGCCCGGCGCCGGCAATCACATAGGGACGGCGATCGCAATCCGCGGCGGCGGGCTGATCGCACCGGCCATCCGCGATGCGGACAAGCTGTCGCTCGACGAGCTGATGGCGAAACTGCGAGATCTCGTTGCCCGCGCCCGCACCGGCGCATTGCGCAGCTCCGAGCTAGCGGATCCGACGATCACGGTCACCAACCTGGGGGAACGCAGCGTCGAGACGGTGTTCGGCGTCATCTACCCGCCCCAGGTCGCGCTCGTCGGCTTTGGGATGCCGGTCGAGCGGCCTTGGGTCGTCTCCGGGGAGGTCGCCGCCCGGCGCGTGCTGACGACAACCCTCGCCGCCGACCACCGCGCCAGCGACGGCCATCGCGGCGCCCTCTTCCTGGCCAATATCAACCGCAAACTGCAAAGCCCGGAGAAGCTGTGACACGCAACGACATCACCGCTGTCCTGATCGATGAGCTTGGCCGGATTGCGCCCGAGATCGACGCGAGCCGGCTCGATCCGAACGCCGAACTGCGCGAGGACCTCGACATCGACTCGATGGATTTCCTCAATCTGGTGACCGCTCTCAGCGAGCGGCTCAAGCTCGATATCCCCGAAATCGACTACCCCAAACTCGCCACGTTCGGCCACGCGGTCGACTATCTAGCGCAAAGACTGGGAACTGCCGCTTAGAGGCCGGCCGCGGCCACCCCGGAGCAGCCTGAGCGCAGCCACAGGTGGGCGCAGTCTCCGGATGAGCAGGCCTTCTCAATCGGCGCTGGTTGACCCAGGTCAATGTGAGATGGTGGAATTCAGCGGTTTAGTGTTAAATCAACGAAGCTGGAGCGATTCCGATGCGCGCTATGGTTGAGGTGCTTACGGTCGATGAAAATGCGTCCGTACCAGCGGTCGCGAAACTGCTGGCCGAGCAGGGCGTCAGTGCTCGGGACCGCAAGCTCGTCGGGATCGTGAGCCGGGCGAATCTGGTCCGGGCGCTCGCAATGACGATCGACGGGCGGGCGAGCGGGATGGCCGATGACAGCTCGATCCGCGACAAATTGCTGGCCGAGTTGAAGGCGCAGCGATGGGCCGAAGTCCCGCCGGCCAACATAACCGTCAAGGACGGAGTGGTCCATTTGTGGTCCTCTTATCTTTCCGGACAGGAGAAGCGGCGCTCGTTGTCGCGGCTGAGAACAACCCCGGTGTTCGGCGCGTCGAGGACCATGAGGCCGATTCCGCCTTATTTGCTGAGCTAGAGCATGATCCGGTTAGGTTGAAGCATAGCCGGCGTTGGCGAGATAGTTGGCGCATTGCTGTGGGGTGAAGCGGTCGAGGAGATTTCCGATGCCGGGCCAGGTGTCCTCGATTGAGCGCGGATCGGTTTTGCGCAGCAGCGTCTTGAGCTTGGCAAAGACTTGCTCGATCGGGTTGAGATCGGGCGAGTAGCGCGGCAGGAAGAACAGCTTGCCGCCGGCGGCGCGGATCAGCCGGCGCACCGCCTGGCCCTTGTGGCTGCCGAGATTGTCCATGACGACGACATCGCCAGGGCTGAGGGTGGGCACCAGGAACTGCTCGACATAGGCGCGAAAGCTGGTGCCGTTGATCGGCCCGTCGATGACGCAGGGCGCGGTGATGCGATCGTGGCGCAGCGCCGCCAGAAAGGTCAGGTGCGCCAGCGGCCGTGCGGCACCTTGGCGACCAGCCGGGCGCCACGCGCACAGCGCCCGTGGCGGCGGGTCATGTTGGTCTTGGCCCAGAGCCTGCCCTCGCGAAGGTGGGGGTTTCGTCGAGGAACACCAGACGCTTGGGGTTCAGCCGGCCCTGATGCATCTTCCACCGCGCCCGCCGCCGGGCGATGTCGGCGCGATCCTGCTCACTGGCGTGCAGGGTTTTTTTTAAAGGTGATCCCCTCGCGAGCGAGAAAGCGCCAAACCGCGCCATAGCTGGCTGGGGTGCGCGCTCGGCCAGTTCGGCCACCACCGCCCGCAGCGTCAAGTCCGGCTTCTCGACAATCCGTGCCAGCAGCCACTCGCGCTCACCCGCCAGCCGCAGCGGCCGCCGCCCACCCATCGGCTTGGCGGCGGCGCTGCCGGCGGCCCGCCAGCGTTGCGACCACCTCACCACGCTGGCCACGCTCACTCCAAACAACGCCGCCGTCGCCCGGCAGGTGCCGCCGCCCGTCACCGACGCAACCACCCGATCGCGCAGGTCCCGTGAATAGGGTTTTGCCATTCGATGCTGGCCCCCAACCCCAGCCGGCATCTTGAATCACAAAACCAAGCCCGTTGAGCCGTTCGGCGACAGCTTCGACACCGAGACCTTCGATCCGCAACAGGATGATGTCGGCACGCTCGCGATCTCGCACGCCGATCGTCGTGGACCGCGAACGGCGTCGCAGTTCCCTCACCATGCCCGCCTCCGCCTGCAGTCGCTTGATCGGTCGTGCCATCCGAGAAATCCCCCGCCGTGAAGCACCGCAGAATAATAGTCGACAATTGCGGAGCAGGAAATTAGGCTAATACATGGGCGTCCTCGTGCTCCCCTCGGAGCGTGCGACATTGGCCGCTCGTGATCTCCATAACCCCCGCGGGCCGGCGCCGGCCCGTCCTACTTTACCGCGCCGGCGTCGGCGCCAGCCTTGGCGACTTGCGCGTCCTGAGTACCAGCCGCGCCGGAAACTCCGATCGCCCCAACTACCTTGCCGTCTGCGATAATCGGGAAGCCGCCATCGACCGGGGTGGCTCCACGAAGACCGAGCGTGCGCATGCCGATGCCGCCTTGAGCCACCAAATCCTCGAAGACTTTGCTCGGACGCCGGAAATTAAGCGCCGTATTGGCCTTGTCCTCGGCGATCCCGATCGAGCCGTACTGCGTGTTATCGAGCTTGTGCAACATCACCATATGGCCGGTGCTGTCGAGAATAACTATCGCCATCGACCAATTATTCTTTACAGCTTCCGCCTCGGCAGCCGCCATCACCTTCTTGGCCGCCTCCAGCGTAATCGGCGGTCCGTAAGGGGTTGTTGGAGGTGGCGAGGGGGCTGCTGGCTGCTGAGCGCCGGCAGAAATGGCAGCGCCGCCCAAAATTAGTGCTGCGAAAATGACAGATTTGAGCTTCTGCATAGCGTTTTCCTCCCATTTCTATTAGGCCCACAATCGCCATGTTGGGTGGGTGCCAATTCTTGCGCCGATGCGAACCCACAGTTGTCTTCTTCCGGTGGAATAGCAATCAAGAATAGGGCGGCAACCCCAGGGCCCAAAGACACGCGCTGGCACGAACAGCGGCTTGCCGCACGAACCTTGACGCCAGAACTCTCCTTCTTATGAGCTCACGGCCTAGTTCGGCACCCAGGCTGCGGCCCTGATCTCGCCGAATTCGCGGGCGATCTTGCGCCAGGACGCGCCGGCATCCTCAGTGACGTACACCTCACCGAACAGGCTGAACGCCACAATGCGGTTGGCGTCAGCGGGATGTGTGGCAAGGCCCCACATCGTGGCATTGGCTTGAGTGGGGAATGGCAGGATTTCCCAAGTCTCGCCGAAATCTGTGCTGCGCAGCACGTGCCCCTTTTCACCGGTCGTGGTCTCGCCGCAGCCGGCGAACAGCACGCCAGGATCATCGGCCTTGACCGCCATGCCGCGGGCATAGGGGAGCGGCCATTTCTCCTTGATACCCAAGGGCTCCCAGGTGTCGCCCAGATCATCGCTGACAAACATTTCGCGCGCCGTGCTGGCATAGAGGCGCTTGGGCTGCGTCGCCGCGATCGTCACGGCGTGAATGTCCGGGTCGTACAAACCGCCCTTGAGGTGCGTCCAGGTGTCACCGCCGTCGCGGCTGCGGAAGACGCCGTCAATCTCCACCCCTGCCAAGACCGTACGATGATCGTCGGGGTCGACGACGACGCTGGTCACAAAGGGTGTGCCAATGGAGCATTCGCGGGCGAGGTCGACGGCCAGTTTCTCCCACTGCCGTCCGCCATCGCGTGAGCGATAGACCCCGGCCGGGCGCGTGCCGGCAAAGAGAATGTCGGGATCGACCGGGTCGATAGTCAGCGACCAGATCGTCGGCAGAGCCCCATCGGCGCCGATGCGCTCCCACCGCGCGCCGCCATCGCGGCTCGCAAACACGCCGGTATCGCCGCCTGCGAGAACCGTATGCGCCTCTTTGGGATGGGCGACCAACGCCTGGATGCGGCTGTTGAGCGGAAACGGTGCGCGATGCCGCGTCCACGACTTTCCGGCATCCGGGCTGTGCCACACACCCCAGCCGGCCGTTCCAAGACAGATGCTGTAACCCGCTGCCATAGGCTGCCTCCCTTCGTCTCGGCTCCTGCGGCACCCCGCAAGCGGAGAAACATTGTACTTTGCCTGACGGTCCACAACAAATGGATCGGGCGCCAGGCCCTCGAACGCCCGGCAGCTCCAAGAGCTGATCGCCGGCCGGGGTCACAGCGCGGAACGGAATGTGAGCCGCTTGATTTTCAATTTCCGCTGCTGCTCAGATATCCGCGCAGTGTGAGGTGGTGGCGAGCTGACCTTGTGCTACTGCGTGTCGACTGACGCCTTCGCGCCGATCAGCTATCTAACCAGTCGCGTCAATGTCGCAGCGGCGATTTCAGCCGCGCAGTGGCCGGAAGAATTCCTGCACCTCGCGGGCCAATGCCTCGGGTTGTTCCATCGCGGCGAAATGGCCGCCCCTCGACATCGCGGTCCAGCGGCGAAGGTCGCTGAAGGTTCGCGCCGCCACGGAGCGGGGCGGGCGCAAGATTTCGCGCGGAAACTCGGCATAGCCGGTGGGCACGTCGATCGTGCGGCCTTCCGGGATCGGCCATGGCCGATGCACCCGGTAATAATACGGAAAAAAAGACGAGCCGATCGCGCCGGTGAACCAATAGAAGCTGATGTTGGCGAGCAATTGGTCGCGCGTGAACACGCTCTCGACGTCGCCGCCGCAATCCGACCAGCTGCGGAATTTCTCCACGATCCACGCCGCCAGCCCGGCCGGGGAATCCGTCAGCCCGAAGGCGAGCGTCTGCGGCTTGGTTCCCTGAATTGTCGAATACCCGGTCTCTTCCCTGAGCCACACGGCGGCTTCGTCGTAATAACGTTGCTCTTCCGGCGTCGTAGTCGCCGCCGTGCTGTCGCGCTCGCGCCGCACCGCCAGCAGATTGACATGAATGCCGATCAGCTTCTCGGGATGGGCATAGCCGAGGCGAGCTGCGGTGATCGCTCCCCAGTCGCCACCCTGTACGGCAAACCGCGGATAGCCGAGCCGTTCGACCATCAGCGCTGCCATGCAATCGGCGATCTCTACGACGCCGAACCGTCGCTGGCCCGCCTTGAACGACAGGCCGTAGCCGGGCAGCGACGGCGCCACGACCGTAAACGCGTCGGCCGGATCGCCGCCGAACCGCGCCGGGTCGGTCAGCCGCGGAATGATATCAAGAAATTCGAACACCGAGCCGGGCCAGCCGTGCAACAGCAGCAACGGAACGGGCGCCGGCCCGTTTCCGGGCACGTGCAGGAAGTGCAGGTCGATGTCGAACAATGCGGTCGAGTATTGCGGGAAGGCGTTGAGCAGCACCTCTTGCGCCCGCCAGTCGAAACCGCTGTGCCAATACTCGACAAGCCGGCGCATGTACTCGACATCGGCGCCGTAGGACCAGGCCGGGCCCGGCGCCTGGTCCGGGAAGCGAACGCGCGCCAGACGTTCGCGCAGATCGGCGATTGCCGCTTCGGCAATGTGCAGTGTCGTGGCCGTAACCGCCTCCGGCATCGCACTCACCCCCGTAAAGCCGGGATTCCACGGTTTCCCGATAGTTGAGAGCCAGGATCAATTCTCTAGCAGGGTGCTGAAAAAGGTTGCTGATTTGGTGCATCGCTGATTCTCTGGTGCTGGGGGATTTGGGGGTGGCGATGCGCGGCGACGATGCGAGCAAGGGCAGTCTGTTCAGCTATATCGATCTTGAGAAGCGGGTCTCGGCGGATCATCCGCTGCGGGTGATCCGGGAGATCGCGAACGCCGCGCTGAAGGCGCTGTCGCGCGATTTCGATGCGCTGTATTCGCCGATCGGGCGGGAGTTGATCCCGCCGGAGCGGCTGATGCGGGCCTTGCTGCTGCAGGCCTTCTATTCGATCCGCTCGGAGCGGCAATTGGTCGAACGGATCGACTACGACCTGTTGTTCCGTTGGTTCGTCGGGCTCGGCATCGAGGACCGGGTGTGGGATGCCACCACCTTCACCAAGAACCGCGACCGGCTGCTCGACGGCGCGGTGGCGAGCAAGTTCCTTGCCGCGGTGCTGTCGCACGACAAGGTCAAGGGACTGCTGTCGAGCGAGCATTTCTCGGTCGACGGTACCTTGTTGGAGGCCTGGGCCAGCCCCAAGAGCTTCCGTCCAAAAGACGGTTCGGGCGACCCTCCCGGCGCCGGGCGCAACGGCGAACGCAACTTTCACGGCGAGCGCCGCAAGAACGATACCCATGCCTCGACCACCGATGGCGACGCCCGGCTGTTTCGCAAAGGGCCGGGCAAGGAAGCCCGGCTGTGCTTCATGGGCCACGCGCTGATGGAGAACCGCAACGGGCTGATCATCGATGCGGTGACGACGCGGGCCTCCGGTCATGCCGAGCGCCTGGCCGCGCTGGCGCTGATCGAGCCCCATGGCGATCGCCCGCAGCCGGTCACGCTTGGCGCCGACAAGGCCTATGACACCAGCGATTTCGTCATGGAATTGCGCGAGCGAACGGTCACCCCGCATGTCGCGCAAAATACCAGCGGCCGGCGCTCGGCGATCGACGGCCGCACCACCCGCCACCCCGGATACGATATCTCGCAACGCATCCGCAAGCGCATCGAGGAGGCCTTCGGCTGGGCCAAGACGGTGGCCGGCCTGCGCAAGATGCGGCATCGCGGGCTGCCCAAGATCGACTGGCAATTCACCCTGGCGATGGCCGCCTACAACCTGGTCCGAATGCCCAAGCTGCTCGCCGAGCCGGCGCCATGACCGGTTGCCTCGATCGCTCAACAACTGCCGCCTTCCAGCACCAGAAGGAGACCCGGCAGGCAGCACCAAAATCATCAATTCGACCACTGCGGCCCTCTCAAAAACGCCGCCAAACAGCTAAACTCAGCCGTTTTTCAGCACCCTGCTAGGCGTCTTCGGCAACGTCCATCCCGATCAGCGCCCGAGCCGCGGAAGTCGGCGGCTGTGAGCGGTCAACTAAGCTTTCTTCGGCGACCAGCCATAGGCCTTGGCGGTGGCGCCGCCCATCAGCATGGCCCGCTCGCTGTCGCTCAGGCGGTCGGTCTTCAGGAAGGGTTCGACAGCCTGCTCGTAGTTGACGACCGCGAACGCGCGCGTCCAGTCCGTGCCCCACAGGCAGCGATCGAAACCCCAGGCATCGAACACGCGGGCGAGCGGATCCCAGATGTCCGGGAACGGATAGGGCTCCTTGGACAGCGTGCAGGCGCCGCTGACCTTGATCACCGCGTTTTTGCGCTTGGCGAGCTCCAGCACCTTCGGGAGGTCGGCCCAGGGCTGCGGCGGTGCCGGCGGCGCGTTCGGCTGCAGGATCGCCAGATGGTCGATGATGAAGCGCGTGTCGGGGTGGCGGTCGATCAGCGCGGTGCCCGCGTCGACATTGCCCCAGAACAGGACGTTGACCGGGAAATCGTGCTGCACGGCCGCGCGCAGGATCCGGTCGAGGCCCGGGTCGTCCGGCTCGCGCTTCGCGTCCTTCGTCAATATGATGCGGATGCCGACCGTGCCCGGCAGTCTTCTTCCAGTCGGCGATGACATCGGCGACCGCCGGATCGTCCGGGTTGACCGGCTTGACGAGCGCAAACCGGCCGGGATGGGCCCGTTGCACCTCCACCGCATAGCTTCCGTCATATTGGTACATCGAAAAGGGGGAGATGAAGATCGCGCCGTCGACGCCGACCTTGTCCATCGCCGCCACCATTTCGTCGCCGGTGACATGAGCGGGCCAGTTCGGCACCCTGAACCAGGGTCGCTTCGGCGTGTTCGCCTCGTAGGCATGGACCTGGGAATCGATGATCGTCATCGGGGAAGCTCCTTGGGGTCGCGGCTGCGCTTCGGCGTGCGCGCCGCGCAGCAGCGCCGGCCCGGCCGCGGCCAGCGCCACCCCGGCCCGCAGCATGGTACGCCGGTCGATAGGTCTGTCTTCGTTAGTTGGCTGGTTGGCCATTTCCTCCTCCATGGCGCTTCGGGACCCGCGCTCTCAGGTCATTGAAGATTGCAGACTTCCTTCGGCCCCCGTCAAGGGAACCGGTTCTTGCGCCCGCCGGCAGGGTTTCAGCCCGGATTACCGGAGAGCACTGGCAACGACCGCGCTACCCGACAGCTCGCGGAGCCGTGGGCCGACACCGACACTAGCGCCGGGCGGCTTCGGCGGCCTCACCGACGTCGAGCGCGATCGGGCGATACCAGATCGTCATGAACCCCCAATTCGTGCCGATACATTCCTGCTGGATACCGCCACCGGGCGCGTCTGGGCGATCTTTAGAGCATGATCCGGTTAGGTTGAAGCATAGCCGGCGTTGGCGAGATAGTTGGCGCATTGCTGTGGGGTGAAGCGGTCGAGGAGATTTCCGATGCCGGGCCAGGTGTCCTCGATTGAGCGCGGATCGGTTTTGCGCAGCAGCGTCTTGAGCTTGGCAAAGACTTGCTCGATCGGGTTGAGATCGGGCGAGTAGCGCGGCAGGAAGAACAGCTTGCCGCCGGCGGCGCGGATCAGCCGGCGCACCGCCTGGCCCTTGTGGCTGCCGAGATTGTCCATGACGACGACATCGCCAGGGCTGAGGGTGGGCACCAGGAACTGCTCGACATAGGCGCGAAAGCTGGTGCCGTTGATCGGCCCGTCGATGACGCAGGGCGCGGTGATGCGATCGTGGCGCAGCGCCGCCAGAAAGGTCAGCGTGCGCCAGCGGCCGTGCGGCACCTTGGCGACCAGCCGGGCGCCACGCGCACAGCGCCCGTGGCGGCGGGTCATGTTGGTCTTGGCCCAGGTTTCGTCGAGGAACACCAGACGCTTGGGGTTCAGCCGGCCCTGATGCATCTTCCACCGCGCCCGCCGCCGGGCGATGTCGGCGCGATCCTGCTCACTGGCGTGCAGGGTTTTTTTTAAAGGTGATCCCCTCGCGAGCGAGAAAGCGCCAAACCGCGCCATAGCTAGCTGGGGTGCCGCGCTCGGCCAGTTCGGCCACCACCGCCCGCAGCGTCAAGTCCGGCTTCTCGACAATCCGTGCCAGCAGCCACTCGCGCTCACCCGCCAGCCGCAGCGGCCGCCGCCCACCCATCGGCTTGGCGGCGGCGCTGCCGGCGGCCCGCCAGCGTTGCGACCACCTCACCACGCTGGCCACGCTCACTCCAAACAACGCCGCCGTCGCCCGGCAGGTGCGGCCGCCCGTCACCGACGCAACCACCCGATCGCGCAGGTCCCGTGAATAGGGTTTTGCCATTCGATGCTGGCCCCCAACCCCAGCCGGCATCTTGAATCACAAAACCAAGCCCGTGAAAATCCTTTTTTGATTCAAACTCTTAGGATCATGCTCTAGGCACGTCGATCGGGTGGGGGAGCCGTCGGTTTGGGAGGAAATGGGTAGATTGGACTACTTGAAGGACTATGCGGAGTTCAGGCAAGCATATCCGCTCAAGAACTCAACCCCTCCCAGTCCGGCGACGAGCGCGCCGACGCGCCCTAAACATTCAAACTGACCAAATATCCGCATACGCTACACCGGGACCACGGCGGCTTGCGTGAACCCCACGGCCACCACCTCGCGCAGATGGCAGGCGACGTGGTGGCCGGGGAGGATCTCGCGCATTTCCGGCTCCTCCGTGGAGCAGCGGGGAAAGGCGTAGGGGCAGCGGGTGTGGAAGCGGCAGCCCGCGGGCGGGTCGATCGGGCTTGGGACATCGCCCTTGAGGATGATGCGATTGCGCGCTGCCTCCGGGTCGGGGACCGGGATCGCCGAGAGCAGCGCCTCCGTGTAGGGGTGCTGCGGGCGGCTGAAAAGTGCGGCCTTCGGCGCGATTTCGACGATCTTGCCCAGATACATGACCGCGATGCGGTGGCTGAGGTGCTCCACCACCGCCAAATCATGGGCGACGAACAGGTAGGAGAGCCCGAGCTCGCGCTGCAGGTCGCCGAGGAGATTGATCACCTGCGCCTGGACCGAGACGTCGAGGGCCGAGACCGGCTCGTCGCAGACGATCAGGCTCGGGTTCAAGGCCAGCGCGCGGGCGATGCCGATGCGCTGGCGTTGACCGCCGGAGAATTCGTGCGGGAAGCGGGGGAGCGCGTCCTCCCGCAAGCCCACCTTGAGGGCGAGGTCGGTAACCCGGTCCGCCAATACGCGGCCACCCGAGACGCCGTAATTGACGAGTGGCTCGCCGATGATGTCGCGGACATTGAGGCGCGGGTTCAGAGAGGAATAGGGGTCCTGAAACACGACCTGGAGCTGGCGCCGATAGGGCCGCATCCCGCGGCGCGACAGGCCGTCGATGCGCTCGCCCTTGATACGGATCTCGCCGGCGGTGGGATCAATCAACTTGAGGATCGCCTTCCCCGCCGTCGATTTGCCGCAGCCGCTCTCGCCGACGAGGCCCAGGGTCTCGCCCTCGGCGATGTCGAAGGAGATACCGTCAACCGCGTGCACCTGCCCGATGGTGCGCTGCAGCAGCCCTTTTCTGACCGGGAAGTGTTTGACCAGGCCTTTGACCGACAGCAGCGGCCCGGCGCCCCAACCCTGACCCTCCTCCGCTCTCAGGGGAGGGGATGGGAGCGGCCGAGGCATCGCCTCGGTCATGCCGCGGCGACTCGGTCGGCATGGTGGCAGGCGGCAAAATGCGTCGGCTCCTTCTCCTCGAAGGCTGGCATGACATCGCCGCAAATATCGGTGGCGAAGGCGCAGCGCGCGGCGAACGGGCAGCCGGGGATCGCCTCGCGCAATGAAGGCACGGTGCCGGGGATCTCGGCGAGCCGCGTCGCCCGTGCCATATCGAGCGAGGCACTGAGCCGCGGCACCGAATTCAGCAGTCCCTTGGTGTACGGGTGGAGCGGGCGACGGAAGAGCGCCTTGACTGGCGCCTCCTCGGCCCGGCGCCCGGCATACATGACGACGACCCGCTGCGCCATCTCGGCGACGACGCCGAGGTCGTGGGTGATCAGCACGATCGCGGCGTCGATCTGCTCTTTCAATTCGCGCATCAGATCGAGGATCTGCGCCTGGATCGTCACGTCGAGCGCCGTCGTCGGCTCGTCGGCGATCAGGAGCCTCGGGTTGCACGCGAGCGCCATCGCGATCATCACCCGCTGCCGCATGCCGCCCGAGAGCTGGTGCGGGTATTGGCCGATGCGCCGCTCGGCTTCCGGGATGTGCACCAGGCGCAGCATGTCGGCTGCCCGGGCGAGCGCCGCCTTATGGTCGAGCCCTTGATGCAGGCTCAGGGTCTCGGCGATCTGACGCCCGACCGTCAGCACCGGGTTGAGCGAGGTCATCGGCTCCTGAAAGATCATCGAGATATCGTTGCCGCGCACCTGGCGCATCTCGGCTTCGCTCAGTTCGAGCAGATCGCGGCCGGCGAAATGGATCTTGCCGGAGACGATCCGCCCGGGCGGCGTCGGGATCAGCCGCAATACCGAGAGTGCGGTGACGCTCTTGCCGCAGCCGCTCTCGCCGACGATGGCGAGGGTCTCGCCGGGAAGGACGGCGAACGAGACGCCGTCGACCGCGCGCACCACGCCGTCGCGGGTGAAGAACCAGGTTTTCAGATCGGCGACTTCGAGGATCGGCTCGATACGGTCGGGCACCGCCTTAGGCGTCGTTGCGACGTAGGCGGCGACACTCGCGGCCATGGCCTACATGCGCCGCGCGAGCCGCGGGTCGAGCGCGTCGCGCAGCCCGTCGCCGAGCAGGTTGATCGCCAGCACGGTGACCGACAGAAACGCGCCCGGGATCAGGACGATGTAATAGGCGATCTGAAAGAGGCTGCGCCCCTCGGCGATGATGTTGCCCCAGCTCGGGATGTTGGGCGGCGTCCCGACGCCGAGAAAGGACAGGATCGCCTCGACGATCATCGCCGCGGCGGCGACGAAGGTGCCGTTGCACCAGCAGTGGCGGCAAGGTGTTCGGCAGGATGTGGCGCCACAGGATGCGGATGTAGCCGGTGCCGCTGGCATGCGCCGCCTCGACGAAGGGCAGCTCGCGCAGCGTCAGGACGACGCCGCGGACGAGGCGGGTGACGCGCGGCACCTCGGAGACGGTGATCGCGAAGACGACATTCTCCATGCTGGCGCGGGTCAGCGCCATCAGCGCGATCGCGATCAGGACCGACGGGATCGCCATCAGCCCGTCCATGATCCGCATCACGATCGCGTCGGCCCAGCGGCTGAAGCCGGCGACCAGGCCGATCGCCAGCCCGAGGATGGTGGCGGTGAGCGCGACGCTGATCCCGACTGTCAGCGACACTCGCGCGCCGTAGATCGTGCGGCTGTAGACGTCGCGCCCGAGCATGTCGGTGCCGAACCAATGCTGCGCCGACGGCCAGCGCAGCCGCTGGACCGGGGCCAAGGCCTGCGGATCGACGGTGCCGAGATAGGGGGCGAACACCGCCATCGCCGCCATCGCCGCCAGGATCAGCCCGCCGACGACGATCGTCGGATGGCGGCGGATATAGACGCGCACACCGCGCCGACGCTCGGCCGGAGCCGCCGGGAGGACGAGATCGCGCGGTGCTACGGTCATCGCCTCAATACCGGATGCGCGGGTCGAGGAAGGTGTAGCTGAGGTCGATCAAGAGGTTGATCAGCACATAGGCGGCTGAAAAGATCAGGATCATGCCCTGGATGATCGGATAGTCGCGGCGCAGGATCGCATCGACGGTCAGTCGGCCGAGGCCCGGGATCGCAAACACCGTCTCGGTGACGACCACGCCCGAGATCAGCAGCGCCACGCCGATGCCGATGATCGTCACGATCGGGATCGCCGCATTCTTCAAGCGCATGACCGACCAGCATCTTCTCGTTCGAGAGGCCCTTGGCCTGGGCGGTGCGGATGTAGTCCTGAGCCAGCACGTCGAGCATGCTGGCCCGCGTCATCCGGGCGATCAGCGCGATATAAACGGCACGCCAGCGCCAAGGTCGGCAGCACGATGTGCGACAGAAACGGGGCAAAGCCGTCGCGGATGCTGACATAGCCCTGGACCGGCAACAGGTCGGTCGAGATCGCAAAAACATAGATCAACAAATAGGCGAAGCACGAAGACCGGGACCGAAAACCCCAGCACCGCGAAGACCATGACCACCCGGTCGATCCATCCACCCGCCTTCCACGCCGCCAGGACCCCCATCGGCACCGCCGCCAGCACCGAGACGACGAGCGTCGAGACGGTCAATGCGGCGGTCGGCTCGAGCCGCTGCGCGATCAGGTGGGAGACCGGCAGGTTGGTGAAGATCGAGATGCCGAGATCGCCGTGCAGCAAATGCCACACCCAGCCGCCGAACTGGATGTAAAGCGGCTGGTCGAGCCCGAGCTTGGCGTGGATGCGGGCGATGTCGGCCGGGCTGGCGGTGTCGCCGGCGATGATCGCGGCCGGGTCGCCGGGGCTCAGATGCAACAGCGAGAAGACGAAAAGCGCCACCACGACCATCACCGGGATGGTGGCGAGGATGCGCCGGACGATGTAGGCGAACATGGCCTCAGCAGATGCCCGGATGGCAGGTCATTTCTTCTCCACGTTCCACAGGAAGACCACCGGGGCGACGATGATTCCTTGGAGGTTTTTGCGGTAGGCGGTCGGCACCACGAACTGGCCGGTCGGCACGTAGGGGATTTCGCTGGGCATAGGCCTCGGTCTGGATGTCGGCGGCGAGCGCTTTTTGCGCGGCGAAGTCGGGGGCCTTGAACCAGGCGTCGATCAGCTGTTCGATCTTCTCGTCGGTAGGCCAACCGAACCATGCCTTGGCGCCGTTGCCGCGGACCAGGATGTTGACCGCCGGCGAAAAGAAGTCCGGGGCCGAGGTCCAGGTGTGAAAGATGTTCCAACCGCCCTTGTCGATCGGCTCCTTCGAGGCGCGGCGGGTGATCAGCGTGCCCCAGTCCATCGCCTGCAATTCGACATTGAGCCCGGCATCCTTCAACGCCGCATTGGTCACCAGCGCCTGGCCTTGCACGATCGGCTGGTCGGTCGCCGACATCAGCACGATCTTCTCGCCGTTGTAGCCCGACTCCTTGATCAGCGCTCTCGCCTTGGCGAGGTTCGGGCCGTTGCGCAACGCGTCGGCGCCGGCCTCGGTCTCGAACGGCGTGCCGCACCCGAACAAGGCGGCGCATTTCTTCCAGTATTTCTCGTTGCCGGCGGCGGCCAGCATATAGTCCTTTTGGTCGACGAGGTTCAGCACCGCCTCGCGCAATTTCGGGTTGTCGAAGGGCGGCTGGATCTGGTTGAAGCGCAGGACGCCGTGGTTGCCGAGCGGATCGACCGTCGCCACCACGATGTCCTTGTTCGCGGCGAAGACCGGCAGCAGATCCGCCGGCGGCTGCTCATACCAATCGGCCTCGCCGGCGTTGAGCGCCGCCGCCGCGGTCGTCGTGTCCGGGATGTAAACCCACTCGACCCGGTCGACCTTGGCCACCTTGCCGCCGGAGGCGAAACTCGGCGCCTCCTCACGGGGCACGTAATCGGTATTTTTGACAAAGACGGCCTTGCTGCCGGGAACCCACTCCTCCTTGACGAATTTGAAGGGGCCCGAACCGATCGCCTCGGGGATCTGCTGGTAGGCATCGGTCTTAGCCAGCCGCTCGGGCATCATGAACGGCACGTTGCTGGAGAGCTTGCCGAGCGCGTCGAGGATCAGCGGAAAGGGGCCCTTGAGGTCGATCGTCAAAGCTCTTGTCGTCGATCGGCTTGATCTCGGCTGTGGCCTCCATCAGCTTTTGCCCGAGCGTGTCGCGCTTGCCCCAGCGCTCGATCGAGGCGACGCAATCGGCGGCGCGGACCGGCTGGCCGTCATGCCATTTCAAGCCGTCACGCAGGGTGAACCTGTAGGTCAGCTTGTCGTCGCTGACCGTCCAGCGGTCGACCATCTGCGGTTGCGGCTTGAAATCCTTGTCGAGCGAGAACAGCGTGTCGAAGACCAGATAGCCGAAATTGCGCGTGACATAGGCCGTCGTCCAGATCGGATCGATGCTCCGCAGATCGGCCTGCGGGATGAAGCGCAGCGTCTTCTGGGTCGACTGGGCGAAGCCGGCTGCCGGAACCAAAAAGGCGGCGAGCGCGATCGCCGCTGCCGCCGACTGCAACGTGCGAGCAAGGCCGACCATGTTTCCTCTGTTCGAACTTATTCTCATGCGTCGAAACCTTACGCGATCCGTTCTCGTCCTCACAGTGCAGAAATCGTGCCGCACCTGTCCCATCTTTGCGGGACGCTGGCAATCGTTGGATAGTCGGGTGAATTGGAGAGCGCGCCATGACCGCCGATAGGGACGTTGCCTACGCTTCAGCCGTGACCCTGCTCGACCTCTACCGCACGAAGGCGCTGTCGCCGGTCGAGGCCACGCGCGTGATCCTCGACCGGCTCGATGCGCTGCAGCCCAAGATCAACGCCTTCTGCGTCGTCGACCGCGAAGGCGCGCTGGCGGCGGCGCGCGCATCGGAGGGGCGCTGGCTGCGGGGCGAGCCGTTGGGTCGGCTCGACGGAGTGCCGGTAACGATCAAGGATTCTGATGCCGATGCGCGGCTTTCCGACGCTGCGCGGGTCGCGCCTCGTCGAGCGCGATCAGGACATGTCCGAGGAGGCACCCGCCGTCGCCCGGCTGCGCGAGGCCGGCGCCATCATCCTCGGCAAGACGACGACCCCCGAATTCGGCTGGAAGGCCCTGGGCGACAGCCCGCTGACCGGCATCACCCGCAATCCGTGGGACCTGTCGCGCACACCCGGCGGCAGCAGCGCCGGCGCCGCCGCCGCCTGCGCTGCCGGCATCGGCGCCATGCATCTCGGCAGCGACGGCGCCGGCTCGATCCGCATTCCGAGCGCCTTTACCGGCGTCTTCGGCCTCAAGCCGAGCTTTGGCCTGGTGCCGGCCTACCCGCCCTCGCCGATGGGCATGCTATCGCATCACGGCCCGATCGCCCGCACCGTGGCGGATGCGGCGCTGATGTTGCGGGTGATCTCTGGCCCGGACCACCGCGACCCCTACGCGCTGCCGCCCGAGGACCGCGATTACCTGGACGGGTTCGATGGCGGGGTGCGCGGCTGGCGTGTCGCCTTCAGTCCGACCCTCGGCTATGCCAGGGTCGACCCCGAGATCGCCGCTGCGGTTGCCGAGGCGGTGCGGCAGTTCGAGGCGCTGGGTGCGGTCGTCGACGAGGTCGACGCGATCTTTCCGTCGCCGCGCGAGACGTTGCTGACATTGTGGTCGGCGGGGGCGGCACGCGTGGTCGGCGCTTTTCCTGCCGAACGGCGGACATTGCTCGATCCCGGCTTAGCCGCGATCGCCGCCGAAGGCGAGCGGATCCGGGCGGTCGATTATGTCGGCGCCGATTTCGAGCGGGCCATGCTCGGCCAGAAGGATGGCCGCCTTCCATCAGAAATATGATCTCCTGCTAACGCCGATGATGCCGGTCCCGGCCCTGCCGGTCGGGCAGGACCTCAATGACCGGGCGACCGAGCGGCATTGGGTCGACTGGTCGCCCTTCAGCTATCCCTTCAACCTGACCCGCCAGCCGGCGGCGAGCATCCCCTGCGGCTTGACCAGGGCCGGGCTGCCGATCGGCCTGCAGATCGTCGGCCCGCTCTATGCCGACGCCCGCGTCCTGCGCGCCGCCCGCGCCTTCGAAGAAACCCAGCCCGAGCGCCGCGCACCGATCTCCTAGGCGGGAATGCTGGCGAGAGCGCGGCCCGGTGACTATCTTTGTCGATGATTGTAGCCGAAGAGGGCGAGCCGATGGCGGCCGACGACACGCCGATCCTGCAGGAAACCATGGAGAGGATCACCGAGATCCTCGGCCCCGAGGGCCGACGCATCACGGTCGAGCGGGCGGTAGTCGGCCTGTTCTTCACCGGGGTAAAGCTCGGCGATGGCACCACCGGCGCCTGCGCCACGCCTATCAAGACGATCCCCGAGGCGGTGTGCTGCCCCAGCTCGGCGATGGCGATGCCGTTTCCGGGCAAATTGCGCGGCCGGCCGGCATTCGATCTTGCCAGGGAAGCGCTCGGCGAGAACGGCATCCGCCGGGCGCTCGGCATCGCCGCGATGAACGCGCTCGCCGATATTTGCTGGCGCCGCCGCCCGCATCCCGAGGCGGAGCTGCGCCTCGGCGTCGACGCCTTTGACGCGACCGACATCCGCCCCGGCGACAAGGTGGTCGTCGTCGGCGCCTTTGTGCCGTTCCTGCGCGCGCTGAAGCAGCGCCGGCAGTCCTATCTCGTGCTCGAGCAGGACCCGGCGACCTTGAAGGCCGACGAGCTACCGTTCTTCCGCCCGGCCGGAGAGGCCGATACCGTCGTTCCGGAAGCCGACGTGCTGCTGGTCACCGGCACGACCTTGATCAACGACACGCTCGAGCATCTGCTGTCGCTCGCCCGGCCCGCGGCCCGGGTCACGATGGTCGGTCCGACGGTGAGCCTGCTGCCAGACGCCTTCTTGCGCCGCGGCGCCGACGTGCTCGGCAGCGTGCGCATCACCGCCCCCGACGAATTTCTCGACATGCTGGCGGAGGGCGGCTCGGGCTACCATTTCTTTGGTCGCGCGGCGCAGAAGGTAGTCCTGGTCCGGCGCCCCGTCGCCGCCAGCCGCGCCGCATAGCGCGCCCGCGGTCCGGCCCCTATCGATGGTGCCGTAGAGGATGGCCGACCAGAAGCATGCAGTGCTCCCCGGCCGGCTGGTGATTATCGGCTTCGGCAGCATCGGCCAGGGGGTGCTGCCGCTGCTGCTGCGGCATATCGAGATCGCTCCCGAGCGGATCGCCATCCTCGCCGCCGAGCCGCGCGGGCGGGAGGTCGCCGCCGCCTACGGCATCGGCTTGATCGAGATCGCGCTGACCCGCGACAACTACCGCTCCGTCCTCGAGCCTCGGCTCGGCGCCGGCGACTTCCTGCTCAACGTCTCGGTCGACGTATCGAGCACGGCGCTGATCGAGCTCTGCCAGGAACAGGGTGCGCTCTACCTCGACACTTGCATCGAGCCGTGGCCCGGCGGCTATACCAACCCGAGCCTGCCGCCATCGGCGCGCTCGAACTATGCGCTGCGGGAAAGCGCGCTGGCATTGCGCGGGCATTATCCCACAGGGCCGACGGCGGTGCTGACGCACGGCGCCAACCCCGGCCTCGTCTCGCATTTCGTCAAGCAGGCATTGCTCGACCTCGCCCGCGGTCTGCGGCCCGACATCGCGGTCCCGGCCAGCCGCGACGACTGGGCGCGTCTGGCGCAGCGGCTGGGGGTCAAGGTCATCCACATCGCCGAACGCGACACCCAGGTAGCGGCGATCCCCAAGGAGCCGGGAGAATTCGTCAACACCTGGTCGATCGACGGTTTCGTCAGCGAAGGCTCGCAACCGGCGGAGCTCGGCTGGGGCACGCACGAGCGGCACTTCCCGGCGGATGGAGGCCGCCACGAGCACGGCAGCGGTGCCGCGATCTATCTGCTGCGGCCCGGTGCCGCTACGCGGGTGCGCAGCTGGACGCCGCTCGAGGGCCCCTATCACGGGTTTCTGATCACCCACGGGGAATCGATCTCGATCGCCGATTATCTGACGGTGCGGGAGAATGGCCTGGCAGCCTGCCGCCCGACCTGCCACTACGCCTACCATCCGTGCGACGACGCCGTGCTGAGCCTGCACGAATTCGCCGGCAAGAGCTGGCGATTGCAGGACAGCAAGCGGCTGATGATGGAAGAGATCGTCAAGGGCGTCGACGAGCTCGGCGTCCTCTTGATGGGGCCGCCGACCGGCGTCTACTGGTACGGATCGCGATTGACGATCGAGGAGGCGCGGCGGGTGGTGCCGCATAACAACGCAACCTCGTTGCAGGTGACCGCGGCGGTGCTGGCCGGCATGGTTTGGGCAATCGAACATCCGCACCGCGGCATCGTCGAACCCGAAGAGATGGACTTCGCGCGGATCCTCGAAATTGCCCGCCCCTATCTCGGCGAGGTCGTCGGCGTCCATGGCGACTGGACCCCGCTCGACGGCCGCGAGAGCCTGTTTCCGGAGGATCTCGACCGCGGGGACCCGTGGCAGTTCAAGAACATCCGCGTCTATTGACGCGCACGGTGCGCCGCCGGTTATGGCTGTTTATCCTGTCGGTCTATGCGGTCGCGGCTCTGGGAGACATGACCTACCACCTGATCGACGACCTCGGCACCGGCAACCGGAAGATCGAGTTCTCCGAGCTCGCCGTCGCGTTTTCGGCGGGTCTTTTCTGGCCGCTCGACATCGTCGCGATGGCGCTGCTGGCAATCCGCTGAGAGTAGAGCCCGCTTTCTATTTGCCCAGCACTGCGGCGACTTCACCGGCGAGCTGCTGCGGCCGATAGGGCTTTTTCAACAGGCGACAGCCTAAGGTCGGGCCGGTCGTATAGCCCGAGGCGAGCAGCACCTTGAGGCGGGGGCTTTTCTGCATCGCAAGGCGCGCCACCTCGGTGCCGTCGAGCCCCGGCATCACGATATCGGTGAACAGCAAGTCGATCCGGTCGTTGCCGCACAGCAGCACCAGCGCCGCGGCGCCATCGGGAGCCGTCAGCACGGCGTATCCGCAGTCTTCGAGCACACGGCTCGCATAGTCTCGGATGTCCGGATCGTCATCGACGACGAGGATGGTCCTTTGCGCCAACTCGGCCGCCATTTGCGTAACCGTTGCACCAGCGGTGGCTGTTTTCTCGTCATACGATGATAACGCGAACAACCGCAGCGAACAACTGCTCTTAAGGGTGACGATTCCTTAACGACGGCCGGCGGCTTCTATTCGGCGGCGAGGAGCTGTCCCGTCAGGCCCAGGCGCTCGGCGACACCCCGGCCGTAAGCCGGGTCGGCTTTGGTGAAGTGGCCGATCTGGCGCAGCTGATCGCCTCCGGCACACCCTGCATGCTGGTCGGCCGACATTCGAGGATGCCGACCTCGATCAGCGGATAATCCTTGTGCGGCCACGCCTTGGTCAGATCGAACGGGTTGTACAGGCTTGTCGGCATCGGCCTCGGGCATTATCTGCACGCAAACCCGCCATTTCGGGAAGTCGCCGCGCTCGATCGCCTGGTAGAGGTCGCGCTGATGGCTCTCGGAGTCGTCTCCGACGAGTTCGGGCCGCCTCGGCGTTGCAAAGCCGCGCACGTCGCGCTCGGCGTCGGCGGCGCCGCGCTCGCCGGACACCGTCGAAAAGCGCCAGAACCATTCGGACTTGCTGCCGTCCTCGCTGAACAGCTTGGCCTTGATGCAGCGTCAGGACGGCGTTTCAAGTTGTTTTGAAACGCCGCTCTGATCTTTGACCATGGTCTTCGCCGAGCGGGCCGAGATAACGCACGATCGGGCCCATGTCGCGGTGCGTCAGCTTGAACCACGCCCGGGCAAACGCGTCGGCGAACTGGTCCGGGTGCTCGTAGAAGCGCCGCGAGATCTTTCGTAAATTGGGTCGACCCGCAACGCCAGGTCAGCGTCTACTTCGTTTCGCTTCTCCCGAAGGCGGGTCGACGGTACGCAGGTCGTGCTGTGGCCAGGTGGTCACACTGGCACCGCTTCGACCGATCTGGAGGGGCCTCGCGAGGCTTCCAAATGCCAGGGTCGCTTCGGAGATGTGCCTAGGGTCGCCCAGCGAATTTTCTTGTAGGATGATCTGGATCAATGAATGTCTCGACAAAGGGCACATTATCTTTCAATGGCTTGTTTTTCTGTCGATTGAAAAGGGTCTTGAACGATGCAGGCAAAAGACGTCATGACAACAAACGTCATTTCGGTTTCAGAGGATTGCCTGTCCACGAGGTCGTCCGACTGCTGCTGAAGTACCGGATCAGCGCGGTGCCGGTTGTAGACAGCGGGCGGACGGTGGTAGGCATCGTCAGCGAGGGCGACTTGCTGCGGCCAGAGGGGACGAGCCCAGCCGGGGCGCAGCGGCCATCATGGATGGGAGGGGTCGTTGCCGGCCAGGCTGGAATCCGCGAAAAGGCACTGGGCCGCACCGCAGGTGCGGTGATGACGCGAAATGTTATCACCGTGGATGAGGATGCACCGCTCAACGAGATCGCCGGGCTGCTTGAGCGCCATCACATCAAGCGCGTTCCGGTGCTGAGCGGCGGCCGGCTCGTCGGTATCGTCAGCCGCGCCAACCTGCTGCACGGGCTCGCCAACATCATTGCCGAACATCATGAACCCGGCGCAGCGAAGGATCGGCAAATCCGCGCCGAACTGGTGAAAATCCTCCTGAACCACAAGCTCGATAGCGTCCTCATCAACGTCACCGTGAGCGATGGCAATGTCCGGCTCTGGGGCGTGGTCGACAACGCCGAAGAAGCCGCGATGGCCGAAATCGAGGCAAGGTCCTTGCCGGGCGTGAGGTCGGTCGAGAACAATCTTGGGGTCGGGCCAATTTCGGGCGTGCCGGTATAGCCGCGAAGCTGGCCGCAAATATTCGTAGAGAGCCGACAATGACCGAGCCGACAACGATCAATGCGCTATCCAAAGCGATCGAGGACGAGTACCGGGCCCGCGCAACATATCGAAAGGTCATCGAGCGCTTCGGGCCGGTGCGCCCCTTCGTCAATATCGTGGAGGCCGAAAATCGCCATGTCGAGGCGCTGTTGCGGCAATTCGCACGGCTGCGCGTGGAGCCGACAGCCGACACGTGGCCAGACCGTGTAAGCGCTCCCGCTTCCCTGGCCGAGACCTGCGCGGCCGGGGTTAAGGCCGAAATCGAGAACGACGCGCTCTATGCCCGCCTCCTCAATCAGGTGAGCGACCCCCAGGTGCTCTTTTCAGCACGAAATGTGAAGCGCCAGGACTGGCGCAGTTTCTTGTGCTGGTGGCGGTGCCAGGGGTATATCTGGTCCTGATGTATCTGACCTTCAGAAGTCAGCCCTGACCGTTCACCTTGCCGGACACATGAAGGCCGCTCGGATGATCGCGAGCGCCCAGATCAGCGTCTATCCGTTGCGGCAGGACCGGTTGGGGCCGGCCATCGAGATCGTGCGTGCCGCGCTCGTCTCTCATGGCCTCGCGCCGCAGATCGGGCCGATGAGCACGATCGTCGTCGGCGAAGATGCGGTCGTCTTCGCTGCATTGGCTGAGGCGTTTGCCAAGGCCGCCGAGTTCGGGCGAAGTCGTGATGACGGTTACCGTATCGAATGCCTGCCCGATCCCGGAGTAATGGAGACGCGAACGTGGCTGTCCGCGGCGAGGCGGCCGGCCGGGCCGGGCAATTCGGCCCGAACGCCTACGCGGACTGGCGCGCGACCTCGCTCGGAGAAATTACGGAGTTCCTCGAGCGACGGCTCATTCTCCGCCTGGCGGGCGATATCAAGGGCCGCGCCGTGCTGGACGTCGGCTGCGGTGACGGCGCGCTGACCGTGGCGTTGCAGCAGAACGGCGCGGCGTGCGTCGTCGGCTGCGACGCCGATCCGCGGATGATTGCGAGGGCCAAGGTTCGGGCAGGGAGCGAGAAGGCGGGCATCGGCTACGCGGTCGCCCGTGCCGAGCGGCTGCCCTTTGGCAATGAAAGCTTCGACATCGCGACGATGATCACCGTCCTTGCTTTTGTGCCCGAACCGGAGCTAGCGCTGCGCGAGATCGCGCGTGCGCTGAAGCCCGGCGGCCGCCTCGTCATCGGCGACCTTGGCAAATGGAGCCTATGGGCCGCCTCAAGGCGTATTCGCGCCTGGCTCGGCGCGCCGATGTGGAAGGTGGCGCGGTTCCGGTCGGCCGGCGAATTGCGGGCGCTGGCACAGGCGGCGCAGCTGACCGTCGAGCGGGTTGTCGGCGCCGTCTACTATCCGCGCTCGAACTCGGTTGGCGCGGCTCATGGCCCCCTTCGACCCGACGCTCGGCGAATCGACGACCGTCGGCGCCGCCTTTGTCGCGCTGCGGGCGATCAAGCCGGGCTTAACGCCGCCCGCCGCATTGCGCTAAACTGGCGCGCCGCCGTACCCACGGCGCCCCCAACCCAGGAGGTACAACCATGGGATACACCCTCGAACAGTTCTCGGCGGAATGCCACCGCATTCTCAACGCGGATGCTAGCCCCGAGGGGCGCCAGAAGGTCTGTGCCCTCGTCGGCGAGATGTGCAAGGACGAGGGTTTTGTCGCCGCCAATCTCGGCGACGACGTACCCGATCGCAAGGTCCTGTACGAGGATCCAGAGCTCGGCTTCTGCATTCTCGGCCACGTCCACAAGGACGCCCCAGGCCGGATCAGCCAGCCGCACGATCATGGCCCTTCTTGGGCGATCTACGGCCAGGCAAAGGGCGAGACGATCATGACCGACTACTTCCCGGTTGCGCGCCCGGGTGAGGATCAGCCAGGCAAGGCGCGCCCGGTGCGCGAGTACAAGCTCGTGCCGGGCGACGCCTACCTCTACAACGAGGGCGATTTACACTCGCCGCGCCGCGAAGCGCCGACCCGCCTGATCCGGATCGAAGGAAAGAACATGGAAAAGGTGAAGCGCTTCCCCTACGAGCGCGTCGCATAGATCGTTCCGTTACTCGGCCGGTCCCACGCGCATTCCGGCGAAGAAAGCGGCCGGGTGGCCGGCCCGTCATAAGAGCCTCGCTTTGGTGCAGCGGCAGGGCGGCGTTTCACTTGAAACGCCGCCTTGATTGCTTGCCAGGGCTTCTATGGGCCTGCGTAGGATTCGCGTCGCCTCGATCCGCTCCTGATCACCCCGTGCCCGGTCAGAGCCACACTCTAGAAGCCCTTGAAGGCCTTTCCGTCGAATTCAGGCAAGGTCGTACCGATCAAGATTCATCACCTTGGTCCACGCGGCCACAAAGTCCTTCACAAACGCCTCCTTCGAGTCCGCGCACGCATAGGCTTCCGCGATCGCTCGGAGCTGGGAGTTCGAACCGAAGACAAGGTCGACACGGGTGCCGCTCCACTTGAGCTCGTTCGTCCCGCGGTCGCGCCCCTCATAGACGCCTTCGGAGTCGGCGGACGGCTGCCATTGCGTGCTCATGTCGAGCAGGTTGACGAAGAAGTCGTTCGTCAGCGTCTCCGGCTGCTTGGTGAAGACGCCGTGCGTGGACTTCCCGGCATTTGCGCCCAGGACGCGCAGGCCGCCGACGAGAACCGTCATCTCAGGCGCCGTCAATGTCAGCAACTGCGCTCGATCCACCAACAGCTCCTCTGGCGACAGGCGCTGCTTGCCGCGCAGATAGTTGCGGAATCCGTCGACGGTCGGTTCGAGCGGCGCGAAGGAGTCGATGTCCGTTTGCTCTTGCGACGCGTCCATGCGTCCCGGCGCGAAGGGGATTTTCACGCCGTGCCCGGCGCCCTTCGCGGCTTTCTCGATCGCCGCACAGCCGCCGAGAACGATCAGGTCGGCAAGCGAGACCTTTTTCGCGCCGGTCTGCGACCCATTGAAATCCTTTTGGATCGCTCCGAGCGTCCGCAGCACCTGTGCCAACTGAGCCGGCCGGTTGACGTCCCAGTCCTTTTGCGGTGCCAAGCGAATGCGCGCGCCGTTTGCTCCGCCGCGCTTATCAGAGCCGCGGAACGTCGAGGCCGACGCCCAGGCCGTCGAGACCAGCTGGGAAACGGACAGGCCGGAGGCGAGGATTTCCGCCTTCAGAGCAGCAATGTCCTCTTCCCCGATCAGCGGATGATCGATAGCGGGGATCGGGTCTTGCCACGGCAGCTGCTCCTTCGGAACGAGCGGGCCGAGATAACGCGCGATCGGGCCCATGTCGCGGTGCGTCAGCTTGAACCACGCCCGGGCAAACGCGTCTGCGAACTGATCCGGGTGCTCGTAGAAGCGCCGCGAGATCTGTTCGTAAATCGGGTCGACCCGCAGCGAAAGGTCGGTGACCAGCATGGTCGGCACGTGCCGCTTTGACGGGTCGTAGGCGTCCGGAATCGTTGCGGTGCCGCCTTTCGCCTTAAACTGCCAGGCGCCAGCCGGGCTCTTCGTTAGCTCCCATTCGTTGTTGAACAGGTTCTCGAAGAAGTGGTTGCTCCACTTCGTCGGCGTCTGCGACCAGGTGATCTCCGGACCGCCGGTGATCGAGTCAGCCCCTTTTCCGGTGCCAAATCTGCTCTTCCAGCCGATGCCCTGTTCCTCGATTGGGGCGGCTTCCGGCTCGGGGCCCACCAGTGACGGATCGCCGGCGCCGTGGGTTTTGCCGAAGGTGTGACCGCCGGCAATCAGCGCGACCGTTTCTTCGTCGTTCATCGCCATACGGGCGAACGTCTCGCGGATATCCCGCGCCGCCGCGAGGGGGTCCGGGTTGCCGTTCGGCCCTTCCGGATTGACGTAGATCAGACCCATTTGCACGGCGGCGAGCGGGTTCTGAAGATCGCGGTCGCCGCTGTAGCGCTCGTCCGCCAGCCACTTGCCTTCGGGGCCCCAGTAGATGGACTCGTCGGGCTCCCAAACCTCCTCGCGCCCGCCGCCAAAACCAAACGTCTTGAAGCCCATCGACTCGAGAGCGACGTTGCCCGCGAGAATCATCAGGTCTGCCCAGGAGATTTTCCGGCCGTATTTCTGCTTGATCGGCCACAGCAACCGGCGCGCCTTGTCGAGATTCGCGTTGTCGGGCCAGCTGTTGAGGGGCGCAAAGCGCTGCTGGCCGGCTCCGGCGCCACCGCGGCCGTCGCCGATGCGGTACGTGCCGGCGAGGTGCCATGCCATCCGAATAAACAGCCCCCCGTAGTGGCCAAAATCGGCCGGCCACCACTCCTGCGAGTCGGTCATCAAGGCACGAAGGTCCTTGATCACGGCATTCAGGTCGAGGCTATTGAATTCCTTGGCGTAGTCGAACGCCGGATCCATCGGATTGGACAAAGTGGAGTGCTGATGGAGAACCTGAAGGTTCAGCTGGTTCGGCCACCAGTCACGATTTAACTTGGCCCCAGCCGCCGTGCGTCGATGGTGCCCGCCCAACACTGGGCACTTGTTTTCACCGGCGGTCAGGCTGTTCTGATTGTCGCCGACAGGAGTGCCGGCAGCGGTCATCTGGGTCTCGCGGTCCATTGCTCGCTCCACGGGCTCGGCTGCCCTCAAATTAGAATAGTTCTAATTTGGTGCGTCGATCCGGGATGTCAATCATCGGATCGCCCGCCCAGTACCCGGAACTCTTGCGAAAACACCGCGACCTCGCGACAGTTCCAGCTGTGACCGCTGAAATTTTGCCCGCCACCTCCCAAGCGATCGCCCGCGCCGCCGCGATCCTTCGCGCCGGCGGGCTCGTAGCCTTTCCGACCGAGACCGTCTATGGGCTCGGCGGCGATGCGACGAGCGAGCGGGCCGTGGCCGCGATCTTCGCCGCGAAGGGCCGCCCGCGCTTCAATCCGCTGATCGTGCATGTGCCGGGTCTGGCCGAGGCCGAGGCGCTCGCCGTTTTCGACCGGCGCGCGCGGCAAATCGCCGCGCATTTCTGGCCGGGGCCGCTGACGCTGGTGCTGCGGCGGCGCGATGGCAGCGGCTTGTCGTTGTTGGCGAGCGCCGGGCTCGATACGGTCGCGGTCCGCGCTCCCGCCCATCCGGTGGCGCAGGCGCTGCTCCGCGAGGCCGGCCGGCCGATCGCGGCACCCTCGGCCAATCGCTCGGGCCGGCTGAGCCCGACCGAGGCGGCGCACGTCGCCGAGGAGCTGGGAGCACGGGTCGCGCTGATCCTCGACGGCGGCAGCACGCTGGTCGGGCTCGAATCGACGGTGCTCGACCTGTCCGGGCAGCACCCAACCCTATTGCGGCCCGGCGGCGTCGCGCTCGAAGAACTCACCCCGCTGCTCGGCCCGATTGCCTCACCTGCTTCCGCGGCGGTGAAATCGCCCGGTATGCTGGCGAGCCATTACGCACCGTCGGCACCGCTCCGGCTGAACGCGGTGGACGCAAGGCCGGGCGAGGCTTTGCTGGCCTTTGGCCCCCATGCTCCGGCGGGCTTCACCGAGGTGGCGTTGCTGAGCCGCCGCGGCGATCTCGTCGAGGCTGCGGCGAATTTGTTCGCGATGCTGCGCCGGCTCGACCGGCCGTGCTTCGCCGGCATCGCGGTCATGCCGATCCCCGAACGCGGGCTCGGCCGGGCGATCAACGACCGCCTGCGCCGCGCCGCCGCCCCACGGCCCCATTGAACCGCTGCTCGGCCGATCCAGTGAACCGCACTCGACGGATCGAGCCGGCGAAGGCCGGTATCCATGGCAGGAATGGGTGCCGGCCTTCCCCGCGAAGACAAAGCGTAGTTAAGCCTCTGGTTCGTATGACTAATTAGTCCAACCGGCGGCCACCCGCTCGAGGCCCCCGATAAACTTCAGCCAGCCGTAGGCGGCGCTCTGGCAAGCCTCGTCTTCGGCTCGGAAGCCGGGTTGAAGAGAGGTGCGACGGGAGCATGAATCTCGCTTGGACGGGGTCGAAAGGCCGCCACGATTTCAATCTGCGATCGCCGAGATCGGGCGCGCCACGCTTTCCAATGGTTGTCGTTCGGCCTTGACGCCGATCGCCGCCTCGACGAGGGCGGCGCCGATCATCAGCGCGGCGCCGAGGAGATAGCCGCAAAAGACGGCGCCGCGCTCGCCCGAGCCGACCAGCATCCCGAACAGCCAGGGCGAGACAACCCCGCCGAGCCCGGTGCCGATCGCGTAGAATAACGCAATCGCCAGCGCCCGGGCCTCGAGCGGGAAGCTCTCGCTGACCGTCAGGTAGGCGGCACTCGCCGCCGCCGAGGCAAAGAAGAAGATCCCGGTCCAGCACGCGGTCAGCTGCGCCGCAGAGAGCATTTCCTCGCGAAAGAGATACCCGACGACAGCCAGCAGCACACCCGACAAGGCATAGGTCGCGGTGATCATCGGCTTGCGCCCTAGCACATCGAAGAGCGGGCCGAGCAGTAGGGGGCCGAGAAAGTTGCCGAGCGCGAAGGGCAGGATGTACCACCCGATCGCCGCCGACGGGATCGCATAAAAGCGGGTCAGGACGAGGGCATAGGAAAAGAAGATCGCGTTGTAGAAGAAGGCTTGCGCGGCCATCAGCACCAATCCGAGAACCACCCGCTGTGGATAGTCGCGCACGATCGCCAGCACCATCCGCACCATCGGCGTGCGCCGCGATGTGGCGAGCCTGATTCGCGCCATCCCGCCCGGCGGCGCCGCGGCGCCATCGCGCACGCGATGCTCGATCGCCGCGAGGATCGCCTCCGCCTCGCCCAGCCGGGCATGCAGCATCAGCCAGCGCGGGCTCTCCGGGACGAAGCGGCGCAGCAGCAGGATGCCGAGCCCGAGCACGGCGCCGATCCCGAAACCGGCTCGCCAGCCCCAATCCGGCGGCAGCAGCCCCGGCCGCAAAAAGAAGACGGCGCCGGCCGCACCCAGCGCCGCGCCGATCCAAAAGCTGCCGTTGATCGCAAGGTCGGTGCGGCCGCGAAAGCGCGCCGGGGTGAACTCCTGGATCGCCGAGTTGATCGCCGCGTATTCGCCGCCGATGCCGGCGCCGGTCAGAAAGCGGAACAGCGCAAAGCTCGCAAAACTCCAGGAGCCGGCGGTCGCCGCGGTGGCGGCGAGATAGAGGCCCAGCGTCACCATGAAGAGCCGGCGCCGGCCGAACCGGTCGGTCAGGTAGCCGAACAGCACCGCACCCGCGACTGCGCCGGCGAGATAGGCGCTGCCGACGAGGCCGACCTCGACCTCGTCGAATTGCAGGACCGGGCTTTCCTGGAGCGCGCCGGCGATCGAGCCGGCCAAGGTCACCTCTAACCCGTCGAGGATCCAGGTGATGCCGAGGGCGACGACGATGAGGGTGTGAAACCGCGTCCACGGGAGCCGGTCGAGCCGCGCCGGGATGTCGGTTTCGATGACGGCCGCGGTGTCGGGCATGCTATCGGAGCGTGAGCAAGGGGTCTTTGAATAACATCGGGCGAATGGCGATGTTGCATCCGCGCGGGGTTCTACTGATCGTCACGGCATGCTTGGCGTTGCTGTCCGTAGCGCCGCGGGCGGAGGAGGTCGGCCGCTTCAGCAACGACTGGACCGGCAACGGCATGGTGATCGAGGCGCTGGCCGACCCCAAGGTGCAGGGCGTCACCTGCCACCTCGTGCACTTCGACCGCAGCGTGATCGACCGGCTCACCAAGGGGAACTGGTTCGAGAACCCGTCGAACAGCGCCATCGCCTGCGGGCAGACGGGGCCGGTCGTGATCGGCAAGATCGCTACGGGTCTCAAGGGCGAGGAGGTTTTCTCGCAGCGGATGAGCCTGTTCTTCAAATCGATCGCGGTGCGCCGGATTTACGACAAGACGACCGACACGCTGATCTACGTCGCCTACAGCCGCCAGGTCAAAGACGCCAGCGCCAAGATGGGTCTGTCGACGGTGGCGCTGTTCAACGCCAACCCGACCTGGACCGCCGGCAAGCCGTAGAGGCTCTCCCAAAACGAAGACGGCGAACTCTGATCGCCGGCCGCTATGGCGGAAACGATCTTGCGCGCCGATATCCGAAGTCGGAGGTAGCAGCCCATGAAGCAGTTCGGCATCGGTCAGCCGCTGCGCCGCGTCGAGGACCGGCGTTTTCTCACCGGCCGCGGCAATTACATCGACGATCTGACCCTTCCGCGCCAGGCGCATGCCTACATGCTGCGGTCGCCGCACGCGCATGCGGCGATCCGAGGCCTCGACACTGCCGCCGCCATCGCGGCGCCGGGCGTGCTCGCCGTCTACACCGGCGATGATCTGGCGGCCGACGGGCTCGGCACGATCCCCTGCCTCAGCGTCCCGACCAGCCGCGACGGGACGCCGGCGGCGACCCCGCCGCGCCCGGCGATCGCGAGCGGCCGGGTGCGGCATGTTGGCGACACGGTGGCAATGGTGGTGGCCGAGAGTGCGGCACGCGGCCCGCGATGCCTCTGAGCTGATCGAGATCGACTACGAGCCGCTGCCCGCAACCGTCGACACGGCCCATGCGCTCGATCCGGGCCGGCCGCCGGTGTGGGACGAGGTGCGGGGCAATCTCTGCTTCGATTGGGAATTGGGCGACCGCGCCGCCGTCGAGCGGGCGATGGCCGAGGCGCGCCACCGGATCGGGGTCGGGCTTGTCAACAACCGCATCGTCGTCAATTCGATGGAGCCGCGCGGCGCCATCGGCGAATACGATGCCGGCGAGGACGCCTACACGCTGTGGAGCTCGACCCAGGGCTCGCACTTCCTGCGCAACCTGTTGGCCGAGAGCGTCTTCCATATCCCGGAAAACCGCATCCGGGTGGTGACCGGCGACGTCGGCGGCGGGTTCGGCATGAAGCTGTTTCTGTACCCCGAGCACATCCTGGTGCTGTGGGCGGCGAAGAAGCTCGGCCGCCCGGTCAAATGGACCCCCGAGCGCTCCGACGCCTTCGTGACCGACACCCACGGCCGCGACAATGTGGCGAGGCTGGAATTGGCACTCGACGAGGAATTGCGCTTTCTGGCGCTGTCGGTCGAGAACATCGCCAATATGGGCGCATACCTTTCGAACTTCGCGCCCGAAATCCCGACCGCGTCGGGAGCGGTGATGTTCAGCGGCGTTTACGCGATCCCGGCGATCCATGTCGGGGTCAAGGGCGCGTTCACCCACACTGTGCCCGTCGACGCCTATCGCGGCGCCGGGCGGCCGGAGGCGGCCTATGCGCTCGAACGCCTGATCGATGTCGCCGCCCGCCGGCTCGGCGTCGCACCCGCCGAATTGCGCCGACGCAATTTCATCGGGCCTGAGGCGATGCCTTACGCGACGCCGCTCGGCCTAATCTACGACAGCGGTGCCTTCGGCCATAACATGGAGGATGCGCTCGCCGCCGCCGATACCACCGGGTTTGCCGCGCGGCGCGAGATGGCGCGGTCGCGCGGCCGGCTGCGCGGGCTCGGGCACGCGGTCTATATTGAGCAGAGCGGCGGCGGGCCCGACGAATTCGCCGAATTGCGCTTCGACCCGAGCGGCACGTTGACGATGCTGATGGGGACGCAATCCTCCGGCCAGGGGCACCAGACCGCCTACGCCCAACTCGCCGCCGAGCGGCTCGGGCTCGATCTCGACAGAATCCGCGTGCTGCAGGGCGACACCAATGCCGTGGGCTTTGGCCGCGGTACCGGCGGCTCGCGCTCGCTGCCGGTCGGCGGTGCGGCCCTCGACCATGCGGCCGGCAAGCTGATCGCCAAGGGCCGCCGCATTGCCGCACACCTGCTGGAGGCGGCGGAAGCCGACATCGCGTTTGCCGACGGCGCCTTTACGATCGCCGGCACCGACCGGCAAGTGCGGATCGAGGCAGTTGCGCGAGCGGCCTTCGACCCGGTGCAGCTGCCGCCCGAGGTCGAGCCGGGCTTTGCCGAAAGCGGCCATTTCACCCCGCCGGCCTCGACCTTTCCCAATGGCTGCCATGTCTGCGAGGTCGAGGTCGATCCCGAGACCGGGCAGGTCGAGATCCTGCGTTATCTGGTCGTCGATGATTTCGGCACCGTGATCAACCCGTTGCTGCTGCGTGGGCAGGTGCAGGGCGGCGTCGCCCAGGGGGTGGGCCAGGCCATGCTCGAAGATTGCGTTTTCGACGCCGATACGGGGCAGCTCTTGACCGGCTCCTTGACCGATTACTGCCTGCCGCGCGCAGACGATCTGCCGGCGATCGAGTTCTCGTACAATGTCGTGCCGTGCCGCACCAACCCGCTCGGCCTCAAGGGCGCGGGCGAAGCCGGTGCCATCGGCGCCCCGCCGGCGCTGGTTAATGCCGTCGCCGATGCGCTCTCCCCGCTCGGGATCGACCATGTCGACATGCCGCTGACCCCGGAGCGCCTGTGGCGAGCGGTGCGCGCCGCCGAAGGGCGGGAGGCGGCATGACCGCGACCTACCAGGAGCTCCTCGAAACCGCGCGCCGTGCGGCATTCGCCGCCGGCGAGGCGATCATGCGGATCTATGCTTCGCCGTTCGACGTCCGGCAGAAGGAGGACAAGACGCCGGTGACCGAGGCCGACCTCGCCGCCGAGCGGATCATTCTGGCGATATTGCACGAGGCCCATCCCGACATCCCGATCGTCTCCGAGGAATTGGTCGATGCCGAGGGGCTGCCGCCATCGGCGCCGCGCTTCTGGGTGGTCGATCCGCTCGACGGGACCCGCGAGTTTGTCGCCCGGAACGGCGAGTTCGCAGTGCTGATCGGCCTTGTCGAGGAGGAGCGCCCGGTGCTCGGGATCGTCCACGGGCCGGCGGTCGGCGTCACCTACGCGGCCTGCGGGCCGGGCACCGCGACCCGCCGCCGCAACGGCGGCCGGCCGGAGACGATCCGGGCCCGCACGGCACCGCCGGACGGGCTCGTCGTCGTCCACAGCCGCTCGCACGAGAACAGCCGCCGGCTCGGCGAGTTTCTCGAAACCTATCCGGTGCGCGAACGGATGAAATGCGGCAGTGCCCTCAAATTCGGCGTCATCGCGGCCGGTGAGGCCGATCTCTACCCGCGCTTCGGCACGACGATGGAGTGGGACACCGCCGCCGGCCAGGCGGTTCTCGAAGCCGCCGGCGGCCGGGTCGAAACCTTCGCCGGCGCCCCCCTCTCCTACGGCAAGCCCGGCCTCAAGAACGACGGTTTCATCGCCTGGGGCCGCCGCGCTTGAATTAGTGTTGTTGCCCACTGCACTGCCCACTTTGGTCGTGGGCAAGATTGTGGTTGACGCACGATACCGGTCGCGGCTGACATTCCATAGTTATAGCGGGAGGTCGTCCGATCAGCGAAGCGCTCCTGCGCGATATCGCCGAATATTGCCGCCGCGCGCGCATGGCGGAATCGACGTTCGGCCGCCTCGCCGTCAACGACGGCAAGCTCGTCGGCCGGTTGCGCCTCGGCGGCCGGGTCACGACTGGCACGCTCGAGCGGGTGCGGACATTCATCGAGCGCGCGCCGCGCCCCGCTGAGCCCCCGTTGGCCGAAAATGGCACGCCGGTTCTGGCACCGCTGCCGGCGTTGGCGCCAGCCGCCGGCGCGACGCAGAACTTCCGCTTTTACGACAATCGCCAGAAATATCTGCTGTTCGTCACGACATGCAGCGAGAAGTGGGTGATCGCCCAGCGCGTCGCGATGGAATTGGGCAACATCCATCCGCGGCCCCCGGCGTTGCGCGTGTTCGACGCCGGCACCGGCGACGGCACGGTCTTGGCGCGCACGATGCGCGCCATGCACCACCGCTTCCCGACGATGCCCTTTTACATCGTCGCCAAGGAGATCAGCCTCGAAGACGTGCGCCTTGTGCTCGAAAAGATGCCGGACCGGCTCTACGAGCACCCGGCGACGGTGCTGGTGATGACCAATATGTACTACTCCGAGGCGCCGTGGCTGACCCCCAATTCGGTCACCTCGGCGACCAGCCTGGTCTGGCACGAGCTGGCGCTGGTGGGCAGCACCGCCCACGATTTCGAGACCCAGATCACCGAGCTGCAGGGCTTTCTCGGCGAGCATTGGCGCGCGCTCGTGAGCCCAAATACCGGTAACCCGATCTACGAAAAGCCGGTGGTGCTGGTGATCTATCGCGAGGACCACCGGTTTCTGCTCGATCAGGTCCGGCCGCGGCGTGGGCTGACCCGCGCCGAATATGATCTGGTGATCGCCTCGCAGCCCTATCGCGCCCGCGCCCCGGTCGAGTTCAAGGCGCGCCGGGTCATCGCGCCGCTGGCGCGCGCGTTGGCGCCGGGCGGGCGGCTGATCGCGATCCATTCGCACGGCGACGACCCCGGGCTCGAGATCATCCGGCAGTTGTGGCCCGGCGAGGACCCGTTCACGACCGACCGCCACACCCTGCTGCGTGCGGCCAAGGCCGAGCTGGGCAGCGCCGGGCGCGACCTCAACTTCGCCGCCTATGCCGATGCACGCTCGCTCTTCCGCTACGACATGCACACGCTGCCCAGCGAGATCAGCGTGACGATCGGCACCTCGACATTGTTTGCGGCCTGGAACGCCGCCGTCTATGTCGCCCAGATCGAGGACCGGCGCTTGTCGGAGGCGATCGGCAGCGGCGCCTACCTCGATGCCACCAGGGAGGTATTGCACAAGCACGGCGGGCTGTGGTTCTGGGACGAGTCCTACGTGATCTCGCGCAAGCGGGATTCCGGCTAATGGCCGGCGCGACCGAGCCGCAGCTGGAGATGCCGGCGGACCCGCACAGCCGCCGGGCGGCGGCGCTGATCGGCGCGGCCTCGATCGAGGTGGGGCCGCGCGACGTGCTGGCCGGAGAAGAGCTGTCCGCGCTGGTCGCTCGCGGGACGACGGTCTTCGTCAACCATGCGGCGAGTGCCACCTATCACGACATCGTCGCCGCCTGCGTCGGGTTGCGGCGCGCCGGTTTCGTCCCGGTGCCGCATGTCGCGGCACGGCGCCTGGCGAGCTTTACCCAGGCACGCGACTTCCTGCGGCGCTCGGTAACCGAAGCCGGCGTCGAACGCGTCTTGGTCATCGGCGGGGACCCGGAGCGGCCGGTGGGCCCGTTCGGCGACAGCCTCGATTTGTTGACGAGCGGCGTCGTCGAACGCAGCGGCATCGAGGCGGTGGTCTTCGCCGGACATCCCGAGGGGCATCCGCGGATCGATCGCCGCGCCCTCGACGCGGCGCTGACGGCCAAGACGGCGCTGGCGCGGCGGTGCGGCCTCGATGTGTCTGTGATCACCCAGTTCGCCTTCGATGCCGCGCCGATCCGGCGCTGGATCGTCTCGCTCCGCGCGCAGGGCGTCGGCTGCCCGGTGAGGATTGGCATCGCCGGGCCCGCCAGCGTCACCACCCTCGCCAAATTCGCGGTGCGCTGCGGGATCGGCGCCTCGCTGCGCGCGCTCGGCCGCGGCCACACCGCCTTTGCCCGAATCCTGGTCGAAGCCGGCCCCGATGAGCTGATTGACACACTCGTTGCCGAAGAAGACCCAGCGGCGCCGATCGACGGCCTCCACGTCTTCACTTTCGGCGGGGTCCGCCGCACCGCCGAGTGGCTGCTCGCGCAAACGGCCAAGGGCGCCGCCTGACAACACGCCGCGTGTGTACATCCCATCGGCTTCGGTGCACGATGGTACGGCCAATCATCGCGAGGGGACCGACCATGAGTGAGCGAGCCGCCGCACCGATCGGCATCCGGAAACCAGGCTGGGTCGATGAATTCCGCGCCTTCATCATGCGCGGCAATGTTGTCGACCTCGCCGTCGGCATCATCATCGGCGTCGCCTTCACCGCCGTCGTCAACAGTTTAGTCAAGGATATCTTCACCCCGATCATCGGCCTGATCGTCGGCGGCATCGACTTCACCAACATCTTCATCACGTTAAAGGGACAGTCGGCGGCGACCCTCGCCGATGCGCAGAAGGCCGGTGCAGTGACGCTGAACATCGGCGTCTTCATCAACGCCGTCATTCAGTTCATCATCGTCGGCTTCGCGGTCTTTTGGCTGATCAAGGCGCTGACCCGCCTGCATGTGCGCCAGGAAGCCGCGCCCGCGCCGCCGCCACCGCCACCGCGCAGCGAGGTGCTGCTCGAGGAGATCCGCGATCTTCTCGCCCAACACCGACCGTAGCCGTGTTGCGAGGCGATGCCGATGAACAGTCTGAAAACCTATCCGGAAGGCAGCCCGTTCACCGGCAAGATCGGCCGCACCGCCAGCCAGTCGCAGGCAGCTTGGCCAATGCCGGTTGCGGCGCGCGAGGGGTCGCCCAACGTGCTGGTGCTGCTGCTCGATGATGTGGGCTTCGCCCAGCTGGGCTGCTTCGGCTCGGATATACGAACCCCGACCTTCGATCGGCTCGCCGCCGCCGGGCTGCGCTACCGCGACTTTCACACCACCGCGATCTGCTCACCGACCCGTGCCTGCCTGCTGACCGGCCGCAACCACCACTCCAACGGGGTCGGCATCATCCAGGAGATGGCGACCGGATTTCCCGGCTACAACGGCATGGTGCCGAGGGAGAACGGCTTTCTGTCTGAGATATTGCTGGCCCACGGCTATGCCACCTTTGCCATCGGCAAGTGGCATCTGACCCTCTCCGGCGAATTGGCCTCGGGCGCCTCCAAGGCGCGTTGGCCGCTGTCGCGCGGGTTCGAGCGCTACTACGGGTTTCTCGGCGGCAAGACCAACCAGTGGGCGCCGACCCTGGTGCACGACAACCACTACATCGATCCGCCGCAGCGGGCCGAGGAGGGATACCACCTCAATGCCGACTTGGCCGACCGCGCCATCGAGTTCATCACCGACCTGCGCACCGTGGCGCCCAAGAAACCATTCTTCATGTATTACTGTCTCGGGGCCGGGCACGCCCCCCACCATGTCGAGCCGGAGTGGATCGAGAATTATCACGCTAAGTTCGACAGGGGCTGGGACCTTTGGCGCGAGGAGGTCTTTGCCCGGCAGCTGACGATGGGGATCGTGCCGCCCGGTACGCGCCTGTCGCCGAGGCCGCCATGGGTCAGGGCCTGGGCCGATTTGTCGGCGGCTGCAAAGCGGCTTTATGCGCGGCAGATGGAGGTCTACGCCGGCTTTCTGGAGCAAACCGACCATCACATCGGCCGCGTCGTCGATTTTCTCGAAGAGCTCGGCGAGCTCGACAACACCCTCTTGCTGCTGGCCTCCGACAACGGCGCCTCGGCCGAAGGCGGCGAGCATGGCTCGTTCAACGAATTGCAGTTTCCCAACCTCGTCGAAGCGAGTGTGGAGGACAACCTCGCGCATCTCGACGAGTGGGGCAGCGTCAAATCGTACCCCAATTACTCGTGGGGCTGGGCCTGGGCCGGCAATACCCCGCTGCGGCGCTGGAAGCGATACCTGCACCAGGGCGGCATGAGCGACCCGCTGGTCGTGCACTGGCCCAAGGGCATCGCCGCGCGCGGTGAGGTTCGCGGACAATACGCGCATGTTGTCGATGTCGCGCCGACGATCCTCGATGCATTGGGCATCGTAGCCCCCAGGGTCCTCAACGGCGTCGCCCAGCGGCCGATCGAAGGCGTGAGCTTTGCCCATACCTTCGACGACGCCGGATGCCGCTCGAAGAAAGAGGTTCAATATTATGAAATGATCGGCTCCCGCGCGCTATGGGCCGATGGCTGGAAGGCGGTGGTGGAGCAGCCTCAGGGCGGGATGCTGACCGACGAGATTCTGCGCCGTCAGAAATGGGAACTCTACCACGTCGAGCGCGACTTCTCGGAATGCGAGGATCTGGCCGAGAAGCACTCCGAAAAGCTCGCCGAGCTGATCGAGCGCTGGTGGGTCGAAGCCGGCAAATACAATGTTCTACCGCTCAATTCGCGCATGCAATCGCGGATGGGCGAACGCAAGCCCAGCACCACGCCCGCCGGCAACCGCTACGTCTACTATCCCGGCGGGGCGCCGCAGTTCGAATACACCGCGGTAAACGTCAAGAATCGGTCCCACACCATCACGGCCGTGGTCGAGATTCCTCCGGGCGGCGCCGAAGGCGTGCTGTTGGCGCACGGCAGCTGGTTTGCCGGCTATTCCCTCTATGTCAAAGATCGGCGCCTGCACTATGTGCACAACTATCTGGGAATGGCGGAATACCGGATCGCCGCGACGGAGGAATTGCCCTCGGGAGAACTCTCGCTGCAATTTCGCTTCACCCGCACTGGAGAGCATTGCGGCCGCGGAGCGCTGTACCTGGGCGACCGGCTGATCGGCGAGGGCGAGATTCCGCATACCGTGCCGGCCGTCATCGAAACTTCGGGCGAAGGGCTGTGCTGCGGCTACGACAGCGGCTTGCCCGTCACGGAGGACTACCAATCGCCGTTCCGCTTCACCGGGCGTATCGCGCGGGTGGTGGTAGAGATCGACGCGGCACCGCCGCCTGACGCGACCGCCCAGATCCGCGCGATTCTGACCGATCACTGATGTATCGAGCCGCCGCCGGCACGCCATCCCGGTCTATTGCCATCACTTCATCCGGACGCCGGCAAGGCTACCTCGACCGAGAAAATTCCCGCTGTTCGGCGGCGCGATCCAGCTGGCGGGCGAAGTGAAGCCGCGCGGCGACCGGCGATCGAAAGAGCGTTACATTAGACTTACAAGAATGTTACCCAGAGCTTCAACATTTGGGAAATGTAGGCAGAGCACGCCAAAAAAGGTTGACACGTTGTCGAAGTCAAAAGTCTTCTAACGCGGGACGCGCTCTAGACAGTTCCTTATTAGGGAAGATGCGCTACGCCTCGTAGGTTCGGAAAATTGACGACGACGTGTACCCTTGGAGACCGGCCGCTGTCTACGCTGCTCTCCCATACCCCGTCATAGGGCCCGAAGATGTCTACGACGAGGCACATTCTCCCCGCGTTGGGCATCGCGCTGGCGCTTGGCGGATGCGGCACCTATGTTCCTAACATTCAGGAAAATCCGTGGGCGTCCGACCCCAACCGACTTGTTCAGGCGATCGTCGAAAGCATTCATTGCGAGATAATTCAAGCCGTTATCTATGTAATATCGCACGACAGCACGGATCCCAAGATACTCGAGCCAGGTCGTCACACCGCTTGGTTATACAATAATTGGGGAGCACAAATACAGCTAACCTTGGCAACAGATGAACAAAGCGCGCTTAGCCCTTCCGGCTCATATTTCCCCAATATATTTACCCTCCTCGGCGGAGCGAACATATCGTCGGAGGCAACAAGAACGGACATACTCAATTATTACTATACGGTGAAAAACCTTTACGGTACGGGTAAAGGATGCACCCCACGCGTTATCGCTGATATTGAAAATCATCCTGCCGGGTCACTGCTTATCCAAAGTGATCTTAAGCTGCGGGACTGGTTATCGGCCGTAGTGCTAGGCGTTGGAACTGAGCAAATTCCGGTCACCCTGCCAGCGGGCGTAAAGAACCCATCGGCTAGCAATGCGATTTCTCACGACGTGAAATTTCAAGTAATTACCAGCGGCAATATAACGCCCACGTGGAAGCTCGCCCTCGCAACGATTAATCCAACGGCGCCACTCGCTACGGCGAGTCGTACCCGAACGCACGAGTTGTTGATCACTTTTGGACCGAACGATCCGGCGACGAACAGTCTTGGGCCTAACACCCCGGCGGCAGGCACGTTTCTGTCACAGCAAATAGGAAGCGCCATCAGCAGTGCCGCGCTACGCAATAACGTCACAAGCAACAGCATCATCAGCAACATCGTGCGTTAGGAAGGCGCGCGTTGTTTAGTGTTGGACAAAGCTCAGCAAACAAAGGAGGCAATGATCATGGCGGATGACTCTAATCGCCCCGATGGGACGACCGAATATTACACAACTCCCGACGATCCAAATTTGCTTTCAGTGTACGTCTGGAGCGCGGCCGATCAGGCGTGGCTTTACAAAGGGGTAGTGCGCCGTGAAGCCCTACCGGGCCCTAGAATCCAAACGGCAGCGGCGACCGGTCTGCGCACCGCCCTTCACTCCTACGTGCACGTTGCGCCGAAACCGAATGTGCGCCCAGATGTCAAGCCCTACTTCAAGCTCCCGACCGCCAGGCCGGCCGCAGGCAGGCAGGCTGAACGGGCGAGGGGCGCCGGTCCGTGGAACGTGCCCGATTTGTGCCAGTCGTATAATTGGCCGACGGGACTGGCGGGGGGCGGCGTCATCGCCATCGTCGAACTCGGCGGCGGCTGGGTGCAGTCCGACATGGACCAGTTTTTCGGCGGCATCAACCAGCCGGTTCCGAATATCGCCGACGTGTCGGTTGACGGGACTAAGAACACCCCCGACCCCGGACCGAACAGCGCCGATGGCGAGGTCGCGCTCGACATCGAGGTCGCCGGCGCCGCCTACTATGTGGCAACCGGCAAGCCCGCCACGATCCGTGTCTATTGGGCGCAGGACATCGCGGCCGCGGTGCGTGCCGCGACGCGCGACGGCTGCGACGTGTGCTCGATCTCCTGGGGTGCGGACGAAGCCAAATGGGGCGCGCAAGCCGGCAACGACATGGAGCAAGCAGCCGCGGCGGCGACCGCAGCCGGCATGGTGGTGTTTGCCGCCTCGGGCGACAATGATTCGGGCGACGGCGGGCCAACCCCGGCCAATGTCGATCTCCCTGCCTCGGCGCCGCACGTCATCGGCTGCGGTGGCACGATGCGGCCGCACAACCCGAGCGCCGCGAACCCGGAGACCGTCTGGAACAACAATCCCGGCAATGCGAATGGCGAGGGGACCGGCGGAGGATTCTCGACCCTGTTCAAGCCGATGCCGCCCTGGCAGGCAGGGGCGCCGCACGGGCCGGGCCGGATGGTGCCGGATATTGCTGCCAACGCCGATCCGAACACCGGTTACAACATTGTGCTGCATGGTCAGCAGGCGCCGATCGGCGGCACCAGTGCTGTCGCTCCGCTCTATGCCGGATTGTTCGCCTCGTTTGGCACCAAGCTCGGCTTCGTCACCCCGGAATTGTGGCTCAACCACATGTGCTTCAACGACATCACCCAGGGGGACAACGGCGCCTTTCGCGCCCGAGTCGGTCCCGACGCGTGCACCGGGCTCGGCTCGCCGATCGGCACAAAGCTCGCCGACTTGCTGACCCACCCGGCGGCGAGCGGGGCGCGCAGAGCGAAGGATCTCGAAGCCGAAAACGAAGAATTGCGCGCGACGATTGCGCGACTGACGGCAAAATAAATGCAGAAGCAACAGCCGGCCCGCACCCTGGGCCGGCTGCTACCTCGCCGCGATCCGGCTGCGGGTTGGTACGACGGCTCCAATCGCGATCGCCGTCGCCCTTCGCCCTCCGATAGGAAGGGGCATCTCGGTCTCCTCGGCGGTGATGAGCTTCGCGCACGAGGGGCTCGCCTTCAACCTGCTCGACACGCCGGGGCACCAGGATTTCAGCCCACTGGGATTTCAGCGAGGACACCTACTGCACCCTGACCGCGGTCGACAGTGATGGTGCTCTACGTCACCCGCACATCCTGAGCCCAGTAAAAGCTGCGGTACGCGATGATCGGGCCCCGATTTAATAGAAACGCGGGATCGGACCGTTGTGCGGCGTGGCGCGATCGCTGAGGTCGAGCATCACCTCATCGACGTAGCACCAGCCCCAGCCTTCGGGCGGGTCATAGCCTTCGATGATCGGATGCCGCGTTGCGTGAAAGTGCTTGGTGGCATGGCGGTTCGGCGAGTCGTCGCAACAGCCGACATGGCCGCAGGTCCGGCATAGCCGCAGATGCACCCATTCCGAGCCGATCTTCAGACACTCCTCGCAGCCGAGCGCGCTCGGCGTCACATCGCG
>CAWAFE010000021.1:0-130499 GCA_963781215.1 uncultured Alphaproteobacteria bacterium
CGCCGCCTCGTCTAGCAGGGTGCTGAAAAACGGCCGAGTTTAGCTGTTTGGCGGCGTTTTTGAGAGGGCCGCAGTGGTCGAATTGATGATTTTGGTGCTGCCTGCCGGGTCTGCTTCTGGTGCTGGAAGGCGGCAGTTGTTGAGCGATCGAGGCAACCGGTCATGGCGCCGGCTCGGCGAGCAGCTTGGGCATTCGGACCAGGTTGTAGGCGGCCATCGCCAGGGTGAATTGCCAGTCGATCTTGGGCAGCCCGCGATGCCGCATCTTGCGCAGGCCGGCCACCGTCTTGGCCCAGCCGAAGGCCTCCTCGATGCGCTTGCGGATGCGTTGCGAGATATCGTATCCGGGGTGGCGGGTGGTGCGGCCGTCGATCGCCGAGCGCCGGCCGCTGGTATTTTGCGCGACATGCGGGGTGACCGTTCGCTCGCGCAATTCCATGACGAAATCGCTGGTGTCATAGGCCTTGTCGGCGCCAAGCGTGACCGGCTGCGGGCGATCGCCATGGGGCTCGATCAGCGCCAGCGCGGCCAGGCGCTCGGCATGACCGGAGGCCCGCGCCGGTCCTCGATGCCGAGCCCGACGAACCAACGGAACAACAGGTCGTAGTCGATCCGTTCGACCAATCGCCGCTCCGAGCGGATCGAATAGAAGGCCTGCAGCAGCAAGGCCCGCATCAGCCGCTCCGGCGGGATGAACTTCCGCCCGATCGGCGAATACAGCGCATCGAAATCGCACGACAGCGCCTTCAGCGCGGCGTTCGCGATCTCCCGGATCACCCGCAGCGGGTGATCCGCCGAGACCCGCTTCTCTCAAGATCGATATAGCTGGCGAGACAGTAAGCGGTGCGTTGAGCCCACCATCGGTGCGGCTTGACGGCTCGGTTTCGGCCGAGGGGACCGATGTTTAGTGGATTTCGGCAGCCCAGGCCCAGGGCGTGAGTTCGGCCAGCCGGCTGTTAGGCCAGTTGTTGACGAGCTTGGTCAGCACGTCGGTCAGATAGGCTTGCGGATTGACGCTGTGCAGCTTGCAGGTCTCGATCAGCGAGGCCAGCATCGCCCAGTTTTGCGCCCCTTCGTCGCTGCCGGCGAACAGGGCATTTTTTCGGTTCAGAGCAATCGGGCGCATGGCGCGCTCGACAGTGTTGGAGTCGATCTCGATGCGGCCGTCATCGAGGAAGCGCAGCAGCCCGTCCCAGCGGTTGAGCGCATAGCGGATCGCCTGGGCGATCGACGAGCCGCCGGCCACCCGTACCAGGGTCTTCTCGAGCCAGCTCTTCAGCGCTTCGGCGAGCGGCTTGGTCATCTCCTGTCGCACCGCCCGGCGCTGGTCGGCGCTCTTGCCGCGGATCTCGGCTTCGATCTCATAGAGTTCGGCGATCCGCTTCAGGACCTCGGTGGCGATCGGCGCCGGTGGCGATTTGGCGATGTCGAACCACTGCCTGCGCCAATGTGCCCAACAGAACGCGAGCGTGGCTGGCCCGCCGGCGCGCTTGGGATCGGCGAGGCTGCGATAGGCGGCATAGCCGTCGGTCTGCAGCACGCCGGTGTAGCCCTGCAGCAGCGCCGCGGCGTGCTCGCCGCTGCGCCCCGGCGCGTAGCTGTACACCACCGCCGGCGGCGCCCCGCCCCGCCACGGCCGGTCGTCTCGGGCGAGCACCCAGAAGTAACCCTTCTTGGTGCGTCCCCGCCCGGGGTCGAGCACCGGCGCCGTGGTCTCGTCGACGAACAGCTTGGTTGAGCGCAGCAGCTCGTCGCGCATCTGCTGCCACACGGGTTTGACCTCGGCGGCGGCATAGCCGGTCCAGAAGGCCAGAGTCGCCCGATTGATCGTGATGCCCTGCCGCGCCAGGATCTGGGCCTGGCGATACAGCGGGCAATGATCGGCATATTTCGCCACGACAACATGGGCGACCAGCCGCTCGGTCGGCAGGCCGCCCTCGATCAGCCGTGTCGGCGCCGGCGCCTGCACCATCGCTGCCTGGCAGATACGGCAGGCGTATTTCGGCCGACGGGTGACGATCACCTGGTATTGCGCTGGGATGACGTCGAGCCGCTGCGAGCGATCTTCGCCGATCACATGCATCGCGCCGCCGCAGCACGGACAGGCGGTGTCTTCCGGCTCGATGACGATATCGACCCGCGGCAGGTGCTCGGGTAGCGGGCCGCGTCCGGCGCGCCGCTTCTCCGAGCGGGCCTTGCGCAGCGCCGGATCGGCCTTCTCCTGTTCAGCCTCGCTCTCGGCGACCGCCTGTTCGAGATCTTCCAGAGCCAGGTTGAACTGGTCGGGGTCGAGCTTTTCCGAGCGCCGGCCGAACTGCATCCGCTGCAGCTGGCGAAGCAGCTGGCGCAGCCGGTCGTTCTGGCCGGCGAGCTGATCGCGCTCTTCGACGAGCCGCCCCTTCTCGGCCCGCTCGTCATCGCGCTCGGCCCACGCCGCCAGTACCAGGGCGCGTAGCGCAGCGGTATCGTCGGGAAGGCTCTCTTGTGTCGCCACGACCGGGATTATCGCATTTCGCCGGCACTGTGGGGGCCTTCAACCACAAGGTGAGTCAATGTGACGCAGCGCCCCGATCAAGGCGGAGGCGGGCGCTCAGCCGGCCAGCTGCGGCCGCCGCCTAATCCTGGGTGCGTACACCCGCCGCCAATCGAGCCCTTCGAACAATGCGGCCAGTTGCGCCGCGGACAGCCGCATCACCCCGTCGCTGATCGCTGGCCATTTGAATTTGGCCCCTTCCAGCCGCTTCCAGATCAGCACCAGCCCCGTCCCGTCATAGACCAGCAGCTTCACCCGGTCGGCCCGCTTTGAGCGAAACACGAAGACCGTCCCACAGAATGGGTCCTGCCGGAGAACCGATTGCACCGTTGCCGCCAACCCGTCGGCGCCGCGGCGGAAATCGACCGGGCGCGTCGCGATCAGCACGCGCACCCCGGCCGGCGGCGTCCCAGAGAGCGCGGGGATCATTTCATCGCCTTCAACAGCCGCAGCACCTTGCCCAGTAAGGCCAGCTCGACCCCCGCCCCGACACGCACGATCGCGCTGCCGATCGCGATCTCGAGCGCCGCCGCGCCGAAACCGCCGTGGCCTTCCGCCACCACCGGAACAAAGTCGGACGCTGAAAGGCTGGCATCAGCCGCAGCGGCCGATCGAAACTCCCGCCGCCAGCCGTAAAGCTGGTTGCGATGAAGTCCGTGGCGCAACGCGATCTCACTCGTCACCGCGCCCGGCGCCAAACTTTCCGCGACAATAGCCGCCTTCTCCGCCGTGCTCCAGCGCCGCCGCCGCGGCGCACCGGTCAGAACCTCTACCCGGCGGAAACTGTGCCCATCAATTGGCAAATTACTTGGCACACGATCCCCCTGCCTCAATCAAACGAGGCAGCATCACCCCATCCCTGTCCCTCGCAAGGTGGGGGTCAGCCTCCGCTTACGCTGAACAGACTGCCCTTGCTCGCATCGTCGCCGCGCATCGCCACCCCCAAATCCCCCAGCACCGGAGAATGAGCGATGCACCAAATCAGCAACCTTTTTCAGCACCCTGCTAGCGGAACGACCAACTCCACACAGCAGAAGTAGAGGAGCATTGAAATGGCTATCAATTGGGTCACTATTGAAACCCGAATCGAACAAGCCGTCGCTGGGATTTTCGGCGCCGCGTGGCAGAACGCCGCGTCCGGCGCGTCCACTCAATTCGCTGCGATCATCGCTGCTGGCAAACAAATCGGGGCTGACCAGGACAGCATGCAGCAAGCGGAATATGAGAGCTTGAAACTGATGCAGCAGCGAGCCTTGGATGGCGTCCTGCAGACCTACGCTGGGATTGCTCGACATCGCCCAGCAGGCTGCGGCAGCGGCGTGGCACGTACTAGTAAATGCAATTAAGACTGCCTATCCGGCTAAGGCTTGTTGCTGTAGACATAGAACATACCACGAAACCACCGCATAGCTGCAAAAAGTGCGTGGCTCCTCGCCCGCCCGCCTCAGCACAAAGAATAGACCATGTCAGCATGTGCGATGCAAACTTACAATAACGTTACTCCAGCAGCTTGGCAATCCATCAAACAGGCAGTGGCGGCGCAGTATGGTATTCAAATTACAACAGACTCTGGAATTCGAGTGCGGACGGCTTACCATACATTGGAACTACGATGCAGGGAGGCGGGTATTGTCTGTCCAATGCTCGTATAGCCCGATCTTCATTCCGTGCTCCGCGATTAACTCTGAAATCGATAATAAGGTGGAGGCTTTTCTAGACCAGCATAATATCGCGATGGACTATATAGTTCCCACATAACGCGTTAGGTGCGAGGCTCAATCCGCGTCTGCTGATTTCATATTCTCGAACTAACGAGGGACGACGGAGAAAGAGTTGAGGGAGGACGCCATGACTTCGTGGATTTGGGTGCTTGCGCCCACGGTTATTCTCGGTCTCGTTATATGTACGATGAACTCGAAGCTGTCGTATGGGCCTATTTTGTTAGCGCCTGACCAAAGCCTTCAATTGAAGGAGGGTGTGGTTGTCAATGTGGATACAATGGCCAGCAAACTTGCGCTACCGCCGGCTGAGAACTCGGAGACTAAGATCTACTCCGTTGCCACTGCGGTCAACAGCGTTCTGAAGACTCTCGGGGTCGGTGATATGATTTGGTTCGCCGTCGACAAAGACAAGACGGACAATATCACGCATCTTGCCTTGAAACAGGCCAAAATCGGTCGATCGGGATCGATTGAGCCATGCTGCTGGCCTTCTCTGTGATTTGGGGGCATTATTCTGTTGGTCACGAAGGGACACCCCTGGTCCTTCGCGCTCGGTCTAGACCTTTGGCTCAGCAACAGCCAGACGCAGCTCTACCTCTGGTTCCTCGCTCTGACTACAATTTATTTGGCCGAGATCGGGCTCCGGGGCTTACACACCTTATTTCGGTGGCATTGGCGTCCCGGCGAAGTTGCTTGCCCTTGCTGGCGTCAGCGCCCTTACCTTCAGTGCCGCGCGGGCCAACACGACGATCAAGGCCGCGTTGACACCCGACGGAGCGAAGAGTGCGGCTGACCCGGGGCGGTCGCGCTGGGAACACCTAGGTGCACCGAATCAAACCGATGGTACAGGACAGCGGTCGAGTTTGGCCATAATGGCCTCGGCGGATTGGGTCCAGACAAAGGGTTTGGGACTGGCATTGTGCTCGGTGAGATCAGCATTGATGGCGGCTTGCAAGTCGGCGATCGAGCGGAAGACGCCGCGGCGGATGCGTTGCCGGGTCATCTTGGAAAAGAAGTTCTCGACGGCGTTGAGCCAGGAGGCCGAGGTCGGGGTGAAATGGAAGGTCCAACGCGGATGACGCGCCAGCCAGGCCAGCACTTTGGGATGTTTGTGGGTGGCGTCGTTGTCGAGCACTGTATGGATCACCTTGCCGGCGGGGACCTGACGCTCGACGGCGTTGAGAAAGCGGATGAATTCGATGTGGCGGTGGCGCTGCATGCACCCGCCAACGACGGTGCCGTCGAGCACGCTGAGTGCGGCAAATAGGGTGGTCGTGCCGTGCCGCTTGTAATCGTGCGTCATGGTTTGGCAGCGCCCAGGCTTGATCGGCAGTCCCGGCTGGGTGCGGTCGAGCGCTTGGATCTGGCTCTTTTCGTCGATCGACAACACCACCGCATGGGCCGGCGGATCGACGTAAAGCCCGACGATGTCGGTCAGCTTGGCGGCGAAACGGGGGTCGCGCGAGCGCTTGAAAGTGCGCAGCCGGTGTGGCTGAAGTTTGTGCGCCCGCCAGATGCGCTGCACCGAGCCCACGGAGATGCCGATGGCTTTAGCCATCGCCCGGCCGGTCCAGTGGGTCGCCTGGTGCGGCGGCGCCGTGCAAGTCATTGCCACCACCCGCGCCGTGGTTTCCGCCGCGATCGGCGCCTTGCCGGGCTTGCGGGTCTTGTCGCGCAGCAAACCCTCGACCCCGCTCTCGGCGAAGCGTTGTTGCCACCGCCACACCGTCGGCCGGCTGACGCCGATGCTGTGCGCCGCCCGCTGCGGCGAGTGCCGATCTGCTGAGGCGAGCACGATGCGCGCCCGCTCCACATGCTTGCGCGGCCGGTTGCGGTCGGCCGCAATGGCTGACAACTGCTCGCGCTCCGCGGCGCTCAAAACCACACAGACCTGCTTTGCCATGGCTCTATACCCCAAACCATGGCCCAGTATCCCACATCCGGGAGACGTCATGAATTCTCTGAATGATTCAGAACAACCTAAGGCGTGTCGTCAATTGAGCCAGATGATAGCGGCGGCGAGGTGGATGGCGGCGAGAAAATTTCTGGCGGTTTTGTCATAGCGCGTGGCAATGGCTCGGAACTGTTTGAGCTTGCAGAAGAAATTCTCGATCAGGTGGCGCGCCTTGTAGAGTTCTCGGTCAAATTCGGGCGGGACCAGGCGGTTTAGCCGGGGCGGGATTACGGCCGATTTGCCGGCGGCGGCCAGGATCTCGCGGACCCGCTTGTCGGCATCAAAGGCCCGGTCAGCGATCAGCAGGTCGGCGGCCATTTGCGGCAGCAGCGCATCGGCGCCAACCAGATCATGCGCCTGTCCCGGGCTCAGAACGAATGCCAAAGGATTGCCGAGGGCGTCCACGAGGGTGTGGATTTTTGTGCTCAACCCGCCACGGCTGAGGCCAATGGCTTGATCTTCATCTTTTTTGGGCGCGCCGGCGCTGTGCTGGTGAGCCCGCACGATGGTGCTGTCGATCATCGCGTATTCGTTGTCGGCATCGGCGGCCAGGTGTTGAAACACTCTGTGCCACACCCCGGTTTTGGCCCAGCGGCTGAACCGCCGGTGTGTGTTCTTCCAGCCGCCAAAGCGTTCCGGCAGATCGCGCCATGGAATCCCGGCGCGGTAGCGATAGAGAACCGCTTCGACAAATCGGCGATTGTCTTGGGCGGTGACGCCGACATCCCCGACTTTCCCAGGAAGCAGGCCTTTTATTCGCTCCCATTCATCATCGCGCAGTCCATACCGGGTCATGAGTTAGCCTTGTGCGCAGCCGACCCTCCATGAATCACATCAATTGCCGCCGCGGTAGACTCTTTTTACTAATCATGACCTACATCTTGACTCGCGTTACGTGCAAACCCACAATAATTGACGACATGCCCTAGCTCAGACACTATCGCGCGCTTTTTTTCGCGATCTCTTCGGCCGACCCGCCTACGGTTTCGACTGGACTGCGTGGTAGACGAAAGTGCGCAAGAAGGCGCGCGCCGCATCCGCTTGGAGTTTGGCGGATAGTCTGGCTGTTCCTTGGCGGGCGTCGGTGAACGTCAAGAGCCTACGGCCCGAGAAGGGCTTGCCTGCCGCCGCCCCATCGGGGCTAACGGCGCCGAGGGCGACAGGCACCCCGACGCCGAGCATGAATGGCGTGCCAATCCGGAAAGGGTGCACGACCGGGTGTCCGTGATTCGGTTTGCCGCAGGACGGGCGATTTCCGCCGAAGTCGGCGTCGTGGGCCGCAAGCAGCAGCGCGTCCGATGTAGCGGAATCGGGGGTTTCCCCGGCCCCGCGCCGGACCGCGAGGCGCACGGTGCGCCGTGCCGGCTGTGGCAAGATCCAGCGCGCCATCCGCAGCGCGGGCACGGAACCGGCTCGGGAGTGACATCTGCATCTGCGTCGGGTAAATCCAGCTCTAAGGCGAAATCGTCATCCGCGACTTCCGGGGTTGGGGGCGCAGCCGGCGGCCCGCGCCGTCCGCCGTATCGGTCTCCTCTGCGGCGAGCGCCTCCATTCCGCAGGCTTGTCAGATCCGCACTTCCAACACAGGCGCGCCGCACGCGTTGCAAACCTCGCATTGGTCCACAAATATCTCGCCGAAATTCCAATCGGTGGGATCTCCGGCTGGCCGGGGCAAGTTCGATCGCAGCAAGCCCAGAGCCCGGAGAGGGTGCGCTCGAAGACGTGCAGACGCACTGGCAAGAAGACTGGCCCGTCGGCAGATCGCTTGGCGCTGGCGCAGGCGGCGAGAAGCGCGCGCTCCTGCCTCGATGTCGGCTCCCCCCGCGAGCGTCGCTTCAGAAATGTTTCGCCATTCCGACCACCGGATGCGTTCCTCGCTATGCAGGCGGCGCGCGACTTTTTGCAGGTGCGGGACCTGGGATAAACGCTCCCAAGCCGCTTCGTCCGAGACGCCCTGCAGCGTCGATGCGTCGAGTGAGTCGGTGGCGGGTTCGGCCGGTAGCTCAAGGGGTGCGTGCTTTCCGATAACGGCATGTACAGTCCGGGGGTCGGCGCCGGTCAGGTCGCTCAGAAACTGCCGAAGTTGCGCGGGAGGGCACCGCAGATCCGCGATGCGCCGCAGAGCCCGGGTTCGCCACCAGCGAATCTCGTTCTGCTCGTAGGCCGCCAAAATCGCCAGATCACCCGTGACAAACGCCAGCAGACCTCCCGCAGGCTTGATCTTGGAGCGGAGCTCACCGGCGAGTTTCGCTCCAAGATCGGGCGGAAGCTGCGTGTGTTCGATATGACCGTCAAGCGCAAGCGCGCTCAGCGCGCCGGAACGACGCCATCGATTAGAGTGCGCTGCATCGTCGTCCGCCATATCGATAGGCAGGGCGTCGCGCCAGCCGAGACGGCTCAGATCGAGCCACGCGATGGCGTCAAGGCCTGCGCGGTGCGGGGACTCCGCTAGGTGCTGCTGGATCCGATGCACCTCGCCGACAAGTTCGGCGGCCACGGGAATCAGGTGGCTTCTGAACGTGGTTGGGACGTGCCAAGCTTCCTGGGAGGCGGCCTGATCCGGATCGAGGTCGCGCGCGACGAGATCAAGAGCGCCCTGAAGCCATTGGTAGAGCCAACGGCCGCTCTGAATGGCGCGCAGCGGCAAGCCGCCTTCGCAGATGACGATGCCAGATATTCGTCGCGGCCATTCTCGCTCCGTCGCACCCGGCGGCCCCAGCCGCGTAAGCCTTCACGAATGCCCGCTGTCACCGAATGCCGGTGTTCCTGACGGTATTGCAGCCCCAGTTCCGCGCAGAGCGGCTCGTATTCCCAGCCCCCCTCGCCCCGCCACGTGCGAAATCAGTTTGAAGCAATGGCGACGAATGCCTGCGAGCACCAGCGCGTGTCGAGGCAGGTAGCGCCGGCCCTGACGAGAACCTTAATCAGCGGCTCCTTCAGAGCCGCTATTTCCGCAGTGGTGAAGCGATATGTGTAAAGCGGGCGTCCATTCGACGCCGACAACCCGCAGTCGCGAAGGATCTTATCCAGCGCGATCGGCAGGCGCGCATGTACGGAACCACCGGAGTTAGTCACATTCACAGCCTCCCTCAACCACAGCTGAGTCTACCTGCCGTCGAAATCCTCGGGCTGGAGCTGGATCGGGGCGCCGTGCGGAGTGCGGGCGGCGGCGCGGCCCCAGGCGGCGCGGTAGCGCGCGAGTGTGGGGGCGTCGGCCGCCTCTTTCTCGGCCGTGAGGCGTTCGAGGGCCGCGAGCCAGTGACGGTAATAGGTCTCGCCGGTGTCGGGGTCGCCCGCTTCCTGGGCGCGCTTGATCTCCTCGGCGAGGGTCGCGGCCCATTCCGGCCACGTGAAGAGGCCCCGTTCGTGCAATGCCAACGTCATGGCGAAGGCGTGCGCCTCCCACGGCTCGCGAAAGACCGGGCCGTCGGGGCCGCGCGGAATGCTCGGGACCGCCGCGGCGATTTGCTCGACCGAACTCATGCCGCCACGAGGTAGGGCTCGAAGGCCTCGATCGACACCTTGACCGCGGGGTCGGCGTCGTCGCCCCACAATTCGCGCGCCGAAAAGACCACAGTGTAGAGCCACTGCGGGTCGTCGCCGGCGCCGAGCGCGGCGCTGTCGGGAAAGACGTGGCAGCCCCGGACCGCCTCGACGAGGCCCGTTTTGCCGCGGGTATAGCGCGGCAAACGGGTGTGCGTCGCGGGGTTGATGTTTCGTGCGCATACCCGGTCGCCCGGTTTGAACCGCGCCGGCTGGTTGGTCGGGCGGGCGAAGTCGCCGCGGGTATGCGTCCGGGCAACATCGGCCTGGGTCAGCGTCCGTGGCAGAGGCTCGCCGGCGCGCAGCGAACAGCCGGCGGCGATTTCGTCGGCGCCGACCAGCCCGCGCTTCAGGAGCCGGCTCTGGAGGCCGAGAAACCAGCGCCGGTAGTAGGACGAGCCGAGATAATCGAGGGGCGGTAGGACTTCCATCGCGGCGCGCCCGGCATCGATCGACCACAGCCCGGTAAAGCCCATGGCGCGCTGCATCGCCAGCACGCGGCCTTCCCATTTCTCGTGAAACGGCGGCTCGTCCGGCTCGATCTTGACCGGGCCGAAGCCGTGCATGCCGCCCATGTCGTGGATCGAGTTGGTCACGGCCCGGCCTCGTCCGGCGATTTCGGGAGCCCGGTGCCGATCATGCTGTCGCGGGTGACGAGTGCCGCGAGCTTTTCCTCGCCCCAATTCTCGGTGCCGGCGGGGCGCATCGGCACCACCAGAAACCGGGTCTCGGCGGTCGAATCCCAGACCCGCACCTCGGCTTCGGCCGGCAGCGGGACGCCGAGCTCGGCCAGCACGCCCTTCGGATCGATGACCGCGCGCGAACGGTACGGTGCGGATTTGTACCAAATGGGCGGCAGCCCCAGCACCTCCCAGGGGTAGCAGGAGCAGAGCGTGCAGACGACCATGTTGTGCACGCGCGGAGTGTCCTCGACCGCGATCAGATGACTGCCGACGCGGCTGAAATGGCCGTGCGCGTTGACCGCCTCCGTCGCGTCGGCGAGCAGCCGCCCTTTGAACTCGGGGTCCATCCAGGCGCGGGCGACGATATGGGCGCCGCTGTGCGGGCCGATCTTGGTCTCGAACGCCTCGACGATCTGATCGAGCGCCTTGGGGTCGATATAGCCCTTCTCAGTCAGGATCGTCTCGAGCGCCCGCACCCGCGCCTCCATCTCGGACAGCTCCGAGCCGTGCGCGTGGTCATGGGAATGATGATGGTCGGCGGGCATCACTGCGGCTCCTCGAGAAATTCGACCCCGGATACGGGCCCGGCCATCGGTCGAGACCCGCGCATCGCCGGACACCATATCGGCCTTTTGCGCCCCAGGTATGCGACTTGCAAGCCCCACCAATTCGATCGCAAAAACCATCGTCTTTGCGATGTGGGGCGTTCTGAGCCGTCGAGCCCAGGATCGACCACTTATCCGCGGTCGGCTGGCGGGACCGAGCGCCCCACATCGAGCGTTAGCGATTGGGTAGATCGAGTGGATAGATCGGCCTCCTGACCTTCTTGAATTGGAGCTGGCCGTAATCGGAGGTGCAGACGCCGACCCCGGCGCAATCGACGACGGCTGTCGCGAGCTTGGCCAGCCCGGCGCGCCAATGAATGCGGCTCTTCAGCATGACATAGCGCTTTTGCGTCGGATCGATGCCGAGCGAGAGGAGACAATTCAAATCCGACGGCTCGACATGGCGCGAGATCAGCACGATCTCGACCGCCCCGGTGTCGAGCACGACCGAAGTACCCATCTCCATCTGCACCCCGCGGCCCATCGGCCCGCGGTTCTTGTAATGCCCGTTGGAAATGGTTTTGACCGTGCCGTTCACGGTCAAGGGCGGGCTCTCGGCCGGGATCGCGGGCATCTTCAATTTGCCGCCGATCGACAAGGTGATCCGGGCGCCGATCCCGGCGGCGATCGCCTGCCGTACCGCCTCCGGGTCAAAGATCGCAAAGGCGGCGACATCTTCGAGCCCCTGCCGCAGGATCTCGGCCAAGACCGCGGTCGTGTCCATCGTGCCGCCCGAGGCGCAGTTGTCGAAATGGTCGAGCAAAACGACCGGGCCCTCATCGGACGCCGTCGCCTTGGCGCGCGCGACCGATTCCCGCAAAGGCTCGATCTGGTAGACAAAGGCCTCACGCTCGACCCAGGCGCGGTCGAGCAATTCGTCGCGAAGGTCCTCGGCGAGCTTCAGGTCACCATCTGTCACGACGACCGCGCTCAGCCCGGCATTGGTTATGTCGGCATGCGGAAAGCCGGTGAAAAGGCTGGCGGCCAAGGCACCCTCGGCGCCCATCGCGGCGCAACGGTGCTGCAATTCCCCGTTCGGGTGGTCGTCGGTGCCCTGCCGCATGACATGCGGAAGCATCGGCACGTTGCCCCAGGCCATGACCGGCCTCACCTCGCCGCGGATCGCGCGCAGCAGGATCTCGCCGGCGAGCAGGGCCGTCTCATAGGTGTCGATATGCGGGTAGGTGCGGTAGCCGGTGACGACCGTCGCATTGGCGATGATCTCGTCATAGAGGTTGGCGTGCATGTCGAGCGACACGGCGATCGGCGTCTTCGGATCGATCGCGCGCAGCCGTTTCAAGAACTGGCCCTCGCCGTCCTCCAGGCTCTCGGTAACCATGGCGCCATGCAGGTCGAGCATGATGCCGTCGAAGCCGCCCTCCGCGACGGCTGCACAGATCGTGTCGGTGATGTGCGCATAGGCCGCGTCCTCGACCGGCGCGCTCGGCGACGCCCCGGCGGCGATCGGCACGACAATTTCGGCGCCCTCACGTGCGGCGAGGTCGAGATAGGCGCCGAGCCCGGTGCCAGTGCCGCGATAGGCGCGCACCGCCGCCTCGCCGTAGAGCGGGCCGGGTCCGTTGCCGAAGCGGGCGAGCGGCGTGGGCACCGGCGAAAAGGTGTTGGTCTCGTGCTTCATCATCGCGATCAACAAGCGCATGCCGTGGTCTCCCATTCGAACCAGTCGACGATATCGCAGGGTTGCGTCCCGGTGTAGCCATGAGGCGCTCGACGGAGACCGCGGTTATGGCTATGGCTATATTTGCGGGGGCTTGCGTGACCGTCTACAGTGTCGCCGAGGCAAAAAACACGCTTCCCCCTTTGATCGACCGCGCCCTTCAAGGTGAGGCGGTGGTTATTACGCGGCGCGCCAAACCGGTCGCCGAGCTCAAGCGGGTGAGGCGGCAACCTGTCGCGTCGCGTGCGAGCGATGCTTGGCTGCAGTCGCGGCGGCGCGCGCGTCCGGGCGTCAGCCTGACCTCTGTCGAGATCCTGGATCGGCTGTACGAGCCCGACGCTCATTGAGCGCTTATCTCGACGCCAGTGTCCTGCTACCTACCTTGGTCGAAGAGCCGGGCAGCGCGGTGGTGGACGCGTATCTTCTCGCCGGGCCAGAAGAGCTCTTGGTCAGCGGGTTCGCCGCGGCCGAGGTAGCTTCGGCGCTGTCATGCCTGGTTCGGATGGGGCTTCTCCAAGCAAATGACGCATCCGCGCGTCTCGCTGATTTCGAGGTCTGGCGGGAGGCTGCGAGTTCACCAGTCGACATTCACGGTTCGGATGTTCGGCTCGCGTACATCTACGTCCAGCGATTTGACTTGGCGTTGCGCGCGCCCGACGCTTTGCACCTTGCGATCGCCCGGCGTCTCGGTGCTCCGCTGATTACGCTCGACCAGCGGTTGGCCGCCGCCGCCCGCGAACTGGGCATTGCCTGCGATGTGCCGAAGACAGGCTGAGCGGAGATTCGACGGCGCGGCGAGAATTGGCAGTCTGTCGACCGTCACGCCTCGAGGTGGCCGCGCCGCAGATAAAGCGCTCGCAGGCTGTCGCGCGGGCCGAGCAGCACCGAGGCGACGTAGCCGAGCCCGGCGACCAGCACGATCGCCGGTCCCGAGGGCAGGTCGAGATGATAGGACAGGAGCAGGCCAAGAAAGGCCGAGCCCATTGCCAAGGCGCTGCTCACGGCGCCCAGCGACCACAGCTCGCGCACCCAGAACCGCGCCGCCGCTGCCGGCAGCATCATCAACCCGACCGCCATCAGGGTGCCGAGCGCCTGAAACCCGGCGACGAGATTTAGGACGACTGTTGCCAAAAACAGCGTATGGACGAGCCCGCCCCGGCCGCCGACCGCGCGCAAATAACCGGGGTCGAAGCATTCGACGACGAGCGGCCGGTAGATGATTGCGAGCAGCAGCAGGCTCGCCGTCGCGATGCCGCCGATCAGGATCAGCGCCGCGTCGTCGACCGCCAGGATCGAGCCGAACAGCAGGTGCAACAGATCGATGTTGCTGCCGTGGGTCGACACCAGCAGCACCCCCAGCGCCAGCGAGATCAAATAGAAGGCGGCAAAGCTCGCATCCTCGCGCAATGGCGTGAGCCGGGTCACCACCCCCGACAGCAGCGCCACGACGAGCCCGGCGGCGACGCCGCCGAGGCTCATCGCCGGCAATGACAAGCCGGCGATAATGAACCCCAACGCCGCCCCCGGCAGCACCGCATGTGACAGCGCATCGCCCATCAGGCTCATCCGGCGGATCACCAGGATCGTGCCGATCGGCCCGCAGCCGAGCGCCAGCGCGAGACAGCCGACCAGCGCACGGCGCATGAAGGCAAATTCGGCGAAGGGGCCGAGGGCAGCGGCGTAGAGCGTCACCTTCGCGGCCTCACGCCGGCTCACGCCGGCAGTCCTCGGCTTCGGCGGACCACGCCTCCGACATGTGGCGGGCGCGCTGCAGATTGTCCGGCGTCAGCACCTCTCGCGTCTCGCCCCAGGCGACGCATTCGCGGGCGATCAAGAGAGTCTCAGGGAAATGGCCGCGGACCTGGTCGAGATCGTGCAGGACGGCGGCAACCGTCCGGCGCTCGCGGTGCCAGCCTTGGACGAGAAGGAGAAGATCCTCGCTGGTCCGCCAATCGACGGCCCCGAATGGCTCGTCGAGCAAGATGAGCTCGGCATCCTGCACCATCAGCCGGGCGAAGAGGACGCGCTGAAACTGTCCGGCCGACAAGGTCTCAATCGGCCGCCGCTCGAAGCCGTCGAGGCCGACGGCGGCGAGCGCCTGCCGGGCCCCGTCGCGCTGCGCTCGGGTCAAGGCCCTGGCCCAGCCGATCTGCCGCCAGTGGCCGAGCAGCACGGTATCAAGCACCGAAATCGGAAAGTGCGGCTCGATTTCGGCGTGCTGTGGCAGATAGGCGATACCGCCGCGGCCGAGATCGGCGCGCTCGATAGCACCCTCTGCCGGCCGCATCAGGCCGGCGATGCCTTTGAGGAGCGTGCTCTTGCCGGCGCCGTTCGGACCCACGATCGCGGTCAGCGAGCCGCGCGCCAGCACGCCGCTCAAATGATGGATCGCCGGGTGGCGCTCATAGGTCAGGGTCAAGCCGTGAAGGACGACGGCGCTGTCGGCGGTAATGCTCATTTGAGCGCCCACCAGATCGCGAGCCATAAGAGCGCCGCCGCCAAAACCGCCCTGGCCAGCCGCTCAGCGACGCTTTGCTCAATCAGGCTGCGTTCCAGCGCGGCGCGGGCGCGGTAAAGCCTCGATCGGGCGATCAAGTCAGGCGACGGCGAGGCGATCGAGCATCGCCGCCGCCGCCCTCGCCTCGGCAAGGCGCTTCGACGGGGCGGTCGCGACCGCCGGATCCCGGTCGGCCAGGCTTACCGCCACGGTAAAGACCAGGGCATGGTCGGGACCGGCCGCCGCCACTAGCCGATAGGCCGGGAGCGGCAGGCCGCGTCCTTGGGCCCATTCCTGGAGCGCGGTTTTCGGGTCGCGCGGCGGCCCTTCCATCTCCGTCAGCAGAGGATCCCAGAAGCGTCGGATAAAGCCCGAGGCGGCCTCGATACCGCCGTCGAGATAGATCGCAGCGATCACCGCCTCGCAGGCATCGGCGAGGATTGCCGGGTTGCTCGCCGTCCCTGACGCCGCCTCGGCCCGCGACAGGATCAGGTGTTGGCCCAGGCCGATCGCCTCGGCGACCCGCGCCAACGCCTCGCGGCGAACGAGGTGGGTATGCCTTCGGGTCAAATGCCCTTCCGGCTCGCTGTCGAACCGCCGCCACAAGAGATCGGCCACGACGAGACCCAGGACCCGATCGCCGAGAAATTCCAGACGCTCGTAGCTCGGCCTGACGGCCTTCCCCCGTCGGCCTCGCTGCCGTTCCTGGGTCATGGCACTCGGGTGGGTCAAGGCTTCTTCAAGAAGTTCGGGCCGGGCGAAGTCGTGACCGATCGTGCGGGCGAAATCGGGGGCCGCTGCGGCGCGCGTCGCCGGCGCAGATGCCGCGGCTCCGTCGACCATCGCTAATGGATCCTGGTCAGCAGCCGGCCGTAGCGGATCGCGAACGGCCATCTCCAGAATTCCCATAGCCTCGCCGACCCGTCGGTCGAAAAGAAGATAAACTGCGCCTTGCCGATCAGGTTCTCCGCCGGGACATAGCGGAGCTGATCCTCCGAACGCATGTCCAAATTCGCTCCGAATGCGACACGGCTATCGGACGAATTATCTCTATTATCACCCATCATGAAAAACTCGCCGTCAGGTACGGTGAACACTTTAGTATTGTTGACAATCCCCTGATCGGTTTTCTTGATGATCGGGTGTGTCACGCCGTTGGGCAAGGTCTCGCTGTAGAGGACGCACATGTCGAACCCATTATCCGGGCATTGCTCGTCCCTGACTTTCTGGCGTGGGACGAGCTTGTCGTCGATGTAGAGCTCACCCTGGCGCACCTGGATCCGGTCGCCCGGCAGGCCGATCACCCGCTTGATGAAGTCAGTCGAGTTGTCGGTCGGCACCTTGAAGACGATGACATCGCCCCGCTCTGGCGGATGAAAGAAGATTCTCCCGGAAAACAGCGGCAACCCGAACGGCAACGAATAGCGGCTGTAGCCGTAGGAAAATTTTGAAACAAACAGATAGTCTCCAACCAGAAGTGTCGGGATCATCGAGCCTGAGGGAATATTGAACGGCTCAAACGCAACGGTGCGAACTACCAACGCAATCAGAACAGCGTAGACAACGGTCTTTATCGTATCGACGACGCCGCCTGCTGATTTTTTCCTCGCGATAACCTTGCGGGCGGAATTCGTTTTCATGAAACGCCTTGTGGGCCTCGATGGCGCCGGATCAAGCCCAGGACGGTGCCACAAGTCAAGGGAGCGCCGGCAAAAAGTTTACCGCAATTCGCCGCCCACGACCGGGACGGCAGTGATAATTACCACCGCCTGGGCGATCGGCGGCTCGTCGGTCAGGGAAAGATCGAGCCGCGCCGACATCCCGGCCGGGATCATCTCGTCGAGCCGGCGCCGCGCGCCGCCGGTTAGCCGCATCGAAGGCTGTCCCGAGGGCAGGTTGACGACCCCGAGGTCCCGCCAATATACGCCGCGCCGGAAGCCGGTGCCGAGCGCCTTCGAGCACGCCTCCTTGGCGGCGAAGCGGCGGGCATAGCTCGCCGCCCGGTTGGCCCGCCGGTCGCATCGCCGCCGCTCGTCGGCGGTGAAGATCCGCGTCAGAAAGCGGTCACCGAACCGTTCGATCACCTGCTCGATGCGGCGGATGTCGATCAGGTCGCTGCCGAGGCCGAGAATCATCGGCTCAGGCGACGCCTGCGGCCATCAGCCGCGCGCCCGCTCGACCGAGTTGATGACCGGGTTGGCGCGCAGCGCGGCGACGATCGTCGTCAGGTGCCGCACATCGGCGACCTCGACGTCGATCATGATCTCGAAGAAGTCGGACGAGCGGTTGGTGATCTTCAGATTGCTGATGTTGCCGCCCTGCTTGCCAATCACCGTGGTCAGGCTGCCGAGGTTGCCGGGCTCGTTGGCGATCATGACGTTGAGCCGGCCGACATGGATCGCATCGCCCTCGCTGTTGCTCCAGGCGACGTCGAGCCAGCGCTCCGGCGTGTCGGCAAAGCTTTCGAGCGTCTCGCAATCGATCGTGTGGATTGTCACCCCCTTGCCGGTGGTAACGATGCCGACGATGCGGTCGCCGGGCAGCGGATGGCAACACCCGGCGAAGTGGAGCGCCATGCCGGGGATCAGGCCGCGGATCGCGACCGCATTGTCGTTGCGGCCGAACTTGCGCCGCGCCCGCGCCAGCGAGACGACCTTCGCCTTGGCTTCCTGCTGCTGCGGAAAGGCGGCGTTGATCACCGCGCGCCCGGTGGTGAGCCCCTGCCCGACGGCGACGTAGAGGTCTTCCACGCTCGGGCAGTTGAAGGTCCGCAGCACCGCTTCCAACGGCCGTTCCGAGAATTCGCGGCCTTCGTGGCGGAACGCCTTCTGCACGATGGCGCGGCCGAGATCGAGATATTGGGCCCGCTGCTGGGTGCGGATGAAGCGGCGGATCCGGGCGCGCGCCTTGCCCGTGACGACGAACCGTTCCCAGGTCGGCGACGGCCGCTGCGCCTTGGAGGTGATGATCTCGACCTGATCGCCGTTGGCGAGCTCGGTGCGCAAGGGTGACAGCCGGCCGTTGATTTTGGCTCCGACACAGGTATCGCCGACCTCGGAATGGACCGCATAGGCGAAGTCGACGGTCGTGGCGCCGCGCGGTAGCGCGATCAGGTCGCCCTTCGGGGTGAAGGCGAAGACCTGGTCCTGGAACATCTCGAGCCTGGTGTGCTCGAGGAATTCTTCCGGCCCCGAGGCGTGGTCGAGGATGTCGAGCAACTCGCGCATCCAGCGGTATTGGCGCCCCTCGGTCCGGGCCGCACCCTCTTTGTAGCTCCAGTGCGCCGCGACGCCGAGCTCAGCCACCTCGTGCATCTCGCGGGTACGGATCTGCACCTCGATGCGCTGCTGCTCGGGTCCGATCACCCCGGTGTGCACGGAGCGATAATTGTTCGGCTTCGGGGTCGAGATGTAGTCTTTGAAGCGGCCGGGGACCACGTGGTAGGCGGAATGAATGATGCCGAGGGCGTGGTAGCACTCGGCGGCGTCGCCGACCAGGATGCGGAAGGCCATCACATCCGAGAGCTGCTCGAAGGCGACGTTCTTGCGCTGCATTTTATGCCAAATCGAATAGGGCGATTTCTCGCGCCCGGAGACGACCGCGCCCTCGATCCCGCCCTCGGCGAGCTTGCGTCCCAGCTCGGCCAGGATCCGCGGCACGATGTCCGCCCCTTGGCTGCGCAGAAAATCGAGGCGTGCCAGGATGCTGCCGCGGGCGTCGGCATGGAGCTCGGCAAAAGCCAGATCCTCGAGCTGGTCCTTCATCCGGTGCATGCCGATCCGCTCGGCCAACGGCGCGTAGATGTCCATTGTTTCGCGCGCGATCCGCCGACGCTTCTCCTCGCTCTTGACGAACCGCAGGGTCTGCATGTTGTGCAGGCGGTCGGCGAGCTTGACCAACAGCACTCGGATGTCCTCGGACATGGCGAGGACGAGCTTGCGGAAATTCTCCGCCTGCTTGGTCTGGTCGGATTGCAGCTCGATCCGCGACAGCTTGGTGACGCCGTCGACGAGCCGGCCGATATCGGGACCGAACAGGCGCTCGATGTCTTCGAGGGTGGCGACCGTGTCCTCGACCGTGTCGTGCAGCAGACCGGTCACGATCGAAGCGCTGTCGAGCTTCATCTGGGCGAGGATGCCGGCGACCTGCACGGGATGCGAAAAATACGGGTCGCCCGACTCGCGCAGCTGGGCGCCGTGCGCCTTCATCGAATAGACGTAGGCGCGGTTGAGCGCGCTCTCGTCGGCGTTCGGGTCATAGGATTTGACCAGCTCGACGAGCTCGAACTGGCGCATCATGGCGCCGTCACGGCCAGCCTGCTGGGGCCGGGCAGCGACGGCTGCGATTACCGCGCCGACGTCATTCATCGCTTCGCCGGTCGCGCCGCCGCCGCATCACGCGGTCAGGGCTCCTCGTCGAGATCATCCGGGGCTACCTCGCCAGCCGGCGCGTCCGCGAGATCGACCTCGTCATCTTCGTCAGCCCCGAGAATGTCTTCGGCGAGCTCATCCTCGTCGAGGGCTTCGTCGTCACCCTCCTCTTGATCCGCCTCGAGCACCTCCTCGTCGAGATCGGGATCGTCAAGCAGGCTGCCAGCCGGCGGGGCCACCCCGAAGACCGACGGATCGACTTCGAGCTCAGGGGTTTCCTCGGGTTCGTCGATCTCGACCTGCTTCTGCATGCCTCGAACAACCGCATCGCGCAGATGTGGCAGGACGACCGTTTCGTCGGCGATCTCGCGCAACGCGACGACGGGGTTCTTGTCGTCGTCGCGGTCGAGCGTCAGTGGGGCGCCGGAGGTGATCTCGCGCGCGCGCTGTGCGGCGAGCAGAACCAGCTCGAACCGGTTCGGCACCTTGAGGACACAATCTTCGACGGTAACGCGCGCCATAATCTCAACTCTTCACCAGACGTGGAACCAGTAGATATAAGAGCGTCGGCGACGCGGAGCAACAGCGGTACGCCTTCGTTCGGCTCGTGCTTGACCCCGATCGCTGCCGGCGTATATGACGCCGTCCCGGGCCGGATGGCAGAGTGGTTATGCAGAGGACTGCAAATCCTCGTACAGCGGTTCGATTCCGCTTCCGGCCTCCACTCACCTAAGCCTTCCAAGCCGCTTTCAGTTGGGCTTTGCGGCGGCCTTCGCCCGGTGGGTCCGGCGCCGGCTCTTTGCCGCACTCGCCGAGGTGAGCGCTGGTGGCGGAAATGTACGCATTCCGCGGGCCCGGGTGCGGGTGATCAGTTGCGTCCGTCCTCGCCCCTGCGCCCAAGTCGATCGCAACCATGAGTTCCGACACCGGTTGACACCAGTGCAGACCTGAACCGATCCTTGCCGTCCGTATTGCATTGGAGACGCATCATGGGCCTCGATCTCGTCATCAGGAACGGCACCGTGGTGGATGGGTCGGGGATGCCGCGGTATCGGGCGGATGTCGGCGTCGCCGCCGGCCGCATCGTCGAGATCGGCCGCATCCGCGCACCCGCTGAAAAGACGATCGATGCCGACGGACTGATCGTCGCGCCGGGCTTTATCGATGGCCACACCCACATGGACGCGCAAGTCGCCTGGGACCCCATCGGCAGCTGCTCGTGCTGGCACGGTGTCACCAGCGTCGTGATGGGGAATTGCGGCTTTGCCTTGGCACCGTGCAAGCCCGCCGACCGCGAATGGTTCGCCCGCTGCCTGACCGCGGTCGAGGACATCCCGACCGAGGCGATGCTGGCCGGCATCGACTGGAACTGGGAGACGTTTCCCGAATACCTCGCCAATGTCGAGCGCCTGCCGAAGGGCATCAACTACGGCATGTATATCGGCCACTCGGCCTTACGCATGTATGCGATGGGGCGGCGCGGGCTGGAGGAGCGCGCCGGCGAGGACGACCTGCGGGTCATGACGCACGCCGTCGAGGAGGCGTTGCGCGCGGGTGCGATGGGCTTTTCGACCTCGCGCGCGACGACGCACGTGACCCCGGACGGCTCGCCGGTCGCCAGCCGTATCGCCGATTGGGAGGAGCTCGACCGGCTGGTGGGTGCGATGGCCGGGCTCGACGCCGGCATCTTTCAGATCGGCCCCGACATCTCGGGCGGCGAGGCGCAGCGCGTCTTTCTCGATCGGTTGCGCCGGGTGGCGCTCGAAACCGGCCGGCCGATCATGCTCGGCATGCTGTCGACCCGCCAGGGAATAGAGCCCAACACGTGGGACTACCAGCTACGCCATATGGACGAGACCGTGGCCGCCGGCGGGCGGATGTTCGGGCAGGCGACGACGCGCTCGATCAACGCGATCTTTTCGCTGAAATCCTACCTGCCGTTCGATGTGCTGCCCGGCTGGAAGGCGGTGCGCGCCTTACCGCTTGAAATGCAAAAGCACCGCCTCGCCGACCCCGAGCTGCGCCGGCAATTGATTGCCGAGGAAGCCGCGATGAAGCCGCGCGACCAGGTCTTGCAGGGCGGCGGTGCGGCGACCACCGACCCGCGCAAGCCCGATTACGATAATCTCTACGCGATGATGGGAGTCGATTGGGACGACCCGAGCGTGGCCGAGCTCGCCCGCCGCCACAACAAACACCCGGTCGACATCATGCTCGATCTCTCGCTCGCCAACGACAACCAGATCTTCGTCCAGCCGATCGTCAACGAAGCCCCGGCCGATGTGCTGGGCATCCTGAAGCACCCGCGAACCTTGGCGACGTTCTCGGATTCGGGCGCCCATGTCTGCCAGGAGATGGGCTCGTCATTGCAGACCCATCTGTTGCACTACTGGGTGCGCAACAAGCAGCAGTTCACCCTCGAAGCAGCCGTGCGCATGCTGACCTTCGACAATGCGTCCGCCTGGGAATTGCCGGACCGCGGGCTCCTCCGCACCGGCTATGCCGCCGATCTGGTCGTGTTCGACGAGGCGCGTGTCAAGCCGCGGCTGCCGACGGTCGAGCAGGATCTGCCGGGCGGCGCCCGGCGGCTGGTGCAGAAGGCGGACGGCATCGCCGCGACCATCGTCAACGGCGCCGTCGCGATCGAGCACGGCGAGGCGACCGGCAACCACCCCGGTCGAGTGCTGAAAGGGCGGTTGGCGGCACGGAACGGCTAGAGCCGCCCGGCCGCGGATCGTGGCTTGGCTCTATCTGCTCCTCGCCGGCATCGCCGAGATCGGCTGGGCGGTCGGGCTCAAATACACCGAGGGCTTCACCCGCCCGCTGCCGACGGTCCTGACCGTTCTGAGCATGGCCGTCAGCGTGGCCCTGCTTGGTCTGGCGCTGAAGACGCTGCCTATCGGCACCGCCTATGCAGTCTGGACGGGCATCGGCACGGTCGGCACCGCACTCCTCGGCATCTGCCTCCTTGGCGAGCCGGCCACCGCGGTCCGGCTCGGCTTTATCGGGCTCATCGTCGCCGGGATCGTCGGGCTCAAGGCAGTGGCCTGATCGCCCTACGGTTTCGCCTGAGGAAGCTCCATGCGGACGGTGACGGCGGCGCTGGCGATGACCGCGATGTCACCGGTTTCGTCGTCTGGCACGTCGAGCCCGCCTTTGACGACGTCGACGGTGACCTCGCCATGCGGCAGTGCGGCCTTGACCGCCGTCGCATCGACCTTGTCTGGGCGCTGCACCCCGATCGTGACCGCGACCTGCATCTTGCGCGAATCCAGCCCGAGGGTGCGGATGAAGGTCAGCGAGCTGTGGTGAAGCGCGTCCTGGACCGCGCGCACCGCCGCCTTGGTGTAGTCGCCGCCGTGCAGATCGTTGCCGGTGCCCATCTCGAGGATGACACGTTTTGCCGTCATGTCGTCCCTCCTCACGCGATGTCGAGCCGCACCACGGCGGCGGCGTTGGCGATCACGGTCAGATTGGTGCCGGCGTCGTTCGGGATTTCGAGACCGCCCTCGACGACCTCCACCGTGCCGGTGCCGTGCGGCAATGCCGCCAGCACCGCCGCCTTGTCGACCTGCTCTGGCCGCGGCACGCCGATCCTGACCTCGACCCGCATCGAGTTCGACCGGCAGCCCAACCGCATCGGCCACGCTCAGCGAATTGTGCCACAGCGCGTCGCGCAAGGCGCGCACCGCCGCCTTGGTATAATCGGCGCCGCGGATGTCGGTGCCCATGCCGATCTGCAGCACCATTCGTTTCCAGGCCATCCCTGCGCTCCCTTGGTTGCCGGCCCGACCCTAACCGGTTCCGCGGCCACAGTCATCTCGCCGGATCGGCCCGGTTCTGCTAGAACTCGTCGGTCAAACGGGATCGCCGGGGAGTGCCGATGGGCTGGGAAACTAAGGCGCGCGCCGCCGCCGCGCTGATTGCGACGATTTTGCTCGGGCACGCCGCCGGGGCCGACCCGCTGGCGATCCGCGTCGGCTGGGTGGTGACCCCGGGGCATCTGACCCCGCTGATCGAGGCGCTGGGCCACCGCCATCCCGAGATGTTCAAGCACCTGGGCAAGAGCTACACCTTGGAGGCGATCCACTTCGCCGGCACGACGCCGCAAATCCAGGCGCTGGCGATCAAGGACCTGGACATCGGCGCGCAGTCGCCGAGCGCGTTCGCGCTGGCGGTCACCAACGCGCATCTCGACCTGCGCGCCGTAGCCGACGTGGTGCAGGACGGCCATGAGGGCTATTTCAGCGAGTATTTCGTGGTCCGCGCCGACGGGCCGATCAAGAACATCGAGGACGTCAAGGGCCGGCGCATCGCCACCAACACGATCGGCTCGGCCAGCGACGCGGCAATGCGCACGATGTTCCGCAAGCACGGGATCAAGGACAGCGATTTCACCACTGTCGAGACCAACTTCGCCAATATGCCGGCAATGCTCGAAGGCGGCAAGGTCGACCTGATCGGCGTGCTGCCGCAATTCGCTCACGGCATCATCGGCAACGACAAGTATCGCGTCCTTTTCCGGGCGCGCGACGCGGTCGGGCCGACCCAGGCGGTGATGTGGGCGATCCGCGCCGACTTCATCGCGGCCCACCGGCCAGCGCTGGTCGATTTCTTCGAGGACGATATCCGCGCCGTAAGATGGCTGATCGATCCCGCCAATCGCGAGGAGATAATTGCGATCACCGCGGATGTGACCAAGCTGCCAAAAGAGCGCCTCGACTTTGCCTTCACCAAGGAGGATTTCTACCACTCGCCCAATATGCGGCCCGAGATCCCGCTGGCGCAAAAGGAGATCGACGAGTTCGTGGCGCTCGGCGTCGTGCCCAAGCCGGTTCAGCTCGACCCCAAATATGTCGATCTATCGTTGATCGAGGAAGCCAAGAAGCGCATCGACGGCGAGTAGTGGCGCTGGGAATGACGGAACAGAGCAAAGTGAACGGTGCGGCGCAGATCGTCATCGACCGGGTCAGCCACACCTATCAGCCGCCGCGCGGCCGCCCGGTGACGGCGCTCGACAACGTGTCGCTCGAAATCCGCGACCGCGAGTTCGTCGCATTGCTCGGCCCCAGCGGTTGCGGCAAAAGCACGCTTCTCTACCTCGTCGGCGGCTTTCTGCCGGTCGAGCAGGGTGCGATCCTCGTCGAGGACCGGCCGATCGCCGGCCCCGGCCCCGACCGCGGCATCGTCTTTCAGCACTTCGCGCTGTTCCCGTGGAAGACGGTGATCCAGAACGTGCTCTACGGCCTCGAAAAGCAGGGGATGGCCCGCGAGGACCGGGTGCGCCGCGCCCGTGAGTTCATCGAGTTGGTCGGCCTCGGCGGCTTCGAGGACAGCTATCCCTCGCAGCTGTCGGGCGGCATGAAGCAGCGCGCGGCGATTGCTCGCACGCTGGCCATCGACCCGCGCATCCTGCTGATGGACGAGCCTTTCGGCGCGCTCGACGCGCAAACCCGCAGCCTGATGCAGGCCGAATTGCTGCGCATCTGGGAGCGTTCGCGCAAGACCGTGATCTTCGTCACCCACGACGTCCAGGAGGCGGTGTTCCTGGCCGAGCGCATCGCCGTCATGTCGGCCCGCCCCGGCCACATCAAGGAGATCGTCGAGACCCGCTTCGACAAGGACGATCCCGGCCTCACCCGCAGTCCGCCCTTTGTCGAGATGGTCGACCACGTCTGGAACCTGGTCCGTGCCGAGGCGATCCTCGCCCAACGCGGCGTCTTGGCGTGATATATTGCCGGATCTGCGAGCGGGGCGGGGCGCGAGAGAGAGCCGACGGGCATGGCAATTGAACAGACTGGGCTAAGCCTCGACCGCCGCGCCGCTGTCGCACCGGACCTGGATCGCCGCGCGCCATCTTGGCTCGGCGCGCCGGTGCGGTTGCGCGCCGGGCTATGGCGCTACCTGCCGATCCTGCTGCTGGCGCTCGCGTGGGAGGCCTCGACCCGGCTCGGGCTGGTCTCGCCCTTGGCGCTACCGGCGCTCGACCAAGTGTTCGCCGCGTGGTGGGGTCTTTTCGTCAGCGGTGACCTCGTCGCCAACGCCGTTGTCTCCCTCTCCCGTGGCATCGCCGGGCTTGGCCTCGCGATCCTCGTCGGCGTCACCCTCGGCGTCCTGATGGCGTGGTGCAAGCCGGTCCGGGTGCTGTTCAACCCGCTGGTGCAGGCGCTCTACCCGATGCCGAAATCGGCACTGATCCCGGTCATGGTGCTGTGGCTCGGCTTCGGCAGCGCCTCGAAGGTGGTGTTTATCTTCATCGGCTGCATGCTGCCGATCACCCTGAGCGCGTTCAACGGGGCGCGCGGCGCCGAGCAGGTGCTGATCTGGTCGGCGCGCAGCATGGGGGCGAGCCGCACCGCGACCTTGCTGCAGGTGGTGCTGCCGAGCGCGCTGCCCGAGATCCTCGCCGGCATCCGCACCGCGCTCGCCTTCGCTTTTGTGCTGCTGGTCACGACCGAGCTGATCGCCGCCCGCCAGGGCCTGGGCTACATGATCGGCTGGCTCGGCGATGGCGGCGTCTACGACGCGATGTTCGCGGTGGTGCTGACCGTGGCCTTGCTCGGCTTTGCCGCCGACCGCGGCTATCTCCTGCTGATGAAGCGGGCGCTCAGGTGGCGCGAATGAGCGAAGTCCTCGGCCGGGGCACGGCCGCCGCTGCACCTGTCGAGCGATCCTACGGGCGTCTCTTCGTCGGTGCGCTGAGCGGCATCGTCCGCGGCGTCTGGGGCGGGCTGACCCTGATCCTGCTATTGGCCGCCTGGGAAATCATCGCCCGTGCCGGTGTGGTCAGCAGCTTTCTGCTGCCGCCGCTGTCGGTCGTTCTGGAGCGGGTGTGGCAGGACACGCTCTCCGGCGATCTCGTCGAAAATCTCGGCCTGACGCTCTACCGCGGGCTCCTCGGCTTTGCGATCGCCGCCGTGGCCGGTGTGGCGCTCGGCATCCTGATGGCGCGCAACAAGGCGATGCACTGGTTTTTCGACCCGATCGTATCGGTCGGCTTTCCGATGCCGAAAATTGCCTTCCTGCCGATCTTCATGCTCTGGTTCGGCCTCTACGACACCTCCAAGGTGACGATGATCGTGTTCAGCGCGATCTTCCCGGTGGTGACGGCAACGATGGCAAGCACCCAGGGGGTCGAGAAGGAGCTCATCTGGTCCGCACGCAGCCTCGGCGCCGGCGAGCGACAGCTGTTATGGCAGATCGTGCTGCCGGCGGCGTTGCCGCAGATCCTGACCGGTCTTCAGGTGGCGTTGCCGGTCTCGTTGATCGTCGCCATCGTCACCGAGATGCTGATGGGCGGCGCCGGGCTGGGCGGCGCGATGATCGCCGCCTCGCGTTTTGCCGATTCGCCGGGCGTGTTCGCGGGCATCGTCGAAATCGCCGTCGCCGGCTTCTTTCTCGTTAGAGGGATCGCCGTGCTGCGGCGCCATCTGCTGCGCTGGCATCAGGAAGCGCAGGCGCCGACGACTGTTTGAGGAAAGGTTCGAGATGGTTTGGCGAGATCGCATGCGGGCCCGCAGGCGCGGACTGGGGTTGTGCCTTGCTGTGTTCGGGGTTCTGCTGTGGGCGGCCGCGGCCGTACTGCATCTGGCTTCCGCCGAGCCCGGCGGCGTCTCCGTCGGCCATCTGGAGGCGCGATCATTGGGGATCATCGCCGGCGGTGCCTCGGTCGCCGGCGGCATCGTGCTGCTCGCCACCGCCGGCTGAATGCGAAGACCCGCAAAGCTGAGCCGGTTGGTGTGACAGGGTTCCCGCTGGGTGATAATGTCGTCGAGGTGGACGCGCGTCCGCCCTCGAGGTAATCAAGCGCCAGCCCAGAGAGATCATCCTGGCGGAGCTCGCCCGCATTCGGGCAGGCGCCCGCCATATCTACCTCGCCCTCGTCTTCGCCTATGGGACGCAGGTGCTGCGCACGCCGCGCGACTTCCTTCTGACGTCCCTCCGGCGCGCGACTCAGCTCTTCAGCGGTGGATAGTCGCGCGAATAGACCGGCTGCGCCAGGAACCACTTCTCGTCATAGGTCCAGAACTGGCTCACGTCCTTATAGGTCTTGATCGTGGTGTTGACGAGCTTGCCGTCCTTCCTCTCGCACCGGCGGATGTAGAAGCTGCCGACGACATTGCCGAAATGGTCGAAATGGAACGGCCCGCGCGGCGTGTCGGTCAGCGACACCGCCCGCAATGCCTCGATGAACGCGTCCTTGTCGTCGGTCTTGCCGCCGGTCTTTTCGAGCCCGGCCTCGGCCACGATGCCGTTGATGTAGAGGCCGGCGGCATAGATTCCCGGGATGTTGCCGTAGTCCTTGACCATGTCGGCGACAAAGCGCTGGTTGCTGGGGGTGTCGAGATCGGCGGTGTAGGCCGAGCACGAAATCGCACCCACCGCCTCGTCGCCAAAGCTCTTCAACAGCGCGTCGTCAAAGGCGACGCTGCCGCCGACGACCGGCAATTTGAGCCCCTGGTCCTTGTATTGCTTCATGAATTTGAGTGGGTTTGAACCAGCGAAACCGGAGATGACGGCGTCAACGCCGCTCAGCTGTGCCAAATAGGGCGTGTAGTCGGGAGTGACGATCGGCGGCCACAATTTCTTGACCACGCGCCCGCCCTCGTCCTCGAAGACGCGCTGAAACCCGCCCATCTGCTCGTAGCCGAAGGCGAAGTCCTCGGTGATCGTAATCGCGGTCTTGTATTTCAGCTCCTTCGCCGTGTAATCGGCGAGCGGGTGCATCGACTGCGCCGAGGTAGCCGAAGCTCGGACGAAGTACGGGTTCGGCTTGCGTTGGGTCATGTCCTCGGCCGCGGCGAGGCTGAGGACTGGGCATTTGTGCTGCGCCACGTAATCGGTGATGGCGAGCAGTTCGAAGGCGGCGAGCGGACCGACGATGAAGTCGACATGATCGCGCTCGATCAATTCCTGCGCCTTGGTCTTGGTGCCGGCCGGGTTGCCGCCGGTATCGCCGACGATCAGCTCCGCCTTGCGCCCCGCGAGCTTGTTGCCGCGGTGCTTCAAAAACAGGTTGATGCCCTGCTCCATCTGGATGCCGCCCTGGGCGAGCGGCCCGGTCTTGACGGTCAGCAGGCCGATCCTGACGGGCGCCTCTTCGGCAATCGCCGGAAGCGGCAGGCTCGCGGCAAGGGCCGCCCCGGCCGTCGACTTGATAAAGCTGCGCCGCCCGACTCTCGCCGCCATCCCGTTCTCCCTGCTCTGCCGCGGTCGCGCACGATCATGCGCCGCGCGCCTATTCGCACTTTACGGCCCCGTCGGTAGCCGTCCAAGAAAATCGAGCCGCATGTCGGCAGCGGCTACACCCGGCCGCAGGAGCATAGGAAATGGCCAGTCATCAGTTGCGCCCGGCGGCGAAGTCCTCGCGCACCCGGTTGCGGAGGCTGGCGGTGCCGGCAGCGATGTAACCGCCGTCGATGGCGATCTCGGCGCCGCTGATGAAGCTCGCGTCGTCCGAGGCCAGGAACAGCACGAGGTCGGCGCATTCCTTTGGCGTGCCCTGGCGGTGCATCGGGATCGCGACGCGGGCGGCGTGGGCGAAGGCGTCGCCGCCGCTCTTGAAAAAGCCGGTGTCGGCGATCTGCCCGGGATGGATCGAGTTGACCCGGATGTTCCACTGCGAGAACTGCAGCACCGCCGTCTTGGTCAGGCCGCGCAGGCCCCATTTGCTCGCGGTGTAGGCGGCGTCGTCATGTGCGGTCAGCCCGGCGGTGGAAGAGATGTTGACGATCGAGCCGCCGCCGCTATCGCGCATCGCCGGCGCGCAATGCTTCATGCCGAGCATCGGCCCGGTCAGGTTGACAGCGATCGTGCGGCCCCACGCTTCGAGCGTGGTGTCGACGATGCCCTGGCGCGCAATCGTGCCGGCATTGTTGACGAGGATGTGGAGCTTACCGAACTCCCGGAGCGCCGCCGCCACGACCTGTTGCCACGACGCCTCGTCCGATACGTCCTGCGGCAGGAAGAGCGCCTTGCCGCCCTGCCCGGTCAGCCGCTGCGCCAAGTCCCGGCCGGCGGCCGTGTCGATGTCGGTAACGACCACCGCCGCCCCTTCCTGGACAAAGAGCTCGGCTTCCGCCGTCCCCTGCCCGCCCGCAGCGCCGGTGATCAGCGCGACCTTGCCCTGGAGCCTCGCCATGTCCTCGCCTCCAATGCGCTCAGCCGAAAGCGGCCGCGTTGACCGCCTGGGGCCGGGGATTCTTAGCATCCCTGCGGAGCGAGGCGTAACGCCGGCTCCCGCCGACCAGCAGGATTCGCGACCGCGCCTTCGCAGGGAGACCCCGGACATGGCATCGCCGCTCCCCTACACCGGTCAGGAGTCTCTCGACAGCCTCAAGGAGAGAGATGTCGAGAGACCAAACGGAATGATGGTTTCTGTAATTATTCCAGCCTACCAAGCCGAGCCGACGATCGGCCGCTGCATAGCCAGCCTGCTGGCGCAGACCTATCCCTTGTGGGAAGCGGTCATCGTGGCCGACGACGGGAATGATTACGCCTCTATCCTCGCCCGGGCCGGCATTATCGACCCGCGCCTGCGTTTCGTTTCGACCGGCGCTGTCCGCTCCGGCTGCCACAACGCCCGCAATGTCGGTTTGTTGGCGGCCCAAGGAGAGATCATCGCGCCCCTCGATGCCGACGATCTCTACGATCCTCGGCGTCTCGAAATCCTGGCGCCGCTCGCCGCCGCCCATGGGGCAGTGGTCGACCAAGTCGCAGTCATCGACAATGCGGACGGCAGGATGCTCTACACGGCGCCGCCATGCGGCCGAGCCGGGTCGCGCTTGTCGGCCAAAGTTCTGTTGGATCTCGGCACCCCGCTGTTTCCCGTCCTGCATCGCAGGTTTGCAGCTCTCCGCCCGCCCGGCGTCGAATATGCCGAGGACGTTATTGCCAACCTCCAGCTCATCGACCGGCGGGGCCCTCTGCCCGTGTTTCCGCGCGCATTCTACCAGTATCGGGTCATACCCGGCTCGCTCTGCCACAGCGAGGACACCGGTCGGCATTTTGAGACCGCGTATTCAGCCTACCTGGCACGGTTGAGCAGCGGCGATGGTTTCGGTCTCGTCGCGACCCGCGCGGCGGCGCTGCAAGGTTTCGCGCGGAAGCGAGCATCGAACCGCCTGTTCATGGATGCACAGCGCCGACACCCGGATTTGACCTTTCAGGACTTCATCACACCGTACCGCGGCTCGGTGTCGCGCGCGTTGCGAGCGCTCGCCGAGCCCGATTTATCGGCTCGTGCCGACACCGCCGCGCCGATATGACCACCGCTCGCGCCGATCGATACGGTGACGGATATCGGTCGGGTGCCGGGTGTTCCCGACACGCCGAACGCCACGGCTGCAGGCGAATAACTAGCCGTCCGCGACAAATCCGCGCCCTGACAGGGAGACCCGAACCATGACGACGACGCTTCCCTACACCGGCCAGGAGTTCCTCGATAGCCTCGACGACGGCAGGGAGGTGTGGATCTACGGCGAGCGGGTCAAGAACATGGCCGCCCATCCGGCCTTTCGCAATACCGCGCGGATGATCGCGCAACTCTACGACGCGCTGCATCGCGATCGTACCGATGGCAAGAACGTGCTGACCTGCCCGACCGAGTGGGGCGGGTTCACGCATCGGTATTTCGTGGCGCCGCGCTCAGCCGACGAGCTGGTGACCGGCCGCGACGCGATCGCGGCCTGGGCGCGCCTGACCTATGGGTGGCTCGGGCGGTCGCCCGACTACAAGGCCGCATTTCTCGCGACGCTGGGCGCCAACGCGGAATTTTATGAGCCTTATCAAGAAAATGCGCGGCACTGGTACAGATACAGCCAGGAGCGGGTACCGTTCGTCAACCATGCGCTCGTCCACCCGCCGGTCGACCGCAACATGGCTCCCGGTGCGCCGGGCGGCCCGACTGACATCTACGCGCATGCGACCCGCGAGACCGATGCCGGGATCTACGTCACCGGCGCCAAGGTCGTCGCCACCGGCTCGGCATTGACCCATTTCACCTTTGTCGCGCATGTCGGGCTGCTGCCGATCCAGGACAGGAATTTCGCCCTCGCCTTCATTATTCCAACCAACGCCAAAGGCGCCAAATTCATCTGCCGCGTCTCGAACGAAGAGCGCGCCGCCGTCCTCGGCAGCCCGTTTGACTACCCGCTGTCGAGCCGCCTCGACGAAAACGACGCGATCTTCATCATGGACGAGGTCTTCGTCCCCTGGGAGAACGTCTTCGTCTTTGGCGATATCGAAAAGGCCAACACCTTCTTCCCGAGAAGCGGCTTTGTACCGCGCTTCCAGCTGCACGGCTGTACCCGGCTCGCGGTCAAATATGATTTCATCACCGGATTGTTGCTCAAGGCCACGGAGATGGCGGGGACGCGCGGCTACCGCGGCGTCGAAGCAAATATCGGCGAGGTCATCACCTGGCGCAACGCGATGTGGGGATTGTCGGACGCGATGGCGAAAAGCCCAGAGCCCTGGGCCGGCGGCTTTGTGCTGCCGGGCTCGGAGCCGGGTGCGGCCTACCACGTGCTGGGACCGGAAAGCTACGTCCAGGTCAAGCATCAGATCGAGAAGACGGTCGCCAGCAGCCTGATCTATCTCAACTCGCACGCCCGCGACTTTGCAGCACCCGAACTGCGCAAGTATCTCGACCTTTATGTCCGCGGCTCGGGCGGCGTCGCCGCGGTCGAGCGGGTCAAGCTGATGAAGCTCCTATGGGACGCGGTCGGCACCGAGTTCGGCGCCCGGCACGAGCTCTACGAGGTCAACTACTCCGGCAGCCACGAGGAGATCCGCCGCTTCGCCCTCCTGGGTGCTGTCGCCTCGGGCCAATACGAGCGGTGGAAGAGCTTCGCCGACAGCTGCATGGCCGAATACGACCTCGACGGCTGGACGGTGCCGGATCTGATCAACCCAGACGACGTCAGCGTGCTTGGAAAATAACCCGCTGAAATCCGGAAGCGATGGCCTGGGCCCGCGGCCCGCGACGCAGGAACGGACGACATGGTGCCTGGTTCCCAGCGTGCAGCTCACACCATGTCCCCACCATTCCTTGACCGGACTTCCAGGCTCCCGCTAAACCTACCATCATGGGTTTTCCCAAGCTGATCGTGCTCATCTTGGTCCTCGCCGCGGTGTGGATCGGCTATCGCTGGCTGAACGGACCGCCGCGCACCCTGCCGCGCCGCCGGCCGGCGTCCCAGCCGCGGGCGATCGAGGCGGAAGATCTGATCGCCTGCGGCGTGTGCGGCGCCTATGTCGCGGCCGGCGCGCCGGGCTGCGGCAGGCCCGATTGCCCGCGGCCTCGCTGACCCGTCCCAAATCGAGGGCGCACGCTTGAGCTTTCAATCGCTGATCTTCGAGCTACAGCACTATTGGGCGCGGCAGGGTTGCGTCATTCTGCAACCTTACGATGTCGAGGTCGGCGCCGGCACCTTTCATCCGGCGACGGCGCTGCGCGCGCTCGGCCCCGACCCATGGCGCGCGGCTTATGTACAGCCTTCGCGCCGGCCGACCGATGGACGCTATGGCGAGAACCCCAACCGGCTGCAGCAATACTATCAGCTTCAGGTCATCCTGAAGCCCGCGCCGCCGAACAGCCAGGATCTCTACCTCGCGAGTCTCGCGGCGATCGGCATCGACGCCGGTCTGCACGACATCCGGTTTGTCGAGGATGATTGGGAGAGCCCGACCTTGGGTGCCTGGGGGCTCGGCTGGGAAGTCTGGCTCGACGGCATGGAGGTCAGCCAGTTCACCTATTTCCAGCAGGTCGGCGGCATCGAGTGCGACCCGGTCTCGACCGAGCTGACTTATGGGCTCGAACGGCTGGCGATGTATGTCGAGGGTGTCGAGAGCGTATTCGACCTCGACTACAACGGGGCGCCAGGTGCGGGTCGAATGACCTACGGCGAAGTGTTCCGGCGCGGCGAGCGCGAGTTTTCGGCCTATAATTTCGAAATCGCCGACACCGCCCGGCTGGTCGCGCATTTCGCCGACGCCGAGGCCGAGTGCCGCGCGCTGGTCGATCGGGGCCTGGCCTTGCCGGCCTACGACCAATGCCTGAAGGCAAGCCATCTTTTCAACCTGCTCGACGCGCGCGGTGCAGTCAGCGTGACCGAGCGCGCCGCCTACATCCTGCGCGTCCGAGCGCTCGCCAAGGGCTGTTGCGAAGCCTGGCTCGCCGGTTCTGGCAGTTGAGGCCGCGGGGCGCGAAGCGGCGCACCGCGGGAAAAGCTAGTTGCGCGCCGGACGCTGGGCAAGAATGCCATAGGGCAGCCGCATCGCTGGCGCCAAGGCCACCTGCGCCGGGTTGACGGCCGGCCGCTCGACTTGCCCATCGCCGCGGGCGAAAACCTATCTCGTTGCCGCTCGGATCGCGCGCCAGAGGCGCTCCGGGGTGGCCGGCATTTCGACATGGCGGATGCCGAGGGGAGAGAGGGCGTCGACCAGAGCGTTGGCGACCGCCGGCAGGGCGCCGACATTGCCGGCTTCACCGGCGCCCTTGACGCCCAGCGGGTTGGTTTTGGTCGGCACCGGGTTGCTGTCGCAGTCGATGGCCGAGAGGGTAGCCGCACGGGGCATCGCGTAATCCATGAACGAGCCGGTCAGCATCTGTCCCGAGTTCGGATCGAAGCGGATGTCCTCCATCAGCACCTGGCCCACGCCTTGCGCGATACCGCCGCAGATCTGACCTTCGAGCAGCAACGGGTTCATCACCGTGCCGACATCGTCGACGACGCTGTACCGCAAGATCTCGACCGTGCCGGTCTCCTCGTCGATCTCGAGTTCGCAGATATGGCACCCGTTCGGAAAGTTCTGCTCCTTGCAGCTGAAGACGGCGCCGGCGATCAGGCCGAGCTCCATACCCTCGGGCAGGTTCTGCGGATTCAGCGATTCCGCTGCGATCTCGCCGATCGTCAGCGCGCGGTTGGAACGAGGGGCGGTGAAGAGGCCGTCAGCGAAATTGATCTCCGCGGCATCGGCGCCGAGTACCGAGCCGGCGATCGCCTTCGCCTTGGTGACGATCTTTTCGGCCGCGAGGTGGACCGCCGAGCCGCCGAGCGAGGCCGAGCGCGAGCCGCCGGTGCCCTCGCCGATCGCCACCTTGTCGGTGTCGCCCTGCACGTAATGCACCTGATCGGGGTGAATGCCCAGCCGATCGCATAAGAGCTGCTTGTAGACGGTCTCGTGGCCTTGGCCCTGGGTGATCGAGCCCGACACCAAGGTCACGGTGCCGGTGCGGTCGAAGCGGATCTCGGCCGCTTCGAAGCCGCCCGCCGCGGCGCGCTCGATCGTGTCGGAAAGGCCGAGGCCGCGCAGTTTGCCAACTCGCCGCGATGCGGCGCGGCGGCTCTCGAAGCCGGTGGAATCGGCGAGCTCGAGCGCCATGTCGAGGCTCTTTTCGAACTCGCCGCAGTCGTAGGTAAATGTCAGGCCCGATTTGAACGGCATCGCTTCGGGCGGGATCATGTTGCGCCGCCGCAATTCGATCGGGTCGATGCCGAGCTCGGCGGCGGCACAGTCCACCATCCGCTCGATGACATAGGCCGCCTCGGGCCGCCCGTTTCCGCGATAGGCCCGCATCGGGTTGGTATGGGTGTAGACCGCAGTCACATCGGCATGCACCGCGGGTGTGCGGTAGACCCCGGCCAAGGTCCCCAGATTGGCGACAAAGGCATTGGAACCCGCCTGCGGATAAGCGCCGACGGCGGCGGTCGTCTTGACCCTTAGTCCAGCGAAGTGGCCGTCACGGTCGAGCGCCAGCTCGGCCTCGGTGACGTTGTCGCGCGCCTGCGCGTCGCCGAGAAAAGCTTCGGAACGGGTGCTTGTCCACTTGACCGGCCGCCCCACCAGCTTCGAGGCGAGCAGGACCAGCGCCACCTCGTTATAGATTGCCGACTTCATGCCAAAGCTGCCGCCGATGTCCCCGGCGACGACGCGCACCCGGCTCTCCGGCACCTTCAGAATGTGCGACAGCTCGGCGCGGTAGGCGTGGGTGCGTTGCAAGGTCGTGTAGATCGTGTAGCGGCCCTCGGCGGCGTTGTAGTCGCCGATCGAGCCGCGCGGCTCCATTGTGGCCGCGGTCACCCGGTTGATGACGAATTTGCGTTTGACGACGTGCGCCGCACCGGCGAAGGCCGCGTCGGTCGCCGCCTTGTCGCCTTCCAGATACACAAAAGAGATATTGCCGGGGCACTCGTCCCAAACCAGCGGCATGTCTGGCTTTCCCGCGTCCGCAGTCGAGACGGTCGCGGGCAGCGGCTCGTAGTCGACCGCAATCAACTCGGCCGCGTCCGCCGCCTGATGGCGCGTCTCGGCGACGACAAAGGCGACATAGTCGCCGACCCAGCGGACGCGATCCTTGACCAAAGCGGGATAGCGCGGGCGATAAGCGAGCGAGCCGTCGCGCCACCGGTTCCCCGAAGCCGCGGGCAGATCGCCCCAACCCGAGGCCTCCCAATCTGCCCCGCTCAGCACGGCGAGCACGCCGGGCGCGCCCTTGGCCTGCGACACATCGATCGAGCGGATCCGGGCATGCGCGTGCGGCGACCGCAGCACGTGGCCGAACACCATGCGCGGCAGCACCATGTCGTCGACATAACGGCCGCCGCCGCGCAACAGGCGCGGGTCCTCGAACCGCGGCACCGCCTGACCCAACGCAAAATCACCCATGATCAAGTCTCCCGATCGGTTTGGCCTTGCGCACCGCGGTCATGGATATCTCCGCGGGCTTGCCGTTCCGACGCCCGAAGCGCGGTGATGCGCTACCCGGCATACGCTCCTGCCGCTTCAGCTGTGCGGCTTCGCCTTTCGCCCGGATCGCCGGCTGTGGGGAAGGATTGTCGGATTCTTGCGGCGTCACATCGCCATCCAGCCGCCGTCGACATTCCAGGCGGCGCCGGTGACGTAGCTGGCGCGGTCGGAGCAGAACCAGACCACCATCTCGGCGATTTCCTCGGGGTTGCCCATGCGCTTCAGCGGGACCTGTCCCAGGATCGCCGCGCCGCGCCGGCGCATCGTATCCTCGGTCATCGGGGTCTTGATGTAGCCCGGGCACACGGCATTGATGCGGATCCCGGCCTCGGCATATTCGAGCGCGGCGGTCTTGGTCAGCCCGATGACGCCGTGCTTGGCCGCGACATAGGCCGACGAGGTCGGCAGCCCGACGAGCCCGGCGATCGAGCCGGTGTTGACGATCGCACCGCCGCCCTGGGCCTGCATCTGCGGCAGCTCGTGCCGCAGGCACAGCCACACCCCCTTGAGGTTGACGGCGATCATGCGGTCGAAGGCTTCCTCGGACCATTCGGCGGTCTTCATGCCGCCGGCGTCGACCTGCCAGCCGGCGATCCCGGCATTGTTGAAGGCGCAATCGAGCCGGCCATAGGCGGCGACCACACCTTGGACCATCTCCCGCACGTCGTCGTCGCGCGTCACCTCGCCCGAGAGCGAGATCGCCTGCCCGCCGGCGGCGTTGACCTGCGCCACGGTTTCCCGCGCCGCGTCGGCCACGATATCGGCGATCGCGACGCGCGCACCCTCGCGGGCGAAAGCGAGTGCCGTGGCACGCCCGATCCCGCCGCCTCCGCCGGTGATCAATGCCGATTTCCCGTCGAGCAACCCGGCCATCCTCTCCTCCCGATCACAGCGCCCATCAGCATAGCGCCGGCGGGCGGCGGCCGATATCGTGATGCGCTACATTGTGCAGAGGAAGGCCGTGGCGATGGAAGGCAAGGTCCGCGCGCGTGCCTGGCTCGCGGCCTGGGACGGGCAGGGCATCCACCGGACCGCGACGGCAGGCGACGAGGCCGGCGCTGACTGGCTGATGCGTGAGACGGCTGAGCTCGGGGTCTCGCCGGCTATTGAGGAATTCGCCCTCGACCGCCTCGATCCGGTCGCGGCCTATCTGGAAATCGACGGTGTGAACATTCCCGGCGTGCCGGTGTTCGACGCGCCTCCCACCGCTGCCGCCGGGATCGCCGGCAGGCTCGGACCGGTAGGGGGCGGCGCGTCAATCGCCGTCGCCGAGCTGTCGCCGCGCGTCGTCTATACCCCGGACTATCACAACCTGCGGCGCCGACCGGGGCACGATGCGCTGGCGATCGTCTGCAACGGGGAGCAGCCCGGCCTCGGCCTCTTGAACGCCGAGCGGTTCCGCGAGCCCTACGGCGCCCCGGCAATCCATGTCGCGAGTGAGGCGGGAGAGATGGTGCTCGCCGCCGCGGCGCGGGGAGCTTCGGCGCGGCTCGTCAGCGACAGCCGCCGCACCCCGGCCCGCGCTCGCAACGTCGTGGTCACGCTCCCCGGCCGCGACCCGGCGCGGCCACCCGTCGTGGTCATGACGCCTCGCAGCTCATGGTGGCAATCGACCGCCGAACGCGGCGGCGGGCTCGTCTGCTGGCTCGAAACCTTGCGCGCGCTGATCGCCGCGCCGCCCGGTTGCGATGTCGTTTTCACCGCTAACAGCGGTCATGAGCTCGGCCATCTGGGCCTGGACGAATTCATCGCTCGCCGCCCCGGCTGGGAGCGCCCGGCGGCTGCCGGTGGTGCGGTCTGGGTCCATTACGGCGCCAATATCGGCGCCGTCGGCGGTGCGCTGTCGGTCATGTCGGCGAGCGAAAACCTCGCGGCCCGCATCGCCGCCGAGCTCGCCCGCGCCGGGCGCAAGCCCGCTATGATCGCGCCCGCGACAGCGGTTCCGAGCGGCGAGACGCGCGACATCCACCGCGCCGGCGGGGATTATGTGACGCTGGTCGGCAGCAACCCGCTGTTCCACCTGCCGCAGGACCGATGGCCCGACGCCGTGGACCCCGCCGCCATCGCCGATATCGCGGCCGCAGCCACTCGTCTCGTCGTCGCGTTGACGCGCTGAGCTAATACCCGCGCTCCCAATCGATCACATTTTGCAACAGCCGGCCGTCGAGGTAGGCGCGCAGGTTGGCACAGAAAAGATCGATCGCGCCGTGCCGACTCTGGTCGCTGGCGCCCGAGACATGAGGCGTGATCAGCACCCTCGGGTTGGGCCAGAGCCGAGAGGGCGGTGGGTGCTCGAACTCGCCGATATAGACGTCGAGAGCAGCGCCGCGCAGGTGGCCGCCGTCGAGCGCATCGGCGAGGGCATCCTCGTCGACGATTTCGCCGCGGGCGAGGTTGACCAGCACGCTGCCCGCCTTCATCAAGTCGAAACGACGCCGATCGAAAAGACGGGTCGTTTCTGGCGTCCATTGGCAGGAGATCACGACGAAATCGGCGTTCGGAAGGAGCCGATCAAGATCCTCGGCGCCGACGACCTCGTCGAACCCGGCTGGCAGAGGCTGACCCGTGGGCGAGCTACGCCGAGTCCCGACGACGCGCAGGCCGAGCGCGGCGCAGAGGCGGCCGACATCACGGCCGATTCCGCCGACGCCGACAACGCAAGCAGTCTTGCCTTCCAGCAGCAGCGGCCGATAGGCGCGATGGTCGAAAGCGCCCACGCCGGAATCGATGACGGCGCGGTGCAACCCCTTGCTAAAATGCAGAATTCCGGCCACCGCATATTCCGCCATCGCCAGCGTGTTGCCGGCGCCGCGCGATGTCGTCACCGTCACATCGCTGCCCCACAAATCGCCGAGACGCAAATTGCTAGCGCCCGCGGGGCGCTGATGAAACCATTTCAGCCGCGGCGACCTGGCGCGCAAATCGAGCGGGAACGGCCAGCCGCCAAGAATGACTTCCGCCTGCCCGAGGAGGCGATCCCGTTCGGACCGGGTCGCTTGGCCTGTCGCGCCCGCGGACAAATAGCGTGCGCAGGTAAAGGCGGGCCAGGTTTCACGGATTTCGCCATCGTACCAGCCGCCGGCATCGGTCAACTGGATCGCCGGATCGACGGCCTCGATCTTCGCTCGCTCTCCGGCGCCGATCCGCTGAATGCAGAGGAGATTGACCTTTCGCATGAACCCGCCCCGAGACTGACCGCAGGAAACGGGCAAACAATAGGTCTTTGCCACTGCGTTAGCGAGCCGCGCGGGCCCGACAGTCAGCCCCGGCTCCTCGATCCGCAAACAGGCTCGATCGCGCGATGCGGATCGGATGCCGTCGCGATTATCGCGGGCTGCGCGTTCCGATCTTGTCGAGCAACGCCGCTTCCTGGCGTGCGACCTCGGGACCGAATTCCGAAGCCTCGAAGACCTGGCGAATCTCGATCACCTCATTGTCCGACGCGGGGCAGCGCGAGGCCCATTCGATCGCCTCCTCCTTCGACGTTGCCTGGATCATCCAGTAGCCACCGATGACCTCCTTCGCCTCGGTGAAGGAGCCGTCGGTCACCCTGGGCTTTCCGCCGGAAAACGAAACGCGCGCGCCGGCGGAGGGCGGATGCAAACCGTCGAGCGCGAGCAGCACACCAGCTTTCTGCAGTTCTTCGTTGTACTTGATCATCGCCGCTACGGCCTTCGGGTCCGGCATGGCGCTCGGTGCCGCCTTTTCGTACCCCTTCGGAATCATCAGCATCATGAACCGCATCGTCGTAGCTCCTGGATTTCACTCGGGAGCCGAACAGCAGTGCTAAGGCTTCTATTCGACCAGCTCGGGCTCCTTGGGCCGAACGGGCGCCGCGGGACCCTCCTCGAAGGTGAAGGCGAGGCTATCCTCGTTCGCTTTTCGCGCGACGCGAACGACCCCGCCCTTCGCCAGCTTGCCGAATAGCAGCTCCTCAGCCAGCGGCTTCTTGATGTGCTCCTGAATGATTCGGGCGAGCGGGCGGGCGCCGTAGAGCGGGTCGTAGCCCTTTTCCGCGAGCCAGGCGCGGGCGCTCTCATCGAGCTCGATCGTGACGTTGCGGTCGGCCAGCTGCTCTTCGAGCTGGAGCACGAACTTGCCGACGACGCGGCCGATCGTCTCCGGCGACAACGCGGAAAACGAGATCGTCGCGTCGAGCCGGTTGCGGAACTCGGGCGTGAACATGCGGTTGATCGCTTCGTGATCGTCGCCCTGGCGCACCCCGCTGCCAAAGCCGATGGCGGGCTTCGCCAGATCCGAGGCGCCGGCATTGGTGGTCATGATCAGGATCACGTTGCGGAAGTCGACGTTCTTGCCGTTGTGGTCGGTCAGCTTCCCGTAATCCATGACCTGCAGCAGGATATTGAACAGGTCTGGGTGCGCCTTTTCGATCTCATCGAGCAGCAGCACACTGTGCGGGTGCTGATCGATCGCATCGGTCAATAGCCCGCCCTGGTCGAAGCCGACATAGCCCGGCGGCGCGCCGATCAGCCGCGACACAGTGTGCCGCTCCATGTATTCGGACATGTCGAAGCGGGTGATCTCGATGCCGAGGGTGCGGGCGAGCTGGCGGGCCACCTCGGTCTTGCCGACGCCGGTCGGGCCGGAGAACAGGTAGGAGCCGATCGGTTTTTCGGCGTCGCGCAGCCCGGCCCGCGCCAGCTTGATCGCCGAGACTAACGCCTCGATCGCAGTGTCCTGGCCGAACACCATCGTCTTCAAATCGCGGTCGAGATTCCGCAGCACCTCGCGGTCGTCACGCGACACGCTCTTTGGCGGGATCCGGGCCATCGTCGCGATGCAGGCCTCGACCTCCTTGGCGGTGATCGTTTTGCGCCGGCGGTTTTCCGGAACCAGCATTTGCGCCGCCCCGGTCTCGTCGATCACGTCGATCGCCTTGTCCGGCAATTTGCGGTCGCCGATGTAGCGATGCGACAGCTCGACCGCAGCGCGCAGCGCGTCCGACGTATAGCGGACCTTGTGGTGCCGCTCATAATAGGGCTTCAACCCACGCAGGATCTTGATCGAATCCTCAACCGTCGGCTCGTTGACGTCGATCTTCTGAAAGCGGCGGACGAGCGCCCGGTCCTTCTCGAAATAGTTGCGGTATTCCTTGTAGGTGGTCGAGCCGATGCAGCGGATGACGCCGCCGGCGAGCGCCGGCTTCAACAGGTTCGAGGCGTCCATCGCGCCGCCGCTTGTCGCCCCGGCTCCAATCACGGTGTGGATTTCGTCGATGAACAGGATCGCGCCGGGATGCGCCTCAAGCTCGGACAGCACCGCCTTCAGCCGCTCCTCGAAATCGCCGCGATACCGGGTGCCGGCCAGCAGCGCGCCCATGTCGAGGGCAAAGATCGTCGCGTTCAGCAGCACCTCGGGCACTTCGCGCTGCACGATGCGGCGCGCCAGCCCCTCGGCGATCGCCGTCTTGCCGACGCCGGGCTCGCCGACATAGAGCGGGTTGTTTTTGGCCCGCCGGCAGAGGATCTGGATCGTGCGCTCGACCTCGGCCTCGCGGCCGATCAGCGGGTCGATCTTGCCGCCCTTGGCCTTCTTGTTGAGGTTGACGCAATAGGCGTCGAGCGCGTCATGGCCGCGCTTCTGCGACTTTTCGCCGCGTTCGTCTTCGTCAGCACCTTGCGCCCGCCGGGTCTCCGACCGACCGGGCGCCTTGGCGATTCCGTGCGAGATGTAGTTGACCGCATCGAACCGGGTCATGTCCTGCTCTTGCAGGAAATAGACGGCGTGGCTCTCGCGCTCGGCGAACATGGCGACGAGGACGTTGGCCCCGGTCACCTCCTCGCGGCCGGAGGATTGCACGTGGATCGCCGCCCGTTGCAGGACGCGCTGAAAGCTCGCGGTCGGCTTGGCGTCGTCGCTGCGCGCGGCGACGAGGTTGGCGAGCTCGTTGTCGACGTAGTTCAAGACCTCGCGGCGCAGCCGGTCGAGATCGACGCCACAGGCGCGCAATACCGCGATCGCATCCTGGTCCTCGGTCAAAGCCAGCAGCAGATGCTCGAGCGTCGCGTATTCGTGCCGGCGGTCGTTGGCGTGACCCAGCGCCCGATGCAGCGATTTTTCTAAATTTCGTGACAACACACCCGGCCTTCCTTCCTGGCTGACCCTCGCACCTTAGCCCCGCGGAGCGATCGCGGGCTAATCCTTCTCCAGCGTGCACTGCAGCGGATGCTGGTGCTGCCGGGCAAAATCCATGACCTGCGTCACCTTCGTTTCGGCCACCTCGTAGGTGAAGACGCCGCAGATCCCGACCCCTCGTCGATGCACGTGCAGCATGATGCGCGTCGCCTCCTGCCGGCTCTTGTTGAAGAACCGTTCGAGGGTGTGCACGACGAATTCCATCGGCGTGTAATCGTCGTTCAACATCAACACCTTGTACATGGACGGCTTCTTCGTCTTCGGCTTTGCCTTGACGACGACGCCTGTACCCGGTCCTTCTTCGCCGCGCTTTCCGTTGTCGCTCATCTCGATCCGAGCCGATGACGCTGCCCGCCCATCGATGATATTGGCTTTCGGCCAGTCCGGAAAAGGCTTTTCCGCCGCGCCGCGCAAGCTCCCCGTCGAACCTCGCGGTGCGGCCATCTATTCGGCCCGATAGGGCCGGCGCAGCAGCCGATCGGTCATCGCAGCAATCGACTCGCCGCGATGCAGCACGGCCTCGACCGCCTCGCTGATCGGCATCTCGACGCCGAGCCGGCGCGCCAATTCGCCGACCGCGGCGGCGGTCGCGACACCCTCGACGACCGAGCGGCGGTCGGCGAGCGCCGCGCCGAGGCTCTCGCCGCGGCCAAGCGCCAGGCCCAAGGCGTGATTGCGCGACTGGGCGGCGCTGCAGGTCAAGACCAGGTCGCCGAGGCCCGACAGCCCACGAAAGGTTTCCGCCCGGCCGCCCTTGGCCTCGCCCAGCCGCACCATCTCGGCAAGCCCGCGGGTGATCAAGGCGGCGCGCGCATTGTCGCCGAGCCCGCGGCCGACGATGATCCCGCAGGCGATCGCCAGCACGTTCTTGACCGCCCCGCCGATCTCGGCGCCGATCGGATCTTCGGACAGATAGGGGCGAAACCGGCTACCGCCGAGCGCCGCCATGAAGGCCCGCGCGAGCGCGGGGTCGCGGCTGGCGATGGTCACGGCGGTCGGCAGGTCGCGGGCGACCTCGGCTGCGAAGGTCGGACCGGACAACACCGCGAATGGCGAGGACGGCAGGATTTCGGCGCCGACCTCCGACATCATCTGCAACGATCCGGCCTCGATCCCCTTGGCGCAATGCAGCACCGGCAGCCCCTCCGGCAGCCGGTGCCGTGCCGCGTCGAGCACGCCGCGCATGAATTGCGCCGGTACGACGAGCAGCGCCGCGTCGGCACCGGCCGTCGCCGCCTCGATGCTGGAGGTCGCCACGATCGCCGGATTGAGGATGCTTCCCGGCAGAAACAGCGGGTTCTCGTGCCGCCGGTTGATCGTTTCGACGACGCCTTCGTCGCGTGCCCACAGCACGGGGGTCGAACCGGCGCGCCGGGCGACAATTGCGAGGGCCGTCCCCCAGGCGCCACCGCCGATGATCGCCAGGCGCTTCAAGCGCTCACCCCTTGACCCCGGCGCCCGGCCGGGATGGGGCACCGGCGTCGAGCGGCCAGCGGGGCCGTGGCGCTGCGTCGAGACCATCGGTCAGCCCGAGGCGAAGCCGCTCGATCCCGGCCCAGGCGATCATCGCTGCGTTGTCGGTGCACAAGCCGGGCGGCGGCGCGACAAAGCCGAGACCCGAGGTTTCGGCGAGTGCGGCGAGCCGCCGGCGCAGCCGGCTGTTGGCCGCGACTCCGCCGGCCGCGACGAGGCTCGCGCCCCCGGGGTAATGAGCGCGGAACCAGGTGATGGCGTTCGTCGTGCGGTCGATCAGCGCATCGCAGATCGCAAGCTCGACCGCGGCGGCGAGATCGGCCGTCGCGGCCGCGTCGAGCGGGCCGCGCTCGGCGACGATTTGGCGCACCGCCGTCTTCAGGCCGGAAAACGAGAAATCGCAGCCGGATCGGCCCTGCAACGGCCGCGGCAGGGCAAATCGCCGGGCGTCCCCGCCAATGGCGGCGTGCTCGATCGCCGGGCCGCCCGGATAGCCGAGCCCCAGCAGCTTTGCCGATCTTGTCGAAGGCCTCGCCGGCCGCGTCGTCGAGCGTCGTGCCGAGGCGGACATAGCGTCCCACGCCGCGGCAGACAAGCAATTGGCAATGCCCGCCGGAGACGAGCAGCAGCAGATACGGGAAGAGGACGCGATCGGTCAGGCGCGCAGTCAGCGCGTGGCCTTCGAGATGGTTGACGGCGATGAACGGCTTGCCGGCGGCCCAGGCGATCCCCTTCGCCGTCATCGTGCCGACGATCAGCCCGCCGATCAGGCCGGGACCGGCGGCAGCCGCGATGCCATCGATCTCGGTGAGGTCGACGCCAGCCTCGCCGAGCGCCAGCGCCACCAGGGCATCGAGATGGTCGAGATGCGCCCGCGCGGCGATCTCCGGCACGACCCCGCCATAGGGCGCGTGCTCGGCCAGCTGGGCGTGGACCAGGTTCGACCGGATTTGCGGGCCCGCCGGTGGCGCCGCGACAACCGCAGCCGCCGTCTCGTCGCAGCTGGTTTCGAGGCCGAGGACGATCATCGAACGCGCGGAGCCGTTCGGCCCCGCCAAAATTTATCCTGGCTGGGCGACTTCGTAAGTCTTCAGCGTCTTGTCGGTGGCCGCGTCGATTTCGAGGAGCTTGACCGAATAGCCCCACAGAATCGCCACGTGACGCAGCACGGCGCGGCAGCTCTTTTCGGCGAGAAGCACGCCGTCATGCACATAATGCACAAGAATTAGGCAGCGATCACCCCTCAGATCGACATCGACGACCTGGATGTCGGGCTCGCGGCGCGACAGGTCGTACTGCCGCGACAGCGCGCTGCGGACCCTGCGATAGCCGTAATCGTCGTGGATCGCCTCGACCCGGAGCGCCGGTTTGGTGCTGTCGTCGGAGACCTGGAACAGGTGGAAGCGGCGGATCAACTGCGGGCTCAGATATTGCAGCACAAAGCTCTCGTCGCGGTAGTTGCGCCCAGGCGTGGCGCAGCACCCCGTAGGCGTCACCGCCGCCGGCGATGTCAGGGAACCACTCGCGGTCCTCCTCGCTCGGGGTCTCGCAGATGCGCTGGATGTCGCTCATCATGGCAAAGCCGAGCGCGTACGGATTCAGCCCGCTGAAGCGCGGATCGTCGAAATCGGGCTGAAAGACAACGCTCGAATGCGAATGCAGGAATTCGAGCATCGAGCCCTCGGTGATCAGCCCCTTGTCGTGCAGCCGCCGCATGATCTCGTAATGCACGAAGGTGGCGCAGCCCTCGTTCATCATCTGGGTCTGCTTCTGCGGGTAGAAATACTGGGCGATCAGGCGGACGATGCGCACCAGCTCGCGCTGCCAATCCTCGAGCCGCGGCGCCCGCTTCTCGATGAAATAGAGCAGGTTCTCCTCCGGTAGGCCGAGCTCGCGCTTGATCTCCTGGAGCCGCGCTTCGGCGGTGTCCGGATCCTCCTTGTCCTTTCCCGCACCAGGCACGGTGCGCCACAAATCATTGTAGGTCGCCTCGGCGTTCGCCTGCCATTCCTCGGCCCGCCGCCGTTCCTCGGCGAGGTTGGGCTTGCGTGCGGTGGGCGTAGCGGTTGACGCCGTGGTCCTTCAGCGCGTGTGCGGCGTCGAGTACGCGTTCCACTGCCTCGGCCCCATGCCGCTCTTCGCATTTGGCGACATAGTCGCGGGCAAAGCTCAGATAATCGAGAATCCCGTTCGCATCGGTCCACTGCCGAAACAGATAGTTATTCTTGAAGAAATGGTTATGGCCGAACGCGGCATGCGCCATCACCAGGGTCTGCATCGTCATGGAATTTTCTTCCATGATATAGCAGATGCAGGGATTGGAATTGATGACGATTTCGTAGGCGAGCCCCTGCAAGCCGCGGCGATAGAGCGTCTCGTGAAAGGCGAAGCGCTTGCCGAAGCTCCAATGCCGATACATCAGCGGCAGGCCCACAGAGGCGTAGGCGTCGAGCATCTGCTCGGAGGTGATGACTTCTACCTGGATCGGGTAGACGTCGAGCCCGAGCTCATCGAGCGCGATCTTCTCGATCGCCTCGTAGGTTTGCCGCAGCGACGCGTAATCCCAATTCGGCCCGCTGAAGAGCGGCGTCGCGCTCTCCAGCCTCACTGCCTCTGCGGTGCGCATGTCAGGCACGGACACCCCCCTTCGCGAAGAGCTCGTGGAAGACCGAGAAGATCTGGGACGGATCGCCGACCCGGCGCATGGCGAAATGCGGGTTTCCCGGGGCGACCTCGCTGTAGGCGCGCCACAGATCGCTGTCGCGCGCGAGGCCGGTTAGGCTGCCGCCCATGCCGTCGCCGACCTCGACATACGCGAAGTATTGGCAGATCGGCAGCACCTCGCCGCCCAGTAGCGATACGCAGCGGCCGCTGTCCGCCCCGTAATTGTCACCGTCGGAGGCTTGCGCCGCGTAGATGTTCCAGCGGTCGGTCGGATAGCGGGCCCGGGCGATCTCCAGCATCTTTTCGAGCGCGGTCGAGACCACCGTGCCGCCGGTTTCGCGGCTGTAGAAGAACGTCTCCTCGTCGACCTCCTCGGCGGTACTAGTATGGCGAATGAAGACGACGTCGACATGCCGGTAGCGCCGGATCAGAAACACGTGCAGCAGCATGAAAAACCGTTTGGCGAGATCCTTCATCGACTCGGTCATCGATCCCGAAACGTCCATCAGGCAGAACATCACCGCTTCGGTGTTCGGGCGCGGCACGCGTTCGAAGCGGTTATAGCGGACATCGAGCGGATCGATGTAAGGGATGATCTTGCTGCGGTGCTCGATGCGTTCGAGCTCGCGCGTCAGCCGCTCCGCCTCCTCGTCGGCGCCGCGGGAACGGGCGTTTTCCAGCGCCTCGCGCACGAGCTCGATTTCCTGCTGCTTCGGCCGTCGCAGCGAGATGCGGCGCGCCATGCTGTTGCGCATGGTCCGGCGCACGCTGAGATTGGCAGGTGTGCCGGTGACGGTGTAGCCGGCGCGTTGGAGATCGACGGTGAAGCTCTCCCGCAGGCTCTTCTTGACTAGATCGGGCAACTCGAGATCCTCGAAGAACATGTCGAGGAACTCTTCCTTGGACAAGGTGAACTCAAAGGCGTCCTCGCCCGACCCGTCCGGGCTGCCCTGCGAGCCGCCGCGCCCGTCGCCGCCGCTCGGCCGCGGGATCTCGTCGCCGCGCAGGTATTCCTTGTTGCCGGGGACGACATGCTCGGTGCGGCCGGTGCGCCGGCTGTGGTGGAACTCCGGCTCGGTGATCCCGCGCATCGGGATCGCCACCTTCTCGCCGTGCTCGACATCGGCGACCTTGCGCTTCTTGAGCGCGTTCTGCACCGCCGATTTGACCTCGGCGCGGGCCCGACTCAGAAAGCGCTGCCGATTGCTGAGGCTCTTGCCCTTAGGGTTGGGCCGGCGATCGACGATGTTCATCGGCATCCCTCCAGGCCGGGCATGATAGCCGACCTACCCCGCCTTGTTGACACGCATATACCACTCGACGAGCCGGCGAACCTGCCGCTCGGTGTAGCCGCGCGCCACCATCCGTTCCAGGAAATCGGCATGCTTCTTCTCGGTGTCGGAATCCTTCTTCGAGCCAAAGCTGATGACCGGCAACAGATCCTCGACCTGTGAGAACATGCGCCGCTCGATGACCTCGCGCAGCTTCTCGTAGGAGGTCCATGACGGGTTGCGCCCCGAGTTGGCAGCGCGCGCCCGCAAGGCGAATTTGACGACCTCGTTGCGGAAATCCTTCGGATTGGCGATGCCCGCCGGCTTTTCGATCTTCGACAGCTCCTGATTCAGCAGCTCGCGGTTCATCAGCTGACCGGTGTCGGGGTCCTTGTAATCCGAATCCTCGATCCAGGCGTCGGCGTAGGCGACATAGCGGTCGAACAGGTTCTGGCCGTAGTCGGAATAGGATTCGAGATAGGCCTTCTGGATCTCGTGGCCGATGAACTCAGCGTAACGCGGGGCCAGCTCGGCCTTGATGAAGTTGAGGTATTTCTTTTCGGCGTCGTCCGGAAACTGCTCGCGCCAGATCGCCTGCTCGAGCACGTACATTAAATGGACCGGGTCGGCCGCCACCTCCTGGGTGTCGAAGTTGAACGTGCTCGACAGCACCTTGAAGGCAAAGCGGGTCGAAATGCCGTCCATCCCTTCGTCGACCCCGGCGGCGTCACGGTATTCCTGAACCGATTTGGCGCGGGGGTCGGTATCCTTCAGGCTCTCGCCGTCATAGACCCGCATCTTCGAGTACAGGTTCGAGTTCTCGTGCGATTTGATCCGCGACAGCACGCTGAACCGCGACAGGATATCCAGTGTCGACGGGGCGCAGGCCGCAGCCGACAGCTCGCTGTTCTGCAACAGCTTCTCGTAAATCCGCCGCTCTTCGAGAGCTCGCAGGCAATAGGGCACCTTGATAACCGAGATCCGGTCGATGAACGCCTCGTTGTTCTTGTTGTTCTTGAAGCTTTGCCATTCCGCCTCGTTGGAATGCGCGAGCACGATCCCCTGATAGGGGATGCCGCCGATGTTCTCGGACCCGACGTAATTGCCCTCCTGTGTCGAGGTCAGGAGCGGATGCAGCATCTTGATCGGCGCTTTGAACATCTCGACGAATTCGAGCAGCCCCTGCGTCGTCCGATTGAGGCCGCCGGAGTAGGAATAGGCGTCCGGGTCGTTCTGGCTGAAGAACTCCAGCTTGCGGATGTCGACCTTGCCGACAAGGCTCGATACGTCCTGGTTGTTCTCGTCGCCGGGCTCGGTCTTGGATATGCAAATCTGCTTCAGCCGCGATGGCTGCATCCGCACGACGGTGAATTTGGTGATGTCGCCGCCGAACTCATCGAGCCGCTTGACCGCCCAGGGCGAGATCGTGCCGGTGAGCCGGCGGATCGGCACGCCGTAGTGCTTTTCGAGCTCGGGACCGAGCGTCAGCGGGTCGAACAGGCCGAGCGGGCTCTCGAACACCGGGCTGATCTCGTTGCCGGCCTTGAGCACATAGACCGGCTCCTTCTCCATCAGCTGCTTCAGGCGCTCGGCCAGCGAGGATTTGCCGCCACCGACCGGACCCAACAGGTAGAGGATCTGCTTGCGCTCTTCGAGCCCTTGCGCCGCGTGGCGGAAGAAGCCGACGATCCGCTCGATCGTCTCCTCCATCCCGAAGAAATCCGAGAACTCCGGATAGACCTTGATCGTGCGGTTCATGAAGATGCGGCCGAGCCTGGAATCCTGGCTCGTGTCGATCATCTCCGGCTCGCCGATTGCCTTCAGCATGCGCTCGGCTGCGCCTGCGTAGTAGTTCGGATCGTCCGAACATTTGCCGAGGTATTCCTCGAGCGAATACTCGACCTCCCGCCGGTTGTCGTACAACCGTGAGTAGAGGCCAAAAATGCCGTCGTCAAATCCCATTTTGCACCTCAAGCGAGGTCAGCGCTCAACCTGCTGCCCACGTCATTCCAATCAGAAAACGTTGCACGACGAAAACCATTCGCCTCGATCCTCCAACCGAGCTCTTTGGCGCCCGCCCCGTCGGCGGCCAGACGATCGTCTCGATCGTCCACCCTTCTCGCCGCCTTCAACGCAATCATTATGCCAACGCATTGTGGCGAGAGTGCGGATGTCGTCGACCGATCGCAGCAGCCCGCGAGCCAGTCCGTTCTGATGCGCCGGTAAGTTGGAAATCGACAACATCTTGTGGCAACCTTCCGAGCCGTCACCAGGATATATATGGTATCGGAAAATCCCAATCAAAATCTAGGTTAACATGCGCGATTGTCGCCGATAGGCTTTCCATGGCGCCCGTCATCATCGCGTCAATAGAAGGTGAACCGCAGCGAGAAATCCGCCCGCTCGGTTTCTCGGTGCCGCTTCCAATTCGTTGGAGCTGCCGGGGGAATCGGGGGAGCTATCGGGGCGGAGAGGATTGCGGCGGATCGCCCGATCGCCTGAGCCCGGCCAAGGCGTCCGGGCGGCGCCCCATCGACTTCGCCGTCTTCGTGCCCGCCGCCAGATTCGCGCCGATCGCCAAGGCGAGTTGGTCGGCTAGGCAGCCATAGCTCGCATCGGTCATGTGCAGCCCGTCCGGGCCGATCAGCGCCGCCGGCGCCAGCTGGCGGGTCGCATCCCAGCCCCGCATGATCTCGAAGCGGCGGAAATAGCCGACATGGGTGCGATTGGCGACCGCAGCGATGATCCGCTCCATCTCGTTCACGGCCGGACGTGCGAGCACCCGCGGCGCATATTGCAGGTCCATCAGGACGACATCAATGCCGCGGCCCTTCATCGAGGCGACGCCGCCTTCGATCAGTTCCTCGTCACCCCCGACGTCGTCGCGGCGGAGCACCGCGTTGGTGCCGACCTGCCAGATTACCAGATCAGGATGCTCGGCGATCACGTCGCGGTCGAGGCGGGCCAGCTCCAGCCGTACATCCTCGCCGCCAATTCCGCGATTGACGACCCGGATGTCGACGGCGGGGAATCGGCTCTCGAGAGCGCGCTCAAGGCGGCTGGGATAGCTCATCGCCGGGCCGCTGGCGCCAAAGCCCCGGGTCGAGGACGAGCCCAGCGCTACGATCGTCACGTTCTCGCCCCGCTCGATCCGCGCCGCGGTGCGCGTCAGCGCGGGCCCGATCGCGGCCAGCGCCGGCGACGTCGCGCAACTCGGCGGGCCCGCCGAACCGGGCGGATCGGCGAGTGCCGCACCCGCCGCCGAGACGGCGGCGAGGGCGACGGCGGCAAACCGCGCCGAGCGGGCCCGCTTCATTGCAGGGCGATCCGAATCGCCGCCGCCAGGTTGCGGCCGAGACAATCGTAGACGGCGGCGGCGAGGTTCGCCCGCCCGTCCTTGGCGACACCGTCGAAATTGAACACGTCCTGCTCGCTCCAATAGCGCATCATCTCAAACCGCGGAAAGACGTACACGTCGTTCACGTCGCCCACTCGATGCATCGCCCGAAGATACCGCTCGAAATCGATAACGGTGACGGTGCTATGCGAGAATTGCATATCGACCAGCACGATGTCGATGGATCGCGCCTTGAGCTCGTCGATGCCCATTTGCAGCGCCGTCGTGAACTCGTCGACATCGACGCCGCGGACGGCGTCGGTCGTGCCGGTTTCCCAGGTCACCAGCACCGGGTCCTCGGCGAGGACATCGCTCGGAAAGCGCGCCAGCATCTCCTGCGCCGTCTGCCGCGGAACCCCCTTGTTGACGACGGTGATCGGCACCGCGGGATAGTCGCGGGCGAGCGCCTCCTGCAGCCGGCGCGGGTAAGCGAGATCGGGTGGGCCCGCCGCGGCCCCGACGGTCGAGGCGCCGCCGATCGCGACGATCTTGATCGATGCCCCCATACGCAGCTTGTCGGCGAACTGAGGCAGCTTACCGTCGACCGTCATCAGCTCGGCCGGGACGCCGCACTCCGCCATGGCGAAGGCGGCAGCCGACGGCAGCAGCATCGCGGCCAACCCGCCGGCCAGGCCTAGCGCCAACCCGCCGAAACGAAGCCCGCTCATGGCCTCACACCACCCGCCGCTTGCGCGGCGGCCGTGCTGCGACCCATCGACTTGTACCATTCGATCAACCCGGCGATCAGAAACATTGTGAGGATGCCGGCCGCGTTGACGGCCAGCTGAAGGAGCAGCGCCGGGTTGTATTCCGACACCACGAAATGGCCGAGCGCCGACAGCAGGATCCCGAGGCAAAAAATCTCGAGCGAGTTCTGGCCGCACAGCACGAACGGTCTTGCCGGGGCCGAACGCAGGAACTTCGCCGCCGGCGGGACCACCGCCGCCACGACTGTGACCAAGGCGAAGAACGGGACCAGCCGGAGCGGCGACAGGTTGGTCTTGTTGACCGGCCAAAGCTCCTTCAGAAAGAGCCCCGGAAACGGGTCCCAGAACCCGTGGATCGTCCAGCTGATCCTGACAATGGACCCGGCCGTGAGAACGATGACCGCTGCGGACAAGAGCACGCGGCCCTGGGCCGACGAAGCCGCTATCCGGATCCGGCCGAGGCCGAGGGCCGCCCCGGCGGTGAACAGGATTTGCCATGCTAGCGGGTTGAAATACCAAATATTTCCTTTGGGGTAGGCCGGCACGGACAGGTTGCCGATCTGGACGGCGAGGTAGAGCAGAAAGGACGGGATCAGAACGAGCGGCAGCGACGCGCGCAGCCCGACCAGGATGATCGGGAAGGCCAGCAGCAGCACGATGTAGAGGGGCAGGATGTCGAGAAAGGTCGGCTGAAACTGAAGCAGCAGGGCCTTGACGATGGCAACGTGCGGCTCGCTCAGAAAATCGCCGACCCCCATCTCTTCGTTGTACATCGGGTTCTTGAACCGCATCACCGTATAGGACACTTCGGCGATGAAAATCATGAACAGGAAGATGTGGGCGACATAGAGCTGCCAGGCGCGGCGCAGGATCTGCGCCGAGGCGTAGAGCGCGCCCTGGGTCGCGAGCGTGCGTCCGTAAACGAGGGCGGCGGTATAGCCCGAGATGAAGATGAAGACCTCCGCCGCGTCGCAAAACTGGACCGATTGAAGCGTAAAATACCCGAGCACGTTTTCGGGAATATGGTCGATGAAGATGAATACGAGGGCAAGGCCGCGGAAAAAGTCGAGGCGTAGATCGCGCGGCTGGGACCGCTGGGTGGAGCTCTGCATTGTGGCGGCGGCGCCAGCATAGCAAACACAAGGAGCCGCGTCGACGTGGGGCGGCTGACCCGATCCGAAAGGAGCTGACATGGAGGGGAGCGCAATCGGCCGCGTCGCGGTAATCGGGACCGGCACCATCGGTGCCAGCTGGACGGCGTATTTCCTGGCGCGCGGGCTCGTCGTCCAGGCGAGCGACCCCGCCCCCGAAGCGGAGGGCTTTGTGCGCCGCTTCGTCGAGACGGCATGGCCGGCGCTGCGGCGGCTGGGCGGCCCGGCCCCGCTGCCGCAGCGCGTCCCGCAGGATCGTCTGATTTTCCATGGCGAGCCCGAGGCGGCCGCCGAAGGAGCGGATTTCGTCCAGGAAAACGGCCCTGAGCGCGAGCCGCTGAAGCGCGGCCTCTTGTCGCGCCTCGATGCCGTCCTGCCGCAGACGGTTGTCATCGCCTCGAGCTCCTCGGGTTTGCTGATGACCAAATTACAGGCAGATTGCCGCAATCCCGAGCGTTGCGTGATCGGCCATCCGTTCAACCCGCCGCATCTGGTGCCGCTGGTCGAGGTCGTCGCCGGCGAACGCACCGCGGCGGCGACGATCGAGCGCGCGCTGGCGATCTACAGCGCGCTCGGCAAGCGGCCGATCCATATCCGCCGCGAGGTCGAAGGCCATGTCGCCAACCGGTTGCAGGCGGCGTTGTGGCGCGAGGCCGTGCACCTCCTTGCCGAGGGCGTGGCGAGCGTCGCCGACATCGACGCCGCGATCAGCGAGGGGCCCGGGCTGCGCTGGGCGCTGATGGGGCCGCATTTGACATTTCACCTCGCCGGCGGCGCCGGCGGGATCGGCCATTTTCTCGATCAGTTCGCCGGCCCGATGGCAAGCTGGTGGGACACGCTGGGTCGGCCCCGCCTGGACGCCGCGGTCCGGGAAAAGATTACCGCCGGTATCGCCGCCGAAGCCGCCGGGCGCAGCATCGAGGAGTTGGCGGCGGAGCGCGATCGTCTGCTGGTGGAGGTTTTGGCGATCCGGCATGGCGAGGGCCATTGAAGGCGGTTAGCGCCGGACTCGGGCGCGCCTCGAATGTGTCATAAAAACATCTTGCATTTCTACCCCTAAAGGGGTACGCCCTATCCCACCCTCCGCGTCACGGCTCGCAAGAACCTTGAGGCTCCGGGAGAGCCGGTTTTACCGGCTCTTCTCGTTTTCGCAGCGGCCTCGTTCAGACGAGGCCGGGACGCGGCGAAAAGGACGCCTGGGTCTGCGCGCGGATTTCCTCGAGCGAGACGCCCGGCGCCAGCTCGGTCAGGGTCATTCCCGCGCGATCGATCGAAAAGACGCCGAGATCGGTGATCACCAGGTCGACCACCGCGGCGCCGGTCAGCGGCAGGGTGCACCGGGACAGCAGTTTCGGCTCGCCGCGCGCGGTGTGCTCCATCAGCACGATGACCCGCCTGACCCCGGCGACGAGGTCCATCGCCCCGCCCATGCCCTTGACCATCCGGCCCGGGATCATCCAGTTGGCGAGGTCGCCGTTCTCGGCCACCTGCATGGCTCCGAGGATCGACAGGTCGATATGCCCGCCGCGGATCATGCCAAAGGATTGCGCGCTGTCGAAATAGCTCGTCGTCGGCAATTCGGTGATCGTCTGCTTGCCGGCGTTGATCAGGTCGGGGTCCTCTTCGCCCTCGAACGGAAACGGCCCCATCCCGAGCATGCCGTTCTCGCTTTGCAGCTGCACCGTGATCCCGGCCGGGATGAAGTTCGAGACCAGGGTCGGGATGCCGATGCCGAGATTGACGTAGAAGCCGTCCTCGAGCTCGGCCGCGGCGCGGCGCGCCATGTCGTCGCGTGACCAGGCCATGTCGCTTCTCCTATTTCTCAAGCGCCGCGCTGGCGCACCGTGCGCTGCTCGATGCGCTTTTCGAACGACGCGGGCGTGCACGATCCGCTGGACGAAGATGCCGGGGGTGTGGATTTGGTCGGGATCGATCGCACCCGGCTCGACCAGATCCTCGACCTCGGCGACGGTCACGCGCCCGGCGGTCGCCATTACCGGATTGAAGTTGCGCGCCGTCTTGCGGTAGGCGAGGTTTCCCTCACGATCGCCCTTCCAGGCGTGGACCACGGCGAGGTCGGCGACGAGCCCACGCTCCATGACATAGCTCTCGCCGTCGAAGTCGCGCGTTTCCTTGCCTTCGGCGATCAAGGTCCCGACCCCGGTCTTGGTGAAAAACGCCGGGACCCCGGCGCCACCGGCGCGGATGCGCTCGGCCAAGGTTCCCTGCGGATTGAATTCGAGCTCGAGCTCGCCCTTGAGGTAGAGTTCGGCGAAGAGCTTGTTCTCGCCGACATAGGAGGAGATCATCTTGCGGATCTGCCGGGTTTCGAGCAGAAGCCCGAGGCCGGCGCCGTCGATCCCGGCATTGTTCGAGACCACCGTCAACCCTTTGACGCCGGAATCCCGGATCGCCGCGATCAGCGCCTCCGGTATGCCGCACAAGCCGAACCCGCCCGACATGATCGTCATGCCGTCCCGCAACAGCCCGGCCAGCGCGGCCGACGCATCCGGATAGACCTTGTTCATCTGCCCTCCTCCCAGGCTGAGCGGGGAATGCTACCCACCGGCGGTCAATTGCCTCGCTGCGGTGCCGGCTCGGCGACGCCGAGAACCCGGCGCGTCTGGTCATCGACGACGCCGCTGATATTGATCCCCTGCTGCTTCTGGAAGCGGGCAACCGCCGCGGCGGTCGACGGGTGGTAGATGCCGTCCTGGTCGACCGCGATCTTGGCGGCAGCGAGCGCGCGCTGCACGCTCTCGACATCGGCACCCTGCATCGGCGGGTCGGCCGGCTTCAACAGCCGCGCGCGACCGGGGCCGGGCTCGGCATCCTCGAACCATGGGCTAAGGTTGTAGCCGTTAACCGTAATCCATTTGGACGGCGCCGAGGCCAGGCGGAACTCGACCCGTGGGGTGCCGTCCGGCGCCTTGTCCTCGACCGCCAGCTCCTTCAGCAGTGGCAGATACTCGGCATAGGGCATATCGACCCCTAGCTGCGGGATTGCGTCAAAGCCGCGCACCACGAGGTCGCCGCCGGCGGTGTAGCCGGTCGGCGCCAGTGGCGAGCCCGTCACCTCGGCCGTCAGATTGGCGCCGACGTCCTTGGTGTCCACGGTGACGTCATAAATCCGGAATGTCGGATCGAGCATCGCCAGTGCCCCGAGCATCCGCTCGTTCGCCTGCTCCTTGTCGGCCTTGTCGGCGGCATTGGCCTCGCCCGCCGCCTTTAGCAGCGAACGCAATGCTTCGGTCTTCAAATTCTCGATCCCGAAATCGACGACGACCCGGTGCGGCACTTGGCGGGCATCGAGCAGCGACGGCGCCAGATCGAGACCGTCCTGGCGAATGGTGAAGCGGATCGCGCCGCTATCGCCGTCGAAGCCGGTCGCCTCGGTCATGATCTCGGCCTTCGCCAGCGAGACGAGCGGCTCGCCGCCACCTCCGAGCACCTTGAGCCCGTCGAGCACGGCGTCGCCGCGGATCGTCGCGAAGACCGACGGCATCGTCGGCAGAAGGGCCAGGAGTCGGGCGAGACGGATTTGCGGCGATCCCTCCTTCTCCTTCTGCAGCGCGTCGAGACCGTCGCGCAGCTGTTCGAGCCGGTCGAGCTTCGGTCCCGCCGATTTCCCGGTCACGGCGACCCGCTCGATCGTGCCGGCGGCTACCTGTGGTACAGCGAACTCGACCTTCGTCAATTCGAAGTCGAATGGCGCGCTCCACGCGCCGGCGGCCTCGGCCACGACCTTCGACGTCATCGTCATCGGCCCGAAGTCGATCGAAGCGCCGCTGCCGGGCTGATCGACGTGCGCAGCGGCAAAGGTCGCCGCCGCGTCGCGCGTCCGCCCGGTCTGCGGATCGACGACGGCGCTCGCCCGCCCATCCTTCACCGTCAGCTTGGTCTCGGCGCCGGCCGGCCCGGCGAACGTCACCTCCTTCGGCAGCAGGAACGCGAGCGCCACCGGCTTGCCGCCGCCTTGCTGCCCGGTCTGCCGGATCTCGAGGCGATCAAAGCCGATATGGACGATCTCGTCGCTGTGCAGCGCCATCTTGGCATTGGTGACGACCGCCACCAGGCTGTCGCCGTCGCGGCGGATATCGAAAGGATCGGCGGCGACCCATTCGAGCGCCCCGTCCGTGCTCGGCCCGAGCCCACCGGCCAACGCTTGGATCTCCGCCTTGAAATGCTCGAGATCGGGGTCGGGCTCGGCGGCGAGAAGCGGCGATCCCAGCCCCATGACGCCCAGACCCATGACGCCAAGCCATGTGACGACGCTAATCGCGACAGCGACTGACGTGCGGTGCAATCCTGCTTTCATCGACCGATATCCATTGCGGGCCCGCATCATCGTACAGGACGAGAGCTAAAGATATGTCATCGGCAGCCGGCTTGGAGTGGGACGGCCTCAGGCCGCCGGCGGAGACCCTGCCGCAGGATTGGGACAGGCTGGCCGCCCACCTCGCCCTGCACGGGATGGCGCTCGGCGCCGCCGAGCCGCGCCGGTTCGCCGGCGGGCTCGGCAATCTCAACTACCTGATCACACTCGACGGCACGCCCGCGGTATTGCGGCGGCCGCCTGCCGGGACGCTGCCGCCCGGAGCCAACGACATGGCGCGCGAGTTCCGCATCCTGTCATCGCTGTGGCGCTGCTACCCGCTGGCGCCGCGGGCATTGCACTTCTGCGCCGACCCCGCCGTCCTCGGCGCACCGTTTCAGATCATCGAGCATCGCGCGGGGGTCGTCGTCCGCGGCGTGTTGCCGCCGGGCCTCGCGGGTCGCCCCGAAATCGGCGACGCGTTAAGCCGCCATCTTGTGGAAAGCCTCACAGCTCTCCATGCCGTCGACCCGCAAGCCGTCGGCCTCGGCACGCTCGGCCGCCCTTCGGGGTTTCTCGGCCGGACGCTCGAAGGCTGGGCGCGGCGCGGCGCCGCGGTTGCCGATCTTGCCGATCCCCGAACCCTTGCCGACATCATCGCCTGGCTGAGCCCACGGGTCCCCGCCGAGCAGCCGCCGACCCTCGTCCATTCCGACTTCAAGCTCGACAACATGATTCTCGACCGGGCAAGTTTGGCGCCGGTCGCGGTGATCGATTGGGACATGGGGACGCGCGGCGATCCGTTCTGGGATCTCGCGGTGCTGCTGAGCTATTGGTCCGAGCCCGGCGATCCTGACGGCATGCGCCGCTTGGGGCAGATGCCGACGGCGGAGCCGGGGTTCTGGCCGCGCCACCGGGTATTGGACGCCTATCGGCGACGGAGCGGCCGCTCGATCGAAGATTTTACCTTCTACCGGGTGCTGGCGCTGCTTCGCTCGGCCATCGTCTTTCTGCAATTGTTCGACCGCTGGCGCCGCGACCCGGCTGCAAACCAGCCCTGCGCCGGATGCGGCACGCTCGGACGCGGGCTCTTGGACTATGCCTTGGCAGTCGCCAGCGGGCGGGAACACTGACCCTCGTGCCAACAAAATCCTTGCATCGACAACGCCTTCATCCAAAAATCGATGGGAGGCTGGGGTGCCGATCCGCGATGCCGCCGGAGGCGCGTCGCCGGAACGGCTGAGATCAGACCCACTGAACCTGGTCGGGCGAGCCCGGCGAAGGGAGTCCGTCATCACCGCGTCAACCACCCTATTGCCCTCCCGCCCGAAAACTGTCGTCATCGGCGCCGGGGTAATCGGGCTGGGCATCGCTTGGCGCCTCGCGCAGGCAGGCTGCCCGGTCACCGTCTACGATCGCGGCGAGGCCGGGCGCGGCGCCAGCTGGGCGGCGGCAGGCATGCTCGCCGCCGCGGTCGAGACCGAGCCCGGCGAGGAAACCCTGCTGAGCCTGACCCTCGAAAGCCAGCGGCTGTGGCCCGGTTTCGCCCGCGAGCTCGAAGCCGCCTCCGGGATGTCGGTCGGCTACCGCGACGAAGGGACGATCGTCGTCGCACTGACCCGCGACGAGTTGGAGCAGCTGCGCTTCACCTATGAATTCCAAAGGGGCCTAGGCCTCGACATCCTTTGGCTGTCGGGTGCGGAGGCGTGCCGCCGCGAGCCGCATCTGCGCCCCGGCATCCCCGGCGCGGTATCGAGCCCGCGCGATCATCAGGTCGAAAACCGCCTCGTCGCCGCTGCCCTTGCTGCGGCGGCGCGGCGGGCCGGCGCCGTGCTGCATGAGCATTGCCCGGTTCGTGAGGTCGAGCTTTGCGGCGGCGGCGCGGTGGGTGTCGTCACCGATCGCGGCCATGAGCCCGCAGATGTCGTGGTCCTCGCGGCTGGCGCCTGGTCGCGCGAGATCGCCGGCATTCCGCCCGCCCACCTCCCGCCTGTCCGCCCGATCAAGGGACAGATGCTGGCGTTGCAGATGGACTCGGCCGCGCCGCTGCTGCGCCACGTGGTCTGGCTGCCGCGCGGCTATCTGGTGCCGCGTTTGGACGGGCGGCTCGTTATCGGCGGCACCGTCGAGGAGCGCGGCTTCGACGATCGGCTGACCGCGGGCGGACTCTTGGCGTTGCTCGAAGGCGCCTGGCGCGCGGTGCCGGCGATCGAGGAATTGCCGATCGCCGAGACCTGGGTCGGCTTTCGCCCGGGCTCGCGCGACGACGCGCCGATGCTCGGACCCAGCGGGATCGACGGTCTCGTCGTCGCCAGCGGCCATCATCGGAACGGCATTCTGCTGACCCCCGTTACCGCCGATGCGGTCAGCGCTTATATCTTGGGCGGGGCGCTGCCCGAAATCGCCCGGCCGTTTGCACCGACGCGGTTCATGGCTGCTGCGGCGCCCTCTCAGGCCGCGGCAGCGGAGGCGGGATGACTCGGCTCAAGATCAACGGGGTCGAGGAGGAGGTCGAGGTGGCGACGGTGGCCGAGCTTCTCGCCGATCGCGGCATCGACCCGAATGCGCGGTTTCTCGCGGTGGCGGTCAATGGCGCCGTCGTCCGCCGCGCCGCCTGGCCCGCTGCAGCGCTGGCACCAGGCGATGTGGTCGAGATCGTCCGCCCGCTGCAGGGCGGCTGACATGCCAACGATCCAGGAATTCTTATCGTCGCCCCCGCGCAAGCGGGGGTCCAGGGGCAACCGGCACGTCGCTCGGCCTGGATACTCGCCTTCGCGACAATGACGAGCAATAAGCAGGACATCGCGATGAGCGACGATCCGTTTCTGATTGCCGGTACCGCATTGTCGTCGCGGCTGTTTATCGGCACCGCCGGCTACCCGAACCAGCAGGTGCTGCTCGACTGCCTCGAATTGAGCGGCGCCGAGCTGGTCACGGTCTCGATCCGCCGCATCAGCCTCGAAGGCTATGCCGAAAGCCTCGTCGACCTGCTTGGCGGGCGCTGCCGCTTCTTGCCGAACACCGCCGGCTGCGTCACCGCGCGCGACGCCATTCTGACCGCCGAGCTGGCGCGCGAGGCGCTGGAGACCGACTGGGTCAAGCTCGAGCTGATCGGCGACCGCGAGACGCTCTACCCCGATGTCGAGCAGCTCGTCCACGCGGCCGACGAGCTGGTGCGCAAGGGCTTCATCGTGCTGCCCTATTGCAACGAGGACCCGGTCGCTTGCCGCAAGCTCGCCGATGTCGGCTGCGCCGCGGTGATGCCGCTGGGCTCGCTGATCGGCTCGGGCATGGGCATCGCCAACCCAGCGGCGATCGAGCTGATCTGCTCGAAGAGCCCGGTCCCGGTGGTGCTCGACGCCGGGGTTGGCACCGCCTCGGACGCGGCCTTGGCGATGGAGCTCGGCTGCGATGCGGTGCTGGTCAATACCGCGATCGCGAAGTCGCACGATCCGCGCCGGATGGCGGCGGCGATGCGCGCCGGGGTCGAGGCTGGGCGGCTCGCCCGGCTCGCCGGGCGCATCCCGAGGCGCCGCTTCGCCGAGCCGTCGAGCCCACAGCTCGGCCTCGTCAGCTCCTGACGGGAGCGGCGGCGGCATCATCTCCCGCGTTGGCGGGGGTCCGGCGTGGTCTTCGCCTTCCCGCTCTATGACGACAACCCGAGCCTTCGCGCGCCGATCGTTACCTTTGGCCTGATCGGGCTCTGCGTTGGCGCCTTTCTGTGGCAGCTCGGGCACAGCCAGCATCAGGTCCTTTACGGCTACGGGATGATCCCGGCGGTGCTGTTCGGCAACTCCCAGCTGGCGCCGGCGCTGCGGGTATTGCCGGCCTGGGCCACGGTGCTGACCAGCATGTTCCTGCACGGCGGCTGGTTCCACCTGATCGGCAACATGGTCTTCCTATGGATCTTCGGCAACAACGTCGAGGACGTGCTCGGACGCTGGCGGTATCTCCTCCTCTATCTGTTGTCCGGGGTCGCCGCCGCACTGTTTCAGGGTTTGTCGAGTCCCGCCTCGCACGTGCCGATGGTCGGCGCCAGCGGCGCGATTGCCGGTGTGCTCGGCGCCTATCTGCTGCTCTACCCGCGGGCAAACGTATACTGCTTTATCTGGATCGTGATCTTCTTCCGCATCCTCAGCGTGCCAGCCTGGATGCTGTTGGGCCTGTGGTTCGCGATGCAGCTATTCAGCGGGCTCGGTGCCGCCGCCGGCAGTCCCGGGGTCGCCTTTTGGGCCCATGTCGGCGGCTTTGCCGCCGGGCTGGTGCTGGTGACCATGCTGCGCCGGCGCGGCGTCCAGTTGCTGCAGGGGCCGCGCAGCACGGTCTTCTCGGCAACTCGGCCCCGCTTTACCGGCCGCGGCTCCGTTCCGTCGGCCGGCCGCCGCTACCACCGACCGGGTCCTTGGAGCTGAGGCCGATGGATGAGAACCCACCACAACCGTCATTAGAAGAATCCCCAGCGGTCTACGCACCGGAGGGCCTGACCGAGGGCATCGCCGCGCTGGCAACCAAACCCGTCTTTGCCGCTATCCTGGAGCGGGCGGGTCCGCCACGCTTTCGCCGGCGGCAAAACGGATTCCCGACCTTGCTGCACATCATCCTCGAGCAGCAGGTATCGATCGATGCGGCGGCGGCGATGCATCGCCGGCTGAGCGCGCTGTGCCGACCGTTGGCGCCGGAGGCGTTTCTGACGCTCGACGACGCGACCCTGCGCGCCTGTGGCTTCAGCCGGCAGAAGATGGGTTATGCGCGCGACCTGGCGGCAAAGGTTAGCAGCGGCGGCTTTGACTTCAATCGGCTCGGCGAAGCCGACGACGAGGCCGCCCGCGCTACACTCGTGGCGCTCAAGGGCATCGGGCGCTGGAGCGCCGAGATCTATCTGATCTTCGCGCTCGGCCGGCCCGACATCTGGCCGGCCGGCGATCTCGGCCTACAGGTCGCCGTCCGGGAATGCCTAGAGCTCGGCGCGCGTCCCGACGAGCCCGAATTGCGCGACCTCGGCGAGGAGTGGCGGCCGTGGCGGACGGTCGCCGCCTGCCTCTTCTGGCAATCCTACCTGCATGCCCGTGGCCGCGCCGCCCCGCAGCTGGCCCCCGAGCTCTATGCCTGAACGGGGCACCGTTCCGACGATTGACTGGAGCCGCAGCGGTGCGGCACCCTGACCGGTTTGGCAAAGGCAGCTAGCCAGTCGCGGCGACACCGGGCGGCCAGCATTGGTGCCAATTGGTCGCCTGCTGATAGGCCCAGCCGATGCGCAAGGCGGTCGCTTCGTCGTAGCCGCGGCACACGATCTGCAGCGATACCGGCAATCCGCTCGCGGTAAAGCCGTTCGGTAATGCCAGGGCGCACAGCTCCAGGATGTTGACGAAGCGGGTGAAATGGGCCGGGGTCGACGACTGGTCGACGGCCGCGAGCGTGATCGCCGCGGTCTGCGTCGTCGGCGTCAACAACGCGTCGACATCGGCGAGCGCCGCCGCGAATGCCTCTTTGGCCAGCGCCTGGTCGCGCAGTGCAGCGAGGTAGTCGCGAGCCGATATGCTCTTGCCGAGACCGATGCGCGGGCGGACCGCGTCGTCGATCGGCAGTCTCGGATCGTCGGTCAGGTGGCCGACGAGAAAATACCCCTCGGCGCCGATGATCCGCCCGGTTGCTGTCGTATAGTCGGAAAACCGGCACGGCAGATCGATCGTGACGATCTCGGCGCCGAGGCGGGCCAGCGCGTCGAGCGACGCATCGTAGGCCGCGAGAACCTCCGGGGCGACGCCGTCGCGCTCGGCCTGCGGCATGCGGGCGAGCCGCAGGCCACGCACGCCGCGCCGGAACAGCGGCCCCGGGTCGTCCGGCGGAATGCCGCGGGTGCGCGGGTCGTGTGGATCGGAGCCCTGCATGACCTGGTACAGCAGGGCCACGTCCTCGACGGAGCGGGCCATCGGCCCCGGTGTGTCGAGGGTTGGCGACAGCGGCAGAATACCGTAAGTGCTGACCCGGCCGATCGTGGTCTTGAGCCCGGTCAAACCGCACCACGACGCCGGCAACCGTACCGAGCCGCCGGTATCGGTGCCAATCGCCCATGGCGCGAAGCCGGCCGCAACCGCCACGCCCGAGCCGCTGCTCGATCCCCCCGGGGTGCGCGCCATCGCCGGGTCCCATGGGTTCCACGGCGTACCGCGGTGCTGGTTGGTGCCCCAGCCGCCCATAGCGAACTCGACCGTGTGGGTCTTGCCGATCACGATCAGCCCCGCGGCGATCAGCCGCCGCGCCAAGGTGGCCGTATAGGTCGAGCGCCGCTCCCGCCACACCTCGGAGCCGCCAGTCGTGACCTTACCCTCGATCTCGATCAGATCCTTGAGCGCGATCGGGATCCCGTGCAGGGGCCCGACGGAATGACCGGACCGGATCGCTTTGTCCGCCGCCTCGGCGGCGAGGCGGGCCTCGTCCGCGTAAACCTCAACAAAGGCATGCGATTTCCTGTCGCCCGCGGCGATCCGCGCGAGGCATGCATCGACGAGATCGACCGGCGACAGCCGGCCGGCGCCGATCTCGGCGGACAGGACATGGGCCGGCAGCAATGCCGGATCGTTGGCGGGTGGCGGCATTGGCTGCGGTGCCGAAATGAGCGGAGCCTCAGGATACGCCTGCCGCGGCCGCCGCTGTCAACCGAGTCGCCCCAGACTGCCGGTCTTGCTAGCCCCGAGTCCGTTGGATCTCGGCTGTCTTCGTCTTGCCGGAGTGGGTCGGCGCGCGGCGCGCGGCGGCTGGATGCCGATATTCGCGCGCGCTCGACGAAGTATGAACCGAATGCGTCGGCGCCCCTTTTCGGTGGCTCGTCCGCGTCGACGAGGATTTGTGGCCGCGGCGGCGCCGGTCGTCGGTGACCAGCGCCACATGAACGAAACGTCCCGCCGGGCTCCACCGCGCCGGCGGACGGCCATCGGCGAATTCGGTATCATAGCCGACAATGTTTCGAGCCCCGACGATTTGTCGCGGGCCCGTGCTCGGATAGACAAAGCCGTAGGTCGGGCTGTGGCGCCCGTAGCTTCCCGACCGCAGGTCGCGCACCGCGACGCTGGTCCAGTCGTTGTTGGGCGAAGTATCGATCGCCGACATGCCGCGCGTGACCGTGCCGCGGTACCAGTTCGCGTGATCGATCAGGATCTCGCGCGAACTGACGATCCCGGAAACCACCGCGACATGGCCAGAAGGCGTGTAGCCGCTCCGCCTGAACACCAAGATCGAGCCCAGGGCCGGGCTCTGGCCGCGCTGATAGCGGCCTGCGGCCTCGTCCCACCAGCCGCCTGCGGCACCATAGAGGTCGACGCCAGTCTCGGCCCGCACATAGAGGGCGCAGTTTGCCGCGGCACCCGACCCGTGCGATGCCAACAGCAAGGTTAATCCCAAGGCGCCCCAGACGAGGCCCCGCCCCACCTTCGATTGCATCGGTATGCCCCCCACTCAAGACGGCTGGGCAGCCGTCGGTCCCCTGGGTATCCGGCTGAAGCCGGTTAATGTTCGTTAACGAATTTTATAAAACCCCAGGTCGGAACGAAAAATCATCATAATTCGTACTTAAAATTGGTTGAAAAAGTGTCCGGCTTATTCGCCTCTTCCCGAAGCTGTGCCCGGCGCCCCTTCCCGAGTGATCCTCAGATGCCAAAACCGAGCGCCAACAACGCGTTTTTTACCGATTGTTCTTCGAGTAACGCGCGAAATTGTTGCACCGCCGGCCGCTCCCACCGCGCCTTCGGCACGACGAAATCGTAGTGTTCGTCCTGGGCCGCGATAAACCCGAGACTGTATTGGCGGGCGACACTTTCGATCGCCATGCCCCAATCGGCGCGGCCCTGCGCCACGGCGACGGCGACGGCGTTGTGCGATTTCGGCTGCGACCAGTATCCGGGCGGCCTGGCGCCGCCGAGCAGGCGGTCGGTCAGGATGCGGGTGCCGCTGCCGGCGTTGCGGTTGACCATCAGGCAGTCGGGAGCGACGGTGGCCGCCGCTAGCGCGTCTGCGAGCGAACGACCCTCGAAGCGCGCATCGCCCTTGCGGTGGACGATCCCTTGCAGTCGGCGATAGCCGGGCACCAGTGCCAGCGCCGGGGTCAGGAACGGCCGGTTGTATTCGCCGGTCTGCGGGTCCATCAGGTGAATGGCGGCGATATCGCACTCGCCTCGCTCGGCCGCGGCGAGCCCGCCGGTGCTGCCGACATTGAGCACCTTGACCGCGATCCCTGCGGCGTGGAGCCGGCCGGCCAGCACATCGAGCCCGACGCAGTGGCTACCGATGACGACGAGGTCGGCGAGGCGGGCATCGCCGATCCGCTGCACCTCGACCGAGCGTCCCGGCGGCGACGCTCTCGACCTGCGGGCCGATCGTGATGAAGCCGTCGGCCTGGCTGAAGGCGGTCACCGCACCCGATCCCTTGGCGGTGGGATAGGCGGCGAGGCGCACCCCGTCGGCGCCGCCGATCAGCGACACCATCAGATATTCGGTCCGCCCCCGCTCGGACGAGACCCGCAGCGGCAACGTTGCCGCAACCCGCTCCGCGCGCTCCGCCGGCAGGCCGGCAAAGGTGCGGATCAGCGGTGCCACGAATTCGTGGAAGGTGAAGATCGCCGAGGTCGGAAAGCCCGGCAGCACGACGATCGGCTTGCCGCCGGTTACCGCCAGGCACAAGGGCTTGCCCGGCTTCAGTGCTACGCCGTGCACGACGATCCCGGGGTCCCGGTACCGGGCGACGGCGCGATAGCAGAGATCGCCTGCACCCTTCGAGGTGCCGCCGGAGAGGACCACGATGTCGCAGGAAGCCAGACCCTCCTCGACAAGATGCCCAAGCACGGCCTCGTCGTCGGCGCCGATGCCGAGCGGCTGCGGGATGCCACCTGCTTCCTCGACCGCGGCGGCGATGATCGCGGCATTCGAATCGTAAACGGCGCCGGGGCGGATCGGCTCGCCGGGGGCGACGATCTCGTCGCCCGTCGAAAGGATCGCTACACGCGGCCGGCGCCAGACCTCGACCGCGGCGCATCCGACCGCCGCCAGCATACCGATCTCGCGCGAGTTCAGCACCTGTCCGGCGCGTAGCACGGTCTCGCCGCGCGCGATGTCACTGCCGGCGAAAGCGACGAACTGGCCCGCCGAGGCCGCCCGGCGGATTTCGATCGCGGTCCCGCCGTCGACGTCGATCGCCTCGGTATGCTCGACCATGACGATGGCGTCGGCGCCGCGCGGCACCATCCCACCGGTGGCGATCAGCGCGGCCGTGCCGGGCACGACCATCAGCCGAGGCTCCTTGCCGGGGGTCAGGATTTCCGGGAGCAGCGCCAAACGCCGCGGCGCCCGTTCGCTGGCGCCGGCCGTGTCGTCGGCGCGCACCGCGAACCCGTCGACATTGGCGCGGTCGAAGCCGGGGACGTCGACCTCGGCGATCACCGGTTCGGCCACAACCCGGCCCCGCGCTTGCGCCAGCGATACCCTCTCGCGACCGAGCGGACGCAGCTCCAGATGGCGGTAAAAGCGGCGGATCGCCTCGTCCCGATCGACCACGTCGAGGAACTGCTCCTGCCGCGCCAGACTACGAACGGTCGCCGGAATGTCGTTCATCGGCTCGCCTCCGCCGGCTCCTCAACGATGGTCGTACCAATATACGGTGACAACTGCGCCCTGCGGGTAGCCCTCGCTCGCCTCGGGAACGATGACAAAGCCGTCGGCAGCGGCCGCGCCCATCAGGCCGATCTCGGCGAAGGACGCCAGCGGCTCAACGGTGCCATCGGCAAGCCGGCGCACCGGGCATATTTCGGTGGCGCCGATAGCCGCGACGATCTTCCGCGCCGCCGTCACCCGGTGCGGCCGGTAGGGCAAACCCGGGTCAAGGCCGGCGAGGCGGCGAATTGCGCGCCCGGCAAAGAGCTCGTAATTCCACAGGCAGGCCGGCGGAGAGCCGGGCAGGAGCAGCACCGGCACCCCGGCCGCATTACGGCCAAAGCCAGCGGTCTCGCCGGGCTGCAGCGCCACACCGTGGATCGCGAGCTCGCCCGCCTCGGCGAGCGCCGCCGCCGATTTATCCGCGGCACCCGGCCCGCTGCCGCCGGCGACGAGAATGAGGTCAGCGCCATCGCCGGTGAAGGCATCGGCGAGCGTCGACCCGGTGGCGACCCCGCCGTCGCGTGCAATGGCGGCGCGACAGCATCGGCCCATCGGCATCGCCGTCGCTGCCCGCCGGGACCGACCCGGCGATCGCGAGCCGCACCCGCGGCTTGCGGAGGATCGGGACGCGGAAGAAGCCGGCCGCCGCGAGGAGCCCGATATGGTGCGCCAGAAGCCGCGTTCCCGCCACCGCCAGCACGGCGCCGGCGACCGCTGTTGCGCCCGCCGGGTCGACATTGCCGCCCGGCGCCACCGCCTCGACCAAGACAATGCTGCCCGCCCGCGCCTCGACCTGCTCGACGGGCGCCACCGCATCGGTTCCCACCGGCAGCGGCTCTCCCGCCGCCACCGCGATCAGCGGCAGCGAGAGCGGATTGTAGGCGCCGGCGCCGACGCTGTCCTCGGCCCGTAGCGCGAAACCGTCGCGCGCCGCGAGGGCGCGGCCGGGGATGGCCCGGGCGGCGCGGACATCCTCGCCCAGCACGCGGCCGAACGCCTCAGCCAACGCGGTATCCTCCGCCTCCAACCGGCGGGTCGCGGCGTCGACCCAGGCGACCGCCCGCTCGACCGATACGCGATTGCGCTCCATTTCCCTCCGGTCATAGCCGCCTGCGCAGCGGCGCGGACGGTGCTCGCGCCTGAGCGCTACAGCCTCACGAGCACGCCGACCCCGACCGCGATCTGGTAGATGATCTGGGTGATGTCTTTGATGAACGGCAGGGCCCAGTTGCTCGGCGAGGGCAATACGATGATGCGGTCGCCCGCCATAACCGGCGGGTGCGAGCCGACAATCGTCTGCCCGCTCGGGCGGATCACCAGCAGCTTCGAGGTATCCGCCCGCTCGGTAAACCCGCCGGCGGTCTCGATGTACTGATCGATTGGGGCGCCGCGGATCCAGACCAGCGACTGTGGTACCCGCACCTCGCCGCTGATGAGGACGAGGTCGGTCCGTGACGGCACGACGATGACGTCGCCATCTTCGAGGCGAACGTTCGAGACGTGGCCGTCATAGGAAACGACAAGGCGGCCTTCGGGCTGGACGTTGGCCAGCTGCTGCCCGAACTGGAAGATGATCTGAGCCTCTTGCTGCCGCATCGTCGCCTGTTCGGCGGTGACCGTCGGCGAGGTGACAACGGTGCTCTCCAAGCGGCGCAGGGCGTCGTCGATCGCCTTTTTCTGCGCTTGCGCCACGCTGAGACGGCGGACGTAGATCGCCGACGTGTCGGCGAAATAGCTGTCGACCGGCAGATAGGCGAGCACGTCGAGCAGGGTCGCGGTTCGGGTCACCACCAGAGTGGTCGGCCCGTCGACGCGGCCGTCGACCTTGACCGTCATGACGCCGGTCGGTACATCCGGGGAGAAGGTGACGATGTCGCCGTCCTGCAGCGCTATGCCGCGAAATTCGCTCAGCGAGAAATAAAGAGAATCGGGCTTGCCGCCCCGGATGCCCAGCAGGCTGACATGGGTGGCGTCCGGGAGGGGTCGCGCCAGGGCAATAAGCTGCTCGCCGGTATACGGCTTTTCGATCTCGTACCGGTAGATGCCGCGGACGTCGCCCAGCGCTGCGATCGTCGGCCCTTGCTGCCGGACCAGAATGGTGTCGCGGTCGCGTAGCCGAACCGGGGGCAGCCGGCCTCTGAGCAGGAAATCGTAGAGATCGACGGTCGCGATCGACCGCCCGTCGCGCAAGATCTGGATATCGCGATAGCTGCCCCTGGTCGGGTTTATCCCTCCAGCCGCCTGGAGGAAGGTGATGATGCTCGCGGTCGACGGGAGGGTATATTGACTGGGGGATAGGACCGCGCCGGTGACGAATACATTGATCGGCACCGCGGCTGCCAACGTCACATAGACCTGCGAATTCTTCTGGTAGACCGATGCCACTGCGGCCGACACGACCGATTGGAGGTTGCCGGCGGTGGTGCCAGCGACGTGCACCGGGCCGACCGAGGGCAGAAAGATCTCGCCGTTGCCGTCGACCGTTGCCTGCTGATCGAGCGATGTCGCGCCATAGATATGGACCTGGATCACGTCCCCGGGCGCGATCACATGGTTGGGGTCGAACGCCGCCACCCCGCCCGGCGGCTGAACCGAGGTGGGCGCCACAATCGGGGTCTGGGGCGTTACCGGCGCTGTCGCCGCCTGCTGCCCGGGCTGCTGCACGGCGGCGGCTCCCGCCCCTAGTGCAGCGGCCAACCCGGCCGTGGCCGGGGTCGGCATGGCCCCGGTGGCCATCGCGCCGGGGGTCGTGGCGCCGGCGGTTCCGCCAGGCGCCGCGGGCGTCACACCCAGCATCTGAACATTGAACGGCGAGGTGAAGAGGTTAGCACCGAACATCGGCGGCAGCTGGCTCGCGCTCGGCAGGCTGCGGGTATCGCTGCCACCGATCGGAACCTGCGGCTGGGTCTCCAATGTGTTCTGCGCATGTCCGAAATTGGCTGGAAGCAACAATGCTGCAAAAGCAAGTGCCAGCGCCCTCATCCGCATTCGATCGTCTCCTCGCATGGGATGCCGACACCCGGCCCGCCAATTGCCGATACCGGGGCGAGGCTCCCTTCGGGGACAATGTGGCGTTCGCGCGACAGGAATATCGTCGTCCGCTTCATCAGCCGGCGCGAGCGGGGATCGAACGGCTCCCGGCGATGCATCGTAGAGCCGTTGTCCCACAGCACTGCATCGCCGACCTGCCAGTGATGGCGATAGACGAATTCCGGCCCCGTCGCGAACGCATAGATTTCGTCGAGCAAAGCCGAGCCCGAGGCGTCGTCCATGCCGTCGATCCCGATCGTCGTCGTCGAATCGAGGTAGAGCGCATTTCTGCCGGTCACCGGGTGCCGATGCACTAGCGGGTGCAGAACGGGCGGCGTCTTGCGTCGGGTCTCCGCCGAGATTACCCGGTCGACGCCCTGATAGCCGGCGAGCCGCCTTGCATAGTCGAAAACCCCGCGCCGGCCCTCGATCGCCTGTTGCAGCCGGTTGGGCAGCCCGGCATAGGCGGCCGCGAGATCGACCCAAAAGGTCGCCCCGCCCTGCGGCGGCAACTCCAGCGCGTAGAGCATGGCCCCGGTCGCCGGGTTCATAATGTAGGATTGATCCGAATGCCACTCGAGTTCGCCGTCGCCCAACCCGCCTATCGGGTTCGACTGCCCGTCCCGCAGGTTCGAGATGAGCCCGACCTCCGGCCGCACCGGCGACGCCCATTCGGTGCGGACCACCCGCTCCAGCGGGCCGAGGCGGGCGCCGAAATCGGCGAGCTCGTCCTCCGACAGCGCCTGCCGGCGAAAAACCAGCACCGGGTGCCGGGCCCACAAGGCGCGAAGCTCGGCGATGGTCTGGTCGTCCGGCGGCTCCCACAGGCGCAGCCCGATGACCTCGCGGGCGAAGCTGTTGCCGAGCGCTCTGGCTTCCAACGGCATCCTTCCGAACCCGAAATCAATGCCCGGCTAGCACATCGAGCGCCGAGGCCCAGGCGTCCCATGTCTCGCGCACGTCCTCGGGCGTGTGCGCCAGCGACACGTAGTATTTGGATTCGCCCTTGAGGATGCCGCGCTCGCGCAGCAGCGCGTTGAACCGCCGCATCATGTCCGCGTCGCCGCTCAGGGTGCCGCGGTAGTCGCGAATGGGCTGATTGGTGAAGACGACGTCGAACAGCGGCGGCTCACCCGTCACCTGGGCGGGAAGCCCGCTGCGCTTCAAGAGATCGGAAAGTGTGCCCATCAATTCCCGGCCGGTGGCAAAGAGGCGCTCGTAGGCGCCCGGCCGTCGCAGGATCTCCAACGTGGCGAGCCCGGCCGCCGCCGCCACCGGGTTACCCGACAGGGTGCCGACCTGCATCAGGAACCCCTCGTCGCCGACCGCGTTGCGGTCGAAATGGGCCATGATCTCGGCCCGGCCGGCGATCGCCGCCAGCGGAAAGCCGCCGCCGATAACCTTACCGAGCGTGCACAGATCGGGGACGACGCCGTAGTACTCCTGCGCGCCGCCATAGGCGAGGCGGAAACCGGTCACCACCTCGTCGAAGATCAGCGGCACGCCGTTCTCCGCAGTGATCCTACGCAGCGCCTGCAAAAAGCCGGGCGCCGGTGGGATGATGCGCTGAAACGGCTCGACGATGACCCCGGCCAGCTCGTCCTTGTGCTCGCGCACCAGACCGGCGACGACATCGGCGTCGTTGAACGGGGCGATCAGGATCTCGTCGCGCAAGCTTCTCGGGATGCCGGCGGAATCCGGGATCGGCTGAGGGAAGTTGCCGGGCCGCTTGGGTGCCAGGCTCATCAGCGAATAGTCGCTCATGCCGTGATAGCCGCCCTCGAATTTGAGGATCTTGTCGCGGCGGCGGAACGCGCGGGCGGCGCGCATCGCGTAGAGGTCCGCCTCGGAGCCGGTGGAGACGAACCGCACCTGCTCGGCGCAAGGGACCGCCTCGACGATCGCCTCGGCCAGCTCGATGCCCCAGCGGTTATTGGCGAAGAAGGTCGTGCCCTGGGCGACGCGGGCTTGGGCCGCGGCGGTGACCTCGGGATGGGCGTGGCCGACCAGCATCGGCCCGGAGCCGAGCAGGAAGTCGACATACTCGCGGCCGTTCTCGTCCCACACTCGGCCGCCGCTTCCCTCGCGGATCACCACCTCGCCGGGGAAATTGCCGAAGGTGCCGCCCGGCAGGACCCGGTTTGCCTTCTCGACGAGCGCGCCTTCGAAGTCTTTCTCGGCCACCGCGTTCACGACGTCGCCTCCTCGATGATCTCGCGGCGATCCCTGGAGCGCGTGCGCGCAGCAGGGATCGCGGTGGGGTGAAGTATGTCCTCCCATATCTGGTATCGGCAAGATTTTTGGTCGCCGAGTCCGGCCGACGGCGCGATCACGGCGGCTCGTGGCCTTGGTCGGCTATTCGGAAACTTTCTGCACGGTCTATTGGTCTCGGATCTTGGCTTCGAGCCCGTCGAGCAGCGCCATGATCCGGTCGATGTGTGCGTCCCTGTCGTAGAGGCCGTAGAGTGCGCCAGCGAGCCGCACCGGGTCGCCCGAATAGTACCGTTCGTAGAGCTGCTGGCGGCCCGAGAAGGAGGAGACGGCGGCGTCGAAGCCGAGGCGGAACAGCTTGACGCGGGTCGCGGCGTCGGCGTTGGCCGCCTGGAAATAGGTCGCCACGTCGGCCGCGGCGGGCCCCGAGAGCTCGGCATAGGACGGGACCGCGACGAGCCCGCCGGCGCCCAAAGTCTGGACGATCTCGCACATCCGCACAAACATCCGCGGATACATCATGCGCACCGTCCACAGCGGCATCGCCGCCGGGGTCATGACGCCATAGGGGCTGGGAGCAGCGTCGGCCTCGCTCGCGCGCAGGCAGGCGCGCACGAACTCGGTATATTGGATCAGTTCGGCCAGCATCCCCTGCACGTGCAGGTGCTGGTCGATGTTGGTCGATTTCGCGATGGCGAAGGCGAGCCCCATCATGAACTCGGCCTTGGCGAGGTTCTTGGTCGAGAACTGATGCATGATTTGCGGCATCATGCCGGTGCGGTCGTAAAGGCCGTTGCAGAGGTCGGCGTCGCGGTGGATGAAGACCCGCTCCCACGGCACCGGCACGTCGTCGAAGACGACCACCGCGTCGGTTTCGTCGAAGCGCGAGGATAAGGGATAGTCCATCGCCGAGGCAGCATTCTGGTGCATCACCGAAGGGCGGCAGATGAAGCGCAGGCCCGGCGTGTCGACCGCGACGCTGAAGCCGATCGCGTAAGGCTCGGCTTCCTTGCTGTTGGCGATGTAGGTCGATGGCATGACCAGGAGGTCGTTGGCATAGGCGCACAGCGTCGAGACCATGCGCGCGCCGCGGATGACGATCCCGCTGTCCGTTTCTTTGACGATCTTAGCGGCCAGGTCTTTGGACTGCTGCTCGACCGGTTTCGAGCGGTCGACCTGCGGGTTGACCAGCGTGTGGGTAAGGCAGAGGTCGCGGTCGCGGATCTGGGCGTGGTAGGCCTGCAGATTGTCGGCGAAGCGCTGGTCGCGTTGGCCGAACTCGGCGGCGGCGCCGGCGAGCCCGGTGACGAAGATGTTCATGAAGTCGGGGCTCCGGCCGAACATGCCGCAGGTCGCATCCATCCAGATCTTGACCATCTCGCGGCGGCGGACGAGGTCGTCGACCGAATGCGGCACCAGAAACGAGAGCCCGACCCGCTCGCCGTTTGCCGGTAAGGCAAAGGTCATCCGCTCGCCGAGCGCCGGGTCGTGCTGCATATCGTAGAGTGCCGCCAGGCTTTGCGCTGCACCGGCAAAGCGCGGGTCGGTGGTGACGTCCTTCACCCGTTCGCCGTCGATGAACACCTGGCGGCCGTCGCGCAGCGACTCCAACGACTCCTTCCCGGTGCGAATGCCCACTCCCATGCCCTCCCTCTCGACTAAGCCGGCGGGTCGAGCTCCGGGTAATGCCGGAAGATGCCGTGCTGGTTGAATGCGATCCGGCGGCTCGACGCCAAATAAGCCGCGATGCGGGGACGGGCGGCGACCCGGTCGTGCAAGGCGACGGCCCGCGGATATTTCGGCTCGAGCCGCGCCATCGCGCGGGGAAAGGCATAGCGCAGCCCGGCCACGATCTGAAACAGCGACAGATCGGGGTAGGAGAGCCGCGCCCCGACAAGATGCGGGTTGTCGGGCTTGCTGCGCGTTAGCAACTTTTCGAAATAGCCGAGGTATTTCGGCATCCGCGATTTGACGAAGTCGGCGGCGCGCGCCCGCGCCTCCGTGCGCTGGTCCTCGTAATAGAGGCTGCCGGCGATCGGATGATGGGTGTCGTGGATCTCGTCGACGAAGTCGGCGATCGTCAGCTGCAATTGATGCGCCCAGAACCGGCCGGCTTCGGCCGATGGTGCAAGGGCGTGACGGTCGCCGAGGAACAAGAGGATGTTCGCGGTCTGGCCGATCAAGAGCCTGCCGCTCTTCAGGTAGGGTGGGGCGAAGGGCGGCCGCTCCGCGTCCTCGCCGAGGAGGCGCATCATCGCGCTCTCGCCGCCCGCCTCCCTGGCGACATCGAGATAGTCGGCCGCGGCCTCCTCCAGGGCGAGGCGGACAAATTCGCCGCGGCCCTGTATCCCGGCCCAGTAATAAAGCTCGTAGGGCATTGCGCCGCGCCTAAGCCGCGCGCTGGTATCTTCGGCAGACCAGGCGCAGGCGGTCGCTGATGTGCGGGCGCACATCAGCGGGCATCGGCGTCGACTCGCTGGCGCGCTTCCATTCGGGGCTGCTCGGGATCCCCGGCGATGCGAGGTGGTAGAGCGCCACATATCTCGGGTTGCCGCCGGCGGCGCGGAAGCGGCGGGCGGAACGGACGCCGGGCACTCGCGCGAGTGCCGGCACGTGCTCGGTGTCGTACCAGGCGTTGAACGCAGTTTCGACCGCGGCCGAGGGGGTCATCGCCACCAGCAGGATGGCGCCGGCACCCTCGGGTGCGGACCTGTCGCCGGGCAGGATTCTGATCGCCCTCGAAGCGCAGCAGGCGCCGGCACTTCGCGGTCACCCGCTTCGACCACGGCGACAAATTCTCGCCGCCAATCGCCCGATAGGCCGAGCTCTGCAAGACCGCCAGGCCGGCGAGGTCGTAGGTGGCGACCGACTGTCGCGCGTCCTCGGCGCCGATCCAGCGCTGGCAGGTCAGAAACCCCGCGACGCGCTGCCGCTCGGGAATGTGCTCCAAATCATACCAGTCGTTGAACTCGTCCTCGGCGACGTTCGAGAAATCGAATGCCGCGATCAGCAGGCCGTTTGCCATCGTCGTTCCCTCCGTGTGCGGCAGATGCCTAAGGCGCCATGCCCTTGTCGGCCAGCTCGCGCAACGCGTTCTCGTTCTTGTCGAGGTCGAAGCCCATCGCGCGCAACACCTGCGGCGCCTTGGTGAACTGAATATTCGAATATTCGATGATTTCGATGCGATTGCCCCACGGGTCGAGAAAATCGAGGAACGGTCCCGGCAAGAGCTTGCCGCCGGCGGCCTCGACCCGGTCGCGAACGCTCGTGCGGTCGTCGACGACAAGGCCGAAATGCCGGCGCCTGTCCTCGTGCGGCGTCGGCGTCTCCATCATGTTGATGAACTGGTCGCCGAGCTCGATAAAGGCGTTGCCTCCCCGCTTGGCGCGCAAGGTGAAGTCGAAGATCTTGCCGTAAAATTCGAGCGCCTCGTCGATGTCGCCGACCTCGATGGCGACGTGGTTGATGCCGACGAGCCGCGGCTTGCTGGTCATGCGATCCTCCGTCCTGGCCGAGGCAAATCCCGCTGATTATAATACGCCTGCCACAAAATGCCGGGATCGATTTTGATCGGAGCATCGAGAGCGGTGTTGCCCGGATCGATCTTGAACCGGCCGGCCGAGATCCGAGCCACGGCCTGTGCGACATGTGGAGAAGTGGCCCGCGGAAATCCGGCCTTTGGCCTAACTGGCCCAAAGGGACGGCTTTACCCGATGTTTCGCGCTTCGCAACAGTGGGGCTGCAACCTGTCGGCCGGTGCTCCGATTGGTGAGCCCGAATTGGCGCAGGCTCTAGACCATATGTCTGATTACTCCGCCGCTGCCAGCGAGATTACTGAAATCGCTGTAGCTTCCCGTGCCCATGCCGGTGTCGGCAAAGATGCCGTGGTCGGCGATCCAGGCGCGCGTTTCGGCGTGCGCCTCTGCGGTGTAGGGCTCGAACACGAGGCGCTCGCCGGGGCCCCATCGGCGGGTATCCATCAGTGCCTGGAACCGCTCCGGGAATTCGTTCCGATAGTAGTGGGTGTAGCGGTCGGGGCGCAGATCGAGGTCGCGTTGGGCACGGCGCAGCGCGCGGAAGAACCTGCGCAGATCCTCGGGGTCGGGGTTGCCGTGGATCATCGTGGCGATCATGAAGCTCGTGTCGATGATCTTGCGAAAGCCCAATTGCTCGGCGAAATAGTAGGGGCCGCTGAATAAGGCCGCCGCCGGCGCCTCACCGTCGACCAGCAATTCCATCCGGCGGAAGAGGAGGCCGTCCTTGAACGCAAGATTGATCCGATCGGCCGGGAGATAGGGTTCGAGCGCCTGAATCGTCGAATAGTGGCTGCCCGATTGCCAGCCGACCGAGATCGGCACGCCGGCGAGGTCCGCCGGTTCACGCACCGGAGAATTCGCCGCCACGAAAATCCCGGCCGGCGCCACCGAATAGAGGTCGGCATAGAGCCGGCCGTGGCCCGAGGCGGCGGCGATGTTGACGGTCCAATGGCAGGCGCAGCTGACATCGGACTTGCGCCCCGCCTCGAACGATTGGAACGCACCGACCCGCTCGCCCCCCTTGTCGTGGTGCCGGCCGGCGGTGGCGCGCACCAGCTCGCGGAACTCGTAGTCGAGGCCTTCGTCGGTAAAGTAGCCCTTTTCCTCGGCGATCCATTCCTGCAGGCGGAAATGCGGCTCGATGATGAACTTGGCCATGGCTTGCCTCCTCGGCAACGGGCCCCTGATTTAGCAAAACCGACTTGGCGATGGAAGACGCCGGCAAAATTGTCGTAATTTTGTAATGAAGTCCTGTGTGCGAGCTTTCGCAACTGGGCTGTCGCTGTTAATTTCTCGCAAATAATAGCGGAAACAGCGGGGTCGGGCAGTTTGGCGGAGGAGGGTGCGATGCGCCGTTTCGAGACAATAACCGCGGCCGTGCTGCTCGCCGCGACGTTGCCGTCGGCAGAACTCATCTGCGGCCGACAACCCCTCGCCGGCTCCGGCCGCGGTGATCTGCGTCTCGGGTGTGGCGGGCGGACGTTGCGCTGGTGGCGTCGGCTTATTGAGCCGCTTGGCGAGTGCGCCGGTGGCGGAAGATCGCGAGCCCGGCAAGGGCCACGCCCAGCAGCGAGAGGCCAGCCGGGGCCACGCCCAGCGATGAGAGGCCGTTCGGCCGCGGAAGCCGCTTGCTCTCTGCTGCGATGCGGTTGCGGTGCACTATCGCCGTCACCTGCCGGTCGGTCTCGGCGAAGGCTACGGCATAAGCTGCGAGAGGCAGATCGGGGCTGAAGCCCTCAGCGGTGCTGTTCGGGCTCGGCACCGGCGCTTGGGACCACGCAGCCTGGTCTTGAACCTGATCGATGGTCAGGTCCGCCTGGTACACGAAAAAGCCCGTCGCCTTGGGAGAGGTGTATTCGCTGTTCGGCACCAGAATCTCGATCGTCAAGCCGTCGGCCATCGGGCCATCAGAAGACCAGAACCCGAAATTCGACGGGTTTGTGTCGATCGGTCTGTTGATGTTGCTATCGGCACAGGCAGGGGTCGGCAGATGGCAAAAGGCGCGCAGCTGATCATCCCGCCCGAGCTGCCCTCCGGGGGAAGATCGGCTGTCATCGGCCGTGCCGCGGCGCAGGCCACGAGTGCGGCCAGCACCAGGACGCCCCCCGACATGCCGAGAAACACCCTACGCATCGGAATCCCGCTCGACCATTACCAGCGAGCTGAGCAAACTTGATGCCAAATCGTAATCGCATTCATAACAGAGGCTTGGGAAGGGCTAGCCTCATCCGGTGTAAGAAAATTCGACACTTTCAATCAGCCTTACGATCCCGGAGTTACCGAAAGGCATGAACATGGCACCGCGCCGACTGCCCTGTCTCGGACAGGCACGATCGGCAAGTTATCCCATAACATATTGTGACAACTTACTGTTAATCATATGATGCAGTCGCATGGCGCGCCTCGGAGGCGGTGCCGCGCGCGTGCCGGAACCGGCATCCGAAGCTGTCGGACTTCTTTACACCCTACCCTCCCCCGGGCTTGACCGATGGTCGGGCCGGCCTATCCTGCGGTGGTCCGGGATCGCCGGTGGAGGGCGTCATGCTGTTCGGGGTGCAGTTCTTCCCCGACGTCAAACCGGAGCAGAAGCCGGCCGCCCGGTATTTCGGGGAAGCGCTCGCTCTCGCTGAGGAATCGGAACGCCTCGGCTTTGGCCATATCCGCATCGTCGAGCATTATTTTCAGTATTATGGCGGCTATAGCCCCAACCCGATGCTGTTCCTGGCTGCCGCGGCGCAGCGCACGCGCACCACCCGGCTGGTTACCGGCGCGGTCCTGCCGGTATTCAACCACCCACTCAAGCTCGCCGGCGAGATCGGCATGCTCGACGCGATCAGCAACGGCCGCCTCGATGTCGGGTTCGCGCGCGCCTTTCTGCCGCACGAGTTCCGCCGCTTCGGCCGCTCGCCCGATGAATCGGTCGCCCGCTTCCGCGAGGGCATCGAGCAGGTCGAGCTGCTGCTGACGCGGGAAAACGTGACCCATCGCGGCCGCTTCCATACGATCGAGAACACGACCTCGCTGCCGCGGCCGACCCAGCAGCCGCGCCCGAAATTCTACATCGCCGCCCAGAACACCGCCGATTCGTTCACGTTTGCCGGCCGTATGGGCCATGCGGTGATGGCGATCCCGCTGACCGGCGCCACGATGCGCCCGCTGCTCGCCGCTTATCGCGCGGCCTGGAAGGCGGCCGGCCACCCCGGCGCGGGCGAGGTCATGCTGGCCTTTCACATGTTCTGCGCCGAAGACGGCGAGCGCGCCCGCGCCTATGCGGCGCCGTTTCTCGACGCCTATCTGCATTCGCTGGTCGAGGCCGCGGGCGACTGGCTCGACGGCCGTGCCTCGCAGGATTATCCGGGCTACGACCGGATGATCGAGAAGCTGCGGCAGTCGACCGCCGCCGACCAGATCGCGTCGGGTGCGGCCTGGATCGGCTCGCCGGACGAGATCGCCGCCGCAATCGCCCGCGTGCGAGAAGAGTTCGGCGGGTTCGAGCACGCCTCGCTGCAGGTCAATTTCAACATGATCCCGCTGGCCGCAGCGCAGGCCTCGATGCGCCTCTTTGCCGAGCGGGTGATGCCGCGCTTTACCGAGGTCCGACACCCCGCTTAACATGTCCCCATCGCAGGAAATGGAGGAACAATGCGCAGATTCATCATCGAGCGCGAACTGCCGGCGATCGGCAGCGCTGAGCGACAAGCCCTGAAAGAGGCGGCACAGAAATCGAACGCCACCCTCAAGGAGCTCGGTCCCGATATCCAATGGGTCGAGAGTTATGTCGCGGGCGACAAGACTTTTTGCGTCTACCTGGCGCGCGACGAGGCGATCATCCAGGAGCACGCGCGCCGCAGCGGCTTCCCGGCGAACAAAGTCACCGAGATCCGCCGCATGATCGACCCGACTACGGCGACCGAGGCTTGACCTCGGTTTCGGGCACAGATTCCCGCGCAGCGCGTAGTTAAGCGGCACCGCCAAGACCCAGCACGGCGGCCATCAGCACAATGTCCTGGTCGGGGATGCTGGCGCCCTTTCGGGTATGCAGCTTTCGCTATCAATTTCCAGCTGATCTGCTGACCTCCTGGGGCGCCGAGATGGAGAATCTGGTGCTCGGCTGGTACATCCTGGTCGAGACCGGCTCGGTGCTGTTGCTGACCCTGTTCTGGGCGTTGCAGTATCTCGGCACCCTACTGGCGCCGATGTTCGGCATGGCCGGCGACCGTCTCGGCCACCGGCGCGTGCTCTCGCTGATGCGGGCGACCTACGGCATGCTGGCGCTGGCGATGATGGCGCTGGCCTTTTCCGGCGGACTGCGCCCGGTCCACGCCTTCGTTATCGCCACGCTGTCGGGCCTCGTTCGGACCTCGGACCAGGCGATGCGCAACGCGCTCGTCGCCGCCACGATCCCGGCCGACCGGCTGGTCGCAGCGATGGGGGTCTCGCGCGCGACCGCGGATTCGGCGCGCATCGCCGGCTCGCTCGCCGGCGCCGGGTTGTTCGCAGCCTTCGGCATGGGGCCGGTCTATCTGGCGATCGCCGTTTTCTATGTCGTCGGATACGGGTTGACCCTGGGGGTCGCCCGCGCCGGGCCGCGGCCGCTTCCCCCGGGCGCGCCCCGCCTTTCGCTGTGGCGCGACGTGAGGGAGGGCCTCGCCTACGTCTGGGACGCGCCCGCCTCGCTGGCGGCGATGTGGCTCGCTTTCCTGGTGAATTTGACGGCGTTCCCGCTGACCAGCGGGCTTCTCCCCTATGTCGCGAAGGACATCTACCATATCGATCAGACCGGACTCGGCACCCTGGTCGCGAGCTTCGCCCTGGGCTCCTTCTTCGGCTCGATCGCGATCAGCCTCGCCGGCCGCATGATCCGCCCGGCGCGGATGATGGTCGTCTTTGCCATCGCCTGGTACGTGCTGCTGCTGGTGTTCGCGCATATGCCGGGCCCGTCGGCCGGGCGGGTGGCGCTCGTTCTCGCCGGCTTTGTCCAGAGCCTCAGCCTGGTGCCGATGTCGGTCCTGCTGCTGAACAGCGCAGGCGAGCGGTTTCGCGGTCGGGTGATGGGTGTGCGCATGCTGGCAATCTATGGCGTGCCGCTCGGCCTGCTCGCCGCGGGCGGGCTGATCGACCAGTTCGGCTTTACCTTGACGGCCTCGATTTATTGCATCATCGGCGCGGCGCTGACCCTGATGATCGCCTTGCGCTGGCGAGCTGATTTGTGGCCGCTCGAGGCGCCGGCGAATGCGCGATGAACCCAGAGAGGAGAGCGAAATGGCGACCCGCAGAGACCTCCTCGGCACCGCCGCCGGCGCCATTGCCGGCATCGCCTTTGTCGGCTGCGGGCTGATCGGCGCGGCCTCGGCGCAAGCCCCGCGGCGGCGCGAGGTCGTCGTCGACGGGCGGCGGGTCAAGATTGTGGATGTCCACGCCCATTGCGCGGTGCCCGAGGCGATGGCGCTGATGGGACGGCAGGTCTCTCCCGAGGCGCTGCTCGTGTCGCAGGACCGCCTGGGTGCGATGGACGCGCAGGGCATCGATGTCGAGGCGCTCAGCATCAACCCCTATTGGTACAAGGCCGAGCGCGACCTCGCGGCGAAGATCATCGCGCTCCAGAACGAAAAGCTCGCCGAGATCTGCGGCGCGCATCCCGACCGCTTCGTCGCCTTCGCCACCGTTGCACTGCAATATCCCGACCTCGCTGCCCAACAACTCGAAGACGGGGTCAAAAAGCTCGGCCTGCGCGGCGCATCGATCGGCGGCAGCGTCGACGGCGAGGAACTGTCGGCGGCGAAATTCCACCCGTTCTGGCAGAAGGCCGAAGAGCTCGGAATGCTGGTCTTCATCCATCCGCAAGGGAACGCCGAACTCGCCAATAGGCTCAACGGCAATGGCGGGCTCGCCAACACGATCGGCAACCCGCTCGAAACGACGATCGCGCTGTCACATCTGATCTTCGAGGGAACGCTCGACCATTTTCCGGGGTTGAAGATCTGCGCCGCGCATGGCGGTGGCTATTTGCCGTCTTATGCGGGCCGCTCGGACGCTGGCTGCGTCACTTTCCCCAACCGATGCACGGTGGCGCTGAAAAAGAAGCCGACCGAATACCTGAAGCAGCTCTATTACGACTCGCTGGTGTTCACCCCCGAGGCGCTGCGGCACCTCGCTGCCCAGGTTGGCCCGGCCCAGATCGTCCTCGGCACCGACTACCCCTATCCGTGGACGACCACCGCCGTGGACCACATCCTCGCCACGCCGGACCTCACCGAGGCGGAGCGAGCGGCGATGCTCGGCCACACCGCCGCCAGGCTGCTCGGGATCAAGTCGTAGAGAAGCCGCCTCGGGTCTTCGCCGGATAATTCCTCGGGCTATTCCCAGAATGCTTGGACGATGGTGTTGTTGCCGTCGAGGATCAGGCTGAGCCGGTTCGGGTTGTGGGTGATGCCTCTGATCCCGCGCGACGGGATAATCCAGCGCAGTACCTTGGGCAGATCTTCCTGGCGGACGACGCCCGGCTGACCGGGCTGCGCCTGGCCGTGTTCGGCGAACTTCTTGCCGATGCAGTCCTTGCAGCTGTCGACATTGATCGACACCTCGGCGTGACCGGGGATCTGGCCGACTTCAATCGCATTTTCCGAGGCGCGCACGCGGACACCCTTGAACGGGTGGCCCGGCTCCAGCGGGAAGACCGCCGCGATCGGGACGAACCCATCGGCCTTCTGCGACTGCACCGGCATCGTCGCGATGAATTGCAAGTCGAGAATGTCGTCCGCGGGCTTGCCGACAAAGGTCGGGACCAGCTGCGGATCGCTCCAGCCCTGGGAGCCGGTCAGACCGGTCACGCGCACGATGTCGAGCTTGGGCTCGGTCACCGTTCGCATAATCTCGACGCTGGTGACATAGAGCACCGGGAGCTCGGTTGCCGGCGTCAATTCCGTCGGGGTGGCGGGGTTCACCCCCTCTGCTGCTTCCGGAGCGCCGTATTGCGGCGGGGTTCCGCCGACGCTCGGTTGTGCCGGGCTCTGGGCGAAAACGAGCCCCGCCACTCCCGCCTGCAACACCGCTGCCATGGCAAACACGCCCAACCGGCGGATCATCCTGTTCATCCTGTCCTCCGAATCGCCAGTGGTCATCCGTAAGCGCCGGCTCTCTGCGCTCCCATCCGCCCCGGCAGCAGGACCATGCCGGAATCGACCGGCTGGCCCGGCTGAACCCGCTCCAGCGCATCGAGCACGAGATCGGTCGCCCGCATCCTGGTCATGCGGCAATAGGTGGTTTCGGTGCTGGCAAAGCAGCCGTTCTCGGCGAGCTTGTTGACGGGCTCGCCGCCGCCGCACACGCTGAAATATTCGCAGCCGTCGCGGCACATCTCGACCCCGGCGGCGATGTCGGCATGCATCCGCAGGAAGGCCGGAGCATTCGGCATATTCACGAGCGCGTCGCGATTGACATTGCCTACCAGAAAATCGTCATAGCCCCGGTTCTTCAATCCGAGCAGCTCGGGCGAGAAGGTCGATATGTTGCCGGCCCAATCCATGCTGGTGATGGCGAAGGGCTCGACCAGCTGGTTGCGGAACGGCGCGTCCTTCGGACGGATGACCTGCCGCAGCGCGTGCTCGATCTCGCGGATAAAGGTGATCCTGCCGGCAGCCTCGGACGACAAGCGCCAGAACTCGCCGAGGAACCGGAAATAGGCGTCTTCCGCATCGGCTGCGCCGAAGGATTGCGAGACGTGGCTGCCCTCGGATTCCTCGACGTTGAAGCAGACCTCCTCGATCCCCTCGGCGAGATAGAAGTCGAACATCTCGCGGGGTGCGGCCATGCTGTCGGTCGACAGCACCGAGATCACGTGGAACGGGACCTGGTGCCGGCGCAACAGCCGGATGCCGGCAATCGTCCGGTCGAAGGTGCCGCGCCCCGACCGGGTCAACCGCTTCTGGTCGTGAAAGCGCCGGGGCCCGTCGATGCTGACCCCGAGATTGATCGGCACCTCGGCGAAAAAGGCGCACCAAGCCTCGTCGATCAAGGTCCCGTTGGTCTGGAACGAATGGGTGATGTGCAATTCCGGCGGCTTCAGGCCCTCGATCACCGCCAGGGCGTCGCGGTAGAATTGGATCGGCAGCACCATCGGCTCTCCGGCGTGCCACACCACCGACAGCGTGCCGCTGACCCAGCCCGAGGCGAATACCTGAGAGAACAGGTTGCACAGCGTCTCGCGCGAGACGACCGCCTTTGAGTTCCGGTCAGGCAAATAGCAGTATTTGCAGTCGATGTTGCAGAACGGGGTCGGCTGAACGACCAGCAGCTCGATGATCGGCACGGAGTCGCCTGCTTTCGGACCCGCGTCGCTCACCCGTTCACCAATTGCGCCACCAATTGTTCCAATTGTTCCAATTGCGCCAATTGTTCCAGTTCGGCCAGCCCCAGCCCGGGCGGCGCCAGCCCCAGCCGCCGTTGCGCCACCAATTGCCCCAGGCGAGCTTTAGATTGTCGTCTGCGGGCTTTGCCGCTTCGGGACCGAGGACGGCGGAAACCGCCTCGCGGATGGCGGCGAGCCGCTCGCCGACCGGGGCGGCCGCGGGCTGCAACGATGCGGGGTGCTCGCTCGCGGCCGAAGGCGCCGTCGATCCGAGCAGCAGCGATACGCCCGCCGCGCCCGCGGGGAAGATCCCGGTCAGGATATCGAGATACTTCTGCTGCAGCGACATCGGCACCACCCCATCGAGCGCACGCGCGCCCCTCTATAGCAAGAGGCGCTCGACCCGGTCAAACCTGCCCGACTTTAGGTTACCGAAAAGTGACCGGAGGCTGCGGCGGCCGGCTCACCAATTGTGCCACCAATTGTTCCAGCCGCCATTGCGCCACCCGCCATTGCGCCACCCGCCATTGCGCCAGCCGCCGTTGCGCCAATTCCACCACGCGAGCTGCGTCTGGGCTCGCTCCGGGTCGAGGCGGGGTCCGGCGATGTCCGAGACCGCGTCGCGGATGGCCGCCAGGCGATCGGAGACCCGCGTCGAATCGACCGTCGCGGGTTGCGCCGCCGCCGGGTGCTGACTGCCGAGGCTCGGCGCCGACGCGCCGAGCAGCAGCGAGATGCCGACCGCCCCACCGGGGATAAAGCTCGAAAGGATCCTGCCGTATTTTTGTCTCAGGGACATCGAGGCTGCCTGTCGTTGAGAAGATCGCTGCGGATTTTGCGTGCCTTGCTGCAGAAAACCGGTCGACCTCACACCGTCATCCGTCCCCACGCAGGCGAAAGCGCCGTAATTCGGGCAAAGGCCGGGCAATCGGGCTCGTGCGCGCCGGGGAGATAGCCGATGCTCATCAGGAACTCCCCGACGATCTGCCGGCCGGTGAAGCGGAAGGCGCTCCGAAAGAGCCGCGTCCAGTCTTCGACAGGACGCGGGTGATGCGCATCGAGCCATAGGGAGAACGACCCGTGCGACCGGCGCAATGCCTGGATGCGCCGCGCATTCTCGATCGCGGCCTCTACTTTTAGGCGGTTGCGCACGATCCCCGGATCGGCGAGCAGCTTGGCGATCTCGTCCGGGCCAAAATCGGCGACGCGGTCGACCTCGAAATCGGCAAAGGCAGCGCGAAACGCCGCACGCTTCTTCAGGATCGTCAGCCACGACAACCCTGCCTGGTTGATCTCCAGCACCAGCCGCTCGAACAGTGCGCGCTCATCGTCGGTCGGAAAGCCGTATTCGGTGTCGTGATAGAGGCCGTGGACCGGGTGGCCGGGCGCCATCCGGCAGTAGGCGGCGCTCACGTCACGAGCCGCGAAAGCTTAACCAAGGCGAGCGCACCAGGGCGTAGATCACGAGCCAGATTACCGCCGCGACCAGGGTCGTGACCAAGGCCTTCTTCACCAGAAGCGGCTGCTGCGGCGCGCCGGCGGCATAGCCGGGGTCGTCCGGCTCGGACGGGGTGACCCACAACGGCAATACGGCGAAGATCGTCACCCACCAGACCAGAACGTAGACGACGATGCCGGTGAACCAGGTCATCTGAGGACACTCCGCGCCGCCGCCTCATGCCTCTTCGAGCTCGATCAAGGTGCCGCAAAAGTCCTTCGGGTGCAGGAAGAGGACCGGCTTGTCGTGGGCGCCGAGCCGCGGCTCGCCGTCGCCCAGCACGCGTGCGCCCTCGGCCCGCAGCAGGTCGCGCGCGGCGATAATGTCGTCGACCTCACAGCAAAGATGGTGCATGCCGCCCAGGGGGTTGCGGTCGAGAAAGCCCTTCACCGGCGAATCGGGGCCGAGCGGCTCCAAGAGCTCGATCTTGGCGTTCGGAAGTTCGACAAAGACGACCCTGACGCCGTGAGCCGGCAGCGCCTGCGGTTCCGAGACCCGCGCGCCGAGCGCGTGGCGATAGACGGCGGCCGCGGCATCCAGATCCGGGACGACGATCGCCACGTGGTTGAGCCTGCCGATCATCGCCGTTCGGTCTCAGCAGGTTCTCGTCACCCCCGCGAAAGCGGGGGCCCAGGGCGACCGCTCGGGAGCTTGCTCCGCTGGGTTCCCGCTTTCGCGGGAACGACGGATACGCAGCTGATATTGACGAGACATCTTCATATCCTGATCAGGTGGATTTCGATCAGCGGGCGCTTGCCGAAGCGCTCGTTGAGAACGCGCCGCAGGCTCTTACGGACGGCATCGCGCACCGCCTCGTCGTCGCGGCGTGGCCCGGCCGGCAGCTCGTCGATCGCGCGCTCGACGGCGGCGCGCAGGGCGGGTGCGGCGGTCTCCGCCGCCGCCGCCTCGACCAGGCCGATGACGCTGACCGCCGGTGGTGCCGCGAGGCGGGCCTGGCGGTCGAGGACCAAGGTGGCGATGGCGCTGCCGTTGAACGTGACCCGCCGCCGCTCCTTCAGCGCCTCACCGCCGAGGGGCAGGAGGCCCTTGCCGTCGCTGGCGAGCCTGCCGACCGGCACCTCGTCGACGATAGTGGCCGTGCCCTTGGCTAGGCGGACCAGGTCGCCGTTCTCGATGATCAACGTCTGGTGGACCTGGCATTCGTCGGCGAGCCGGGCATGGGCGATCATGTGCCGGGCTTCGCCATGGACCGGGATCGCGATCCGCGGGCGGACCATCTGGTACATGCGCGCCAGCTCGTCCCGCGCCGGATGCCCGGACACATGGACGAAATGGTCCTGCTCGGTGACGATCTCGGTGCCGAGCCGAGCGAGCGCATTCTGCAATCGGCCGATCGGCTTCTCGTTGCCGGGGATGATCCGCGACGAGAAGATCACGACATCGCCGGGCTCGAGCACGACGCTCGGATGATCGTCGCGGGCGATGCGGGCGAGTGCTGCGCGCGGCTCGCCCTGGCTGCCGGTGCAGATCAGCAGGATCCTGTCGCGCGGAATGTAGCCCGCCTCGTCCTCGGTCAAGAACCGCGGGGTCTCTTTGAGATAGCCGTTTTCGCGCGCGGCCTTTTCGATGCGCCACAGCGACCGGCCGACCAACGCCACGTCGCGGCCGTGCGCGGCGGCGGCATAAGCGATGGTTTCGAGGCGGGCCACGTTCGAGGCGAAGCAGCCGACCGCGACGCGCGCGTCGTAGCGGCCGACGAGATCGACCAGGGAACGCCGCAGATCGGCCTCGGACCCGGAGGTGCCCGGCCGCAGCGCGTTCGTGGAATCGCAGATCATCGCGAGGACGCCCTCGTCGCCGAGCCGCTCCAGCGCCGCCTCGTCGGTGGGCTCGCCGACCAGCGGATCGGGATCGAGCTTCCAATCCCCGGTATGCAGCACCGTGCCGGCCGGCGTGCGCACGACGACCGCGTTCGGCTCGGGGATCGAATGGGTGAGGGTAATCAACTCGAGGTCGAACGGGCCGATCTGAAACCGCCCCGACATCGGCACGACATTGATCTCGACCCTGCTCGCGAGGCCGGCCTCGCCGAGCTTTGCCCGCAGCACCGAGGCGGTGAACGGGGTCGCCCAAACCGGGCAGCGCAGCTGGTCCCACAGATAGGGGATGGCGCCGATGTGGTCTTCGTGCGCATGCGTTGCGACGATCCCCAACAGACGGTCGCGTCGCTCGGCGATAAAGCCGGGGTCGGGCATGACGACATCGAGGCCGGGTTGCGAATCATCGCCGAAGGTCACGCCGCAATCGACGATCAACCAGTCGCCCTCATATCCGTAGAGGTTGAGGTTCATGCCGATTTCGCCGGCGCCGCCGAGTGCCGCGAAATAGAGGGCACCGGGATCGTGCCGGTCCGCCGCGCTGGTGCTGCCTGCTCTGCCCGGTCGCGGGGAAAGATCGTTCATCGGTTCCTGTTCTTGCGGTAGATCAGGCGCAGGCCCCATAGGGTCAGATCGGGGTCGACCTTGTCGATGGTGTCGGTGGCGCCGGCGAGGAGCGGAGCAAGCCCACCCGTTGCGATCACCGCCATTGCCTCGCCGCGCTCGGCCCGGATGCGCTGGACGATGCCCTCGATCAGCCCGACATAGCCCCAGAAGACGCCGGACTGCATCGCCGGCACGGTGCTGCGCCCGACCACGCCGGCCGGGCGGCGGATGCCGATCCGCGGCAATTGTGCCGCCGCCATGTCCAAGGCCCGCAATGACAGGTTGATGCCGGGGGCGATGACGCCGCCGCAGTAATTGCCGAGGCGATCGACGATGTCGAAGGTCGTCGCCGTGCCGAAATCGAGAACGATCAGCGGCGGCTGATACCGGTCTTGTGCGGCGACCGCATTGGCGACGCGGTCGGCGCCGACCTGCTCGGCCGGCATGTCGACATCGACGCCGATGCCGAGAAAGCAGTCCGGACGGCCGACGATCAGCGGCTCGTGGCCGAAATAGCGCTGGCACAGGCGGGTCAGGTTGAAGGTCGCCTCGGGCACGACGCTACCGATGATCGTCGCATCGATGTCGCCGGGCTGAAGGCCGGCGAGCGCCATCAGCTGGGTCAGCCAGACCGCGTACTCGTCGGCCGTCCGGTTGGGGTTCGTCGACGCGCGCCAGGAGCCCTTCAGCTCGTCCCCGGCATAGACGGCGCAGACCACATTGGTGTTCCCCAAATCGATGGCGAGCAGCATGGCGCCTCGCTAGCCCCGGGCCGGAAAGATTTCGCCGGCTGAGATGCGGCGATGCCCGCCCGAGGTGTCGAGCAGCAGAGCGCCCTGCTGATCTATATCGAGGAACCGGCCGTGCAAGGTGGCGGTGTCGAGACGGACCAAGATCGGCTCGCCGAGGGAGACGGCGCGCGCCCGCCACGCCGTCCGGATCGGCGCGAAGCCCTCCTTGCGCCAGTGTTGCGTCCAGGATCGGAAATGGTGGGCGAACGCTTCGAGCATGGCCGCCGGTTCGATCCCGGTCGCGCCTTCCGCGGCGGCCGAAGTCGCCGGAAACTCCGTATCGGGCGGCGACGCGGCGAGGTTGACGCCGACGCCGACGACGACAAAGGCCAGGGCGCTCCCGGCTCCTGTCTCCGATTCGAGCAGGATCCCGGCGATCTTGCGGCCGCCGGTCAGCACGTCGTTCGGCCATTTGTAGGCGAGGGGATGAAGCGCCGGGACGAGCTCGCCGAGGGCGCCGCCGACCGCAAGGGCCGCGACAAAGCCGAGTTGTGCGGCCCGATCCGCCGGACAAATCGGCCGCAGGACAAGCGAGAGATAGAGGTTGCCCGGTGGCGACACCCAGGCCCGGCCACGCCGCCCGCGCCCGGCGGTCTGCTCGCGCGCCCACACCAGGGTCCCCTCTTCCGCCCCGGCGCGGGCAAGGCGCCTGGCCTCGTCGTTGGTGCTGCCGACCGTGCCGCAGGAGATTAGCCGATAGCCCTCGCCGAGCCGCGGCGGCAACGGGATCACGGCAGGAACAGCGCCGAAGCCGCCGCCTCGGCGCCGCCGACGATCGGTCCCGGGAACAGGAAAAAGAGCATCGTCACGACCGCGGTCACGAGCAGCACGCCCTTGAGCTCGGTTGCGATCGGGCGATCGAAGGCGCCCGCTCCCTCGTCGAAATACATGACCTTGACGACGCGCAGGTAGTAGACCGCGCCGACGACGCTGGTGACGACGCCGATCACGGCGAGCCCGAAGAGCTTGGCGTCGATCGCGGCGAGGAAGATGTAGAGCTTGGCGAAGAAGCCGGCGGTCGGCGGGATCCCGGTCAGGGCGAACATGAAGATCGCCAATGCCAAGGCCAGCGCTGGCTGCGAGCGCGAGAGGCCGGCGAGGTCCGAGATCTCCTCGAGCATACGTCCCTGCCGGCGCATGCACAGGATGACCCCCCAGGCGCCGAGGTTCATGAACAGATAGATCGCCAGATAGACGAGCACGCCGCGAATCCCGGCCGCCGTGCCGGTGGTGAGGCCGATCAGCGCATAGCCGACATGGCCGATCGAGCTGTAGGCCATCAACCGCTTGATGTTGGTCTGGGCGATCGCGGCGACCGCGCCGAACACCATGGAGGCGATCGACAAAAAGACGATGATCTGGCGCCATTCCTCGATCAGCGGCCCGAACGGCTCGAGCATGAAGCGCAGGAACAAGGCCAGCGCCGCCATCTTGGGGGCGACAGCGAAGAACGCGGCGACCGGGGTCGGGGCGCCCTCGTAGACATCTGGGGTCCACATGTGGAACGGCACCGCGGACACCTTGAAGGCGAGGCCGACGATGACAAAGGCGAGGCCGACGATCAGCCCGGTCGAGGCCGGCCCGCCGCCCGCGAGCATCCTGGCGAGCTCGGCGAAGGCGGTGGTGCCGGTAAAGCCGTAGACGAGCGAGGCGCCGTAGAGCAGCATGCCCGAGGACAGCCCACCGAGGACGAAGTATTTGAGCCCGGCCTCGCTCGACCGCACCGATTCGCGGTTGAAGCTGGCGACGACGTAGAGCGACAGGTTTTGGAGCTCGAGCCCGACATAGAGGGTGATCAGGTCGTTGGCCGAGATCATCACCATCATGCCGGTCGTCGCCAGCAGCACCAGGACCGGGAACTCGAAGCGCGCGATCCCCTCGTCTTCGTTGTAGCGGATCGCCATTAGGATCGCCGCGGCCGAGCCGATCAGCACCAGCGCCTTCATAAAGACGGCAAAGGCGTCGGTGACGAACATGCCGTAAAAGCTGACGCGCCGCCCGCCGCCGCCGAGCTGGGCGACGACCAGGACGAGGATCAGCACGGTGATCGCGAGCCAGGAGACGAGCCGGGCCGAGCGCTCGCCGCGCAGCACGCCCAGGATCAGCAGCACCATCGCCGCGGCGGCGAGGATCATCTCCGGCAACGCCGGCGAGAAGTCGGGGATCGGCAAAGGCGGCATCTTAGGGCAGGCTCGCGCGGCGCAGCCCGGCGGCGTCAGTGGCGGCGTTGACCTGCTTGACCAGGTGATCGACCGAAGCCTGGATCGGCGTCAGGAATGAGCTCGGATAGAACCCCATCCACAGCACCAGCAGCAGCAAGGGCGCGAACACCAGCTTCTCGCGCGGGCTCAGATCGAGGATGTCGCGCAGATCGGCGCGGGTGAGCGTACCGTATATGACGCGGCGGTAGAGGTAGAGCATATAGGCGACGCCGAGGAACAGTGCCGTCGCCGCTAGGGTGCATTCGAGGGTGCTGACCCGAAAGGTGCCGAGCAGGATCAAGAACTCGCCGACAAAGCCGCTGGTGCCGGGAAGCCCGACCGCCGCCAGGGTGAACGCCATGAAGACGAAGGCATAGGCCGGCATGCGATGGACGAGCCCGCCGAACCGCGCGATCTCGTGCGTGTGCAGACGGTCGTAGAGGACGCCAACGCAGAGAAAAAGGGCGGCCGAGACGAGCCCGTGGCTCAGCATCTGGATTACCGCTCCCTGCATCGCCTCGCTGGTCAGAGCGAAAGTGCCCATCGTCACGAAGCCCATATGGGCGATCGACGAATATGCGACGAGCTTCTTCATGTCGGTTTGCGCGAGCGCCACCAGCGAGGTGTAGATCACCGCGATGGCGCTGAGGATGAAAATCAGCGGCGTAAAATAATGCGAAGCGAGCGGGAACATCGGCAATGAGAAGCGGATGAAGCCGTAGCCGCCGAGCTTCAACAGAATGCCGGCGAGGATGACCGAGCCAGCGGTCGGTGCCTCGACATGCGCGTCGGGGAGCCAGGTGTGGACTGGCCACATCGGGACCTTGATCGCAAAGGACGCGAAAAACGCTAACCACAGCCATTTCTGCAAGGCCAGTGGGAACAGTTCGGCATGGTTCAGCGCATACTCGATGTCGGTCGTCCCGGTCTGGAAATAGACCGCCAGCACCGCGAGCAGCATCAGCACCGAGCCCAACAGCGTATAAAGGAAAAACTTGAACGCAGCGTAGATCCGGTTCGACCCGCCCCAAATGCCGATGATCAAGAACATCGGGACCAGCACGCCCTCGAAAAATACATAGAAGACGATGAAGTCGAGGGCGCAAAATATCCCGACCATCAGCGTTTCCAGAACGAGAAACGCGATCATGAATTCCTTGACTCGGACCTGGATGACCTTCCAGGCGGAGACGATCGACAGCAAGGTTAGCAGGGTCGACAGCAGGATGAAAAATAGCGAGATGCCGTCGATCCCCATGTGGTAGCTGAACTTGAAGCCGCCGAGGGTGACCCAATCCGACCGCTCGACGAATTGGAACGCGGCGGTATTGGGATCGAACTCGATCCACAGCAGGAGCGACAGGGCAAAGACGATCAACGAGGTCCACAGCGCAATGTTGCGCGCATTGCGGGCGACGACCGCCTCCTCGCCACGCGCCAGCATGATGAAGGCGGCGCCGACCAGCGGCAGGAACGTCACCAGCGACAGGAGCGGCCAGTGGCTCACCGCGACGGCCCCATCCTCACCGCGGCACCAGGTACCAGGTTACCAGCGCCACGAGGCCGATCATCATGACAAAAGCGTAGTGGTAGACGTAGCCTGTCTGGAGCCGGCTCGCCTGCCGCGCCAGATCACGGGTCATCGCCGAGACCCCGTCGGGCCCGAGCCCGTCGATGACGGCGCCGTCGCCGGACTTCCACAGCCCGTCGCCGAGCGCAAACGCGGTACGGATGAACACCCAGTCGTAGAGCTCGTCGAAATACCACTTGTTCACCAGGAACAGGTAGAGCGCGCGCAGGCTCTGGGCGAGCCGCACCGGGATCCTCGGGTCGACGATGTAGAAGACATAGGCGACGGCGATGCCGGCGATGCCGAAGACCAGCGGCATGTAGCGAACGACAACCGGGATCTCTTCCATCGCCGCGAGCGAATTGTACTGCGGCAGGACAAAGATCGAGCTTTTCCAAAAGCCGGCGTGGTCATGACCGACAAAGAAGTCGTAGCCGAGCCAGCCGAAGCAGGCGGCGCCGACGGCCAGCACGATCAGCGGGATCAGCATCACCCACGGCGCCTCGTGGGCATGGTGCATCGTCTCCTCGTCGGCGCGCGGCTCGCCATGAAAGGTCACGAACATCACGCGCGCGATGTAGAAGGCGGTCATGAACGCCGCCAGGGTGCCGAGGCACCAGCCGTAGCGGCCGACCGCGGTCCCCGAAGCCCAGGCGGCATCGAGGATCGTGTCCTTCGAGTAATAACCGGAAAAGAACGGAATTGCGCTCAGCGACAGCGCGCCGACCCACATCGTCGCATAGGTGACCGGGATCTTGCGCCACAGCCCGCCCATCCGGCGCATGTCCTGCTCGCCGCCCATGGCATGGATCACCGCCCCGCAGCACAGGAACAACAGGCCCTTGAAGAAGGCGTGGGTGAAGAGGTGAAAGATGCCGGCGGCATAGGCGGAGACGCCGGCGGCGACGAACATGTAGCCGAGCTGGCTGCAGGTCGAATAGGCAACGACCTTCTTGATGTCGTTCTGCACCATGGCGATGCTGGCGGCGAAGATCGCCGTCGTCCCGCCGATCACGCCGACTACGGCGAGTGCCGTCGGCGCATATTCGAAGATCGGCGACATTCGGGCGACCATGAAGACGCCCGCCGTCACCATCGTCGCCGCATGGATTAGCGCGGAGACCGGTGTGGGGCCTTCCATCGCGTCGGGGAGCCAGGTGTGCAGCGGGATTTGCGCCGATTTCCCCATCGCGCCGATGAACAGCAGGATGCCGATCAGGGCGAGGCTGTCGACCTGCCAGCCGAGAAAATCCATCGTCGTGCCGGCCACGCCCGGCACCTTGCCGAAGACCGTGCCGAAGTCGAGGCTGCCGAACATCACGAAGACGGCGAAGATCCCGAGGGCAAAGCCGAAATCGCCGACCCGGTTGACGACGAAGGCCTTGATCGCAGCGGCATTGGCCGCAGGTCGGTCGTACCAGAAACCGACCAAGAGATAGGACATCAGGCCGACGCCTTCCCAGCCAAAGAACAGCTGCACGAAGTCGTTGGCCGTCACCAGGGCCAGCATGGCGAAGGTGAACAGGCTCATATACGCCATGAAGCGCGGGATCGACGGATCTTCGGCCATGTAGCCGATCGAATAGACGTGGATCACCGCCGAGAGGACGGTCACCGTGACCAGCATGACGCCGCTCAAGGTGTCGAGCCGGATCGACCAGGCGACATCGACCCCGCCGGCGACGATCCAGGTCGCGAGCGGGATCACCCGCGGGCCCTCGGCGGCGAGGATGTCGAGGAACACCGGGATCGACAACGCCGCTGCCAGGATCAGCGCGCCGCAAGTGACGAGCTGTGCGCCGCGGTCGCCGATGGCGCGGCCGAAAAAGCCGGCGACGATCGCGCCGAAAAGCGGCAGGAAGACGATGGCGACGGCCACGGCCTCAGCCCTTCATCATGTTGATGTCGTCGACCCCGATCGTCCCCCGGATGCGGAAATAGACGACGAGGATGGCAAGGCCGATCGCCGCCTCCGCCGCCGCCACTGTCAGCACGAACATGGCAAAGGCCTGCCCGACCAGATCGTTCAGAAACACCGAGAAGGCCACGAAGTTGATGTTGACTGCCAGCAGCATCAGCTCGATCGACATCAGGATGATGATGATGTTCTTGCGATTGAGGAAGATGCCGAAGATCCCGAGCGTGAACAGGATCGCGGCGACGGTCAGGTAGTGGGCGAGCCCGATTGCCATCATCCGCCCCCGCCGATGGGGATTTTGATGATCTCGACCGACTGCGCGCGGGTGCGGGCGAGCTGAGCCGAGATTGATTGCCGCCGGGCGTCGGGGCGATGGCGCAACGTCAGGACGATCGCCCCGATCATGGCGACCAGCAGGATCAGCCCCGCGCCTTGAAAGGCGAAGAGATAGCGGGTGTAGAGAATATCGCCGAGCGCCCGAGTGTTGTCGAGGGCCACACCCCCCGCCGGCGGTGCCGCCGCGGCCGGCCCGCCCGGGACCAATGCCCAGCTGCCAACGACAAGCACGAGCTCGGCCAGCAGGATCAGCCCGACCAGCGCGCCGACCGGCAGGTAGCGTACGAAGCCGCTGCGCAATTGCACGAAATCGATGTCGAGCATCATAACGACGAAGAGAAACAGGACCGCCACTGCCCCGACATAGACGATGACGAGGATCATCGCCAGAAACTCCGCCCCGATCAGCACGAAGAGCCCGGCGGCATTGAAGAAGGCGAGGATCAAAAACAGCACCGAATGCACCGGGTTGCGCGCCGAGACGACCATCACCCCGGACGCCACGGCGACAGCGGCGAAGATATAGAACAGGACAGCTTGAAGGATCATCGGCGCCCCTTGCCGAGTTCGCCACAGGCTGCCGGTGCCGGCCCCCTCGCCCACGCTGCCGCGGGTCCCTCCCTCCCCCGTGAGCATTGGGGAGGGACAGGGAGGTGGCGCCTTGATGCCTTACCCATTCCGGTCACCGATAGGGCGCGTCGAGCGCCAGGTTCTTGGCGATCTGGGCCTCCCAGCGGTCGCCGTTATCGAGCAGCTTTTGCTTGTCGTAGAACAGCTCCTCCCGGGTTTCGGCGGCGAACTCGAAATTCGGGCCTTGGACGATCGCGTCGACCGGGCAGGCTTCCTGGCAGTAGCCGCAATAGATGCACTTTGTCATGTCGATGTCGTAGCGCGTCGTGCGCCGGCTGCCGTCCTCGCGCGGCTCGGCCTCGATCGTGATCGCGAGCGCCGGGCAGATCGCCTCGCACAATTTGCAGGCGATGCAGCGCTCCTCGCCGTTAGGGTAGCGCCGCAGCGCATGCTCGCCGCGGAAGCGGGAGCTGAGCGGCCCCTTCTCGTGGGGGTAGTTGACCGTGACCGGCCGCCTGAACATGTAGCGCAAGGTCAGCCCAAGCCCCGACAGAAGCTCGGTCAGCAGCAGACCGCGGGCGCTGCGTTCGAGAAATGCCATCGATTGATCCTCCGCCCCTCGGTCGGTCAGCGCGCCGGCAGCCATCCCGCCGCGGTCAGCACCCCCGCCGTCAGCACCAGCCAGAACAGCGAGAACGGCAAAAACACCTTCCAGCCGAGCCGCATCAGCTGGTCATAGCGAAACCGCGGGAAGGTGGCGCGCACCCATAGGAAGCAAAACAGCACGAAGGCGATCTTGAGGAAGAACCAGATCGGCCCTGGGATCCAGGTGAACGGCGCCACCCCAACCGGCGCCAGCCAGCCGCCGAGAAACAGCACGCTCGTCATCGCACTGATCAGGATCATGTTGGCGTATTCGCCGAGATAGAACAACGCAAAGCTCATCGCCGAATATTCGACGAAATAGCCGGCGACCAGCTCGGTCTCGCCCTCGACCAGGTCGAACGGCGCCCGGTTGGTCTCGGCCAAGCCCGAGATGAAGAAGATCACGAACATCGGCAACAGCGGGATCGCGAACCAGATGTTCCGCTGCGCCTCGACGATGGCGCTGAGATTGAGCGAGCCGGCGCAGAGCAGCACAGTGACGAGGACGAAGCCGATCGCCACCTCGTAGGAGACCATCTGTGCCGCCGAGCGCAATGCGCCGAGGAACGCGTAACGGGAATTCGACGCCCAGCCGGCGAGGATGATCCCGTAGACCCCGAGCGAGCTGATCGCGAAGAGATAGAGGATGCCGACATTGATATTGGCGATCACCACGCCGGCATCGAACGGGATGACCGCCCAGGCGACTAGGCTCAACGTGAACGTAATGATCGGGGCAATGATGAACACCAGCCGGTTCGACCCGCTGGGGATGATCGTCTCCTTGATCAAGAGCTTGAGGCCATCGGCGAAGGGCTGAAGCAACCCGAACGGGCCGACAACGTTCGGCCCCTTGCGCAGCTGCGAGAGCGCCAGCACCTTGCGCTCGAAATAAGTCAGGTAGGCGACCGCAATCAGCAGCGGCACGACCACCGCCAGCACCTCGCCGACGGTAATCACGGTCGGCAACGCGTAGCCGCTCCAAAAGCTAGCCATGCGTTCCGGTCCGTTCCGATGGTTGGTGCGGCCGCGCGATGAACGCCTCGCTGCACTCGGCCATCGTCAGGCTCGCCCGGCTGATCGGGTCGGTCCGGTAGAAATCCGCGATCGGATAGGCAAAGGGCGTCGGCGCGATCGGGCCGGGCTCGCCAAAGGCCTGCCAGGCCGCCGGAGCGATCTGGTCGATCCCGGCGAGGACAGGATGGACCGCGCGCATGCGCCGGCGCACCTCGCCCAGCGTATCGAAAGGCAGCGGGCGCCCGATGGCGCCCGAGAGCGCCCGCAGGATCTTCCAATCCTCCCGCGCCTCGCCCGGCGGGAAGCCCGCGCGATGGCCGAGCTGCACCCGCCCCTCGGTGTTGACGTAGGTGCCGTCCTTCTCGGTATACGCGGCCCCCGGCAGGACGACATCGGCGCGCGCAGCACCGCGGTCGCCGTGGTGCCCCTGATAGACCACGAAGGCCGCACCGAGATCGCTGGTGTCGATCTCGTCGGCGCCGAGAAGGTAGAGAAGCTCGATGTCGCCCGAGCGGCACCCGGCGAGGATGCCGACAACGTCGCGCCCGCCCGGTCCCGGCACGAGGCCGAGGTCGAGGCCGGCGACCCGCGCCGCGGCGCGATGCAGCACGTTGAACCCGTTCCAGCCGTCGCGCACGAGGCCGCAGCCCTCCGCGATCGCGCGCGCCACCGCCAGCACTGCGGCGCCGTCCGGCCGGGCGAGTGCGCCCTGCCCCAGGACGAGCATCGGGTTCTTCGCCTCGCGCAGCCTCGCGGCCCAGGGGTGGCCGCCCTCGGCGAGCGCGCCCAGCGTATCGCCGCCGTCGCCCAGCATCTCGACCGGATAGGTCAGATCGAGGCGGGGGCCGATCGCTGCCACAGAGAACCCGCCGCGCATATAGCGCTTCCTCAGCCTCGCGTTGACGAGCGGCGCTTCAAAGCGCGGGCTGGTCCCGATCAGCAGGCACGCGTCCGCATTCTCGATGCCGGCGATCGTCGTGTTGAAGAGATAGCCGGCACGGCACCGCGGATCGAGCCTGGCGCCGTCCTGGCGGCAGTCGAGGCTCGCGGCATCCAGCCCGGCCATCAGCTCCTTCACCGCGAACATCGACTCGGCGTCGCACAAATCGCCGGCGATCACGGCGATCCGTTCGCCCGGCGCCGACCTCAGCCGCTGCGCCACCAGCTCCAGGGCCTCGCGCCAATCGGCCTCGCACAGCCTTCCGTCACGACGGATATAGGGGCGGTCGAGCCGGCCCCGGCGCAGCCCGTCGACGGCGTACCGGGTCTTGTCCGAGATCCATTCTTCGTTCACCGCCTCGTTGAGCCGCGGCAGCACGCGCAGCACCTGCGCATCGCGCGAATCGAGCCGGATGTTGCTGCCGACCGCGTCCATCACGTCGACCAACTCGGTCTTCGTCAGCTCCCACGGCCGGGCGAGGAAGGCATACGGCTTCGAGGTCAGCGCGCCGACCGGGCACAGATCGATGATGTTGGCCGACAGCTCGGAGCCCAGCGCCTGCTCGATATAGGTATCGATCTCCATGTCCTCGCCGCGCCCGGTGGCGCCGAGCTCCTGCACCCCGGCAATTTCGGTCAGAAAGCGGATGCAGCGCGTGCAATGAATGCAGCGCGTCATCTGGGTCTTGACCAGCGGGCCGAAATCCTTGTCGCGCACCGCGCGCTTGTTCTCCTCGAACCGGCTGCGGTCGAAGCCGTAGGCCATCGCCTGGTCCTGCAGGTCGCACTCGCCGCCCTGGTCGCAGATCGGGCAGTCGAGCGGATGGTTGATCAGCAGGAACTCCATGACCCCGTTGCGCGCCTTGACGGCTTTGGGCGAGTTGGTGTGGATCACCATGCCGTCGCCCACCGGCATCGCGCACGACGCGATGGGTTTGGGAGAGCGCTCCATCTCCACCAGGCACATCCGGCAGTTCCCGGCGATCGACAGGCGCTCGTGAAAGCAGAAATGCGCGACCTCGATCCCTGCTTGCTCGCAGGCTTGCAGGATCGTGGTCCCGGCCGGCACCTCGATCTCGGTCCCGTCGATCGTCAGCTTCGGCATCGGGTCCTTCTCGTTATCCAGCCGCGCAATTTCGACCGAAAAGCACTCACTTCAGCGCGACCGCCTGCCGGCGTTGCAGCTCCGCCAACGCCGCAACAATGTGCTCCGGGTGCTGCGAAGCGTGCTCGATCTCCCACAACCAGGCCTCGCCGTCCCCGGTATAGTCGTGGATGACCAGATCCGGCCCGGCGTCATGCGCCACGGCGATCTCATCCGCTTGGCCAGGCCAAGGCCGCAGCTCGATCGCCATCGTATCGGTCTCCGGGCAGTAGCGCACCGGCTCCCAGGCGAGGCGGGAAGGGCGATCCTGTCAAGTGACAAGGCGCTCGGGCTCGGCCATGGCTCGCCGCGGACGCGTTCACTCCGCCGCCTGCGGCAGCGCGGCCGCCCGGTACTCGGCGATGCGGCGCTCCAGCTCCGGACGGAAATGGCGGATCAGCCCCTGCACCGGCCAGGCCGCGCCATCGGCCAGCGCGCAGATCGTGTGTCCCTCGATCTCGTAGGAGACGTCGAGCAGCGTGTCGATCTCGGCGACCGAGGCGTTGCCCTCGACCATGCGCTCCATGACCCGCCACACCCATCCCAGGCCTTCGCGGCATGGGGTGCACTGGCCGCAGCTCTCGTGCTTGTAGAATTTTGACAACCGCGCGATCGCCTTCACGATATCGGTCGATTGGTCCATGACGATGACGGCGGCGGTGCCGAGCCCGCTCTTAACCGCCGCCAGACTGTCGAAATCCATCAGCACCGTGTCGCAGATCGATTTCGGCAGGACCGGCACCGACGAGCCGCCCGGGATGATCGCCAGCAGATTGTCCCAGCCGCCGCGCACCCCCCCGGCATGCCGCTCGACCAGTTCCTTGAGCGGGATGCTCATCGCCTCCTCGACATTGCACGGCTGGTTCACATGGCCGGAAATGCAGTAGATCTTGGTGCCGGTGTTTTTGGGCCGGCCAATCCCGGCAAACCAGGCTGCTCCCCGGCGCAGGATCGCCGGAGCCGATGCGATGGTCTCGACGTTGTTGACCGTGCTCGGGCAGCCATAGAGGCCGACTGCGGCGGGGAACGGCGGTTTCAGCCGCGGCTGGCCCTTGCGCCCCTCCAGGCTTTCGAGCAGTCCCGTCTCCTCGCCGCAGATATAGGCGCCGGCGCCGCGGTGCAGATGGATCTCGAAATCATAATCCGAGCCGCAGGCGTTCTTGCCGACGAGCCCCGCCGCATAGGCCTCGTCGATCGCCGCCTGGAGCCGCTGGGCCTCGTTATAGAACTCGCCGCGAATATAGATGTAGCAATGATGGGCACCCATCCCGGCCGAGGCCAACAGGCAGCCTTCGACCAGCTTGTGCGGATCGTTGCGCAGGATGTCGCGATCCTTGCAGGTGCCGGGCTCGCTCTCGTCGGCGTTGACGATCAGATAAGTCGGTCGGTCGCTCTCCTTCGGCATGAAGGACCATTTGAGGCCGGTCGGAAAGCCGGCACCGCCCCTTCCGCGCAGGCCCGATTCCTTGATCTCTTCGACGATCCAGTCGCGGCCCTTGAGAATCAGAATCCTTGGTGCCGTCCCAATCGCCGCGCCGCCGCGCACCGTCGAGCCGCCAATCGTCCTGGCCGTAGAGGTTGGTGAAGATGCGGTCGCTGTCGGCGAGCATTCGCGTCCCTCACTTCAAGGTAGTGCGGCCGCCAACCGGCTCGGAGCCGTGGCGGCCGATGACCGAGCCCGGCGGCGGCGCCTTGCCGTCGCGCAGCGCGTCGAGCAGCGCCTCGGTCGCCGGCCCGTCGAGGTCCTCGTAGAAGTCATCGTTGACCTGCAGGATCGGGGCGTTGACGCAGGCGCCCAGGCACTCGACCTCGACCAATGTAAAGAGGCCATCGGCCGTGCTGCCGCCGACGCCGATCCCGAGCCCGCGCCGGCAAGCCTCGACCACGGCGTCCGAGCCGCGCAGCCAGCAAGGGGTCGTCGTGCAGGCCTGCAACAGATACCGCCCTACTGGGCGCAGATTGAACATCGTATAGAAGCTGCCGACCTCGTAGACCCGGATTGGCGCCATTTCGAGCATTTCGGCGACGTGGTCCATCGCCGCCCGCGGCAGCCAGCCGCCCTGCTGGCGCTGCGCCAGGTCGAGCAATGGCAGAACCGCGCTCGCCTGCCGGCCGGGCGGGTATTTGGCGATGTGGGCCTTCGCCAGCTCGAGATTTTTCGGGCTGAACGCGAAGCTCGCGGGCTGCTCGAAGGGCAGCGTCTGGACCGGTTCGCTCATCGGTCAATCTCGCCGAAGACGATGTCCATCGAGCCGATGATCGCGACGACATCGGCCAGCATATGGCCGCGCGCCATGAAATCGGTGGCCTGCAGAAAGGCGAAGCCCGGCGCGCGGATCTTGCAGCGATAGGGCCGGTTGGTGCCGTCGGCGACGAGGAAGACGCCGAACTCGCCCTTGGGCGCCTCGACCGCGGTGTAGGTTTCGCCCGCGGGCACGTGGTAGCCCTCAGTATAGAGCTTGAAGTGGTGGATCAGCGCCTCCATCGAGCTCTTCATCTCGGCCCGCGGCGGCGGCGCCACCTTATGGTCGTCGACCTTGACCGGCCCCGCCGGCATCTGCGCCAACGCCTGCCTGATGATGCGCACCGACTGGCGCATTTCCTCGATCCGCACCAGGTAGCGGTCGTAGCAGTCGCCGTTCCGGCCGATCGGTACGTCAAACTCGATCTTGTCGTAGGCGTCGTAGGGCTGCGCCCGGCGCAAATCCCAAGGGGTCGCCGAGCCGCGCAGCATCGGCCCGGAGAAGCCCCAATCGGCGGCTTCTTGCGGGCTCACCACGCCAATATCGACGGTGCGCTGCTTGAAGATGCGGTTCTCGGTCAGAATGCGCTCGATATCGTCGATCGTCCTGGGGAAGGTGTCGCAAAAGGCGAGGATGTCGTCGGCGAGCCCCTGCGGCAGATCGAGATGGACGCCGCCCGGTCGGAAATAATTGGCGTGCAGGCGGGCACCCGAAGCGCGCTCGTAGAACTCCATCAGCCGCTCGCGCTCTTCGAACCCCCACAAGAAGGGCGTGATCGCCCCGACATCGAGGCCGAAGGCGCAGACCGTCAGGAGATGGTTCAGGATGCGGGTGATCTCGGCAAACAGCACCCGGATATATTGCGCGCGCGGCGGCGGCGTGATCCCCATCAGCTTCTCGACGGCGAGCGCGAAGGCGTGCTCCTGGCACATCGGCGAGACGTAGTCGAGCCGGTCGAAATAGGGGATCGCCTGCAGATAGGTCTTATGTTCGATCAGCTTTTCGGTGCCGCGGTGCAGAAGCCCGATATGCGGGTCGGCGCGCTCGATGATCTCGCCGTCCATCTCGAGGACCAGCCGCATCACTCCGTGCGCCGCCGGGTGCTGCGGCCCGAAATTCATCGTGAAATTCTTGATCTGCGGCGGGCCTTCGAGCTCGCGCCCCGCCGCCGCCCGGTCTTCGCTCATCCGCCGCCTTCTCCCGGAGCCTTCGGCTCGGCTTCGCCGGCCTTCTCGTCGCCGGGGAGGATCTTGTCCATCCCCTCCCAAGGCGACAGGAAATCAAAGGTGCGGAACTCCTGCTGCAGCCGCACGGGCTCGTAGACGACGCGCTTCTGCTCCTCGTCGTAGCGCAATTCGACGTAGCCCGTCAGCGGAAAATCCTTGCGCAGCGGATGCCCCTCGAAGCCGTAGTCGGTCAGGATGCGGCGCAGGTCGGGGTTGTCCGCGAAATAGATGCCAAAGAGGTCCCAGGCCTCCCGCTCCCACCACCCGGCGCTGCTGTAGAGCCCGACCACCGACGGCACCGGCTGCTCGTCGTCGGTCTCGATCTTGACGCGGATACGCTGATTGAGGCTGAGGCTGAGAAGGTTGTAGACGACCTCGAAACGCAACGGCCGGTCGGGGTAATCGACGCCGCAGATGTCGCAGAGCACCGTAAACCGGCATTTCGGGTCGTCGCGCAGAAAGCTCAGCGCCTCGGGCAGCGCGGCGCGTGCGGTGCGAATGGCGAGCTCGCCGTGGCGGATTTCGGCCGCGGCCACCACGCCAGGTAGTGCGGCCGCCAGATGTTCGGCCAAAGCCTCGAGGCGGTTGTCCATGGCGGGGTTAGCGGGCAAAGTTGCTGGTGCGCCTGATCTTCTTCTGCAGCAGCAGCACGCCGTAAAGCAGCGCCTCGGCAGTCGGCGGGCAGCCAGGCACGTAGACGTCGACCGGCACGATGCGGTCGCAGCCGCGCACGACCGAGTAGGAATAGTGGTAATAGCCGCCGCCGTTGGCGCAGGAGCCCATCGAGATCACCCAGCGCGGCTCGGCCATCTGGTCGTAGACCTTCCGCAAGGCGGGCGCCATCTTGTTGCACAAGGTGCCGGCGACGATCATCACGTCGGATTGGCGTGGGCTGGCGCGGAAGACGACGCCGAACCGGTCGAGATCGTAGCGGCTGGCGCCGGTGTGCATCATCTCGACAGCGCAGCAGGCAAGCCCGAAGGTCATCGGCCACAACGACCCGCTGCGCGCCCAATTGACGAGGTTGTCGAGCCGGGCGACGACAAAGCCCTTATCCTGCACCTCCTCGGTGGCGGCGCGAAGCAGCAGATCCTGCTCGCCGCCCGGCGGGAGCGGACGTCCGGGCGTGTCGATCACTCCCATTCCAGCGCCCCTTTGCACCACTCGTAGACGAAGCCGACTGTCAGCACCGCCAGGAACACCACCATTGACCAGAAGCCGAACATTCCGATATCGCCGAGCGACACCGCCCAAGGGAACAGGAAAGCCACTTCAAGGTCGAATATGATGAACAGGATCGCCACCAGGTAATAGCGAACATCAAAGCGGATACGGGCGTCGTCGAACGGCTCGAAGCCGCATTCGTAAGGCGACAGCTTCTCGCTGTCGGGCCGCTGGCGGCCGAGCATGAAGGAGCCCGCGACCATCGCCACGGCGACGGCGCCGGCGATGGCGAGAAACACCAGGATCGGGAAGTATTCGCGGAGCAGGCTTTCCATCGGAGCTCCAACCGGCGGCGGCCGGTTGGAGCCGGCGACCGGGTGGTGTTGCAGATATGGGACCGGCGGCCGAAGAGGGAAGTCCGGCCCCACTTGCCGCGGCGCACGGTGGTCGCCGGCCCGCAATCGATGGCGGGAGTGACGGGACTCGAACCCGCGGCCTCCGGCGTGACAGGCCGGCGCTCTAACCAACTGAGCTACACCCCCTTGGCCTTCGACCGGGGCGGCCACTGGTACCCTTCCGCCGGAAGGGTTGTCAAGCAACCCTGCCGCCGCCGCCGAGATTCGGATGGTGGGCGATGAGGGACTCGAACCCCCGACCCCCTCGGTGTAAACGAGATGCTCTACCAGCTGAGCTAATCGCCCCTGGCCCGCACGGCGCGGCCGAAACCGTCCGGCGATAGTCGCCGCGTCAGTTGAGCAAGTCGCGCAAGCCCTTACCCGGCTTGAACTTGGCCTGCTTGGATGCAGCGATCTTGATCTTCTCGCCGGTCCGAGGGTTGCGGCCTTCGGAAGCGGCCCGCGAGGCGACCGAGAACGTGCCGAACCCGACGAGGCGCACATCGTCGCCACCCTTCAAGGCTGCGGCGATGGCGTCGAACACCGCATCGACCGCTTTGCTTGCGTCGGTCTTCCTCAAATCGGTTTGACTGGTGACGGCGTCGACGAGTTCGTTCCTGTTCACGGGCTCCCCCTGCGCAAGTATGCGGGATCGTTCCTGCGGTCTGTTCGCCAGCGAGTTTAGTGCCCGGCCGCCCCTCGGTCAACTCCGCTGCGGTGGAAAGAAGTGAAGCGATTGTTAGGCATTCCAGGCGGTTCCCGATGCTGCGCCGCAACAGGCCGCTGCCGATAGCGGCCTCCGGCCCAGCTCAGTGCGTCACCACTCCCGAACGTACTTCGCTTGGAGCGGGAATCACCGCCTCGGGCTCGCCGTCCTCGGACCATTCGACCGGTGTGAGCGCGCTGACCAGCGCCTGGCTCAACAGCTCGTCGACGGTCTTGACCGGGATGATCTTCAGCCCCCGCTTCACATTGTCCGGTATTTCGGCCAGGTCCTTCTCGTTGTCGTGCGGGATCAGCACGGTTTTCAGGCCGCCGCGCAGCGCCGCCAGCAGCTTCTCCTTGACCCCGCCGATCGGCAGGACCCGGCCGCGCAAGGTGATCTCGCCGGTCATGGCGAGGTCGGCCTTGACCGGGATGCCGGTCAGCACCGAGACGATCGAGGTCACCATGGCAACACCGGCCGAGGGCCCGTCCTTGGGTGTGGCGCCTTCGGGAACGTGCACATGGATATCCCGCTTCTCGAAGACCGGCGGCCTGATGCCGAAGGCATAGCTGCGCGACTTCACGAAGCTTTCGGCGGCCTGCACCAATTCCTTCATCACGTCGCCGAGCTTGCCGGTCGCCGTAACCCGCCCCTTTCCGGGAAGCGTCACCGCCTCGATCGTCAGCAATTCGCCGCCGACCTCGGTCCAGGCGAGCCCGGTGGTGACGCCGACCAGATCCTCGCTCTCGGCCTCGCCAAAGCGGAACCGCCTGACCCCGGCATATTTTTCGACGTTGCGGCGCGTCACCGCGACCCGCTCGGTCTTCTTCATCAGGATGTCCTTGATCGCCTTGCGGGTCAGGTTGGCGATCTCGCGCTCCAGATTGCGGACCCCCGCCTCACGCGTGTAGTAGCGGATCAGGTCGCGCACCGCATCGTCGCTGATGCTCCATTCGCTCTTGCGGATGCCGTGCGCCTTCATCTGCTTGGGGATCAGGTGGCGGCGCGCAATCTCGACCTTCTCGTCCTCGGTGTAGCCGGGGATGCGGATGATCTCCATGCGGTCCAACAGCGGTTGCGGGATGCGCAAGGTGTTCGCGGTGGTCACGAACATCACGTCCGAAAGGTCGTAATCAACCTCGAGGTAGTGGTCGTTGAAAGTCCCGTTCTGCTCCGGGTCGAGCACTTCGAGCAGCGCCGAGGAGGGGTCGCCGCGCCAGTCGGCGCCGAGCTTGTCGACCTCGTCGAGCAGGAACAGCGGGTTCGACGACTTCGCCTTCTTCATCCCTTGCAGGATCTTGCCGGGCATCGAGCCGATATAGGTGCGCCGATGGCCGCGGATTTCGGCTTCGTCGCGAACCCCGCCCAGCGACATGCGCACAAAATTTCGGCCGGTGGCGCGCGCGACCGACTTGCCAAGCGAGGTCTTGCCGACGCCGGGGGCGCCGACCAGACACAGGATCGGGCCTTTCATCTTTTTGATGCGCTGCTGCACGGCGAGGTATTCGAGGATGCGCTCCTTGACCTTTTCCAGTCCGAAATGGTCGTCGTTGAGAACCCTTTCCGCACTCTTGATGTCGCGCTTGATCTTGGTCCGGTTCTGCCAAGGCACCGACAACAGCCAGTCGAGATAGTTGCGCACCACCGTCGCTTCGGCCGACATCGGGCTCATGCTCTTGAGCTTCTTCAGCTCGGCCGTCGCCTTGTCGCGCGCTTCCTTGGTGAATACGGTCTTGGCGATGCGGTCTTCGAGCTCGGCCATCTCGTCGCGGCCGTCTTCGCCCTCGCCGAGCTCCTTCTGGATCGCCTTCAACTGTTCGTTGAGGTAATATTCCCGCTGCGTCTTCTCCATCTGGCGCTTGACGCGGTTGCGGATCCGCTTCTCGACCTGGAGGACACCGATCTCGCCTTCCATGTAGCCGAAAACCTTTTCCAGACGCTCGGACACCGCCTCGATCTCGAGCAGCTCCTGCTTTTCAGGGATCTTCAGATTGAGGTGCGAGGCAACCGTGTCGGCGAGCTTGCCCGGCTCCTCGATCTGGTTGATCGAGACTAGGACCTCGGGCGGGATCTTCTTGTTGAGCTTGATGTACTGCTCAAATTGCGTGACCACGGTGCGGGCCAGCGCCTCGGTCTCCTGACGCTCGCCGGTCTTATCGCCGACCGTGTCGGCATAGGCCTGAAAGAAGGCCTCGTTGTCGGCGAAGCGGGTGATCCGGGCGCGCTGCCCGCCCTCGACCAGCACCTTGACGGTGCCGTCGGGCAGCTTGAGGAGCTGCAGCACGGTACCGACGGTCCCGACCGAGAAGATGTCCGCGGTCGAGGGGTCGTCCTGGGCCGCGTTCTTCTGGGTGACGAGAAGGATCTGCTTGTCGTCCTTCATCACATCCTCGAGCGCCCGCACCGACTTTTCGCGCCCGACGAAGAGCGGGACGATCATGTGCGGAAAGACGACGATGTCGCGTAGAGGCAGGACAGGGTAGAGCGCGCCGCGCACTGTTTCCAACATGAGCCCTCTTTATTCTCAGGGCCGTCCCGGGGCGAGCCGGGGGGCCGGAAAGAGACAAGCCGCCTTAAGGTTGGCGCGGTATCGCCGGCCGTCAAGCCGCTCCGCGGCGATGGCCTCCCGCGCCATGTCGGGATCAGTCCGCGGTCCCGACATCGCCACGGCGATCAGAGTAGATATGGAGCGGGACGGCCCGCCCTTCGACGACCTCGCGGTTGATGACGATCTCGCTGACGCCGATCAGGCTCGGCAGCTCGAACATCGATTCGAGCAGGATCGCCTCCATGATCGAGCGCAGTCCGCGAGCGCCGGTCTTGCGCAGGATCGCCTTGCGGGCGATCGCCTTCAGCGCCTCCTCGTTGAGCTCGAGCCGCACGTCCTCCATCTCGAACAGCCGCTGGTACTGCTTGACCAGCGCGTTCTTCGGCTTGGTCAGGATGTCGACCAGCGCGCCCTCGTCGAGGTCGTCGAGCGTGGCCACCACCGGCAGGCGGCCGACAAACTCCGGGATCAGGCCGAATTTCAGCAAATCCTCGGGCTCGAGATCGCGCAAAATCTCGCCGGTCTTGCGCTCGTCGGGGCCGCGCACCTCGGCGCCGAAGCCGATCGAGGTGCCCTGGCGCCGCTGCGCGATGATCTTTTCCAGCCCCGAGAATGCGCCGCCGCAGACGAACAGGATGTTGGTGGTGTCGACCTGCAGGAATTCCTGCTGCGGGTGCTTGCGGCCGCCCTGCGGCGGCACCGAGGCGATCGTCCCCTCCATGATCTTGAGGAGCGCCTGCTGCACGCCCTCGCCCGAGACGTCGCGGGTGATCGACGGGTTATCGGATTTGCGCGAGATCTTGTCGACCTCGTCGATATAGACGATGCCGCGCTGCGCCCGCTCGACGTTGTAGTCGGCTGCCTGCAAGAGCTTCAAAATGATGTTCTCGACGTCCTCGCCGACATACCCGGCCTCGGTCAGCGTCGTCGCATCGGCCATCGTGAACGGCACGTCGATGATCCGCGCCAGGGTCTGCGCCAGGAGCGTCTTGCCCGAGCCGGTCGGCCCGACCAGCAGGATGTTCGATTTGGCGAGCTCGACATCGTTGGCCTTGGCGCCATGCGCGAGGCGCTTGTAATGGTTGTGGACGGCGACCGAGAGGACGCGCTTGGCGTGGTCCTGGCCGATCACGTAATCGTCGAGGACCTTGCAGATGTCGCGCGGCCCGGGAACCCCGTCGCGCGACTTGACCAATGTCGTCTTGTGCTCCTCACGGATGATGTCCATGCAGAGCTCGACGCATTCGTCGCAGATGAAAACCGTCGGCCCGGCGATCAGCTTCCTGACCTCGTGCTGGCTCTTGCCGCAAAACGAGCAGTAGAGCGTGTTCTTCGAGTCGCTGCCGCTGGATTTGCTCATCGCCACTCCGTCATCGGCCGGGGCAGAGCCCCGACCTTTGCGGCCTCTTCGTCCCCGGTTCGGCGACCGAGGCATGCCGCCGAGCCGCACGCCTCGCCCAGGGCCGGGCGGCGCCGCACCGCCCAACCCCGATGATCGAGTATATGTGCTCCTGACGGATCAACAACCACTTAATCATAACGGCGTCGCGCCGCAGGGGCTGTCAGGATCAGGCGCGCGCCTTTTCCTCGAAGCCGCCGGGCCGGCTTTCTACGACCTCGTCGATCAAGCCGAAATCCTGCGCCTCGGTCGGCGACAGGAACTTGTCGCGCTCCAGCGCCATCTGGATCGCCTCTAGCGGCTGCCCGGTGTGCTTGACGTAAATCTCATTGAGACGGGCGCGCAACGCGAGAATTTCCCTGGCCTGGATCTCGATGTCGGTGGCCTGGCCCTGGGCGCCCCCCGAGGGTTGATGGATCATGATTCTCGAGTTCGGCAGCGAGAAGCGCTTGCCCTTGGCGCCCGCGCAGAGCAGCAACGAGCCCGCTGAGGCGGCCTGGCCGATGCAGACGGTCGACACCGGCGAGCGGATGTATTGCATCGTGTCGTAGATCGCCAGGCTCGAGGTCACCACCCCGCCCGGCGAGTTGATGTAGAAGGCGATGTCCTTTGACGGGTTCTCTGATTCGAGAAACAACAGCTGTGCGCAGATGAGGCTCCCGACCGCATCGTGGATCGGCCCGATCAGAAAAATTATCCGCTCCTTCAAGAGGCGCGAATAGATGTCGTAGGCGCGCTCGCCCCGGTTGGTCTGCTCGACCACCATCGGCACCAAATTGTTCATGTACTGTTCGAAGTAGTCCGGCATCGGGGCCTCCTCGGCTGCGCCGCGGCGACGGCGGCGGCGAACGGGTTGCGGCAAATCAGCTCGGCGTGGCGGCGTCGTCGGCGTCGGGATCGGGTAGCGCCAGCAGCTCCTGCGGGGTCACCCGGCGCTCCTCGACCTTGGCCAGCTCGACGATGAAATCGACGACCTTGTCCTCGAAGATCGGCGCCCGCAGGTTGGCGATGGCTTCGGGGTTCTGGCGGTAGAACTCCAGAACCTGACGCTCGTAGCCGGGGTGGCGGCGCGCCTCGCGGGTGATCGACTGGTTGAGCTCGTCCTGCGTGACGGTGATGTTGTTGCTCCGTCCGACCTCCGCAAGCAGCAGCCCGAGCCGGACGCGGCGCTCGGCAATCCCGCGGTAGTCGGCCTTCAGCGTCTCCTCGCTTTCGCCCCCCTCACCTTTGCCCGCGTCGGGCGTCGCCGCCTCGGCGCTATCGGCGGTCTCCGCGTCATCGGCCGGCTCGGGCACGGCCGGCTCATCGCCGGCGGCGGGCTCCGATGCGGTCGCTTCGCTGGCGGCTTCGGTCTGTGTGTTCTTCTCCCGCTCCTTCTCGGCCTGGTGCTGCGCCCAGATGTTGTCGAACTCGAGATCGACCATGCCGAGCGGCACCTGGAAATCGTAGCGCTCCGCCAGCTTGTCGAGCAGCCCGCGCTTCAGGCGCAGGCGCGAGGCTACTTCGTAGTCGCGCTGCATCTGCTGGGTCACCTCCTGGCGCAGCTCGGCCAGGCTTTCGAGGCCCACGGCCTTGGCGAGCTCGTCGTCGACGACGAGCGGCGAGCGCTGCCGCACTTCCTTCACATCGACCTCGAACACCGCCTCCTGGCCGGCGAAATCAGGGAGCACATAATCTGCCGGGAAGGTGACGCGCACGCTGCGGTGCTCGCCGGCGGCGGCGCCGGTCAGCTGCGCCTCGAAGCCCGGGATGAAGCCGTCCGAGCCGAGCATGATCTGGCGGTCCTTGCCGCTGGCGCCAGGGATCTCGCGCTCGCCGACCCGCCCCTCGACATCGGCGACAAGGATGTCGCCATCCGCCGCCGGGCGGTCGACCGGCTCGGACCCGCGCTGCCGCTCGGCGATCCGCTCGAGCGCGCGGTCGATGTCCTCCTCGGGCACCTCGACGACCAGCCGCTCGATGCCGAGATCGGCAAAGTTGGGCTCCGGGATTTCCGGCAGCACCTCGACTGACATGTTGTATTCGAGGTCGGCGCCTTCGCTGAACGAGACGATGTCGACTTTGGGCGGCAGGGCCGGACGCAAATTGTTCTCGCGGATGGCATCGGCCGAGCTTCCTTGCACAGTGCTCTCCAGAACCTCGCCCAGAACCGAGGGGCCGTAGCGCCGGCGCAGAATCTGCATCGGCACCTTGCCCGGCCGGAAGCCCGGCAAGCGGATCGTCCGGCCGATTTCGTCGAGTCGGCCACTGACCCGGTCCTCGAGCTCGCCGGCAGGGACGACGATGCGATATTCGCGCTTGAGCCCGTCGGCGCTGGTTTCTGTCACTTGCATGGAAAGGAGCCTGTCGTTCGAAGATGATCCCGGCGCAGTCTGGTGCGGGCGGGGGGACTCGAACCCCCACGACTTTCATCGCTGGAACCTAAATCCAGTGCGTCTGCCAATTCCGCCACGCCCGCCGTCATCCGGATGACGAGCAGACCGGCCGGCGGCGTGTTTCTTAGCACAGGCATCCGCTACAACCTAGACACCCACAACCTAGACGGGGCGGCGCCCGAGGGCCGCATTCACTTGGGCCACTGCCGCGACGCGATCAAGGGAGCCGGGCCGGCGCAGCGCGGCCGGCGCTCAGCTCGCTCGCGCCAGATTACGGATCGCCGGCGCCGCCGCCACCCGCCCCTCGCCGCGATAGGCCTCGTGGTTGGCTTCGATATCGGCCAGGCGATAGAGATAATTGACCATGATCCCGGCAGATTGCTGCAGTCCCTTGTCGGAGATGTCGCCGAGCCAGTTCAGCCGTTCGACGCGCGCGCCGTTGCTCAGATGGAAGTGTGCCACCGGATCCAGAGCCCGCCCTGAAACCGCGCGCTCCCGCAACAGATAACGCGCGCAAAGGCGCATCAGCGGCTCGCGCAATACTGCGGCGACACGCGGCTCGGCTTGCCAGTCCGGGTGGCTCAAGAGTGCTGGCAGATCGCGCTCCGGAACTCCCTCACCCAGCCCATCGATCGCCGTGCGCTCGGCCGGCAGCAGGATCTCGTCGGGCGCCTCGGCGATCCGGGTGTCGAGCCAGGCGCGGAACCCGGGCACCGGCGACAAGGTCGCGAACACCTTGAGCCGCGGCAGATCGGCGGCCAGCGCGTCGACCACCCGTTTGATCAGAAAATCGCCGAAGCTGATCCCGGCGAGGCCGTGCTGGCAGTTCGAGATCGAGTAGAAGATCGCGGTGTCGGCGGCATGCGGGTCGTCGATCGGCGCGGCCTCGTCGAGAAGCGCGCGGACATCGCCGGCCATGCCCGAGACCAGCGCCACCTCGACAAAGATCAGCGGTTCCTCGGGCATGCGCGGATGAAAGAACGCGAAGCAGCGGCGGTCGGCGTCGAGCCGGTTCTTCAGGTCGGTCCAGCCGCGGATCTCGTGCACCGCCTCGTAGGCCATCAGCTTTTCGAGGAGTGCCGCGGGCGACTCCCAGCCGATCCGCTTCAGCTCGAGAAAGCCGATGTCGAACCAATTGGCCAGGAGGCCCCGCAAATCCTGCTCGAGGCCCTGCAGCAGCGGGTCGTGGCGGCCGAGATCGATCAGCTCGGCGCGGCGGTCGACGAGGAATTTGACCCCTTCGGGCAGAGCGTTGAATTGCCGCAGCAAGGTGATGCGCGGCGGTTCCAATGCGGCGCGCAAGGCCCGCTCGGCGGCGGCGCGCTCGGCCGGCACGGTCGTCGCGGCGAGCGCCACGCAACAGCGGTCGATCTCGGCGCGGTCGACATCGAACTCGCGGGCCAGCAATTGTAAGAAGCGCTCGCGCCCGGCCGCGTCGAGGCCGAGATAGGTGCGCCCCAGATCGGCGGCGCGGGCGCGCGCCGTGACCTCGCCGCCGCGCCCGTCGAGGCAGCTCGCCATCTGCCCGCGCAGCCGGCCGGCGTCCTCTACCGAAAGGTCGGGCCGGGTCGCGCCGGTCAGGACGCCGCGCGCCGATTCGGCGATCTCGCGCCAGGCGCTGCGCAGATTGGTCAGCGTCCGGTCGAAGACGCCTTCGAAAAAGCGGGCGGGGGCGCGATCGGTCATGGGGCTCCGGCAGCAATGATCGGGCGACAGAGACGCGAGCCCGGACCGGCCGTCAATGCCGAAAAACGGTAAATTTTCGTGCAAGATCCTGCAAGACCGCCGGCAGCGCGTCGATCAGATCCTCGGCGACCAGACCCGCTCCGAGCCGGCCGGCGGCGGCGCCATGCATCCAGACGGCGGCGTTCGCCGCCGCGAAGGGCTCCATCCCCTGGGCCAAGAGCCCCAACACGATCCCGGCGAGGACGTCGCCGCTGCCCGCTGTCGCCAGGTCGGCGGGCGCGTTGGCGTTGACCGCGACCCGGCCGTCGGGGGCGGCGACGACGGTGTCAGCGCCTTTCAACAGCACGACCGCACCGCTCTGCCGGGCGGCGCGCCGGGCCCGCTCGGGCTTGCCGCCCGCGGTGTCGAAGAGGCGTGCGAACTCGCCCGCGTGCGGGGTTAGCACGCAAGGAGAGCGTATCGCCCGGAACAGCGCGGCAGGGCTCTGCGAGAACGAGCTCAGCGCATCGGCGTCCAGCACCGCGCGCTTCTCGGCCGCAAGAATTGCCAGGGTTTTGTCGCGGGTCTCTTCCCCGACACCGGCGCCGGGCCCAATCAGCGCGGCGTTGCGCCGCCTGTCGGCGAGCAATTCCCGGAAATCGGCGAGCGCGGCGACCGGCTGGACGATGACCCCGGTCAACGCCGCGGCATAGACGGAGAACACGGCCTCGGGTGCCGCGAGCGTGACGAGGCCGGCGCCAAGCCTCGCGGCAGCCCGCGCCGCGAGCCGCGCGGCGCCGGTCATCACCGCGCCGCCGGCGATCAGCGCGTGTCCGCGCGTGTATTTATGGCTCGCGAGCCCCGGCCGCGGCAGGTCGGCGAGCCACCAGGCTAGGGCCGTTCTCTGCCGTGTCCGGCCCGACATGATCGAGGACCGCATCCGGGATGCCGATCTGCGCCAGCACGGTTTCGCCGCAATGAACCCGTCCCGGCAGCAGCAAATGGCCCGGCTTCTTACGGAAGAAGGTGACGGTCAGCACGGCCTGCGGCGCCGTCCCGCGCACCTCGCCGGTGGCGCCGTCGACCCCGCTCGGGACATCGACCGCGACCGCTGGCAGCCGGCGCTCGCCGATGGCCTCGATGACCGCCGCCGGCGCGCCCTCGACCGGACGCGCAAGACCGGCGCCGAACATCGCATCGAGGACCAGCGCCGCGCCGTCGAGGACGGCGGGCGCCAATGCCTCGACCGCACCCGACCAGCGGGCGGCGGCTTCTGCCGCATCGCCGCGCAACCCGGCGCGCTCGCCGAGCAGCGCGAGCCGCACCGGCCAGCCGCGCTCGGCCAGCAGCCGGGCCGCGACAAAGCCGTCGCCGCCGTTGTTGCCGGGCCCGCAAAGAACCGCGACCGGCCGCATCGGCCAGCGCCGCGCGACCGCGTCGGCCACGGCGAGCCCCGCCTTCTCCATCAGCGCGATGCCGGCAGTGCCGCCGGCAATGGCCAGACGGTCGGCCTCGCCCATCTGCTGCGGGGTCAGCAGCGCCCGGCGCCGCCAGCCGTCGGAGGAAATCGGCATCGCCAAGATGTGGGGAGGCTTCAGAAATGCCCAACCTTGACGCCCCGCCTGCGAGCCGCTACCTCCACTCGCGACGGCGGGTGTAGCTCAGCTGGTTAGAGCGCCAGATTGTGGATCTGGATGTCGCCGGTTCGAATCCGGTCACTCGCCCCAGTTTTTCAAAACCGCCAACTTGCCGATCGAGTCATGCCGGCAAGCGGTGGGAGGAAGCGGTTGCGCGCCGCCCGCTGCTGCTACAGGCTGATGCCGCAGCAATCGGGAGAACCAGGCGATGACACAACGCTCGGCCGGACGGGTGGCTCTGATCACCGGCGGTGCCAAAGGGATTGGCGCAGCGACCGCCGAGCGGCTTGCCGAGGACGGTGCCGCGATCGCGATCTGCGATCTCGATGGCGCCGGCGCCGAAGCGACGGCGGCGCGGATCGCCAGCCGGCACGGGGTCGCGGCGCTCGGCTTCAGGACCAATGTCGGCATCGCCGCCGAGGTCGACGCATTGGCCGCCGAGGTCGCACAGCGGCTGGGCTCGCTCGACATCCTGGTCAACAACGCCGGCATCACTCGCGACAACCTTATTCACCGGATGACCGAGGAGGATTGGGACGCCGTCGCCTTGGTCCACATGAAGGGCGCGTTCCTGTGCTCGCGCGCGGCCCAGCGGGAGATGGTCAAGCGCAATTGGGGGCGCATCGTCAATTTGTCCTCGGCCTCGGCGCTGGGCAATCGCGGGCAGACCAACTACTCGACGGCGAAAGCGGGCTTGCAGGGCATGGCGCGCACCCTGGCGATCGAGCTCGGCCGCTTCGGCATCACCGTCAACGCGGTGGCGCCGGGCTTCATCGACAGCGACATGACCCGCGCCGTCGCGATCAGGCTCGGCCAGGACCCCGAGCAATACAAGGCCGATCGAGCCAAGGCGATCCCGGTCGGCCGGGTCGGGGTGCCGCGCGACGTCGCCAACGTCATCGCGTTTCTTGCCAGCGAGGACGCCTCTTTCGTCTCGGGCCAGGTGATCTATGTCGCCGGTGGTCCGCGCGGATGAACGCCGCCTCGTCCGAAGGGCGCTATGACCTTCTGACGCTCGGCGAGACATTGATGCGGCTGTCGCCACCCGGCGCGCAGCGGCTCGATCAGGCGCGGCAATTCGAGATTGGCATCGGCGGCAGCGAACTGAATGTCGGCTGCCTCCTGGCCCGGCTCGGCCGGCGGGTCGCCTGGGTGTCGCGGCTGCCGGAGGGGCCGCTCGGCCGCATGGTCGACGGCGAGGCGCGGCGGCACGGGGTCGATACGCGCTGGGTGCGCTGGATTCCCGACGCGCGCCTGGGGCTGATGTTCTACGAGCCCGGACCCGAGCCTCGCACCAGCCGCGTCCTTTATGACCGCAAAAATTCCGCGGCCTCGGAGCTGGGCTTCGAGGATGCGCCCTGGGAGATGCTGGTTCAGGCAAGCGCCTGGGTGCATCTCTCCGGCATCACCCCGGCCCTGGGGCCGAGCTGCCGGGCGCTGGTGCTGCATGTGGCGGCACTCGCCGCTTCCGCCGGGAAGCCCGTATCCTACGATTTGAACTACCGCTCGACCTTGACCACCCCGGCCGAAGCCCGCGCGGTCTTGGACGCGGCGGCGGCGCATCTCAATCTGCTGGCGCTGGCCGAGCGCGATGCCCAGGCCGTGCTCGGCTTTGCCGAGGGAGGCGAGCGGCTGGCCGAGTCGATCGCCGCACGCTACGGGGTGCCGCAGGTCGCGCTGACCCGGCCTCCCGAGGCCGAGCCCGGCACCTTGCTGTTGGCGGGCGGTGCGTTTCGCTATGCGCCGCATTTTGCGGTCGAGGTCGTCGACCGCATCGGCGCCGGCGACTCGTTCGTGGCGGGGCTGATCCACGGCCTCTTGGACGGCGACCTAGACCTCGCGATCCGGCTCGGCGGCTTCGCCGCGGCGATCGGGCTCGCCACCCCGGGCGACATCAACTTTCTCGCCCCCGAGGACATCGCCCGCTTTCGCGCCGGGGCGACCGGCGGGCTCGAACGCTGATATCGGGAAGGAGCATGCGATGCAGCTGCAGCTGCAGACTTGGCAGGAGGTCGATGCTTATCTGCAACAGAGCCGCGGCATCATCCTGCCGATCGGCTCGACCGAGCAGCACGGGCCGACCGGGCTGCTCGGCACCGATTCGATCTGCGCCGAGACGATCGCCCGCGGTGTCGGCGAGGCCGCCGGGGCGCTCGTTGCGCCGACCATCGCGGTCGGCATGGCGCAGCACCATCTCGGCTTCTCGGGCTCGATGACTCTGCGGCCGAGCACGTTGATTGCGGTGCTGTGCGACACGGTCCAGTCGCTGGCACGGCACGGGTTCGAGCGGTTCTTTTTCATCAACGGGCATGGCGGCAACATCGCCACCGTCACCGCCGCCTTCTCGGAAATCTATGCGGCGCGCAGCCTCTCCGCGGCGGCCGACGCGGCCCCAGTCCGATGCCGGCTGCGCAGCTGGTGGCAGAGCCGCGAAGTGCTGCAATTGGCCAGGGAGCTGTTCGGCGACGGCGAGGGCAGCCACGCGACCCCGAGCGAGGTGTCGGTGACCCAGTTCGCCTATCCAGAGGCGATCAAATCGGCGCCCCTCGACCCGCCGGTAGCGCCGCGCGGCGATTTCGCCGACGCCGCCGATTACCGCCGCAAATTTCCCGATGGCCGGATCGGCTCGAACCCGGCGCTGGCGAGCCCGGAAGCGGGCCGGCGGCTCTACGACACCGCCGTCGCGACCCTGGCCAAGGACTATTCGAGCTGGGTCGCCGGATAGGCTGCGGCAACCTGGAGGCGACCCGACCCGATGCCCTCCGGCAGGGGCTGTGCTATGCTGCGGCATGCGTCTGCACAAGAGGATCGAGATTTCGCCGCGCCACGCCGTGCTGATCGCCTGCGTGGCGGCATTGCTCGGAATGGTTTACGCCGGCGGCTGGACTTGGCCGCTCAAGGCCGCCGCCGTGATGATCCCGGTCTCTTTTCTCGTGGGGTGACGGGCCACTCGTCCGTCTCGTCGCAATCGGCACGGTCGCCGCCTCTATCGGTTCAGCAGCAACGGGTAGATCGATAGCAGCAGCTCGGCGACGATCAGCAGCACGATGTACCATTCGACGCGGTGGCTGCTGCGCGTCTGCACCAGGCCTAGCAGCGTCTCGACCGTGCGCGAGACGATGTCGAGCTTGCGGTCGAGAGTGCGGTCGCGTTCGCGCAGCTCGTATTCGTCGGCGAGCCTCGTATAAAAGCGCTCGAGCTCCGGGTGCTCCCACAACAGCTCGGGAGTCTCGCCGGTTCCGACGCGGCCGACCATCTTCTGCTGAATCAGCAAGACGTCGCCGATGTGGCGCAGCAGCTCTTTGCTCCCCGCGCCGGCTCGACCTTTCTGTTGCAAAGTCGCGGCGAGCGGCTCGATACGGTCGAAAATCTCGGCGATCCGCGTCTCGTAATGGGACAGCACAACGCTCTTGGCGAGGATGTCGGCGACCAGCTGGAGCCGTTCGATCGCTTGGTCGGGCACGAGAATATTGCCGGTGGCGTCAACATGCTGGCCGGTGTCGGGCCGGATCAGGATCCGCGCCTCGTCCTGCTCCGGCACCGGGAGCGGGCCGCGGATCGCCGGCGCCAGCGACGCGACAAAGGCGTCGCTCGCGGACGTCCGCGGCCCGATGAGCACCACGGCGCCATAGGGAAAAACGACGGCGACGCCCGCGCCCGGAATGTCGGCCGTAACCGGTGCCGCGCCGAACGCCTTGCCCCGTTCGAACGCCCTCGTGTCCAGACGCTCCCCCAGCAGGAGCGCGCGGACGGGGACAACCTCGTCGAGGCAAGGCGCGATCGGCCCGCCGCCGGGCGGCCTCGACTCGACGTTGGCCTGGGCGCGATCCACTAGCCCTCCACCGCCCCGCCGAGCCGCCTGCCGACTCGCACCAGGCCGGGATCGCTTGCATCGGCGGCGATCGCGAAGCCAAGCGCGCGGCACATCTGCAGCATCGCGGCATTCTCGGGCAATACCTCGCCGACGAGCTCGCCGACGCCGCGCCGGCGCGCCACCTCGATCAGCTGCGTCATCAATAGATAGCCGAGCCCGCGGCCCTTCCAGTCGCTGCGCACCTCGACCGCGTATTCGGCGCGCCGGTTGTCCGGGTCGGCCGAAAAGCGCGCCACGCCGAGCGCCGTCTCGGCGTCGGCAAGGAGCGCCAATAGCGCCATCTCGCGGTCGTAATCGATCTGAACCAGCCGTGCGGCGAGCTGATGGCTGAGGCCCTTCATTGCCGTGAAATAGCGCAGCCGCAGATCTTCGGGGCTCATATGGCCGGCGAGATCCTGTAAGAGCGGCTCGTCCTCGGGGCGAATCGGTCGCAGCCTGACGGAGGTGCCGTCGCGCAATGTAGCGGTCGCCTCGAGCTCTTTCGGATAGGGCGAGATCGCGAGCCGCACGCGGCCGGACGTGGCCGGGGCGACGCGCAGCCTTGCGTCGAGCGCCATGACCCCGGTGGTGCCGGCGAGCAGCGGGTTGATATCGAGCTCGCGGATCTCCGGATGGTCGGCGGCGAGCTGGCAGATGCGAATCAGGATTTCGGCGATGGCGTCGATGTCGGCGGGCGGCCGGCCGCGATAGCCTTGCAGCAGATGCCAGACCCGTGTCCGCGCCATCTGGGCATGGGCGAGCGCCAGGTTGAGCGGTGGCAACTCAAGTGTGGTGTCGCCCATCAGCTCGACCGCGGTGCCGCCCTGGCCGAACATCACCACCGGGCCGAACACCGGGTCGTCGGCGATGCCGACGATCAGCTCGACCGCACCCGGCAGGCGCACCATCTCCTGCACCAGAAAGCCGTCGATCCGCGCCGCGGGCAGCGACCGCCCGATACGATCGAGCATCGCCCGCGCTTCGCTCCGTACCCGTCCGGGCGTGTCGAGGTCGAGCACGACGCCGCCCAGATCGCTTTTATGGGTCAGGTCGGGCGAGCGGATCTTGAGCGCCACCCGTCCGCCGATTTCGGCCGCCGCGGCGGCCGTGCTCTCGGCATCGGCGACGAGCCTGACCGCCGGCAGCGGGATGCCGTAGGCGGCCAGAACCACCGCCAACTCGTCGGCGTCGAGCCAGGTTCGGCCGGCGGCGAGGGCACGGGTGACCGCGGCGCGGGCAGCTGCCACATCGGGCGCGAAATTCTCGGGTCGCGCAGCCGGGGTCTGCATCAGCATGTCCCGGTGGCGGCGGTACAGCACGCGATGCATGAAGGCGCGCACCGCGCTGTCTGGCGTCTCGTAGGTCGGGATGCGGCCGGCGCCGAGGAGGCGGCGGGCTTCGCCGGCGGACCGCTCGCCGAGCCAGGAGGTGAAGATATTGCGGCCCTCCTGCGCTAGCGAAGGCGCGGCAGCCAGCGTTTCGATCACCGCGCGCGCGGCGTCCGGGGCCGATGTCAGCGCCGTCGGGCAATTCAGCACCAGCATCGCGTCGACCTCGCGGTCTTCGAGGAGCGCGGACAGCGCATCGGCATAGCGCTGCGGCGGCGCGTCGCCGACGATATCGACCGGGTTGCCATGGCTCCAAGTGCGCGGCAGGACGCCATCGAGCCGCGCCATCGTTTCCGGCGACAGCACGGCGAGCCGGCCGCCGCGGGCGATCAGCGCGTCGGTCGCCAGCACGCCGGGCCCGCCGCCATTGGTCAATATCGCGAGGCGGTCGCCACGCTGGGCGTGGGTCATGGCGAGCGTCTCGACTGCGTCGAACAGCTCGGCCGTCGTCTCGACGCGCAGCATGCCGGCGCGGCGGAACGCGGCCTCGTAGACCGCGTCGGCGCCGGCCATGGCACCGGTGTGCGAGGCGGCTGCCCGCGCGCCTTCGGCAAAGCGCCCGACCTTGACCACCAGCACCGGCTTGTTGCGCGCCGCTACCCGCGCTGCCGACATGAATTTGCGGGCATCGGTGACCGCCTCGACATAGAGCAGGATCGCGCGGGTGCCGGCATCGGCGGCGAGGTAATCGAGCATGTCACCGAAATCCACGTCGGCCATGCCGCCCAGCGAAACGACGTGGCTGAAGCCGATGCCGCGCGGGTCGGCCCAGTCGAGGACGGCGGTGATCATCGCCCCCGACTGGCTGACAAAGGCGAGGTCGCCCTCGAGCGGGGCGATGTGCGAGAAGCTGGCGTCTAGCCCGACCCCCGGCACCATGACGCCGACGCAATTGGGGCCGACGAGGCGCAACAAGTGAGGCCGCGCCGCGTCGAGCACCTGCTGCTGCAACGCGCGACCCGCCGCCCCCTGCTCACCAAAGCCGGCAGTGATGACGATCGCGGCCCGCGTGCCGCGCGCGCCCAGCTCGGCGATCAGGCCGGGCACCGCCGCGGCGGGGGTGGCGATCACCGCGAGGTCGGGAGGCTGCGGCAAGTTGGCGATGTCGGGATAAACCGGCATTCCTTCGATCGCCTGGTGCCTCGGGTTCACCAGCAGCAGCGGCCCCCGGAACCCGCCACGCCGCAGATTGCGCAGAACCACGGAGCCGATCGAGCCCAGCCGCGGCGTCGCGCCGATCAACGCCACCGTCGCCGGCTTGAAGAGCTTGTCCAGGTTGCGGATAGACATCGCCGAAGCTTGCCAGATGGCCTCCCACAGCAATTGATCCAGGTCAAGGCTAGTCGGCCGCACGCCCAAGACCGGATTATGCGTCAGATGCGAACGCACAATCCAGCGTGCGCCGGCCGCCAAGGAGGATCTCGTCTTCAACCCCGGCTCGGAATTGTCGCGCAATCCGGCCGAGACTGATCGCCCACCTCTGCTTCGTCCGGCGCCTGGCTGAGGCCAGACCGCAACCACTATGCCCGCAAACCGGCGCCTCGGGGCATCTCCCTCGCCGCTGTTTTCGCTGTTATCTTCAGCAAAAATGCAGCTGAGCCCCTAGCCCGGCTGGGAAATCACCGAACACCTCGACCAAAGCCTTGCCGCCCGGATCGGCACGCCCGTCGCCACACCGCGGAGGATCGACACTCTCTGCTGTCCCCGACGTTTGCCACGCGCGCGTGTTTTGCGTAACGGTTCTGATTTCTGTCCCCAAGCTCGCTTCCAAGCGCCCATGAGACCGACCGTCAACGAATGCAGCAACCTGGTTTCTAGAGGGGCTAATCGCCTAATTCGGATCTCCTAACGTTCAGTATGCCATAACCGAGAGGCTATCGTGTGGCCGCGCAAGGTGGAGGCGCATATAGCGTCGATCGAACAGGCTCGGCAAGGATACGCGGAAGAATTGCGCTTCACGCCGAGGGTGGGTTCCTCCGCCGTAGTAGCTGCCTTCGCGACAGTGACGCGGGAAGACCGGACATGTTGGCTGCACAGCAAAGATTGGTGCTTCTTCCGGCGGACGCCGTTTGACATAGAGTCCGCGGCAACGTGATCCCGCAGAGGAAGAGATGACACGCAGAAGCTGGCGAACCGCATTGGTGTTGCTTACCGCCGCGTCGCTGCGCTCGCCAGGGGCGATCGCGGCAGAGCCCGCCAATATCGATCCCGAGGGCGGGACGATCGTCGATGGCGTGTACGTAAATCCATATTTCGGCTTACGCTACCCACTGCCGCACGGATGGCAGGCGGGACCGCAGCCGCCGCGCCCGTCCTATACCGGGTATTACGTGCTGAGCGCGCCGTCAGCTCCGCAAGATGCGAAGGCGACGATCCTCATCGCCGCACAAGACACTTTCTTCGCCACCCCGCCGATTGCCAATGCCAGCGCGATGATGCTCAGCTTGGCGCGCAGCGTCCCCGGCAGTGAGCCTTCGGCTGCCCAGCCCGCGGCGGTCACAATTGCCGGACACGCATTCGTCAGGATTGATCTACCCGGAACCCCGCTGTCGCGCATTGTGCTCGCCACCGACATCCGTTGCCATGTCGTGATCTTCACGTTTACCGGCGCCGAACCGGAGCAGCTGGAGGCGCTCGCAGCGAGCCTTGATCGCCTCGCGTTACGTGAGGACCCGGCTGCGCCCAATTGCGTTCGCGGCTACGTCACGGCACAGACGATCCGGCACAAAGTTGAACCCATTCCGGCGGGACCTCAATTCGTCAAGGTTTCCACGCGGGTCATCATCGGTGCCGACGGCAGGGCGAAGCACATTCACGTGATTCGCGCCGACGCCGCGCAACAGAAGAGCATCGAGGATGCATTGGCGCAGTGGCAGTTCGATCCTTACCGGGTGGCCGGGAAAGCGGCTGAGGTGGAGACCGGACTCAACTTCGAGTTCAAACCCGGCGGCCGAGCCAAGTAACCGCCGGTCAAACCCTCACAAAGCGCGCAGGAAATTCAGAAGGTCCTGCTGTGAGGAGGCTGGCAGAGCGTTAAAGTTGCCGATGACAGTGGTGGCCTCCGACCCACTGCTGGAATGCGCTTCGATCGCCTGCAGCAGATCCTGGGTGCGCCCATCATGAAGAAAAAAGATCCGTTGGCCGATCCCCCATAGCGGCGCTGTACGGAACTGGGTACCGCTGGCTTGTCCTTGGCTGATTTGGTCCTGCAATCCCCCCATTTCATGCAGCTGGAAGTCGCTGAACGGAGCGAACGTGACATTGCTCTGGTTGGTAAAGGTCGACGGCCCTGTCGTGTGCCTCGGGATGTGACAAAGATTGCAGCCGACATTGATAAAGGCCTGCAGTCCGCGAGCCACCGAGGCGGCAGTACTGGAACTCGCTGCGGGGGCAGGCCTTGGTCCCGCGGAAAGGCGCATGAACGCCGCGAAGTTCACAATGTCGGAGGATAGATCAGAGGCTGGGCTATTGCTAAGGCCGGTGTCGACGAGATTAATCGCGTCTTCCGGAAGCCGGTTAAACTGGCAGCTCGCGGTATCGTCACGCTCGTTTGGGAAAAGCTCGTTGGTCACACCCAACTCGACGTTGTAAGCCTCACCCGAGAACATCAGCATCGACTTGTTCTGCGCCTTCCATCCGAATCGGGTGATGCTGCCATCGTTGGCGCTGTGATTGAAAGCACCGGAGACACCGTTAGTTTGGCGCTGGCTCGACAGCGCCTGCGCATCGTTCTCGAGGTTAACATCGGGTGTATTCTCGACTTGTCCGGCACCGAAAATAGGTGTTGGTATTCGGAAAGCAATGTTGTTCTGAGAAATTGCCTGCGCGAAATTCGGCTGTTGGATATTGCACCCGGCCGCATCCGTCCGTCCCGTGATGACAAACAGATCATGGACGCTGCCATCGGACGTTGCAGGCGTGACGTTCAGGTTGGCGATGAAACGAGCTTCGCGCACCGGACCGTACAAGGAGATGAATGTGGGGATCGTGTTCGCCGCGCCATGCAACGTCGCCACCGCTATTTCCGGGTTGATCGACGGGCTGGTGCCGCCGGTCGCAGGCTGAGAGTGGCAGCCAAGACAACTGTTCAAGTTGAAGCGCGGACCTAAGCCACTACCATTTATCCCACCCGGTGGCGCATCGTTGATCCTACCCGACACCGAAACAACCGCCCGAAACCGGGCCAGTGACGCGTTGAACAGGTTGAGCTCGGCCGCCCCGAGGCCGGAAAGCGGTCCTCCGGCGCCGGGCGCCCCGCCGCGCACGCCAGGGTCTTTCGGCCCGGTCGGCGGGGGGCTGCCGCCGCCTGACGAACCGCCGGCAAACGCATCAGAGACTAAATAAAACGGCACGAACAGTACGATCGTCGCGATCCTGGCGAGCTGCCGAACCTTAACTCTGCATTGCATCGCCCTGGCTCCCCCGCCAAACAGATCAGGAGGATAATCATCTTTGGTTGAACGCAATTGAGTCAAAAATGTGTCGGGGGGCGGCGGGTAAATACACTGGAACGCGGGCGATGATCAGCACGCGACGAGTAGCGTGGCAGGTCTTGTACCGCGCCTGCCATTCGATCGTCAGCTCGCATCAAAACTAATGACAGCGCCCGCGGGCAGACCTACGCCGCGTGCGGCGGGCTTCCTGGTCGACCTGGGCGATCCAAATCTGAAATAACATGATTTCCCGTGCGCCGGGGCTCAGACGCGGTCGATCCCCATCGCCCAGCGGCGGCGAACTGGTGGCCGATCCCCAGCGGCAGCGGCAAGGTGGTCAGTCCCGGCACCGGCTCGTCGGAGACCTCGTCGCGCTCGAACCAGCGCACCGCGGCCGGCTGCTCGGGGCCGATCGTGATATCCTCGGTCAGCGCCTCGCCTAGGCGGCCGGTCGGTCAGGGCGCGGTTTTGTGCCAGCTTTGGTCGAGATCGAAGCGGCTGATCGCCGGCGCGATCTTGGCGGTCTGCGGCCCAAGGTCCCTCTGATAGACCACGCCGTCGTGGTTGACGATGAACGTCATCACGCCGGAATCGCCATAACGCGCCGGCCAGGCGATGAGCCCGAAACCGCCGATCATCTGGCCGTTGACGATGTAATCGGCCGCACCACCCGGAGCGTTGGGGCCTTGGCTGGTCAGCACCTTGAAGTAGTAGCCGTGATAGGGCGTCGGCCCTTCGCCTTTCGCCCCTCGCCGATAACCTGCCGCACGCGCCGACGCCACCAGCGGGCCGAGCGGACTCAGCGGCTCGCCTTCCGCCGTCGGCCAGTAGAGGCCATCCTTCTTACCGGGGGTGCTGAGGATGTGCTGCGCGTATTCCGCCGTGCCGCTCTGCTTGCGCTGAAGCTCGGCGTAATCGCGCTGGGCGTCCACATAGGCGAGCATGGTTTGGATCGTCGACAGCTCGTTTTGGCCGATGCGGCGATCGAGCATCTCTTCCTTCCCCGCGGCGGTGTCAAACCGCCAATGGTTGTCGACCTTTTTCAGCGGGATCGGAAACGGCCAGTCATCCTTGCCGATGATCAGGGTGAGGGTATCGCCCGATCCGTCGAAGTGGTGCGCCTCGTCGGCAGAGGCCACGAACTTCTCGCGCCCATTCTTGTCCGCGACCGGGTCGCCCGAATTCAGGATCGGCTCGATTTGAGGTCCAAAAATCCTGGTCACCGCGGCAAGATTGTTGGCCTTCAAAGCGTCGATCAGCGCCTTGAGCGCCTCGTCCGGCGAAGAAAAGCTCGTCTGGTGCACAGGTGCCGATGCGGTGGGCGCGGCCAAAGCCGGCGGTTCATGACCGGTCGCAAGGCACAGGGCTAAGAACAATGCGAACGGAGCGATGAGTGCCCGAGGGGTGAACCGAAAACTACGCATGGCGCCATTTCCTCGGCTCGGGGTGATTTCAATGTCGGCCACGGGATCCGCCTCCGCCTCCGCCACCGCGAGCCCTGCCGCCGCTGCCCCCACCCCCGCCGCCGCCGTGGAAACCGCCACCGCCGCCGGCCCGCTGATAACCGCCGCCCTGAGCCCGTCCCGCCATCTGCTGGCGGCTTGCCGCGCCGCGCTGGGCATAGGCCCGGGTTTGGGCGCCGTTGCCGGGATTGAAGGCCGAGCGCTGGGCGGCGCCGCCGCCGCGCGACGCGGCGATGTTGGGATGTTGTGCCAGAGCCTGGGAGCGGCCTGTCTGGCCTCCAGGGCGCGCCGCGAGGCCTTGCCCACCGGGGTTCGCCGCCGCCACACGGTTTTGCGCTGCAGGGCGGTTCGCCGCCACACGGTTTTGTGCCGCGGGGCGGGCTGCTACGGCTCCTGCCCCACCTCCGGCTCGGCCTCCCGCAGCGCCTGCCACGCCTCCGGCTCGGCCTCCCGCAGCACCCGCCACACCTCCGGCGCGGCCTCCCGCAACGCCCGCCACGCCTCCGGCTCGGCCCGCAGCGCCGCCCGCGCCCTGTCCCGCATACCCGCGATAATTCTGGCGCGCGGCGGCGCCGGTCGTCGCCCGGCCGTAGCGCTGGCTGGTCGCCGTGTCGCGATAAGCGACGCCCTGGCGGTGCACGGCGTTATGCTGCCAGGTGTTCCCGGAGATCACAGTGCGATTGGCATTGATGCGATTGAATTGGTTAGCGTTGATCGTGACGTTGCCGCCGCCCCAATTGGGACGACCCCAGCCCCAAAGCGAGCTGGCGACGGCGACTCCGGCGCCAAAAGCAAGACCGCCCACGATGCCGGCGGCCAGGCCGTAGCCCACCGGCGGCGGAAATGCATATGGCTGATAGTCCGGATACGGCCAGGCGCCATACGCCGTGGCAGGATCGTAGTAAGGCACATAGATTTCCTGCGGGTCGGTGGGCTCGATCGCGATCGTCGGTTCCTGGCTGATCGTCGCCATCGTTGCCGGCGCGCCGCTCGGTGGCGCGGCGGCTGTGGCGGGCTGAACCGTCACCGTTTGCTGCGGCGTCGATTTCAGCGTCCCCGCCGCTTGCGCCTTGCGCCGCAGGGTTTGCACCGCGGCAAGGCAATCCTGCTCCTGACCGAGAAACGCGTCCCCGAGCTTCTGCGTCCAGTCGAGCTTGTCCGACATCATCTTCAAGACACTCGGAAACGGCACCAGCGATTTGACGCTCGCGTCCCAGCTCTCCTTCTCCAAGGCCTGAGCCAGCGCATCGCCCTTGAGCGCCGCGTTCTTCGGGTCGGCCGCCCAGCGCGCCGCCATGACGATTTCGAGCGGATAGGTGGCGGCGGCAAGGATCTGGGCGATCAGCTCATCGGGATAGAGCGCTATCGGCGCGAGCAGCTGCTCGAGCTCTTCGGCCTTGAAAGGCGGCGGACCCGCCGGTTCCGGCTGCTGGGCCAGCGCCGCCTGCGTCAACAGCAGGCCGAGGGCGATCGCTACCGCGGCAAACCTTCGCAAGTGCGATTTCACCCTACCCTCCCTTTGATCCGTGATGCTCATCGAGCGCCGGCATCGGTGGAATCACGATGCCGCCCTGAAATCCCTTCAGCGTCCACTCGTAGATGGCGGCGCCGGTGCGGAGCGCACCGATCCGAGCAGATGCCAGATCGAGGATGACGACGATTACCACCGTCCACGTCAAGGCGAGCAGTGCCATCAACAGATGGAGGCGCCCGCCCCTCAGGCCCAGCTGGTAGCCGAGCGCACCCATGCCCAACATCGTCATGCCGATGAGCAGCCAGAAGATTTGTGGAGGAAGCCGCGTTTCAAAGGCGAAACGTTCGGCGGTCGCGCTGTCGAAGACGTCGTTGACCGCGGCCATCAGGGAATTCGAGATGGGGTTCGGCTGCTCGCGGACGATAGCGGCCACATGTCCCCAGATCTTCGACTGCAACGCGTTGGCGCGCTGATTGAACTCATCGATGGAAGCTCTGTCATTTCTGGCTCGGACAAACTCTATCCGAACTTGAATATATTGTTCCAGCAACCTCGCGATCTCGTTTCCCCTGGGATTCCCGATTGCCTCGGCCCGCAGCCACGCGGTGCCGATGGCGTTGGCCTCGCTGAGCGTTCCCGCGCGACGCTCGCTAAAGCGGGTGTTGGCAAACGAAAGGGTGAGCGCCAGAACGAACGCCAGCAGCGCGAGCATAGCGCTAACCACCACCCCGACGCCTTCCGACGCGGCCTCTGCGCGCGCTGCGGTCCGGCGTCCCAACCAATAGCCGGCTTCATGGACAACTACTTGCGCGACCAGCAGCAGCAGGCCGAACGCCAGAACGTTCCATGCAGCGAAGGCTGCAATCAGGGTCATCGGGTCACCGCCCTCGTCAATCGATAATCGCCGGATTGCCGCGGGCCCGCTTCCAGATAGCGAGCGGCGAGTGTCGAGTCAGCGGCTGAAGTACTGTGGTCTCTTGGCGTCGGGGCTCAGACGCTGTCGAGCCCCATCGCCCAGCGGCGGGCGATCTGGTGGCCGATCGCCAGCGGCGGCGGCAGGGTGGTCAGCCCCGGCACCGGCTCGTCGGAGCGCGAGCGCGCGACCATGGCACGGACCTCGTCGCGCTCGAACCAGCGCACCTCGGCCAGCTCCTCGGGGTCGATCGTGATCTCCTCGCTGAGCGCCTCGCCGAGGCAGCCGATCATCAGGGTCGAGGGGAACGGCCAAGGCTGCGAGCCCAGATAACGCACATTCCCGACGCGAATGCCGGATTCCTCAGCGACCTCGCGGCGGACCGCCTCCTCGAGGGTCTCGCCCGGCTCCATGAAACCGGCGAGGCAGGAAAACCGGGCGCCGGGCCGCCGCAGGCCGCGGCCGAGGAGGCAGCGCTCGCCCCGGACCGCGAGCATGATCACGACCGGGTCGACGCGCGGATAGTGCTGCGCCCGGCAATTGGGGCATTGCCGCACCCAGCCGCCCGAGGCGACCACACTCTTGGTCCCGCAGCGCGCGCAAAACCCGTGCCTGGCATGCCAGTCGATCAGCGAGCGCGCCTCGGCGAGGATCGCCGCCTCGCCGCCGGAGAGCGACGCGGCCAGGGTGCGCACATCGACTGCCGCGGTCTCGCCCTCGGGCGGCACCGCAGCGGCACTCGCGTCGAGCGCGAAATGGGCGCGGCCGTCGGCGATGCCGAGCAGGATCAAGGTGGCGCCGCCATCAATCAGCGCCCGCCATGGCGGGACGCTCTGCCAGGCAATGTCGGTGGCGGCGGCGTCGCGGACCAGCGGTTTCAGCTCGAGCAGCGGCAACAGCCGGGTCGCGGGGTCGTCCAGCAGCGACGCGATCCAGCCGACATCCTGGCGGCGCTGGCTGACGCGGTCGAGCGGGTTGCCGGCAAAGCAATAAATCTCTTCCATCGATACAGCACCGTCCTTGGTTGCAGCCGCGACCGCCCGCGGCAAAATAGGCCCGCTTTATGCCGCCCGAGCGTCTTCCAGCACCATGGCGGCGCATTTTTCGCCGATCATGATCGAGGGCGCGTTGGTGTTGCCGCCGGGAACCACCGGCATGATCGAGGCGTCGGCGACGCGCAGCCGCTCGATGCCGTGGACCTTAAGCCGCGGGTCGACGACGGCGTCGACCTCGCGGCCCATGCGGCAGGTGCCGACCGGGTGCAGGTTGGAGACGCCGCGCACACGGATCTCCTCGATCATCTCGGCCTCGCTCTGGCACTGGGGGCCGGGTAGCACCTCCTCGGTGACAAACGGCTTCAGCGCCGGCTGCGCGGCGATCTTGCGGCTCAAACGCATGCCGTAGATCAGCGCCTGAAAATCATAATCGCTGGCCAGAAAGTTGAACTGGATCGCCGGCGGGGCGAGCGGGTCGGAACTCTTGATCCGCACCCAACCGCGGCCTTCGGGGCGCAAATGCACCGGGCTCAAGGTAAAGGCGGAGAAGGGATGCGGCTTGATCCCGGTGCGCAGCCGTTCGAGGGCGCTCCAGCCGGACATGTTGATCTGCAGATCGGGCTGCTCGAGACGCGGGTCGGTGCGGACCAGCGCGCCGGCATAGATCCCGGCGTTCGAGAGGTGCCCAGAGCGATTGACCGCGTATTGCACCGCCGCCTTGAGCTTGCGCGTCGCACTCATCGCCATGTCGTTGACCGTCACCTTCTGCGGGCAACGCCACACCAGATAAGTGTTGAAGTGGTCGTGCAGATGCGCGCCGACCCCGGCCATGTCGCGCACCACCGCAATGCCGAATTCGCTCAGCAGATCGGCGGGCCCGAGGCCGGAGAGCTGCAGCAGCTGCGGCGAGCCGTAGACCCCGCCGGAGACGACGATCTCGCCGCGGGCATGCGCGGTCTGATGCCCGCGGGCGTGTGGTATTCGACCCCGACCGCACGGCCGTTCTCGAACAGGATGCGGGTGGCGTGCGCCTCGGTCGCCACGGTCAGGTTCCGGCGGCCTTTCGCCGGGCCGAGATAGGCCCGCGCCGAGCTCCAGCGCCGGCGGTGGGTGGTCGTCGTCTGGTAATAGCCGACGCCCTCCTGACGGGCGCCGTTGAAGTCGGGGTTGGCCGGGATGCCGGCCTCGATCGAGGCCTGGACCATCGCGTCGCCCAGCGGCGAGCGCACCGGGTTCGAGACGTGCAGCGGCCCGCCGACGCCGTGGAAATCATCGGGGCCGCGCTCCTGGTCTTCGGCCTTCTTGAAGAACGG
>CAWAFE010000022.1:0-120457 GCA_963781215.1 uncultured Alphaproteobacteria bacterium
ATCCGGGCTAACAGGCGATAGATCCATTACCATTACCAAACAGATGCCTGCCTCCCGCGGCGCCCTCTCATCCTCCCCCGCGATGGCGGGGACCCAAGGCCCTTCTCCCCCTTCACGGAGATGACCATGCACAAGATGTTCAAGAGTTCCCCTATTATCACCGCCGCCCTTGCCGTGGCTCTTGCCCTGATAAGCGCTAATACTGCAGTTGCGGGGTGGTTTATCTGCAATGACGCCGGCGTTGAGGTCAGCGTTGCGTACGCATGGAGCAATGAGAATGGATGGAACTCCAGGGGTTGGCGTAATATCAAACCAAGAGACTGCGCATTGGTATTAGAAGGTCCTTTAGAGAATCGCATATACTACTACTACGCTGAGGGCAGCGGATTGACGTGGGAAAATCGTCAAAATACCGCCTACTTTTGCACCAAAACTGACAAATTCTTCTACACCTATAAAGGTAACCCATCGTGTACTGGCTACAATTTTAGAGAAGTTGACGTCGGCGAAGACAGGGTATGGACAACTAGACTTACGGAGAACGCTACCAACCCGGCTGATGCTGCACTGAACTGTCAATCAGAATTGCAAAATGGTCGCGATGCCTTTGTCCGATGCTGGACGCGACAAGTCGCTACAACACAGCAAAGAAAGATTTTGGATTGCATTCAGAATACGGACACGCCCGCTAGTTTAGCACTTTGTGCGGCTCGTGGGTATGTTAGCAATGATGCAAGAAGATTTGCCGATTGTTCCATTAAATATCACGAAGATAGGAAGCCGATTGGATTTGTGAAGTGCATAAATAATGGTGTGCTAGAGGACAAAGCAGTTTATGCAGTAAACTGCGCGCTCCGAAACAGGGACAACTACGCCGCCATCGCGTCTTGTGCTGTGGGAACAGAACTTTCTGCTCAACAGCAGCGAATGTTTGATTGCGTTGCTCAGAACACGGGGAGTTATAGGGCCATTGGTTTATGCGTCGCCGGGACACAGTTATCACCGGAGCAGCAACGCTTAGCGAATTGCGTGATGAATAACAAAGGAAGTTATGTACAGATGGGCGTCTGCGCCGCTGGCAACAATTTGACGCCCGAACAACAGGTTTTCGCTTCATGCGCGATCAGTACCGGCGGGCAACCTTACGCTTTTGCGGCATGTGTCGGAGGACAACTTACCATCAATGAGATCGATAAATGCTTCAGCCGCGGTATTGGTGAGGACGGTTGCTTCGGCAGGAATAATACGGCGGTAAAATTTGTGAGCAATGCGTGGAGGGATGTAACGGAAGGCCCCGGCCCAAGCAACGATCTGGTAGGAAGAGATGGCGCTACAGGAAAATTTCTGGAAAACGGGCGTCGAGATTTAGAAGAAGGACCGGGAGAAAATAACGACCTCGTAGGACGGTGTGGTTTTGTAGGGACAGCTCTCTTTGGCGGGTGCTAATCGGAACCTAGTGGATGGCGGTCCAGAACGGACGCAACCGCTGCCTGGCGAGCCAGCACCGGTTCCAATTTTGGGAGTCGAAGAACTACGCGGCCAGGAAACCGAAGCTGTGCTTCTTGGGCGCGTTAGCGCCGAGCCGCGAACAAGCCATGCGGGAACAGTCGGGGCTTTCCTCGGTCGCTGATATTAATCAGATCAAACGGTTACGTTTTCCATAAGAGGGCATGGCGTCGGTTGTTATCTAAACAACGCTAAGACGGAACGCAGCGGGGACATCCGGGATCAAGCGGCGGCCTGTGTTTGGCTGAGATTGAGCGGTCGGCGCTTGTCTGCGGTTTCGGCGGCGCGGTCCCACAGAAAAATCGCCGGCGAGGCTGATGTGCTCCCAGCTGAGCGGCGACGTAGGGGTCGCCGAACGATTTGTCAAAAACTGCACGCTAACGAGGTATGCCGATAAACCATTGCCTTTCGTCACGATTTTGAAAGGGGGTTTTGAAAGAGAACTCTCCGGGATTTCCATCTGAGGCAAACAGGGAAAGAGAAAGCCCTCTGATTTCCCTCTGCTTTTGGCTTAGCGTGCGATTTTGAACAAATCGTCAGGTGACCCCGGCAACGCTCGCGGCGCAGAAGCCCAACACCGCTGTCGCTGTCGCGACCGGGTCTACCAATGTGGTGATCATCGGCAAGCGCGCAGCGGTCATGAGCTGTCGTGCCAAGCCGAAGCGGTTGCCGGCCGCGATCGTGGGAGAGCGCCGATCGGCTCCATCCGCCCACCACAGCAAGGGCAGCTATCATACGGGTGATCGGCATGTCGCTCTCGGGTGTCGCCGAGCGGTGCGTCGGCGACGGCGAGCAGCGTGCGGCACAGCGCGAGCTTTTCGGCACGGCGGCGGTTGGCCAGGAAGCCATAATGGCGGATGCGATGAAACCGGTCGGGCAGCGCGTGCAGCAGGAAACGGCGGATGAATTCGTCGGCCGCCAGGGTCATGACCTTGCTCTTGTTTTGACGCCGGTAATCGCGCCAGCGGAAGCTGACCCGGCCGTCGACGAGCGCGACAAGCCGGCTGTTGGCGATCGCGACGCGGTGCGTGTAGCGGCCGAGATAGGCCAGCATGGCCGCAGGGCCGACGAAGGGCCGCTTGGCATAGACGACCCATTCGACGCGCCGCAGCTCGGCCAGAGAGCGGGCGAAGACACCGGCGTCGGCAAGCCGGGCGAGGGTGCCGAAGAATGCCAGCCTGCCGGCATCAAAGGCGGCTCGCAGCTCTTCGAGGAACAACCGGCGGAACAGCCGCGACAGCACCCGCACCGGCAGAAAGAAACCGGGCCGGCAGGAAACCCAGCGCGTCCCGTCCAAGGACAGCCCGCCGCCGGGTACCAGGCAGTGGACATGAGGATGGTGCTGCAGGTTCTGGCCCCAGGTGTGGAGCACGGCAACAAAGCCGATCTCGGCGCCGAGATGCCGTCGGTCGGCGGCGATCGTGCCGAGCGTCTCGGCTGCTGCCTTGAACAGGGCGGCGTAGACCGCTTCCTTGTTCTGGAAGGCGATTTCGGCCGCCGCCGTGGGCAGCGTGAACACGACGTGGAAATACGGCACCGGCAGCAATTCCGCCTGGCGCTCGGCCAGCCACGCGGCACGCGCCGAGCCCTGGCATTTCGGGCAATAGCCTGCCCCGGCGAAGGCCGGGGGCGGTTGCGGCACGAATTATAGGCAATGCGGACGAGGCCGCATTCGATGCAGCGCTCGACATGGCCGCCGAGCCACGCCGTGCGGCACGCCTCGATCGCCGCCATGATGCGCCGCTCGACGCGGCCGAGGTGGCCGGCATGCGCCTGGCGATTAGGCTTCGCCATGGCGGCGGAAGATGTCCGCCACCTCCAATGCGGGCATGACTGCCGCGGGTCAGGCCGGCTTCCTCCAGCTTGAGCCGGTCGAACGGGCTGATGGTGTTGCCGATCGTGGTGGCGGCAACCTGCGTGTAGCGGACCGTCGTCGACAGGTCGCGATGCCCGAGCAGCACCCCGGCCTGCGCCGGGGCAGGCTCTGGATGATGCGGATGTCGGTGCCGGCTTCGAGCAGATGGGTAGCGAAGCTGTGGCGCAGCGTATGGACGGTGACCGGCTTGCCCAGCCCTGCCGCCACCCGAGCGTTTCGGCACGCCCACTGCAGCACGCTCGCGTCGAGCGGTCGGCTCTCGTCCTGCCCCGGAAATAGCCAATGCGCCGGTCGTGCTTCCCGCCAGTAGGCGCGCAGCACGACGAGCAGCTGCGGCGACAGCATGACGTAGCGGTCGCTGCCGCCCTTGCCCTGTTCGACCCGGATCAGCATGCGGCTGCTATCGATATCGGCGAGTTTCAAGCGTACCACTTCCGACACCCGGAGCCCGACGGCATAGGCCGTCATCAATGCGGTGCGGTGCTTCAGGCTCGGCACCGCCGCGAAAAACCGCGTCATCTCATCGGCGCTCAGGATTACCGGCAGTTGCCGGTGCTTGCGCGCGTAAGGGATGCGCTCGACCATCGCGGTGCGGCCGAGGGTGACGCCGTAAAAGAAACGCAGGGCGCACACTGCGACGTTGAATCCGGCCCACGAGATGCCGATCGTGGTGAGGTGGGCCTTGTCGTAACCTCCATGCCAAAAGTGACGCTAAGGAATGCGTTTTATATCAATGAGTTATTCTATAACTTATGCTATAAGCAGTTGAAATCAATGAATATCCTGCTTTTGTTAACTTGAAGCGCGTTTTTGGACGGCGGCTGGCGGGTGCCCGAGCAGGCTCGGCCCAAGCTGGGAAAGATCAAAGGTCAGAATGCCGCGCAGATTGATGTGCTTGTACCCAATCGGTGCGATGCGGCTCAGCACCTCGTCGGGATACTCGCCTGGAACCCGGTCGATGGCGATCTGGAGCCGGTGCGTGTTCCAGGCCATGACGATGTTGGCGAGCAAGGTCAGGGCTCCGGAGATCGCGCCGAGCTCCTCCATCGTGCGCCCGTGCTTTGCGGTGATCATGCCGTTGTAGACGGCGCGCTGAAAGGCTGTGGACGGCCTCCCCTTGGTTGAGGAGGTCGAGAATTACCGTCCGGAACACTGGATTGCCAAAGTAATCGCAGAGATAGAGGGTGCGGAGGAGCTTCCCTAAACCGTCGCCGGCTTCGTAGATGGGGTCGCCGGCGGCGGCCGAACCGAACCGGTCGAGCGCCTCGGTCGCCGGGTACCAGCCGTGCTTCACCGAGGCGCCGAGCCGCAGCAACTCTTCCCAACCCCGGCCGATGGCGCGGCGTGAGACAGTCTCGGCCACACAGGGCCGCAGCACTTCCGGGACGTCGGTCCCTCTCGGCAGATAGAGCTTTCGTTTCTTCAGTCGTGCCAAACGCGGGCACAGGTCGAAGCCGACGAGCTTGGCGAGCGCCATCGCAAAATGCGTAAAGCCGTGGGTGTCGACCGCCACACGCTCGAGCTGGTCGATGTGCTGCTGCCGCAAGGCGCCTTCGATGGCGGGTCCCGCCTGGCGGCGGTTCAAGACGATCGGCTGATCGTAGAGAATGCCCCACTGGTCGAGCACGTGGGCATAGGTTCCGACCGCGTAGGTCCGCCGCCGGGGATCGAGCCGCGCTGCCCAGAGATAGCGCGTCGCTTCGAGGCTCATCATGTCGGCCGAAGCGAACAGGCCGCGCCCCCAGAGGCCCGCGATCCGGTGCCCGCGCATAAAGCGCAGCACCGCATCGTTGGCGGCGCGCAGCCGGCCGTCCGCTTCGATCCTGAGAACCATCTGTCCGAGGCTGTCGGCCATCAGCGCCGGCACCATCCGCACCAGTTCGGCGGCAGAGAGATCGGAGCCGAGACCGATGAGACCGGCATAGAGCGTCACCAATTCGCGCTCCGAACGGGCCGAGCGTCCGAGCAGGGTCCACGAAAAACGGGTCAGATGGTCGACTTCGATGATGACTTCGGGGAGCTGGGCGTTGCCGACTGCGAGCGCCAGCGCCTGTCGGGCGGGATCTATCCGGGGATCTCGCAGCGCCGGCTTGCGCCGCGGCAGCCGGAGTTCACCGTCCTCGACGGCAACAGCGCCGGCTCTGACCGCCTCGGCTAGTGCCGCAAGCCCGGCCGTCAGGCCGGCTTCCAGGCGCTGAAGATATTTTTACGGAGTGGCGGGCAGATTGAGCCCCCGGATGAAGCGGGCGCGCGAGCGCTGCCACATGGGCGCGGCGATCAGCTTGTCCTCGGCGGCACGATGGGAAAAGCTGTGATCGACTGTAATCGAGCCGTTCCGCAGCCCGCGCTTGAGGGCCATCACGGTCGCGGCGCGAAAGCAGCCGAGCGCCGCCACTCGATCCGGCTGGTCGATGAGGACCTGCCACGAGGAGCCGAACGGTTGCGGGGTCGCGGCCGGCTTCGTCTGGACAGATTTCCGCGCTTGATAAGTGGACACTCTGCCGGTTGCTGTCGTGGGTTGCGGTATTCGGGGTGGCATGCCGGGAGGGCGTAGCCCGACCAGAGTGACACCCCGAATACCGCGGCGAATTGCTGACGCTGCCCTTCGGGTCATGCTGCCACGGCCTGCGGCAGGTGGTCGAAATAGACCTGGTCCGGCGTCCTTGCGTCAAGGCTCGAATGCGGTCGCTTGCGGTTGTAGAAGTCGAGATACCGGCCGATCGAGGCACGCGCCTCGCGGACGCTCTGATACGCCCGGAGATAGACCTCCTCGTATTTGACCGAGCGCCAGAGCCGTTCCACGAAGACGTTGTCCCGCCACGATCCCTTGCCGTCCATGCTGATTTGGACGGCGTTGTCGATTGTCAATCAGCGCGGAAGTGGGACCCGGGATCAGCGTCCAATCGAGACCCACACCGGCGGTTGAGTAGCGGTCGTCCCCGGAGTCCATGGAGGGGACCCGCGCGCGTCGCGCAGTGCCCTCACGAGCGACGGAGCGGCGCGCGTGGGGAGGCGCTGTGGACCCCCGGGGTCGATCCGCGGGCCCGAGAGCTCAGGTTCGGTTCTTGAACCGCCAGCTCTCGTTGCCGGTTTCGAGGATGTCGCAGTGATGGGTCAGCCGGTCGAGCAGCGCCGTGGTCATCTTGGCGTCGGCGAAGACGCTCGGCCATTCGGCAAAGGCGAGATTGGTCGACAGGATGATCGAGGTGCGCTCGTAGAGCCGGCTGATCAGGTGGAACAGCATCTGGCCGCCGCTGACCGGGAATGGCAGATAGCCGAGCTCATCAAGGATGACGAGATCGACGCGGACGAGCTGGTCGGCGAGTTTCCCGGCCTTGCCGGCGCGTGCTTCGGCCTCGAGCTGGTTGACCAGATCGATCGCGGTGAAGAAGCGCACGCGGGCGCCGTTGCGCACGCAATTGGCGCCGATCGCTATGGCGATATGGCTCTTGCCGGTGCCGGTTCCGCCGATCAACACGGCGTTGCGCTGGGTGGCGAGAAAGCCGCCCTCGTGCAGCTCGCGCACCAGCCCCTGATTGGCCGGCGAGACCGCGAAGTCGAACTCGGCAAGGTTCTTCATCACCGGGAAGCGCGCCACCCCCATGCGGTAGGCGGTCGAGCGGGCGCGATGATCGGCCAGCTGGGCGAGTAGCAATTCGCCAAAGATGCGTTGAAAGGGGTGCTGCGCGCGCAGCCCCGCCGCGACCAGCTCGTCGTAGGCCGCCCGCATTCCGGCCAGCTTCAGCTGGCCCAGCAGCTCCATGATCTCATGCCGCTCCACGGTACCCTTCCTCGGCCAGTGGCGGAGGGCGCAGCCGGTCGTAGCGGGCGCAATCGGCCGCCGGCTCGATCGCCAGCGTCAGGGCCGCTGGGGTCGCCACCGGCCCGGGCGGGTCGCCCTCGCGTTGCCGGGCCAGGACGTTGAGCACCACGTCGCGGCCGCACAACTTGGCAGACAACGCCTCGGCGCAGGCCGTCTCGACGGCATCGAGCCCGGCCTCGGACACCGCCGTCAGGATGTCGACGAACTGGCGATCGCCGTCGTCATGGCCGGCGAGCCGACGGCGAACCTGCGCCAAAGCCGGCGGCAGGTCCCAGTTGCGGAACGGGTCGCCGTTGCGCAGCGCACCAGGCTTGCGCGTCAGCACCGGCAGGTAGTGCCAGGGATCGTAGGCGGTCTGGCCGCGGCCGAAGCGGCGGGGGTGCTCGCCGACGATCTCGCCGTCGCACCAGACCACGACACGCTCGGCGTAAACCCGCAATTGCGCGGTGCGCCGCGCCGCCTTGACCGCGACGCTGTAGCGGTTGTGGTCGAAGCGCACCAGGCTACTCTTCGACACCGCGACCTCGATCTCGCGGAAGCCGTCGAACGGACCGCAATACTCGATCAGGCTGGCTCGCTCAGCCTCGAAGACCTCCCAGACCGTCTTGTCGCTCTGCTCGGGATGCGCGCTCTCGCGGGCCTGGGCGAGACAGCGCGCTTCCAGCCAGGCGTTGAGCTCGGCGTAGCTGGCAAAATGAAGCCGCGGCGTGAACAGGTGCTCGCGCGCATTGCCGACCTGGTTCTCGACCTGACCCTTCTCCCAGCCCGCCGCCGGCGTGCACGCGGTCGGCTCGACCAGGTAATGCGAGCACATCGCCAAAAAGCGGCGGTTGAAGCGGCGCTCCTTGCCGACGAACACCGCGTCGACCGCCGTCGCCATGTTGTCGTAAATGCCGCGCCGGCACATCCCACCAAACAGGCGGAAGGCGCGGTCATGCGCGTCGAACACCATCTCCTGGCTCTCGCGCGGGTAGGCTCGCACCAGGAACATCCGGCTGTGGCAGAGCCGGACGTGGGCGACCTTGACCGTGGTGGTCACGCCGCCGAGCACCACGACCTCGTGCGACCAGTCGAACTGGTAGGCCTCGCCCGGCGCGAACCACAGCGGGATGAAGACCGGGCCCAGCTGCGATTGCCGTCGGCGCCACTCGCGGACGTGGCGCTGCACGCTGTCGTAGGCGCCCTGGTATCCCTCGCCGCGCAACAGCTCGAACACACGCTGCGCCGTCAGCCGCTCGCGTGCCGGCCGCTTGCTGTTCGCCTCCAGCATCGCGTCGAGCCGCGCGACAAATGCTCCGAGCCGCGGCTGCGGCTGAACCTCGCGCTCGTAACGAAACTCGGTCGACGAACCACGGATCACCTTGCGAACCGTCTGCCGCGAGATCCGAAGCTCGCGAACAATCTGGCGGATCGGCTTCCTCTCCACCAAAAACGCCCGCCTGATCCGGCCAATCGTTTCCACTGTCACCATCCCCGGCCACGCTCCCCCCAAGCACAACCAGGGGGAGCATTCAACGATTCGGGGCTGGGTCGCTATTCGACGCTGATCACCCCCAAAGCCGGGTCACTCTTCCACGCTGCTTTCCAGTCGATCAGCAGGCCGGTGAATGGCGCGCTGGTGAATTGGCTGCCCTGGTCGGTGTTGAAGATCTCCGGCCTGCCGTATTTGGCGAGCGCTTCCTCGACCGCCTCGAGGCAGAACGCGACCTCCATGGTGATAGAGAGCCGCCAGGCCAGAACCCGGCGGCTTGCCCAGTCGACGACCGCGGCCAGATAGACGAAGCCGCGCGCCATGGGGACGTAGGTGATGTCCATCGCCCACACCTGGTTCGGCCGCTCGACCGCCAGCTTGCGCAGCAGATACGGGTAGATCTTGTGGCCGGGCGCCGGCTGGGACGTGTTCGGCCGGCGATAGAGCGCCTGGATCCCCATGCGCTTCATCATCGTCGCCACCCGTTGGCGGCCGATCCTGACGCCCTCGCCGCGCAGCAGATCGCGCAGCATCCGGCTGCCCGCGAACGGATAATCCAGATGCAGCTCGTCGATCCGCCGCATCACCGCCAGGTCGGCCGCCGCCACCGGGCGAGGCCGGTAATAAAGGCCGCTTCGGCTCAGCTTCAGAACCTCGGCCTGCCGCGTCAGCGGAAGCGCGTGCTCGCGGTCGATCATCGCTTTGCGCTCAGCATGCCGGCCTTGCCGAGCGCGCCGGCCAAAAAATCATTCTCCAGCGCCAACTGCCCGATCTTGGCATGCAGCGCCTTCAAATCCACTGCGGGCGCCGCCTCCGTGCTCGCCGCTCCAGAGCCGAAAACGCCGGCCGCCCCTTCGAGCAGCTGCGCCTTCCAGCTCGTGATCTGGTTCGGGTGGACGTCGAACAGCTGCGCCAGCTCGGCCAGCGTCTTCTCACCCTTCACGGCAGCCAACGCCACCTTCGCCTTGAATGCCGGTGTGTGATTCCGGCGTGCCCGTCTCGTCATCTCTCTCTCCTGATCCGCAGCCATCCTTGCCGCCGTTCAGGCAGAAAATCCACTTATCCAACTGTCCAGATTCCCCGGGCCAGCTCTGCCACCGCCACCGGTCCATTTATCGCAGAAACCTCAGATATTATCACGTAGATGGGTCCACCTCACTCCTCCGTCTGCCTTTGCGCTGTATCCTAAATTTTCCGAAAATGGTGGGGTTCAGTTAAAGCAGGTAGTGCACGCACACTGAACTAAACATATGACCCATTCAGCGAGATTCTGGGCGTGTTGAATCCGGCCGTATTCCATAATTTTGAATGGCCCATTCCATCATCGCTACAACGTCCTTGTTAAAGGTTCTAGCGGCGGCTTGTTCGAGCAGCGGCCAAGCCGGACTATCCGACGGTTCCCTGTGGGGAGCCGCTACACTGACGAGCAGATTGGTCGCTCGTCGGACATCATTGGGTCGGTTCGCAATTATTTTTCCACCGATCAGGCCCAACGCATCCACCAACGCTAACTGCGTCCCGGAATCGAGGTCGGGCCGAGCCATCTCGGTACGGAGATCCTTGGCCAGTGCGCCAGCCTCCGCGCCGCCCTCCTTGAGCCGCCCCGCGATGCGGCCGACAGCCTTCACCAGCGCTTGTCGCGTGGCGGAGCTGAGGGCTGGACGGGCAATCTGTGTGCGGAGGGCTTTGGCCAGCGCATCGACCTCCTCGCTGCCCTCCTTGAGCCGTCCAGCGACGCGGCCAACCGCATCCACCGCCGCTTGCCGCACCCGGGGCTCGAAGGTAGGCCTGATGATTTGGAAGCCAACGTTCATGGCCAACGCGTTGGCCTCCTCGCTGCCCTCCTTGAGCCGTCCCGCGATAAGACTGACAGCCTCCATTAACACTTGCCGTGTCGCCTCGGAGACGGGCCGGGCCATCTCGGTGCGGAGATCCTTGGCCAACGCGTTGGCCTCCTCGCCGCCCTCCTTGAGCCGCCCCGCGACGCGGCCGAACGCGTCCAAAAACGCTTGCCGCACCCGGGAATCGAGGTCGGGCCGGGCCATCTCGATGCGGAGGTCCTTGGCCAACGCGGCGACCTCCGCGCTGCCCTCTTTGAACCGTCCAGCGACGCGGCCGAACGCGTCCATCAACGCTAGCCACATTCCGGAATCGAGGTCGGGTCGGGCTATCTCGGTACGGAGGTCCTTGGCCAACGCGTCGACCTCCTCACCGCCTTCCTTGAGGCGCTCTGCGACACGACCAAACGCATATATCAACGCTAGCCGCCGCGCGGAATCGAGGTCAGGCCGGCGGATGTCGGTGCGGAGGTCCTTGGCCAGTGCGGTAGCCGCCTCGCCGCCCTCCTTGAGCCGTCCCGTGACGCGGCCGAATGCGTCCATCAACATTACCCGCGTATCGAAATCGAGGTCGGGCCGGGTGATCTGCGTGCGGAGGTCCTTGGCCAGCGCATTGGCCGCTTCGCCGCCCTCCTCGAGCCGCTCAGCGATGCGGCCAAACGCCTCCAACACCCGCTGCGTCTCCCACCCGAGAAGGTCGGGCTTGTCAATAAGGTCGGGCTTGGCAATTTGGGTGCGGAGGTCCTTGGCGAGCGCATTGGCCTCCTCGCCACCTTCCTTGAGCCGCCCAGCGACGCGTCCGACAGCCTCCACCAATGCTCGTCGCGTCCCGGAATCGAGGTCGGGCTTTGCAATTTGGGTGCGGAGGTCCTTGGCGAGCGCATTAGCCTCCTCGCCACCTTCCTTGAGCCGCCCCGCGACGCGTCCGACAGCCTCCACCAATGCTCGTCGCGTCCCGGAATTGAGGTCGGGCTTTGCAATTTGGGTGCGGAGGTCCTTGGCCAATGCATTGGCCCCCTCGCCGCCCTCCTTGAGCCGCCCCGCGACGCGGCCGAACGCGTCCATCAACATTACCCGCGTATCGAAATCGAGGTCGGGCCGGGTGATCTGCGTGCGGAGGTCCTTGGCCAGCGCATTGGCCGCTTCGCCGCCCTCCTTGAGCCGCCCCGCGACGCGGCCGAACGCGTCACGCAACGCTTGTCGCGTATCGGAATTGAGGCCAGGCCGCGCGATCTGGGTGCGCAGGTCCTTGGCCAACGCATCAACCTCCTCGCTGCCCTCCTTGAGCCGTCCAGCGACGCGGCCAACAGCCTGCACTAACGCTCGTCGCGTCCCGGAATCGAAGTCGGGCCGGGCGATCTGCGTGCGGAGGTCCTTGGCCAGCGCGTTGGCAGCTCCAACGTCGAGTGCAACAACTGAGATGACCCAATCCGTTCCGGCCGCCCGCAACCGGCCCGGGCTGTCTAACAACTTTGAAACCGCGCGGGCACGAACATTGGCCGGAGCCGACCAGAGGTCGAGAGCTGCGCGCTTTCCGTCTTCTCGGGTGTCGTCCAGCCTGTCAACGATCGCTTGAGCTTGCGACCGCTCAACAATGTCCTGATAAAACCCATGCGAGCCCCAAGCGATGACCGTGAGAAACGCGAGCAGCGCTGTTGGTTTGAGCGCAGAACGGAGCGCATAGCTGGCAGCCTCGCTATAGCGGAGGCGACCGCGCCAGTTTTCCCAGAGGACGCGGGCTTGAACGGTGATGGGAAGGAGCGCGGCCCAGCGTTTTCTCAAGCTCCCTTCCGCGGCCCGGTACAGAGCAAATCCGTCACGGAGCGCCGTGCCCCAACGGTCTGCCTGCCGCATCTCGGCGAGCACGGCGCGCGCCAGGTAGTCGTGATCGAGCTGCCACGCGCCTTCGGGCGCGTCACCGGCGGGACGAACGATCTCCTCGGATTGCAATGTTCTCAACGCGCGCTCGACCCGCTCCGGACTGCTATCAGCTACCTTCACCAGCTTTGAAAACGGCTGACGTTGGGCTTTATCGGCGCCGGCCGACGGCACCAGCGCGTTTAGCATCGCTCGTGCGGCACGAACTCCAGTCTCACCGCCGCCGAGCACCTCCCCCGCCGAGCGCAAGGAACGTGCGATCACCAATGTCTCGACCCCAGACATACCGTCGGCCCGCCGATAGGCCCGTGGCGTGAGGGTCGGCAATTGACGCAGGCCGAGGAGTACGGTGCGGACTTGTTGCATCAAGATCGCCCCGCGCCCCCGGAAATCACTCTCCAAACGCTCGCGCAACGCATGCCAGCCGTCGTCAGGGTTGCTGACGACCGGCGGTGTTGCCTCAGCCGGCGCGATACCCATTAATAATGGGCGAAGATACTCGACGTCGACCTTCTGCAACGTGCGGCAGGCAGTCAGCGCATTATCGAGAAAACGAATGCAGGACAGGCCGGAGGCGGTGTCAGCACGGGTAACGGCGAGAAGATGCAAGCTTTCGTCTCGCATTTGCCTGCATATCAAATCCCAGAACAGATTTCCGGCTGCGAGCTCCTCGGGGGCGAGCCAATTGCCGTCGCCGTCGAGGAACTTGTCGCGGTGCTGCGCCTGATAGTCGTCAAACTGGTCGGCAATGATCAGCGGTCGGCGTTGCAGCACCTCATGAACTGCATTCAATTGTTTGGTTAAATTCGCCGTTAGCGCTGCTGGTCTGGCGGCCAGATCGGGGGCGGCCGTCCATTCTACACGCCCACGTTGTTCCGGGGTTAGCACGTCATACAGGGCGCCCAACGTAGCCGCGAGTGGGCCGCGGACCCAGTCGTCACCCCAGTCGCGTATAAGGACCGGCAGCAGACTATCGCCGGCTTGCAACTTCGGGACTAATCCCGAGCTAACAAGCGCCGACTTTCCGCAGCCCAACTTGCCGTCGAGCAGCACGATGCGGTTTTGCATTGTCGTCCGCAGCAGGCCCTGGAGATCATCGTCACGGCCAATGAGGCTTTCGGGCGTGGTTGCGACGAGCGTGAATTTGTCAGGTTGATCGAGCCGGCTCTCCCGCGCGTAGCGGCGATAGCCGCGCAAAATAAACAAAATGAGAATGACCAGGATCGCGACTGTGACGGTCGGTCCTGCGACGGGTCTTGCCATATCCGGCAGGCCAAGTATTTCGAAAACCGATTTGAGTTGGCCGGTGACGGCGGCGGCTAGCGCCCCCGCCGAGACGAGCAGCGCGCTGATAGTTTTGACTAGTCCCTCGGCGGTGCCGAGCCACTCGGTCAATCGCTTGGTTTCCACCGCAGTCCGATCCTACGCCACTACGGATGTCTTCTTTGAAAGCGTGCCTTAAGGAAGCGCGGGATGCCATATATTTCGAACACGTTCGAACACTTATGAAGGCCAGAGGAATTATGGCGACTAACTCGGTCGGGCCTAAACCTTCAAGGCGAAATGCCAAAATGCTACGGAAAATACGAAATCCAGAACGCGCATGCGACGACGTGTTTCTCGGGCGTCGCTCACAAAGGGGTTATATTCAGAAGGTAATATTCGGCATTGTCTCAATGTATTTGAAATTGTAATCCATTCTCTGCCTTTATTTGCCATAAATAAATCAAATGCCCTCTCTCTGTGTGCCTCCTGTAGATAATTATCACCCGCACCGAAAATGAACCAGAAAACGCTCAATACGATGCTTCCTATTGAAAGAAACAATAAATTTGCTTGGTAATCTTTGTTGAAAGACAAGACCGAAAAGAGCGGAATTTATTGTTAGAAAAACGAAAATCTGGTTAGCATCCGTGTGTAACGTCCTTGCAAATAATCAATCTTAATCTTGTAGTCATTCCATAACATTTCTTCTGGTGTCATTGCACCCGTCCCGCGGTGAAGAAGGCCTGAATGACTGGTACTCACCTGCGGAGTGACCCTGAGTGTCACTCGGCAGCGGTGACTGGCCCTAACCCATTAAATAACGATCCGCTCGACCTCATCGAGGCTGACCTCGTCGCGCCGTCGATCGTAAAGCTGCGTCGTGCGTGTCGAGGCATGGTTCGCCATCGCCGCGGCCTTTTCCAGCGTGCCGCCGTTCTTGAGATAGGCGGTGATCCCGGTTGCCCGGAAGCTGTGGTTGCCGAGCTTGGTTTCGATCCCGGCCGCCGCGGCGCGCCGGCGGATCATCGCATAGGCGTTCGCCTGCGGCAGCACCGTGCGCGTGAGCTTGCCGGTGCCGCGCCCGATCGTGCGGAACAGCGGCCCCTTGGGGTCGTCGCGCAGGCCGGCGCCGTCGAGATAGGCGACGAGATATTCCTCGAGGTTGTGGTGGCACGGCATCGCGTGCCGCTTGCCGCCCTTCTCGCGCAGCCGCACCCATAGCCGGCGGTTCTGCGTGTAGACATCCTCGATCGCCATGCCGAGCGCCGCGCCGATCCGCGCGAAGGAATAGACCATCAGCCCGATCAGCGCGCGGTCGCGCAAGCCGGCGTGTGTCGCGACATCGATGCTGTCGAGCAGCGCGCGCGCTTCGGCGGGATCGAGCACCGGCGTTTGCCCGCACGTCACGACGTGCCGGGGCCCGCGCACCGAGCCGGCCGGGTTGACCGGCACGACCTGGCCGATGACCAGCCAATCGAACAGGTGGCGGAGCGCGGCGAGCCGCTGCTTGACGCTCGGCGCCGCCAGCTCGCGCGTCCCGGCCTCGATCCAGGCGGCGACATGCACCGGCTGGACGGCGGCGATCGACGGCACGCCGGCGCTCGCGCACCAGGCCAGGAATTCATCGGCGGCCCGGGCATAGGCCCGGCGCGTGTGCGGGTTGCGGATGTTGGCGGCGAAGAATTCGAGGAAGCGCATGGCGGCGCGCTCGCCGGCGACGGCGACGAGCGCCGGCAACGTCGGCGAGCGGATCGAGGAGAGCTGGTTAGAGCTTGACACCAGTTCGCTCCTCGATCTGCTTTTTCACTAAGCCCTTCGCTAGGTCTTTCAGGAGATCGACGGTAAATCCACCGGCGGCTAGCGCGCCGCTTTTCGTCTTCGCCCAGATTTTCGGGATCACGCACGGAGTCAAGAAATTCATGGCCGGCCCAAGTGAGACTACGAAATGCTGTTCCTACATAAGGCCGAAAACCCGCATCATCGATGAAGCCGGCTTCGCAGATTTTTGAGAGGTTATTTATAGTCAATCTGAGCGGCATCGTAGCCGGGAACCGCAATCTCACCTCCGCCGGGAGGAATGGTCGCGACGGCACCTGGCTGCATCGGCAGTGCTTCCAGTTTGAGAAGCAGCTCTCGGATCAAATCCATATCTCGTGTCATTAACGTAACCCTCCCTTCCCCCGCGCGGGCCTCCCGGCGGCCATCATACCCTACAGTATCCGATAAAGGACATTATCACATATTGGGTGGCGAGGCAGAAGGCGCCGAGCCGGAGGGGCTTCGGGCCGCCGAAACGCGAGCTACGTCGCGGTCGCCGATCGCGGCTTGCGGCCACGCCGCTTGGGGAGCGGTGCGATCACTTCCGGTGTCGGGGGCGGCACGACGGCTTGCCGCGGTCTCCCGAAGCCGATCCGCTTGGCCATCGTCGACCGCCGCTCGGAATAGGCCGGTGCGGTGATCGGGTGATCGGCTGGCAGGTTCCAGCGGACCCGATACGCCGCGGGTTCGAGCCCATGAGCGATATGGAGATGCCGACGGAGCATCCGGCTGATAAACCCGCATTCAAGGCAGACGACCTGGTCGTGCTGCACCGATCGCCTGATCGGCACCGCCGGCACTAACGGGGCCGGCGCCGGCGCGTCCTTGCCGAGACCACTGAGCGAGCGATGTACTGTCGAAATCAGGTCCGCGAGCTGATCGGCGCCGATACTATTTTGCGCAACATAGCCGCGGACGATCCGCGTAACCAGGCTGAGATCAACCGCTTGTCCGGTGCTGTCCTCGACCATATCGTCTCCCCCTGATGTTTGGGGTTTATGTGGTCGAAAAGCGGTTGGTTTACAATTTCTCAAGTGGAAAATATTTCAACAGCTCCTCGCCGAGCTTGAAAAACGAGAGCCTGCACACGGCGACTTTCCATAACATCCGACGGTGTCGGCGCGCAAAGTAGAGATGACACCCCTGTGCAGCACCGGAGACACGCGAAAGGATCGAGCCCGATCCGTCGAAAGCGCTTGGGTCGCTCGCCTCGTGGAGCGACGGAGGGGCTGTCGTCGAACCTGGCTAGTCGGACAGTCGGGCGAGTCTCAGCCTCGATGAGGTCGAGCGGATCGTGATCTGATGGCTGTCTCTTATGCGCCAATTCCGGACCTTGGATCGACAACGAGCGCCTACGGCGGGTCGTCGCCGCCCCGACTATGCGCCGCAGCCGCACGGGCCAGGATTCCCGACATAAAATATACTGACAACAACGCATACCTGGTCTACGTTGACCGCAAGGCTCCACCAAGGAGCCGCAAGGAGCAGGGCTATGGCTTCTTCTCGTTCGGAAATGGGGAATCCCGTCGCTGTGCGCGACGGCTCGGTTATCACGCGCCGCGGCATTCTTGCGGGCGCTGCATTAGGGGCCGTTGCTGCTGCGGTACCGCGGCGGGCCTTCGCCGGCGGGCCGCAGGGCCAGCTGACATGGGCGGTCCATGTATCGCTCGCGCCGACCTGGTTCGATCCGGCTGAAACCTCGGGCATCATCACGCCCTTCATGGTGCTGTACGCGCTACATGATGGCATGGTGAAGCCGATGCCGGGTAACATGGCGACGCCGAGCTTGGCCGAATTGTTCACGGCGTCGGAGGACAGCCTCACCTACGATTTCTTGATCCGGTCGGGAGCCAAGTTCCATAGCGGTGATCCGGTCACCGCCGAGGATGTCAAGTTCTCATTCGACCGCTATCGCGGCACCTCCAACACCTTGCTGAAAGAGCGGGTAGCAGCGGTGGAGATCGCGGACGAGCGGCACGTCCGCTTCAAGCTCAAGAAACCGTGGCCGGACTTTCTGACCTTTTATTCGAGCGCCAGCGGCGCGGGCTGGATCGTACCGAAGAAATATGTCGAGAAGGTCGGCGACGAGGGTTTCAAGAAGCACCCGATTGGGGCTGGGCCGTACAAATTTGTCTCGTTCACTCCGGGCATCGAGCTCGTGATGGAAGCCAACGAGGAGTACTGGCGTAAAACGCCGAGCGTCAAGCGCCTCGTCTTCCGCTCGATCCCCGACGAGTCGACCCGCCTGGCGGCGTTGAAGCGCGGCGAGGTCGACATCGCTTACTCGATTCGCGGCGAACTCGCCGAGGAGGTGTTGCATACTCCAGGGTTGACCCTCAAAGCGCCAGTTCCCGGTTCGCAGTGGCTGTATTTTGCCGACCAGTGGGATCAGAAATCGCCGTGGTACGACATCCGCGTGCGGCAAGCGGCCAATCTGGCGATGGACCGCGGGGAGATTAATAAAGCGTTGACCCTCGGCAAGTCGCGGCTGACCAACAGCATCATACCGGAAAGTTTCGAGTTTTACTGGCAGCCGCCGGAGCCGGTGTACGATCCAAAGAAAGCAAGGCAGCTTTTGGCGGAAGCGGGCCATTCCAATGGTTTCGACGCCGGCGATTTCAACGTCGACGCTTCCTACTCGAACGTCGCCGAGGCGCTGCTCAACAATTTCGCTGAAATCGGTATCCGCGCCCGCCTGCGACCGCTCGAACGTGCGGCCTTTTTTAAGGCCTATGGCGATAAGAGCCTGAAGAATATCATCTACGGAGGCAGCGGCGCGTTCGGCAACGCCGCGACCCGGCTGGAGGCCTTCTACGTTAAGGGCGGCACTTACGTATACGGCAGCCACCCGGATATCGACGAGATGTTCCAGCAGCAAGCGGTCGAGCTCGATTACAAAAAACGCACCGCGATCCTGCACAAGATGCAGCAGCTCGCCTACGAGCGGTCGATCTATGCGCCGATCTGGCTGTTGGGCTTCCTCAACGGGGTCGGGCCGCGGGTCGCGGAATCGGGCTTCGGGTTGCTGCCCGGCTACGCCTATACGGCTCCCTACGAGGACATTACGATCAAGGGCGGCTAGCTGCGGGGCCGGTTCTGGGCTGCCCGCCCAGGATCTCCTGGCGCCGGTCTACGGCTGGTTCATCGAAGGGCTCGACACCGCCGACCTGAGGTAGGCGAAGCCGCCGCTCGACGCGCTGGCGTAACGCCGTTCGATGGTCCGTTTTGGGTGTGGCCCCTCAACCGCCACGCTGTGCTCTCAACCCCGAAAGCGCCATGTCCCCCCACGTGGCGCTTTCTCTTTCCTGTTGGATGTCGAGCCGGGGCGGGCGCCCCTTGTCGGCGTAGAATTGAGCACTTGGCGCACCGCCGCACCCTGACCTGACGAGGAGGAACGGAATGGCCCGCCGCCGCCCGCCCCGCAAAGTCACCTGGTTCGAGCCGGTGCCGCCGCGCCTCGCGTGCAACACCATCATCGAGTCGACCTTCGAGGTCGGCCGCCGCTTCCGCTGCATGCTGCGCGTCGATTGCGGCCAGCTCGCCCCTGGCGCGGTGATCCGGCCGATGCCCGGCGAATGGCACCCACGGATGCCCAAGCCCTCGACGACGAGGAGCTTGCCGACTGGCGCGCCGGCCGCGACGCGGAAGCCCCGACCTCGCGTCGGTTCCCAGTCGCATAGCGTGCATGATGGAAAAAAGTCCGCGAATTTGACGGGTCCGGTAAGAGCTTGTTGGTGGTGCGCTGATACATCGCCCTTTTTTGTCACTTGACCGCGCGGCGTTGGCAAAGAACAATCCAATGAGAAAGATATCGTTTCTAAGCCAGGATCTCGACCGTAGGGCGATAGAGTACGCCGGAGCTGAATTGGCTCCGGAATAATAAGGGGGTTTGTCTAGATGAGACCGGGTTTTTGGTTTGCCTCGGCGCTCGCTGTTATGGTCGGGTGCTGGGGTAATACCTCGTTCGCCTCATCGTCGGTTTCCTTATCGGCCGACTCGCTATCTGTCAGCGGGTGCTCCGATAATCGTCCGATAGGAGATGGTGTCGTCGCTCTGTACTGTGCTGGCGACATTCACGGCCGCGTCACTTTCCCCGCCGGGAGTGGAACCTATCAGATCAGCCTAGTTGCCCGGGGGGACTTGGGTTGGGTCGGCTATCCGAACGCTCAGGTCTCCGTCGACGGGGCCGTGGTCGGCAACATCAGCGTCAGGTCCGCTTCATTTTCGACCTACACGTTGAACAATGTCTCCGCCAGCGCCGGAACCCACACTCTGAAGATCGCTTTCACGAACGATTATCATTCGTACGCGCAAGATCTGAACCTATACATTCAGAGCGTTACGATCATCCCTAACGGCGCTACTGAGCCTTCCCCCTCCAGCCCCACTTCATCTCCCGACGCGTATCAAAAACAATTGCTCGACCTGATCAACGGAAGCCGGGCCAGCCGTGGGCTGAGTCCGCTGACCTTCAGCTCTGCCCAAGCCTCGGGGACTGCCAGCTGCGTCGGGTCGTACGGGCATTCCGTTCATATGGCGCAGGTGGGCCAGATCAGCCATGATCAGTTCCCGCAGGATATTTGTCTACCGTGGTCTGCCGCCGGAGAGAACGTTGGCATGGCGACGGGAAGTGAAAGCCAGGCAATCCAAACCCTTCATCGACAAATGATGAACGAGGGGCCGACCGGAGGCCATTACCAAAATATCATGAGTACAAAGTTCACTACCATTGGAATCGGTCTGTATTATCAAAACAACATTCTTTGGCTGACGGAAGATTTTGTCAGATAACCGTGGTCGGCTCGACCTTTGGTTGCGCGCCTATGGGGCTGTCGGCGTTTGCCGATAGCGCTGAAGGTGGGTGACGCGCAAGCCCTGGGGGGGCGGTGCTCTTCGACGGCCGCTGCGGCAGGCGAACGCCTATGCGATGATCCGTCGGCGTGCTGCCGGCGCCGGGATCGAAACCAAGTTCGGCAGCCACAGCGCCACAGCTTCCGGGCAACCGGGATCGCCGCCTATCTCAAGAATGGCGGCACCCTTGAGAAGGCGACGGCCATGGCGAACCACGCGTCAACGCGTACGACGCAGCTCTACGATCGCCGGCGCGACGAGGTGAACCTCGATGAGGTCGAGCGGATCGTAATCTGAGTGCGAATGGTAGAATGGTACTGAGCTGTCCTACTGCGCCGGAGCAGGTATCGGCAGGATGTTGGATATTTTCCAGCCAGCCTCCGTCTTCACCAGCAGTTGGTTCATCAGGAAACGGGTCGGCTGAGCCGATTGGCCTGAGGGCCCGATCGTGAACACGATCGGAACATAGAGTTGTGCCGCGCCGTCTCCTATCATGATCACTTTGAGGCTGGCGACTTCTGGCTCGAGGTGCCATGTCCCCTGGTAGAGCGTGGCGAAGCGCTTCATTGCCGCGTCGACACCCCACACGGGGGTGCCGCGGGTGATCCAGAGAAAATCCGGGGAATCGAGCAGCAGTACCTGGACCGCTTTGGCATCGTGCCCGTTTTGCGCCGCGACGAAGCGGTCGAAGGTTGCGCGCACCTCATCTTCCGGCGCCGCGGCAAGTGGCCGAATCAACAAGGTGAGGGCAACCAGCGCGGCACCTACGCGGAAGGAGCGTTCGATCCAACGGTGCGATAATTTGCCCATTCCGGTTCTCCAGTGGCGGTTCGATCGGTGGGAACTAGAATTAGCCCAGTGCGTCAGCGTCGTCTTTGCGAACGTCCTAAAATCTTCCTGTAAAATCCCTAATTATAAGTCGGCACAGTGGCGCCTGGCGCGCAATACGATCATCGAATTGACCTTCGAGGTCGGCCGGCGCTTCCGCTGCACGATGCGGATCGATTGCGGCCAGCTCGACCCTGACGTCGTGATCCGGCCGTGCCCGGCTTATGGCATCCGCACATGCCCAAACGCCTCGACCAGGAGGAGCTGGCCGACTGGCGCGCCGGCCGCGATGCCGTCTACCAGCTTGCCGCCCTGACGATCGGCGCGCCCCTCGCCGTCGCCGACGCGTAACCGATTGCAGAAGAAGTGCTCTGGAAAATCAACCGGGTCGCCGACTGGCCCGCACCAAGGCCGTGATCGACAGGACAATAGCGGCGGCCATGATCCCGGCGGCTACAAGCCCGGCCGGTGTCGTGCGCGCCGTAGCGTTTAGCGATACGCTCTTGCCGACCCGGAACTTCACCCTCGCTCTTATCTCTTCAGGATGCGCTGAGGCATCTGCATAGCCGAGACGGCGGTTTTGCGGGTGAGTTTCAGTCATATCTCACGGGAAACGTAACCCCTTGATCGGCAAAGGACCAGCCAAATTGCCGTCCCACCCGAAGGTCGCTGGTGGGTGGGATGCCGGACCTTCCCGATTTACCCAGGCGGATGATGCCTTGCGTTGAAGCGGTCATTTACCGCCTGAAGCCACGACACCCGACACTGCGGCTCTGTCAGAGCTGCGGCGGTACGTCGGCGGGGAGAGGGATCTCCTTGTCATTAATGTGTGAGGAACCCCCTCATTTCCTCCAGAAAGTGAGGGAAGGCGGGCTCATTTTCAAGGATTAGATGATTGCGGCTCACTAGCGGCACGAACCGTGCTCCCGGAATTCCCGCGGCGAGCCGCCTGCCTTGGTCAAACGGTACCTGCGCATCGTCGCGCGCGTGCATGACCAATGTCGGCACGGACACCTGAGCCAGCAACGTGCTCACGTCGAAATTGCCCGTGGCAACATAGTTGCGGACCGCGTCTTCCGGGGACGTCGAGATTTGTTCCAGCTCATTGAACCAGTCGGCCTGCTCCTTGGTGGCGTCCGGAATGAACCGCGACGTGAAGATCTGGCGGAAAGCCGGGGTTTCCTGGCCCCAGCCCAAGCGCATCAGAGTCAGCATCGCCGCTTCTTGCTCCTTTTCGGCGTCCGGCCGGGCACGCTTCGCCCGACCGAGCACGAATCCGCCGAGCAGGATCAGACGGGTGACGCGCTCCGGGTGGCGCACCGCATACGCAACCGAGACCGCGCATCCCTGCGAGATGCCGAACAACGCGAAGCGTTCGAGGTCGGCGGCGTCCACCACGGTTTCGAGATCGCTAACGAACGTCTCGAAGGACACATTCTCGACATCGCGGTCCGACAGGCCGTTGCCGCGCGCGTCGTAGCGGATCAGCGTATGGTCGCGCGACAGCGCGTGGTAGAGGTGCCGCCAAATCGGGCTCTCGAAATCGAATTCGAGATGGGTCATCCAATTTCCGGTTTTGACCAGCGGCGGCCCGCTGCCGACGCGCGAATAGGCAAGCTGCACGCCGTCCCCCGTCGAGCAGAACTGGATTTCCTGCTCATAGCGCGGCTCGGGCCGAAGGGCATCGGCGTTTGCTTGATTGGCCGCGGGCGGCACGACTTCGGGCTCCGGCAACGCCTCGATCTCCTTCGCGGCGAGCCCGTAGACGCCGACGCGCGATCGATGTTCTTTACGGTCTGCTCGCCCAGATCGGCAAAGGCGAGCGACAGCTTGTCCCTGATCTGGTCATTGGCGGCGCGCGAGATGCACAGGCCGCCGGGCTCGCACAGGGCTTCCAGGCGGGCGGCGATATTGACGCCGTCGCCGAAGATGTCGTCGCCGTCGATGATGATGTCGCCAACATTGATGCCGATGCGAAAGACGATACGCTCGTCCTCGGCGATGCCCGCATTGCGGCTGACCATGCCGCGTTGGATCACCACCGCGCACCCGACAGCATCTACGACGCTGGCGAATTCGACCAGCGCGCCGTCGCCGGTGGTCTTGACGATGCGGCCGTGATGTGCGGCGATCGCCGGGTCAATTCGCTCGCGGCGATGGGCTTTCAGCGCCTCTAAAGTGCCGACCTCATCGGCTTGCATGAGTTGGCTGTACCCGACGACATCGGTGGCGAGAATGGCCGCGAGCCGGCGCACAACCCGCTTTTCGCTCAAGGTTCCCTCCCAGAGGCGCCCCACGCAAAAGGTGGGCCGCGAATTATCAGTCTCGCTTCACTCTGCGCCCCGGACGGAAACCGATCAACGGCGCTGCTGGCGGGCTCCGTCGGCTGTTGCGGCATTAGCCGAGGCGCACCAAATGACGATTTAAGTCAGCGGCTCGACGGGCATATCCGAATGGCCGCTCCCTGGCGCTCCAACCATCCGCTGGCGATGGCCGGGATGGCTCCCCAGGGTCGCGGGCGGTCGTTCAGCGCGCACTAAGCTCGACGCCGGAACCGATAGGCTGCGGCCCGGTGCGGCCGTCGCGGCGGGCGCCGCTCGCCGTCTCGGCCCGGATCACCTCGCAGCCGGCCGCCTTGAGCGCCGCGCGCTGAATTGACAGGTCCTGGTCGAGGGTCGAGACCCGGGCGTAGCCGTAGCGGGGCATCGGGGCGTGAACCGTCTCGTTAGCGTGTGGACCCTGTCGTCCTACCGTCTTGCACCTCGTATATCGACATCTTCGGTCTTTGCCGCCTCGGCCGCCGCAGCCTGATCAAGCGCCGCGAGGTATTCCCGCGCCTTAGGCGAGGATGCGCTGCAGTTCGTTCTCCACGCGCGGCCTGCAGCGGACGGCGCGGGCGCGATGATCCGCCCGAACACGCTCTCGAAGACCGGCACGACCGCCGCCGCGAGCAGGCGCCTTCGCCCGCAGCAACCGGTGTTTGCGACCAGAATTTATTCTGGTCGTTTTTTTTCAGGTCACCCGGAAGTGCCGGCGGCGTCGCGGCCGTCGATCCGGCGAGAGGCCCAGACCCGCGAACGGGCCCACTCTTCGAGGGCCACTGGCAGCCGAGCATATGCCAGGCGCAGGACCCGCCGGGCAGCTGCAGCCCGCCGAGCACCTCGATGGCCGAGCATCACCCGGCGCCGCGCCGCCTCGTTGCCGAACCCGCCGCGCCAGGCCCGGTTGCCGGTGTTGGCCAGAACCAGGATGCGGGGCCGGATCGGCCGCCCGCAGCGGGTCGAGAGCGGCCAGGCGGAACTGCTCGTGGAAGATTTCGCCGGCCTTGTGCATCCCGGCGGTTGATGCTGCCGGGTGTCGAGGGTCTGTCGGGGCCTGCCGATGCCGACCTCGTCGGCGACGATCGTGACCATGCGGTGAGCACCACAGTGTGGGCTATTTGTCGGTTTTGACCTGCGAGGGTGCGCGGCCGGCGGCTTGTTCATCGGAGATAATGAGTTGACTTCTCTGTGACATAATAAAGACTCAGCCCCGTCGGAACCGGGTTAAGCGGACCATTGTTATGGCGAGTGATCACTAAAATAAGATCAGGAGGAAGTGCATGACCAAGCGCTCTCCGGATAATCCCAATCGTCGGAGACATCGCCGCGAAAAGGCGACGATCGATCACCTGGTCGAGCGCGTGTTCGACCCGAAAAGCACGGAAAAACATCAGCAGCCGGCGACAACTGACAGCGGTTCTTCGGTCGAGGAACAGGTGCGTAAGGAATGGAATCCCAAGACGGACGGCGGTTTGCCAGTGTTCTCGCCACGATTGGCAACACTCGCCATAATTGAGGTGAGGTGAACGATGCTAAGATTAGTCCGAAAATTGCTTCTGGGCACGGCGTCGGTACTCGCTTTGGGTATCGGCGGTACTGCCCTGAATTATGCGGTCGACGCAGAGACCCCGGTGGACGCTGCAACGGCGCCGGCGGCCCAAACTTCGGACAGTGCGCTGACTGACGATCTCTTCCGAAAAGACTCGATTCGCTGGGCGCAGGTCGAGCTTCGCTATCAAGGGCTCTATCACGGATCGCTTGATGGCATCCTGGGTCCCGAGACGAGGCAGGCCTTGGCTCAGTTCCAAAAGGGCAACGGTCTCGGTCGGACAGGATCGCTCGACGCGCAAACCTGGCAAGCGCTCATCCCTGATCCCGGCGTTGGTCAAGGATCCAGCATGTCGCTTGCTGCCGAGCGCGTCGGACGAAGCGATTTGGGTAGATAAACCCGTAAACCCATTGCATTTCGCCGCTAAGCGCCGATGCCCTTAGCTCAGAAGAATTCGGACGCTCTGCTGATCGCCGGCGCACAGCCGGCGGCTCGTTCATCGGCGATGATCTGGCGCAAGTTGTCGATGCCGTCTTTGGTGAAGGCGGGGACGCCGTCGTCGCCAACGCCGTAGACCCAGAGGCAGCCGTCTTCTGGGAACATGTCGGTCGACAGCTCGAAGAGCCAGTCTTCGTCCTCGCCGAGCAGGTTGGCGACGTAGCTGATGGTGAAGACATGTGCGATGGCCGCCACGGTCAAGCCGCCTGACTTTGCGGTGCCGAGCGCGGCCGCCAGTATCCACGGCAGCAGTTCGTCGATCCTCTGCGCCGGATGCTCGGCGATCCGGGCCAGGACGTCGGCGAGCCAGGCTTGGGGGTCGACGTCGTTCATCTTGGCGGTGACGATCAGGCTGTACATCGCCGCGGCGCGCTGTCCGCCGCGGTCGGAACCCGCGAACAACCACGATTTTCTGCCGAGGGCAATGCCACGCAGCGCTCGTTCGGCGGCGTTGTTGCTCAGGCAGATGCGGCCGTCAGCAAGGAACCGGATGAATGCCGGCCATCGCTTGAGGATATAGTCCATCGCCTTGGCGAGGTCATTGCCGCGCGACAACTTGGGCCGCTGCTGGCGCAGCGAGCACTCCAGATCGTCGACCAAGGGCGCGCTCAGTTCCTGCCGGGCGGCCCGACGTTGTTCGACTCTTTGGCCGTTGATGGCGCGCTCGATGTCGAACAGGGCATCGATGCGCCGGACCGCTTACAGCGCCAGCGGCGAGATCACGCTGGTGGTGCTGACCTCGGCCTTACGGCGGGCGGCGGCGGCGACGTCGGCCATGACGAAGAACGGCCTCCGCGCATGCACCCAAGAGGCCGCCTCGATGAGCGGGCCCGGCTTGCGGTCGACCTCGTAGAGCTTGTTGTAGCCGGCATAGGCATCGGCCTGGAAAATCTCGGCATAGCCGGCCAGATGCGGCCGCGGATGCTCGCCGCCGCGATCGCGGGAATAGTAAAACATCGCCGCCGGCGGCGCCGGCCCGCCGAACGGTCGGTCATCGCGCACGTAAACCCAGCATCGCCCGGTGTCGGTCTTGCCCTTGGCCAGGACCGGCACGGTCGTGTCATCGCTGTGCAACCGCTCGGCGGCGAATACGTGCCGCTCGATGCACCCGACCAGCGGCGCCAGCACGGCGCAGCAGCCGCCCACCTGATCGGCCAGCGTCGACAGGCTCATGGCCACGCCCTCGCGGGCATAGCGATCCGCCTGGCGGTTCAAGGGCTGATGCTGCCCGAACTTCTCGAACAGGATCATCGCCAGCAGGCTGGGGCCGGCCCAACCGCGGGCCAGCACATGGAATGGCGCTGGCGCCTGGCTGATCTTCTCGCACTCGCGGCAGGTGAGCTTCTCGCGGACGTGTTGGATCACCTTCCACCGCCGGGGAACGATCTCCAGCGTTTCGGTGATGTCCTCGCCCAGCTTGCGCAGCCGCGGGCTGCCGCAGCACTGGCAAACCGTTGGTCCCGGCTCGACCACCCGCTCGCGCGGCAGATGCTCGGGAAAGGGCTGGCGCGCCGGGCGCTTGCGGGTGAAGGCCACCACGTTGGTGGTCTTGGCCACGGCCTGCTCGGCGGCGATCTCGTCCGCGGTCGCCGAACTCGCGAGCTCCTCGAAGGCTAGCGCCATCTGATCGAGCAGCTGCACGGTGCGTTCCGAGCGCTGGCCGTAGAGCTCGCGCGTCAGCTTGGCGATCTGTAATCGCTGATGCGCGATCAGGGCCTGATCGTCGGAAGCCTTGGCCTTGGCCACCGCCAACTCGGCCTCGACCCGCGCCACCCTGGCGCGCTCGGAGATCAACGCTGCCTGCAGCGCAGCAATGTCATCCGCGAGGTCATCGGGGGGCGTCGTCACGAGCCCGATTATCGCACATCACCGGGCAGGAGCGCTCCTCAACCATAAGGTGAGTCAATCGGCCGCAGGCTCAGCCGGCCACCTCGGGACGTCAGGTGCGAACCGGGTTTCTCCAGTCGATCCCGTCAAGCATATAGGCCAACTGCGAGGCGCTGATCGCGACAATGCCGTCAGCCGGCGACGGCCACAGGAACCGGCCGCGCTCCAACCGCTTGGCGTAGAGCGACATGCCGATGCAGACCAGCGAACGGCAGCTGCCGGCACATCCCAGAACCGCCTTTTGCTGTTGCCGTTAAGGGGCGCAGGGCCGACGTCCAAGCGCCCGGCTGTGGACGCGTGACGGACAGCAGGCTACGCCCCATGTATGCTTCGCGACGTAAAGTACAGGAGCCGTCCTATGGCCCTATCGACGGAAGATTTCTACACAAGCTCAAACGGTGACCGCTGGCAACTGATTCGCGATCACGCCTCGGGCCGCTCCTTCGTGAGACATGAGCCCAATCTCTCCTCCGGCGGCCGGATCACAGATATCGATGTCGAGGAGTTTTTAAACAGAACCGGGTCCAGTCCTGAGAATCTCGCATTGCGGGCGCTCTTAGATAAGCATGGTAGGACGAGTGAGTGAGATAAAATTGAACGCACAGCTTCAGGAGAGAGGTCCGGACTATAACCTCGACTTCGCCGCGCAACGTTGGACGCCCGTTACCTTCACCAGGGATGCGGCGACCCTGGTGGACATTAAGAGGCCTTCTAACGACGCGCATCCGCAGCGGTACAAGACGGTGCTCTGATTGGCAAACCTCAGACGCGGTCGCACCGCGCGAGCCTCGAAATCGCGCCGAATGCGGTCGGCGATTTCCGCCGTCAGGGCTGCGTTAGAGCGTTGGGGAACCTCGGGGAGCACTGAGAAAACCAATTTTGCGAAACGGATTAGGCGAGATCGGCCCGCCGATGTTCCTGATGACCGCACCGCCAGTCCGACCCTTCATGTGCGGCAAAGCGAGGGGATCATTCGCACCGTCTGGATCAGGTTCCGTTCCAGCGCGCCGCGCCAGTCGTCATCGCTGCTGTCGGCAACGCGCGCGCCGCCGCCACCGCCGACATTGTTGACCAGAATGTCGATGCCGCCATAGGCCGTGACGGTGGCCTCGATCAGCCGGTGGGCATGATCGGGATTGCCCACATCACCGGCATGAGGGGTGACTTCAGCGCCGGTTGCGCGCAGGACGGTTTCCGCTTCGCGCAACTGCTCGGTCGAGCGCCCCGACAGCATTACGCGGCATCCCTCGGCGGCAAACGCTTTGGCGGTCGCTAATCCGATGCCGCGGCTGGAGCCGGTAACAAGGGCGATCTTGCCGGTCAGTTTGAGATCCATGACATCGGTTCCCTGAGCGCTTATCCCGCTATCGGCCTTGCGTTCGGCGATCCAGGACTTCACCTGGTCGTAATAGTTGGCGAGATAGTGTTCGGCGATGTCGTCGGCGGTGGTAGCCCAAACGCCATCATGCCCGAGGATGTAGCTCAGCGCCTCGTCGAGATGCCTGGCCGCGTTCGGCCGACCGATATTGTGCGGGTGCAGCGACAGGCACATCACCCGCCCGTTCTCGGCGCCCTCGCGGTAGAGCGTGTCGAACTGGTCCTTGATCATCTGCTGGAAGTAATCCGCCTCGCGGTTCCAGGCGAGCATGCCGGCGTCGTTGGTCTGGCCGGTATAGGGCACGAAGATGAATTTCTGACCGCCGCGGACATTGATGGGCCAAGGCTGGTCGTCGATGATCCATGACGTGTGGTAGACGCAGCCCGCCTCGGCCATCAGGTCGTCCGTCCGCGCCGTGTACCCGGCTCCGCCACCGAGCCGTCCTTTCAGGCGCTTGCCGGTCATCTCCTTGAGATGGGTGATGAAGTCCTGCCAGTAGGCCCGTTCCTGCTCCTCAGTGTAGTCGTAAATCGGGCGGCTGTTGTAGAGACCATGCGCCATGTAGTCCCAGTCGGCGGTGATCATGGCGTCCTTGATCTCGGGGAAGTGGTCCAGAATCTCGAGGTTGAGGCAGCAGCAGGCGCGCAGTTTGTGCTTGTTCAGCACGTCGAGCATGCGCCAGAAGCCGACTCGGTTGCCGTAATCCATGCGCGAATAGTGCGGGATGTCCGGCTGGGTCGGCCGGTTCTCCGGCAGGTACTCAAAGAACTCCATGTTCGGCGCGACCCAGAACGCGACCCGCGCATTGTTCGGCCATTTGATGATCGGGCGGTCATTGATCGGAGCGTAGTCGAAGCGGCCGGGCGGAAGGGTCATCTTGTCGTCTCCGTTCGACTTGCAAGGGAATGGTCCAAGAACGGTCAATGGCAGCTAGGACGACTGCACCTTGAACCAGTCGATTATCTCGTTGCCGGTGGCCTTCCACACTCCGCGGTGAGCGCAGATGTGACCCAGCACCTCGTCGAGATGCCGGATGCGCCAGGGCTGGCCCATGATCCAGGGATGCAGATGCAGCACCATGAGCCGCCCGGTGGCGGCACCGTCGGCATAGAGCCCGTCGAACCACTCGCGCCACAAGAGGTTGACTTCGTTGATCGTGCGCCGGCCGTGCAGGTGGATGTAGTTGTCGTCGAGATAGCCGTTGACGCCGAGCGAGTAGAGCTCGCCGGTCTTCGGCGTCATCCGGTAGGGCTGCTCGTCATTGCCCCAGTCGCAGACATAGCGGATGCCCTCGGCGGCGAGCAGATTGGGGGTGTTCGGCGTCTCCTGGAAGTCGGGGCCGGACCAGCCGACGGGGCGCGTGCCGGTCGCCCGCTCGACCGCCGCGATCGAGGCGCGGATATATTCGCGTTCCTCTTCTTCGGACATGCCGATATGGATGATGCGCCGGCGCGACAACCCGTGCGCAATGAACTCGGCGCCGCGTTTCTGGCCCTCCTTGACGAGCGTCGGATAATGGTCGGCCACCGCGTTGTCTAGCGCCAGGGTCGGCGTGATGTCGTACTTATCGAGCACGGCGAGAATGCGAAAAATCCCAACCCGGTTGCCGTATTCGTGGTTGCCGTAGCCGCCGATATCCGGGAATTGCGGCTGGTTGCCGGTCCACATTCCCTCGGGACCACCCATCGGGCTCACCGCCACCGGGGTGCCGGCCGGCACCTCCCAATCCCAATGCTCCAGGTTGACGATGACCGCCAGGGCGACCCAGGCGCCCTCCGGCCATCGCAGAGGAGGGCGAGCAACGATCGGCGACCAGGCATAGAATTCCTGGTCCATTCCATGGGCGCGCTTTGCGGGCATCGGTCGCTCCGGCTGCTTCGTGGGGACACACTATGACATGTCCTGGTACCTCGCGCCGGATCTTGATCGCCTGCTTGCCGATCGCGGCGTAGAAGGCGAGCAACCGCTGGATGGCCCGGGGCCGATCTTCTCGCCGCCGACCACCTCGACCAAAGTACCAAATGCGCGGGATTAAAAAGGGTGGCCGATGACGCAGCGTTCGTGGTGGCGGCAAGGCTCCGGGCCACGGCCGCACCAGACGCGCCGGCGCGGATGATCAGCACATCCACGGGGCTGTTCCTACCGGTCTTCCCTCACCTGGAGCGGGATACCCGGATCAGCGCCTGAGAACGTGGGTTCGCAGGCGGCGAGCTGGGCTCCGAAGACAAGACCGAGCCTAGCGCCGCAACCACGTCCGGCCCCACCGACTGCCTCACCAACATCTTCACGATCGCGTCGAAATACTCGTCCGCCAGCGCCCGCAACTCGTCATCGGTGCGATCCTGCACCGGATGCGGGATGAACACCAAAGCCGGGTCGGTGCCCAGCGCCTTGGCCTGCGCCTCCGCCCCTGAATGAACTCCGTCGTCGCCACGCCTACCGTTGGAATACCACACGCCTCGAAGTCCGCGATGTCATGCGTACAGCACGATATGCAGGACCCTCAGTCGCTCAGCCCTTCGATGACGAGGTTGGCTTCAGTAGCGATCTGCTGCTGCAGCGGCAATGGTGCGGGCCGCGTGTTGGTCGGCTTGGCATAGTGCTTGAACGCGATACCGCGCTCGCCGAGCCGTTCGCCCAGTCGCTTCAGGGACACGTCCCCGCGCGCCTTGGCGATGTCGAAAATGCCGATGGTCAGCCCGTCGAGCTTTTCGGGCCGTGTCAGCCGCGGTCTGATGGTCGGAGATTGCTCCGACGTGGATCGAGTAGCACAGTCAATTCCGCACCTCCTTCGTTATCGGGATGCTGCCGCGGGGGTCGCTCGACGACCAGCCGCCGATGATGCCGGAAAACATCCCGACCCCGCCTCCAGAGCGAACGATCATCAGCCCGCCCGGACGAAACTTGTTGACGCTATTACGCGCAAGCGAGGCCGGCCCGCCTTCGGCAATGCCCTTGGCGCCCGCGGCCAACTCCGCGCCGGGGATTTCGCACAGCTTGTAAAACTCGTCGTAGAGCCGTGCCTTCGACCAGCCGGCGTTGCGAAACGTCCGCTCGTGCTCGGGACAAATCACCAAGAGCGCATCGCAGGCCGGCGCCAGCTAGACGTTATGGATTGCCTTCACCGACTCGGCAAAGCTGCGCGCCAGGCTTTCCGGCTCGCGCGATTTCTGGTCGACCATGCCCTGTAGACCAAAACCGGCAAAGACCGTGACCGCCGATTGCCCAGGCTTCATACCGCGCTCAACCGAGGGCGGCTCCCAGGGCACGAGCCTTCCTCGTCCTCGGCGAAGCAGTAGGTGTATTTGCCGGGATTGCCAGTGTCGCGCGGTCGACCTCCTGCGGCCGACCGCCGCCGATATTGTGGATCAGCAGTTGCAAGGCGCGGCCGATCGCGGCATGGGCACGGTTGCCCTGGCCGAGCACGTTGCCCTTGGCGTTCATGCCGATGCGATGCCGGATCGGCCCGTTCACGACCATGACCGGACCGACGAACATCGTCGTCGCCAGCACCCCATGCATCGCAAAGCCTTCTTCGAGCACGGCCTCGACCGCGGCGAGCACGACCGGCAGATACTCCGGCTTGCATCCGGCCATCACGGCATTCACCGCAATCTTTTCAACCGTCGCCGGCTGCAAGGCCGTTGGGATCAGCCCAATCACCTCCTGCGGGTCGCGCGATGTGCCGTCGAGCATGCGCAGCACCCGCTCCTCGGCCGGTGGCACCAGCGGTAGCCCGTCCGACCAGCCGCGCTCGCACATCGCCTCCTGGTCGTCCTCGTCTTCGCCGATCGTGATGCGGCGCGATTTGAGCCCGGTCTCGTTGAAGCGTATTTTCAGCCGTTCGATCACCCCTGGCTCGATGTTTTTGGCGCCGCATCCCGGCCTTGAACCCGGCAGATCTAGGCCCAACGGAACTAAGTCGAATGCAAGGAAGGCCCTGCCCTCACCGGCGGGGCTTTCCACATCTGTCCACCACAATCCAGCGCTTATTGATGGCTGTTATGATGGGCATTTTTGATTATCATCATGTAATATATTGATTTATTTTAAGTTTTTGCGGAAGAGGCAGGAGTCGAACCTACCGAGGACGCCTTCGCGCCCTCCGACGGTTTTGAAGACCGCGCGGGACACCGGCCCCGATGCTCTTCCGCAGCCATCCTATCAGGCTGTCGGAGCGCGCGCGACAGGGGCACGCCGCGGGCGATGGCCGGGTCTTGTGCTCGATCTCCAATCGGCGGATTATTGCAAAAGGTCCGCGCCGACCGGTCGTAGAAAAGGAGACGTCTGATGCTGTCACGCGAAGAGAACGAGCTGGTGACCCGGGTTGGGGCGGGGACGCCGATGGGCGAGGTCTTGCGGCGGTATTGGATCCCGGCCTTTCTGTCGCGCGAATTGCCGGAGGCGGATTGCCCGCCGGTCCGCGTGCAGCTGTTGGGCGAGAAGCTCGTCGGGTTTCGCGACAGCGAGGGCCGCATCGGCCTCGTCGACGAGTTCTGCCCGCACCGCCGCGCCTCGCTGTGGTTCGGGCGTAACGAGGAATCGGGGTTGCGCTGCATCTATCACGGCTGGAAGTTCGACGTCGACGGCAACTGCCTCGACCAGATGAACGAGCCAGAGCAATTCTGCCACAAGGTGCATTTGACCGCCTATCCGACGACCGAGATCGGCGGGGTGATCTGGGCCTATATGGGGCCGCCCGAAAAGATGCCGGCGCCGCCCGCCTTCGAATGGACCCAGGTGCCGCAGACCCATCGCCACGTCTCGAAGGTGTGGGAGGAGTGCAACTGGCTGCAGGCGTTGGAAGGCGGCATCGACACCTCGCACGCGCCGATCCTGCACCGCACGATCACGCCCAATACCAAGCGCCCCGGCATCCCGGTGCAGGGGCCGTTCGTGCGCGGCCGGGCACCGCTGCTCGAGGTCGACATCACCGATTACGGCTATCGCTATGTCGGCATCCGCCCGCTCGACGACGACAAGACCTATGTCCGCTCGTACCATTTCGTAATGCCGTTCACCCAGATCCGGCCGCAGCAGCTCGGCCGCGCCATGGGCGGCGGCGACCGCGAGATGATCGCCGGGCATATCTGGGTCCCGATCGACGACGAGAACTGCATGGTCTGGAACTGGATGTACAGCTATGGCGCCGTCGGGTTGACCGACGAGGACCGCATGGAGCGCGGCAACGGCAACGGCCCCGATTATGTCGAGCAATCGGGCGAGTTCCGCTCGTTCCGCAACAAGCGCAACGACTGGATGATCGACCGCCAGGTGCAGAAGCACGAGACCTTTACCGGCATCGACGGCGTCAACACCCAGGACCGCGCCGTGCAAGAGGGCATGGGGCCGATCGTCGACCGGTCGAAGGAATATCTGGGCCCGGCTGACCGAGCGATCATCGCTACACGCCGCCTGCTCCTCAATTCCATCAAGACGGTCGAGGCCGGCGGCGACCCGCTCGGCGCCGACGCGAGCTATTACACGGCCCGCGCGATCGAGAAGATCTTCCCGCGGCAGGAGACCTGGCGCGAGACGGTGCTGCCCGAGATGTACGCCGAGGAATTGCCGGTCGCCGCGAAATGACGCCCGCGGCTGGTTCCCGGCGATATCCCGCCGGGGGCGCCCGGCGGGGCTGAGGACTGGAGTGCGCCCGGCCTCACGAGGATGTGATTCGCCGGGCCGCAACCCTCGATGCCAGTTGAAGGGGGCAAATTTACCCCGTAGAGGTCGGCAATGACCCAGCCGGAGCTTTCGGCATTGGATCCGCGCAAGTTCGACGATCCCTTTATCACGGCAAAGGGCGAACGGCGGGCATCGGTCGCGCTGAAAGGGCTTGAGACCCTGTGGCTCAATACTGGCACCTTGTGTAATTTGACCTGCGGCCACTGCTACATCGAATCCTCGCCGAAGAACGATCGCCTAGTCTATCTATCGGCGGCGGAGGTCACCGAATATCTCGACGAGATCGAACGGGACGGGATCGGCACCTCGCTGATCGGCTTCACCGGCGGCGAGCCGTTCATGAACCCCGAATTGCCGGCCATGCTCGAAGACGCGCTGTCGCGCGGCTTCGCCGCTCTGGTGCTGACCAACGCCATGAAGCCGATGGCCAAGTGCCGGCCGGCGCTGCTGCGGCTCAGGGAGCGCCACGGCGAGCGGCTGACGATCCGGGTCTCGATCGACCATTATGGCCGCGCGGTGCACGAGGCCGAGCGCGGCCGGCGCAGCTGGCAGCCGACGATCGATGGGCTCCTATGGCTGGCGCGAAACGGATTTTCGCTGCATGTCGCGAGCCGGCGGCTGTCGGGCAAATCCGAGGCCGAGATCCGCGCCGGCTTTGCCCTTCTGTTCGCCGAGCTCGGCGTCGCGATCGACGCCGACGATCCGGTGGCGCTGATGGTGTTTCCGGAAATGGACGCCATGGCCGACGTGCCCGAGATAACCGAGGCGTGCTGGGGCATCCTCGGCAAGTCGCCCGAGAGTGTGATGTGCGCGACCTCGCGCATGGTCGTCAAGCGGAAGGGGGCGGCGCGTGCGGCGGTCCTCGCCTGCACTCTGTTACCTTACGACCCGCGGTTCGAGCTCGGCCATACCCTCGCCGAGGCGAGTGGTGCGGTGCCGCTCAACCACCCGCATTGCGCCAAATTCTGCGTCCTCGGCGGCGGCGCCTGCAGCCGCGGGTGAGCGGCCCGCCGGCCCTATAGTCCCGGCAAAGTTAGAGCGGCGGTCTGGTGCAGGACCTCGGTCGAGCCCTCCCAGATCATCCTGAGCGCGACGAAGGTGATGATCCCGAGTCCGACCCAGGAAATCCAGAAATGGCGCTCCAAGAGCCGCGCGATGAAGGTCGAGGCGACACCCATCAGCGCGACCGACAGGATCAGCCCGAAGGCCAGCACCCAGAAATGGTCGCGCGCGGTCCCAGCCACCGCCAAGACGTTGTCGAGCGACATCGACACGTCCGCCAAGACGATCTGAGTGAGCGCGGCCCTCGCGCTCTTCGGCTGCACCCGCAGCGTGCTCGTGCAGTGGCCATCTGGCCCCGCGGCCTCATGCCCGTTGCGCCGCGTCTGCCGGAGCTCGCGGTACATCTTCCACGACACCCAGAGCAGCAGCACGCCGCCGGCCAGGGTCAGCCCGATGATGGCAAGGAGGGAGGCGGTAAAATAGGCGAACAGGATGCGCAGCACGGTCGCGGCGGCGATGCCGAGGCAGATGACCCGCCGGCGCTGCTCGGCGGGGAGGGAGGACGCCGCCATCCCGACGACGATGGCGTTGTCGCCGGCGAGCACGATGTCGATGATCACCACCGACAACAGCGCGCCGAGTTGATTAACGTCGATCAGCACCTCCGCCACATAAGCATCGAGCCGCGCATCTTCGAGGCCTTCCATGTCGCGACCAGTCCCGCCGAGCCCGGCCGTGCGCCTCTCCGGCTTTTACGCGGCAAGTTTTCTGGTGACCGGCATCCAGCTGCCGTTCTGGCCGATCTGGCTCGCCTCGCGCGGCTTTGGCGCGCAGGAGATCGGAACCCTGTTCGCCGCGGCGATCTGGGTCAAGGTTCTCGTCACGCCGGCGATCGGCACCCTCGCCGACCGCTCGGGGCGTCGCCGGGCGGTGATGGGGGCGCTGGCTGCAATCGCGGTGGCCGGCTACGCGGCGCTGTGGCCCGAAGCGGGCTTTTGGCCGCTGTTGACGCTCAATATCGTCGCCCTGACGGCGCAATCGGCGCTGATGCCGCTCGGCGACACCGTGACCCTGGCCGTCGCGCGGGCGGATGGCCTCGATTACGGGCGGATCCGGGTGTGGGGCTCGGTGAGCTTTATCCTCGCGTCGCTCGCGAGCGGTGCCGTTCTCACTGCCACCTCAGGGGCAGCGGTACTGCCGCTGGTGCTCGGCGCCTCGGCGCTGGTTCTGCTCGCCTGCCTCCTGATGCCGTCGCCGGGCCGCGCCGAGAGCCGCGCGAGCCGGCGAAGCGGAATGCGCCTCGTCGCCGGCGACAGCAAATTCTGGATATTCATCGCCACCGCCTCCGCATTGCAGGCGAGCCACCAAGTCTACTACGGGTTTGGCACGCTCTATTGGCGCTCGCTCGGCATTTCCGAAACCGTAATCGGCTGGCTCTGGGCCGCAGGGGTCGTCGCCGAGATCGTCCTGTTCTGGCAGGGTGCCCGCCTGCTGCGACGATTAGGCCCGGTTGGGCTGATGGGGCTCGGCGGCGTCGCCGGCGTCGTGCGCTGGAGCCTCGCCGGGGTTGTGACATGGCTGCCCGGAATCGCCGTCCTCCAGTTGCTGCACGCGCTGACCTTCGGCGCGAGCCACCTGGGTGCGATGCACTTTCTCTCTCGCGCCGTGCCGCCACCGGCGGCCGCGGCCGCGCAGAGCCTTTATGCCGCGGTATCCGCCGGGCTCGGCTCCGGGCTTGTCATGCTGATGGCCGGCATGCTCTACGCGCATTACGGCGGGCTGGCGTACCTGTTCATGGCCCCGTTGTCGGCGGCGGGCCTGATCGGCGCGATCCGCCTGCGCCGCGCCCTTTCGGGATAGAGCGTTAGCGTCCGCATTTCGGGAGGGTGGCGACCGCCGCCTGCGCCACCGCGTAGTCGCGGAATCCCTTGGCGTCGAGGCTGCTCGCCATCTTCAGCAAATCGGTCGCTTGCTGGCAGACCTGCGCCGTCGGGATTTCGCCTTGCTTGAGCGAGATCTCATTGGCGAGGCTGGTATTCCAACGGTCGAACTCACTCTGCGCGTTGCGGGCGCCGGCGCGCCGGAAGTGTTCGATCATCGCCTTCTGATATCGGATGATCGCATCCTTGTTGCGGATTCGGAACTCGCCGTAGACCGTGTTTCGGCACGCCGAGCTGACGACCATCAGATTGGTTTGAAAACAAATCGCCTGGTCGGCCTCCAAGTCGGAGGCCGAATAGCAGCTGCGGTCGGCGGCGGACGCAGCCTGGAGCGACGCGGCGGCAACGAGCCCCGCGGCCAAAACCAGCTTTCTCATCGCATTCCCCCAAAATAGCCCTGTGCGACGCCGGCATGATACGCAGCGGCCGATCGCGTTCAATATAAATCCTTTCAGCCATACACAATCCGTAAGAACTGGCTTCGATTGATTCTGTACACGGTACAGTCAATATCCAACCATTGATTGATCTGGCTATTATCCCAAAGGAAGGGTGGCGCTCGATAAGGGGTCGGACCAAAATCTTGGTCGGATGACCACGTCTTTCCTATCATGCGGGCAATCGGGAGACCTCCGGCCGATGATCGTGCTGTTCACCGATTTTGGCCTTGCCGGCCCCTATACGGGGCAGGTGAAGGCTGTCTTGCAGCGGGAGGCGCCGGGCGTGCCGGTAATCGATCTGTTCGCCGACGCGCCGGCCCGGCGGTCAAGGCCCGGCGCCTATCTGCTGGCCGCGTACGGGGCCTGGTTCCCGCCCGGAACGGTGCTGCTCGCGGTCGTCGATCCGGGCGTCGGCAGCGCCCGCGCCGCGGTCGTCGTCGAAGCCGACGGCCGCTCCTATGTCGGCCCCGACAACGGGCTATTCGAGCTCGTTATCCGCCGGGCGCACGTCTGTCGAGGCTGGGAGGTGCTGTGGCGCCCCGAAACGCTGTCGGCGAGCTTTCACGGCCGCGATCTGTTCGCGCCGGTCGCGGCGCGGCTCGCATCGGGCGAGTTGCCGGCGTCCCGTCCGGCCGAGCTCCTGCGCTGGCCCGACTGGCCCGACGACCTGCTCGAGATCGTCTATATCGACCATTACGGCAATGCCATGACCGGGCTGCGCGCCCAGGTTCTGCCGAACGACGCGCGGCTCGCGGTTGCCGGACAGGCGCTGTCGCGCGTGCGGACCTTCTCGGATGTCCCGCCGGGCCGCGCCTTCTGGTACGAGAATGCGAACGGGCTCGCCGAGATCGCGGTCAATGGCGGACCGGCGGCCACAGCGCTGCGGCTCGGCATCGGCAGCCCGGTCGCGATCGTCCGCTGACCGCTCAGGAGGGCGGCAGGGCGATCTTAACGCCGGCGGGAACTTTGACCTGTCGCCGCTGCTGCAGCCTGTGCCCGAGCCACACGGCAAAGGCAAAAGCGAGAAACACGCCGAGCATGCCGAGGCCGAACGAATGGGCGATGTTGCCGAGCATGGCGCGGCAGGCGTGCCCGAGGAAATAGCCGACGGCAATAAAGCTCCCGGCCCACAAGCCTGCCGCGAGGAAATTCAGCGACAGAAAGCGCTTCCAGCGGATCGCGCTCAGGCCCATCGCAAACGAGGAGAGGTTGCGCACGCCATAGATGAAGCGGAACGACAGGATGAACCCGGTATTGTACCGCTCAAGCCAATGGAGCGCGATGCCGACGCCGTGCCGCCACCGCGGGAAGCGGTTCAGCAGCTTCGTGCCAAAACGGCGGCCGACCCAAAAATAGGTCTGGTCGCCGCTGAAGCTGCCGAGCCAGCCCGCCGCCAGCAGCAGGAACGGATCGACCAAGCCTTGCGCCGCGGCAAAGCCGGCGAACAGGATGATGGTCTCACCTTCGAGGAAGGTCCAGATGAACGCGATCAGGTAAAAATAGGCGCCGTTCTCAGCGATGAGCTGGTTGATGTTCATTCCCGACCGTGTTCCTGCTCCTGCCCTGCGTGTCGCGAGCGGCTGATCGACCGCGCCGCCCTTGGCCCTCTGCGGCGTCGTGCCCATGCTAAGTTGTTCGCTGGCCGAGGTCGAGCGGATTTCACCCCGTTTACCAACATTCGGGGCGAGGCGGCGAAAGGCAGGAGGAGGGAAGATGGCAGGGTTGTATTTCGAAGAATTCGAGGAGGGGCAGGTCTTCGACCATGCCATCGGCCGCACGATCACCGAAATGGACAATGTGCTGTTCAGCACCCTGACGATGAACCCGCAGCCCTTGCATCTCGACGCGGAGTTCGCCAAAGGGACGGAATTCGGCCAGCGACTGGTCAACAGCCTGTTCACGCTCGGCCTCGTCATCGGGATCAGCGTCGGCGAGACGACGCTCGGCACCACGGTCGCCAATCTCGGCATGACCGACGTGCGGTTTCCGAAGCCGGTCTTCCACGGCGACACATTGCGCGCCCGCACCATCGTGCGCTCGAAGCGCATGAGCCGGTCGCGCGCCGACGCAGGCATCGTCGAATTCGAGCACCAGGGGATCAACCAGCGCGGCGAGACCGTCGCGATCTGCCTGCGCGCCGGTCTGATGAAATGCCGGCCGAAGGAGGCATGACGTGCGCTCGCTGCTTTTTGTTCCGGCCGACAGCAAGCGCAAGCTCGACCGCGGCCCGCAATCGGGCGCCGACGCGCTGATTCTCGACCTCGAGGATTCGGTCGTGCCGGCCAACCGGCCATTGGCGCGCGCCCAGGCGCGGGCTTTTCTCGGCGGGACCGGGTCAGCCGGCTTCCGCCGCTATGTCCGCATCAACCCGTTGGCGAGCTCTGCCGCGCTCGACGACCTCGCCGCGGTGGTGCCCGGCAAGCCGGACGGCGTCCTGCTGCCGAAATGCGTGCCCGACGATCTGCGTACCCTCGACCACTACCTTTCCGCCTTCGAAGCCGCCGCGGCGATTCCGCCCGGCGGGATTCGGGTCATCGCCATCGCGACCGAGAGCCCTGCGGCGCTGTTCGCACTCGGCAATTATGCCGGCGTCTCGGCACGGCTCGAAGGCATCACTTGGGGGGCCGAGGATCTGGCCGCCTGCCTCGGCGGCAGCAACCGGCGCTTCGACGGGGTCTATGACGATGTCTATCGCCTGGCGCGCTCTCTGTGCCTGCTGGCGGCGGCAGCGGCGAACGTCGCACCGATCGACACGATCTACACCGATTTCAAGGACGAGGCCGGGCTCGCCGCCAAATCCGCCGCCGCGCGGCGCTCGGGCTTCACCGCCAAGATGGCGATCCATCCCGCGCAGATTACGGCCATCAACACCGCGTTTTCGCCGAGCGCGGAGGAGCTGGCCTGGGCGCGCAAGGTGGTGGCGGTCTTCGCTGCGAACCCCAATTCCGGGACCATCGCGCTCGACGGCAAGATGGTCGACAAGCCGCACCTGACCCTGGCCCGCCGCCTTCTCGGGCTCGACGCCCGCTAGCTTAGAGCGGGTTTCGATGAGGTTGGTAGGGGCGAATTGCGGCGCCGAGATCCCGCTCGCCCGCTCGTTCGGGCTCTGAAAAAGAAGGCCGGCCGGCTCCGGGCATTGCGCTGGCGCGTCATCCGACCCTTACCCGAAACCGGGTGAGGGGGCCGCTCAGACCCGATCGGGACGTGCTCTACCCGATCTTGCTCCAAGTCAGCTCGTGCTTGTTGTGGAAGAGGTGACGCAGCTGCGAGCCCGGAATGGCAGCGAAGCGGCTGGCGACAGCGTGATCGGTTTCGCCCTGGAATTTGATCGTGCAGACAAAACGGCGGCAGGTGCCGGCGGCGAGCCAGCGCTCGACCAGCGCCAAGAGCCGCGCCGGGTAGCACACGACATCGGAAAGGAGCCAGTCGATCGGTCCGAGCGAGCGCGGGTCGACGGCGAAGGCGCTCTCAAGCCGGTGCTCGATCCCGGACAGGCCGGCGATTGCCGGCGCCAGCGGCGCTTTGTCCACGCTAACCACCCGCGCGCCCATCTGCTGCAAGGCCCAGCTCCAGCCGCCGGGGCTCGAGCCGAGATCGAGGCAAATCTCATCGGGCTGCGGCTGGCAGCCGATCATGGTCAGCGCCTCCCATAATTTCAGATAGGCGCGGCTCGGCGGGCCGGCGCGGTCCTCGACAAAGCGGACCTCGCCGTTGGGAAACGGGTTCGCGCAATGCGCCGCGGCCAGCATCGTGCCGGCATTGAGCAAGGTCCACGAGCCAAGCGGCGCCGAGGGCGGCGGGCTCCCGAATATGAGCGGCTTTGCCGAGACCTTTGGCAGCCGCTCCTCTATCAGCATCGCGCGACGGTGAAAGAGAGGCGCGTAGACCGCCCAGTTGCGCTGGATCGCGCGCAATTTGGCCGCCGCGTCGCCGATCGAGGCGATCGCGATCTCCCGCGGGTCCAGCCAGACATTCGCTGCCCACGCCGCTCGACGAGGCGGCCCGGCGGCGGTCAGCAGCCGCCCGTGCATGCCCAATACCGTCCCGAGCTCAGCGGCCAATTCCGCGACGTAGCCCTTGGCGGCAAGATAGGCGGTGCAGGTCGGTGCTGGCGAACCGCTGATCATTCAACTTTCCCAAGAGCTCGATCGACATGTTGCCGAGTATAATCTGCCTCGGCGCGACGACTGGGGCCGTAGTTTGCGGCCCGGCGGATCGGCGGCGCGATCTGGCGGGAGCAGGTCACCTGTTTCGACGGGCCATCGCTTGTTGTTGTTGGCTCACCCGCGGCCACACTCCGACGAAGCCGATGACCGTTCCTGTTGCTGACGGTCCCTTGTCGCATCAGCCCGGCGACGCCTATCCTCGCCACTCGCTTTTTGAGATCGGCGTCGCGAGCCGCTGGCGGGGATGCAACGCGTGGATTTTGGGCTGACCGAGGAGCAGGAGCGGCTACGGCAGCGCTGCCGGGAATTGGCCGCCGACTTCGCCACCCGTTCGGCCGAGCACGACCGCGCGGCGAGCCACCCGACCGAGAATTACGAGCGGTTGCGCCGGGAAGGGTTCCTCGAGCTGAACGTCCCGAAGAAATGGGGCGGATCGGGTGTCGGCCTGCTCGGTCATACCCTCGCCTTCGAGGCCTTGGCCGAAGGCTGCCCGGCGACGGCACTCGCCTTCAACATGCATGCCTCGGTCGTGATGCCGGTCATGCTGAGCGCCGAGGTCACGGCCGATGCCAAGCGGCATATCGCCGACCTCGTCGTGCGCCAGCACAAGCTGATCGCCGGGAATTTCTCCGAACCTGGCACCACCTCGCTGGTCGGCGAAAGACCGCTCAGCGCCCGGGCGCGGCGTGTCGAGGGCGGCTACCGCGTCACCGGACGCAAGATGTTCGCCTCGATGCTGGAGGCCGCCGACTACTGCATGGTGATGGCCTATCCGGACGATGCGGCCGGCCGCTTTGCCGGGATCGTCATGCTGCTGCCGCGCGAAGCCGAGGGGCGGCGGGTCGAAGCCAATTGGGACACGCTCGGCATGCGCGCGACGCGCAGCAACTCATTGATATTGGAGGAGTGCTTTTTGCCGGCGAATGCGGTCGTCTTTCGTGCCGACGATATTCGCCGGTTTCGGCACGATCACCTGAGCTGGTTCTGGGGCTCCTACACCGCGGTCTATCTGGGTGTCGCCGCCGCAGCCTATGACGAGGTGCGCCGGATGGTGCGCGTGCGCCAGCCGGAGGGCTACGCGCAGCCGCTGGCCTATCACCCCGATGTCCGCCGTCATGTGGCAGAGATGAGCGCCGATCTCGAAGCCGCCCGTCTCGCCACTTACCATTCTGCCTGGCTCAGCGACACGCAGGGGCCGACGGCGGAGACGACGGCCGCGCTCTACCGCGCCAAGTACATGGTCGGCGAGGCCGTGGCCCGGATCACCCGCACCGCGCTGACCCTCGGCGGCGCGCACGGCATCTTCAAGGGCTCGCGCCTCGAACAGCTGTTCCGCGACGGGGCGCTGGCCCCGCTGCAGCCCCCACCCAGCGATTTCTGCCTCTGGAACATGGGTCTCCACGAGCTCGGCCTCGACCCCGACGACGTCCTCCCGCCGCTGAAGCTGGGTTGATCTCGTGGCAATTGCACACCGGCAATAGCGGATCCCTTTTCACCTGGAACGCCGGGAACTGCCTCTCCGCTTATTGCGGGCGACGGGTCACCCGCAATATTACTAGCGGTCGAGCCCTAATCGGCCGATCGCCGGCAGCTTTAGCGCCGGCACGGCGGCGTCGACGCCGATACTGAGCCCCAGCAGGTTCAGCTCGAAACCCTCGTCGACGGCGAGGAGGACGCCGGCAAGGCCGTAGAGCGAAACCTGAAACCCGGAGCCGCTGGGCGCCGCAGCAAACAGCGCACCGCCGGGCAGGAAATCTTTGCCTACCGCGTTCGACGGCAGGTCAAGGCCGAGTTCCGGGACCTGGCGGGCAATATACGCGGTGAACGTGTTGCTGTTGGGACCCGGCCAGGCGCGATACTCGTGCAGATAGGGATAGCGGGCGACCGCGGCACGGATATCCTCGATCATCGCATCGACACCCGGCCCGCGCCTGTCGAGCACGATCTGTGGTCGGGCGCCGAACCAATAATTGTCGGCGCCCATTCGGTCGACGCGAACCGCCGGGGCACCGTTGGCGACGCCAAAGCCCAGCACCTCGTACCGCGTATATCGCTGGGCCCCGGCCGGCTTGACGGCGAACCAGGTGTGGACCGAAAACACCCCCCGCCACGAGACCGCGCGGGCCGCATAGACTTGAACGACGGCATCCGGCGTGGTCGCGGGATCGGGTGCAAGCCCGGTAGGGTCGCGCCTCGCCTCGTACCACGGCACCCCACCGCGGCCATCGGGCAGGCAACCGCTGACCAGCACAGGCAGCACGAACAGACCGAGCAACGACAGACCGAGCGGGATCGCGAAATTCATCTGCGCCCGGATTGGCTCTCACACACGTCGACGCGCCCTTCGAACCCGGTTGCGGGGGCTGGACGCGGCTCGGCGGTCAGCGATCCTTTAGCTTCCGCCGCGCCGCGGCGGCTCTATCGGCATTGTCGCGATCCCGGTCCAGGCAACTGGGGCGCCGGCCTTCTCGGCGGCTTCTTCGGCCGGGAGGCTCGGGTCCCAATGCACCGCCAGGAAACGCCGCCCGGTCACACCACCGGCCGCGTCCGACACCAGCCAGTTCAGCGGCGGCGCCATCACCGCCGGCTGGATCATCTCGGCGCGATCGTAGCCGGCCTCGAGCGGCACCATGCCGGTATTGGTGACCCCACCCGGCACCAGCACATTGACGGTCACACCGGTGCCGGCGAGGTCCTTGGCCATGATCGCCGAGAAGGCCTCTAACGCCGCTTTCGAGGGACCGTAGGTCGGCGAGCCCTCGCGGATCATTGTGCCGAGGCTCGTCGTGATATTGACGATGCGACCCCATTTCTGTTGCATCATGTCGTGGACAACGGCGCGCGACAGCCCCATCGGCGCGTTGTTGTGGACGGCGACAAAGAGCTTCCATTGCTCCGGTGTCACCTCCCAGAACTTGATCGGCTGCTGCCGGTTGTCGCTGCGCAGCATCGCCTGGCCGACACCGGCATTGTTGACCAGGATGTCGATCACCCCGAAACGGCCGCGCGCTTTGGCGACGATCTCATGGATCGCCTCGTCGCGGGCAAGGTCCGCCTCGATCGTCATCAAATTGGCGCCGTGCTGCCGCTCCTGCGCCGCCTGGGTGAGTTCGGCGAGACCCTGGGCGGTGCGGTCGACCGCCGCCACCCCGATGCCCTTGCCGAGCAGACCCAGCACCAATTCCCGGCCGATGCCGCCGGCGGCACCAGTCAATATCGCCACGCGCTGCTCTTCACTCATCTTCTCCTCCAGTCCTTCGTCAAAGATCGGCGGCATCCCTTCCTTTCGGATACGTGTCCGCCGCTCCCGAGCTTCTGCCCGGGCGAATAGCTCGGCGGCGCGGTCCTGCAGGCAGCACCGGCCTCGATGTCGCAGAGCGGATCATCGGCGCATCCATCGGCGACAGCAGCAGGATCTTGAGGCCTCATCGGCGCCTCCAGCCCGTCCCCATACCCTTTCTGCCCTCACCTACCAGCAGAATTTGCGAGATTTGGGTCAATTCTCGGGTTTCTGTCGTTCGATGACGCGCCAGCCCAGTGCGAGAACCGCCAGCGCAAGGCCGGCCAACACCAGAAGATAAGCGTTCATAAGCCATTGGGCGGCGACCTGCGACAGGGCAAGCTCGTCGCGTATCGTGCGCTTCGGTTGGTTCCATCGCCTCCGTCGGACGAAGCATTGTTGATGAGGCGCACCGAAGCGGTACCGCTTTCAGGTGCAATTGCGGCTAGTGAGTGGAGCAATAAGTTATCTGATGTTGTCGAGGAGGACACAAGCATGAGAGCCTACATTTATGGCGAGGAGCGATCGCTGCCGGAGGGCTTCGAGGCCTATGGTGATCGCTCGCGGAGCGCTGTTGTCTCGATCGACATGCATCAAGGCCATTTGGCCGATACGCCCGACTGCCCCTGCCCAGCGCCGAGGGCTCGAGAGTTGGTGGTGCCGATCGACGCCTTTCACGACCAAGCTCGCCGCCTCGGAGTGCCGATCATCCATGTCCGGACCATTTTGCGCAAAGGCGGTGTCGACGACATCAAGGGTCACAAGGCGGCCTGGCGGCTGGTCTTCCCGCTCTACGGGGGACTGATCGCTAACGCAGATGAGCATGGCATCGAGGGAACCCGTTGGACCGAGTTCGTGACCCGCGTCGAGCCGGAGGACATGACGGTCAACACCAAGAAGCGGCTGTCGGCATTCTATCCGACTGATCTCGATTTCCTGCTGCGCAACCTCGACGTTCGCACCGTCGTGCTCAATGGCGGGTTTACCGACTGCTGCGTTTTGAACACGGCCTTCGAGGCGAGCAACCTCGGGTACAACCTCGTCGTGCTGCGCGATCTCGTGCGGGGGACCAATCAGGAAATGGAAGATGCGGCGCTGAAGATGGTTTCGCTGCACCTCGGATTGGTCCTCAACTCTGCCGATCTTCTGGATCAATGGGAGAGCGTCGGCTAGATCGCGGCCAAACCCCACCGATCGCTTGCCCGGGCGGCTTGCCCGATTTTGTAACCGAGCTAGGCTCAGTCGTGTTGCGCGGGGCTCGCAAACTCGTGGATCACCCTTCTTCGCTGATCTCGGCTGAAGAAGCGGACCAAAATAGGGGAAGACATCGGGTGAGGCTGCTTCGCCTGTTGACCATTTTGCTCGCCGGCCTTTCCGGTCCACCGGCGCTGGCCGCCACGCCGGTGCTCGTTGTGACGGCTGGCGGTGTGGCACGGCAGTTCACCAGCGACCAGTTGCTGGCAAGGCGCGACGCCGCGACTATCCCAATACCGCGCGACCCCGCCTATGGCCGGGCCATGAGCTACCGCGCCGTGCCGTTGCGCGCTTTGCTCTCGGCACTACCGCCGGACGCGGCCGATACGATCCAGGCGCGCGCGACCGACGGGTTCGTCGCCGAGATTCCCCGCGCGCTGATCGGTGGGGCGGCGCTGCCATGGGTCGCGGTCGACGACCCTGCCCATCCTTGGCCCCCTCTCCCGGGCAAGACCGTCTCAGCCGGTCCATTCTACCTGGTCTGGCAAGACCCCGAGCGTGACAGAATCTCCACCGAGAAGTGGGTCTATGCCTTGGCCGCACTGACCCTGGTGCCCTCTCCGGTTCAGCGTTGGCCGGCGATTGCGGTCGATGTGTCAGCTCCAGAGGACGCACCGGCGCGGCGCGGGCAGGCGGTCTTCATGGCCAATTGCCTGCCCTGCCATCGCCTCGGCGGCGCCGGCGAGGGGACGGTCGGGCCGGACCTGCTGCGGCCGATGCCGGCGACGGCGTATTTCACCGAGGCTGGCCTGCGCGCGCTGATTCGCAATCCCACCGCCGTGCGCAGCTGGCCCGCGCAGCAGATGCCGGCCTTCGATGCCGCTACCCTCGGAGACTCCGATATCGAGGCGGTCATCGCCTATTTGCGCTACCTGGCTGGTCGCCCGAAGTGAGTGGTTTTTGCCAGCATCTCTCCTAACGGATGCCGCTGAGGCCACCTCTCAAATCCCCCGTCCGGGGCTTACAACAGGCTGCCGCCGTCGACCGGAATGACCGTGCCGTTGACAAAGGTCATCGTCGTCGCCAGCCCGAGGATCACCGCCGCCACCTCCCCGGGCTGACCGATCCGCTTGAGCGGGTTGCTCGCAATCCTTTGCGCGCGCTGCTCCGCGGTCCACATATCGGTCATCGGCGTCTCCATCAGGCTCGGTGCCACGGCGACGACGCGGATCGCCGGCGCCAGCGCCCGCGCCAACGACATCGTCATGGCGTGAAGCCCGGCCTTGGCGGCAGCATAGGCGATGTTGCTGCCGCCGCCACGCACTCCCGACACCGAGCCGACATTGACGACAAGGCCACGCCCGCTTGCCGCGAGCAACGACCGGCAGGCGCGCACCGTGGCGAACGGGCCCCGCAGATTGACTGCCAGCACGAAGTCGAAGAACGCATCGTCGAGCGCGCGCAAATCAGCATGCGGGATCACCCGCGTGCTGCCGGCATTGTTGACCAGGATGTCGAGCCGGCCCTCGGTCGTCTCGATCGAGGCGGCGAGGCTTTCGATGGCGTGCGTATCCTGCGCCGGCGTCCGGCTGGCCCGGTGACCGGTGCCGGGCAGGCTTGCGATCAGCCGGTCGGCCGCCGCGGCGTCATTGCCGAAGGTGACGATGACCCTCGCCCCCGCCTGCGCAAACAGGCGTGCGGTCGCGGCGCCCAGGCCCTTGCTGCCGCCCGTAACCAGCGCGACGCGTCCGTCGAGCATGCCCATGACGGGACGGCCAGCTCTAGTCGGCCGCCGCCTGCAGCGGTGCGCCAAGGGTCTTCATGAACTCAATCAGATAGGGCTTCCACAGCTCGGCATAGAAATGGCTGAAATGCCCGTGCGTGTTGGGTCCGGCCGGGATCAGCACATAGCGGCCGTGACGCACCCGCTTCATCGCGCGCTCGACGGTGCCGAGCTCGGGCGGATTGGCGTGATCCTCTGCATCGTTGATCAGCATCACCCTGGCCTTGATCTTGTCGAGGTCGGGCTCGGGGTTGTAGTCCATGATCGCCTCGATCGCCCACAACGAGTCGTTGGCGTCGCCCTTGGCAGCCTGAGCGAGGCGCTCTTCATAGAGCGCGTTGGCGGCGGCGAGGGTCGGCGCCATTTCCTGGATGCGGGTCGGGCTCTCGGTGCCAAAATTCCCGGCGGCGGCGTAGATGTAGTGGCGCGGGTTGCTCTCGTAAAAGCCATTGTTCCAGTCGGGATCGTGGCGGATCGCTTCGGCCTGGGCGCGGCGCCCGAGCCAGTTGCGACCGCTGATCTCAACCGGCTGGCAGGAGATCGGCACCACCCCGTCCATCAAATCGGGGTACATCTCGGCCCACATCCAGGCATGCATGCCGCCCATCGAGCTGCCGATAACGAGACGCAGATGGCCGACACCGAGGCCTTCGGTGATCAGCCGATAGCCGGATTCGACCATGTCATGGTAGCGGTAGTGCGGAAATTTCCCCTTGAGCCCGTCTGATGGCTTGCTCGATCCGCCGCGCCCGATCGCGTCCGGCATGATCATGAAATGCTCCGCCGCATCGAGCGGCTGCCCGGGCGCGAACAATTCGTCGGCGAGGCTCGGGCGCAGCCAGTTGCCGCCGGTGCCGGTGTTGCCCTGCAACAGCAGCACGCCGTTGACGATCTTTCCCCCTCGATCGCGCTTTGCCGTGCCCAGGGTGCGGTAGCGGAGCTTCAGCTCGGGCAAGATCTCGCCGCTGCGGAACACGTAGTTCCGGATCACAAAGTCGCCCTCCCGATAATTCGGCCAGCTGGTTTGGGTGGCAGGCGCGGCGGCATGAGCAGGCATTGGCGGATCCTCCGGTTCGCTTCGGACGATGATAGAGGCTAGCTGTATCCAGAGAAAGCCATGGGTCGGGCAGAGTGCGCACGCGAGACAGTTCGCCTCTTCTTCCGAGGTATCTGGACGACGAGGAGCCCCGGCCCGCGGCAATTGGAAAGAGGGGAGAGTGCATCGCGCCGATGCGTGGCGAGAAGCGCCGTTGGGCGCTCGTCACAATCAGATGTCAGCTTGCTGGGATGAAGAAAAATCCTCATCCTGCGGAAGCGGCGGCGCAACTCTCGAAGGACGTGCAGCGCCGATCCAGACGGGTTCGATTTCTTCGAGCGCTTGCTGTCGCCAATGACAGGTTAGGTCCGGAGCATCCAAGGAGAACCGCCGATGAAATACGATTTGCTGATCAGCGGCGGCGAGGTGGTCGATCCCGGCGGCGGGCTGCGCGGCCTCATGGATGTCGGGATCTTTGCCGGCAAGATCGTTGAAGTCGCTCCCGCATTGCGCGCCGAGGACGCGCACCGGACGATCAGCGCCAAGGGCTTGTTGGTCACCCCTGGGCTCGTCGATGTGCATGCCCATGTCTTCGTCAACTCCTCGGATATGGGCGAGAACACCGACCGCTTCTGCAATGCGAGCGGCGTCACCACGGTGTGCGACGCCGGCAGCACCGGCTCGGCCACCTTCGCCGGGCTGCGCTACATGCTTGACAAAGGGGTACGGACCCGCGCCCGCGCGTTTGTCAATTTGTCGGCGATCGGCATCGTCGGCACCTCGCGCTGCGGCGAGCTCGCCCATTTCCCCTATGCCGACCCCGAGGGCTGCGCCCGCACGATCGCCGAGAACCGCGACATCGCGATCGGCGTCAAATTGCGCTACGGGCCGGGCCTCGTCTGGGAATACACGACCGAGCCCGTCAAGACGGCGCGCCGGGCGGCCGACATGGCCGGGGTGCCGATGATGATCCACATCACCGACACACCTTTGCCGCTGCCCGAGATCCTCGCCTGCATGAAGCCCGGCGACATCATCACCCACTGCTTTCACGGCCGCGAGCACGGCATCATGGGGCCGGAAAAGCAGTTGATCCTGAAGGAGGTCGTCGAGGCGCAGCGGTACGGGATCCTCTTCGACTGCGCGCACGGCCGCGGCGGGCATTTCAACTTCCCGCTGATCGAGAAGGCGCTCGACCAAGGCTTTCTGCCGGACACGATCTCGACCGACCTGACCTTCACGACCGCGACCAATGGCCCGGTCTGGGGTCTGACGACGACGATGTCGAAATTGATGCATTTCGGGGTCGGGCTCGACGATGTGGTGCTGCGCGCGACCGCGACACCGGCCAGGATCCTCGGGATGGAAGGTGCGGTCGGCACGCTGCGGCCAGGGGCGAACGCCGATGTCGCGCTGCTCGAATTGCGCGACGGCGATGTCGAGTTCCGCGACACCGACGGCAACACCGTCACCGGCAAGCGGCGGCTGGTCACGCGGCTTACGCTGAAGGACGGCCGCGTCTGCTGGGAGAGGCCGGCCGATTAGATGCGCGCCGCGGCATATGGGCGCCCTGCTGCTGGCGCTGTCGGCCGGCTGCGCCACGGCGCAGGACAATGCGGCGCAAGAGGCGGCGCACCGGGCGGCGGTGCTTGCGCGGCTGCCGGCGGACGCGGCGCAGCGCCTTTTCGGGGCCGAGACGACGCCGGCACCGGGGCCGGCTCGACCGATCGGCGAATACACCAAGGGCTGTCTCGAAGGCGGGGTGGCGCTGCCGGCCGACGGGCCGAACTGGGAGGTCATGCGCCCGTCGCGCAACCGCGCCTGGGGCCATCCGGCGCTGATCGCCTTTCTCGAACATCTGGCGGCGAAACTGCCGGCGGTGGCGGGCTGGCCCGGGTTGCTCGTCGGCGACATGGCACAGCCGCGCGGCGGGCCGATGCTGACCGGGCATGCCTCGCACCAGATCGGGCTCGACGCCGATATCTGGCTGACGCCGATGCCGGGCCGGCGGCTCGACCGGGCCGAGCGCGAGGAGATGTCGGCGCGCGATGTCGTCGCCGCCGACGGCAACGATGTCGATCCCGCGGTCTGGACATCGCAGCATGCGCTATTGCTGAAGGCGGCGGCGGAAGAGCCGGGCGTGGCCCGGATCTTTGTCAACCCGGCGATCAAGCGGGCATTGTGCCGCGAGGCCGGGCCGGAGCGGGCTTGGCTCGCCAAAATCCGCGCCTGGTGGGGCCACAGCTACCATTTCCACGTCCGGCTCTCGTGCCCGGCGGGCGACCCGGAATGCCGCGATCAGGCGCCGCCGCCGGCGGGCGACGGCTGCGGCAAGGAGCTCGCCTGGTGGTTCACCCCCGAAGCGCGCCACCCGCCGCCCTCGCACCCGCGACCGTTGCTGCTCGCCGATCTGCCGCCGGCCTGCGCCGGGCTGGTGGCGGCGCCGGCAGCCGGCCCGATTCTGCCGGCGCGCGGCGGGGCGCGCTGAAACGACCCGGTGCGCCGGCGGCGGCCCGGGGCTATATTGACGATCCTGTCCGCGAGGATCGGAGTGAGCGGATTGCCGCTGATGACCCGCCTGCCGCCCGAATGCCTTGATCGCACCCGGACACCGTTTCGTCCGGGCCGGGCGAGCCTGCCGTGGCTGTGCGTCCTCCTGCTGCTCGGCAATGTGCTGCTGCCGCCGAGCTGGCTAATCGCCGGCGCCTGGCTGGGCAGCGGAACGCAGACCGCGTTTTGCGGTTCGGCCGGGAGCGGCGCGCCGGAGCAGGATGAAACGTTGCCAGGCGTTCACCGCTGCACACTGTGTTGCGCCCTGTTCACTGTTCCGCTGCCGACGCCCGACCGCCTGCGCGCGCCGACAATCGTCACGGCGGCGCCCGTGCCGACCGGCGGCGCGCTGACGCCGATCGTGGCCGCGCACTATCGGGCGCGGGCTCGGGCGCCGCCGATCGCTGCCTGACGTCTCGACCGAAGAAGCGTTAGTCCGCGTCGGCTGCCTCGGCTGCCCGCCGCTCCGTTCATCAAAAGGAATTCCGATGTCGATCAAGCTGCTCGCCTTTGCCGCGGGCCTCGTCCTGTCGAGCGCCGCGCTGGGGCAAACCGACCAGTTGCAGGTCACCAACGCCTGGGCCAGGGCGACCCCGGGTAAGGCCGAAAACGGCGCGGCCTATCTGACGATCCAATCGCCGACCGCCGACCGCCTCGTCGCTGCCGCCTCGCCGGTGGCGAAAAAGGCCGAGCTGCACACCATGTCCATGACCGGCATGGTGATGAAGATGCGGCCGATCGACGGCGTCGACATTCCCGCCGGCAAGGACGTGACGTTGAACCCCGGCGGCGTGCACATCATGCTGCTCGGCCTCGAAAAGCCGTTGCAGCAGGGCCAGTCCTTCCCGCTGACCTTGACCTTTGCAAAGGCGGGGTCGCGCACGGTCACCGTCGCGGTCGAGAAGATCGGAGCAGAAGGCCCAATGGGGTCAATGGGCTCGATGCCGCACCACTAACGAAGGGATGCCATGGCTCGCAATCGAACCGGAGGCGCGCCGGCGAAATCGGCGCCGAAGGCCTCGCCCCGCTTCATCCTTGCCGCGGCCCTGCTCGCCGGGTTTGTGATCCTGGGCGCCGGCGCCTTTCTCGGCTTGGCGCTGCAGGATTCGCCGCGCGGCGTCGCCAGCAGCGTGCTCGGCAGCGCGATCGGCGGCCCGTTCGACCTCGTCGACCAGAACGGCAACAAGGTCGCCAATACCGACCTCGAAGGCAAATGGCTGCTGGTTTATTTCGGCTACACCCATTGCCCGGACGCCTGCCCGACGGCACTCAACGACATCGCGCTGGCGCTCGACGATTTGGGGCCGAAGCGCGGCGAGGTGCGCCCGGTCTTCATCACCGTCGACCCCGAGCGCGACACGCCGCAAGTGCTCAAGGACTATGTCGCGAGCTTCGACGCGCCGATCCTGGCGTTGACCGGCACGCCGGAAGAGATCGCCCGCGCGGCCAAGAGCTACCGCGTCTACTACGCCAAGCACCCGGAGCCCGGCGGCGATTATTCGATGGACCACAGCTCGGTCATCTATGTGATGGACCCGAAGGGCCGGTTCACCGCCAGCTTCACCCATCAGAGCACGCCCCAGGAGATTGCCGAACGGCTGAAGAAGCTGTTGGCGTAACGTCGCGATGGCAGACCCGCCGTCATCGTCCGTACGATGACGGTGATTACCCGTCCGCCGCCGCCTGCGGAGCGGCGACCTTCTCGTCTCCCGCCCTCAGCCGCCTGGCCTCCTCGACTTGTTCACGCAAACCGGGCTCGGTTGCATCGCCGAACCGCGCGATCAGGTCATCATAGGCGGCCAGCTCCTCTTCCCGCCGTTGGAGCTGGCCCAGCGTGATCCCCTTATTGAGCAGCGCCTTGGCGACCTGCTCGCGCAGCGGCAGCTCGGTCGCGGTGCCGAACCGCGCCAGCAGGTCGTCGTAGACGGCAATCGCCTCCGCACTGCGGTCAAGCGCGCCAAGCCTGACCCCTTTGTTGAAGAGCGCCCTGGCGACCTGCTCGGCAGCGGCGCACCGGCGGTGTCAGCTCAGGTCGATGGCGTAGCGCTTTAATAATTCGAGCGGGACGATGTCGAGGGTCGCCTCGTGGGTCGCGGTCAAGCGCACTTTGGGCGCCTAGGCCCGCTTCGAGGGCTTCCTTCCAGCGTTCGGCGCACAGGCACCAGCAATCGCCGGGCTTCAGGCCGGGAAAGCCGAAAGCCGGGACCGGGGTCGAGAGATCGTTGCCATGCGCCTGCGAGAACGCCAGAAACGCCGCGTCTACCCTGATGCAGACGGTGTGCACGCCCAAATCTTCGGGCCCGGTGTCGCAGCTGCCATTGCGATAGAACCCGGTCATCGGCTTGCTGCAGCATTCGGCAAGCGGCTCGCCAAGGACGTTGCGCGCCTGGCTCATGATCGGTTCTCCTCCGTCTCAAGATGGCCGCCGCCCGATCGGCGCATAAGGCTGCTCCAGCCCGTCGACGGCAATGTTTCGGCCGTTGATCCAATGGGCGCGCGGCGATGCGATGAAGACGATGACATCGGCCACTTCCGCCACCGTCCCCAGCCGTCCCATCGGAAAGCCTTGGCGAACGTAGTCGTCGAAATTATCGGGGTTGGCGATACGGTAGCGGTCCCAGCCATTGCCTTCCGCCAGGATTGAGCCGGGTGAAACCGCGTTGACCCGGATGCGGTGCGGCACGAATTCCAGCGCCCAGCGCTCGGTGTCGAAGATCAACGCCGCCTTGGCGGCGCCGTACTGGCCCGACATGGCGAGCTGCGCCGACCATCCCGAGATCGACGCCACGTTGACCACCGCCGCTCCCGCACGGCCCGTCATGTGCGGCAAGGCAAGCCGCATCATCCGCAGGGCCTGCAGCAGGTTCATTTCCAGCGCGGCGCGCCAGTCGTCGTCGGTGCTGTCGGCGATCCGCGGCCCGCCAATTCCGCCGCCGACGTTGTTGACCAGGATATCGATGCCCCCGAACGCCGCCACGGCCGTCTCGACAAGGTGGGCCGCCTGATCGGGTCGGGTAACGTCGGCGACCTGTGCTGCCACCGTGGCACCGCCCGTCCGCAGGCTGGCCTCGGCGTCGGCCAGCGCGTCCGCCGAACGCGCCGACAGCATCAGCCGGCAGCCCTCCGCCGCGAACGCATTGGCGGCGGCCAAGCCGATGCCCCGGCTCGACCCGGTAATCAGCGCGACCTTGTCCTTGAGGCGTAAATCCATCGAGCTCCTCCCCGGCCTGTCATGATAAAATTGCCACATTCGTAGCGAATGATACCGCGTCGAGGATGGCGGCCCGGGGATGGGTCGCCGGGCCGCAAGGAAACGGCGGGTGGCTGCAGATTCTCTGCAAATATCAGCGGAAGCAGCGGCGCGCGGTCGGATCACCCAGGCGCCACCTTCATCGGCTTGCTGCGGCATTCGGCGAGCGGCTCGCCGAGGACGTTGCGCGCCTGGCTCATGATCGGTTCCTCCTTCTCAGGCCGGACGGCGGTCGACGCGCTCGGCGAGGCGCGCCTCGATCGCGTCCCAGATCTTCGGCGCGATCTCTATGCCGCTCAACCGCGCGATCTCCTGAATGCCGGTCGGCGAGGTGACGTTGATCTCGGTCAGCCAATCGCCGATCACGTCGATCCCGACAAACACCAGCCCCTGGTCGCGCAGCGCCGGCCCGATCGCCGCGCAGATCTCGCGGTCGCGCGAGGTCAGCTCGGTCCTTGTCGGGCGGGCGCCGACATGCATATTGGCCCGCGCCTCGCCTTCCGCGGGGACGCGCAGGACCGCACCCATCGGCTCGCCTTCGACCAGAATGACGCGCTTGTCGCCTTGGCGGACCGCCGGCACATAGCGCTGCACCATGACCGGCTCGCGCTGGATCGATTCATAGATCTCCAGAAGCGCGGTCAGGTTTTCGTCCCCCGGCCGCAGGCGGAAGACGCCCGACCCGCCGGCGCCGAACAGCGGCTTCAGGATGATGTCGCCGTGCTCGCGCCAGAAGGCGCGGATCTCGTCACGGTCGCGGGTCAGCAAGGTCGGCGGCATCAGCTCCTTGAAGCGCAGCACGAAGAGCTTCTCCGGCGCGTTGCGCACCGCGGCCGGGTCGTTGACGACCAGCGGTCCGCTTTCCGGCAGCAATTCGAGGAGGTGCGTCGCGGTGATATAGGCCATGTCGAAGGGCGGGTCCTGGCGCATCAGGACGACGTCGATGCCGGCGAGGTCGAGCTCCTTAAAGGCGCCGAGGCGATGATGGTCGCCGCGGCGCCGCGCGACCTCCAGCGCCCGGCCGCGGGCATAGAGGCGGCCGTCGCGCAAAGTCAGCGCGTCGGGCAGATAGTGGAACAGCGCGTGCCCCCTGGCCTGCGCCTCGAGCGCCAGGGCAAAGGTCGAATCCGCGTCGATGTCGATGGCATCGATCGGATCCATCTGGATAGCGACGGCGAGACCCATGCCGAACTCCCGATAGCCTGTTCGAGAGATATACCGCTCACATCGGGCGTTCAGGGAGCCTCAATTCAATTGCGCACGCAGCTGCTGCAGCAAGGCCGCCGCCTGGTGGCGCGCGGCACCCTCGGGGGCGCGCACGATATATTCGCCGAGGGCGGCGGCGGCGGCCTGCATGTTGCCGAGATGGCGGTGCAGCAGACCCGCTTCGCGCCACAGCTCGGCGAGATCGGGGGCCAGCATCAGCATCAACTCGACGACCGCCGCCGCCCGTTCGTGCTGCTGCGCCTGCAATAGCCGCGCCTTGAGATTGTTTTGCAGCCGCAGCAGCACGTCGCGGTCCGAGACTGGGGCATAATGCTCCGGCAGCAGGCCGTTGTCGGCGCTTGTGGTCGCCTTCAGGAGATCGCGCAATTCCGCCGCGCCGCAAACCTGGCCGCCGTGAAACGGGTCGAGGATCAGCCGTTCCTGACCTTCCGACAACCGGACCAGAAAGTGTCCGGGGAAGGCGAGGCCCGCGATGTCCCAGCCCTGGGCGCGCGCGGCGTGGATATAGAGGATGCCGAGCACCACCGGCAGACCCTTCCGCCGGTCGACGACCCTCATCAGATTGGCGTTCTGCAAATCGTCATAGGTCAGCTCGTCGCCGGCATAGCCGTATTTCAACAGGATGATCTCGTTGAGCGCGCGGGCGCGCCCGGCGAGATCGCCGGCGGCAGCCGGATGGCGCCCGACATCACGGGCGATCAGCCGCAGGTGCTCGCGGTAGCGGTCGAGGTCGACCCGCGGGCGCTCGAACGAGGCGAGCGCCAGCGCCGCCTCCGCGATCGGCAGGATCTGGGTTCCCGAATTCCCGAGCGCGCGCAGAAAGCGGGCGCAGCTCTCAGGGTCATCAGGCTCGGCGGGGTCGGTCATGGTCCAGGGTCAGAGCTTCTGCACCTCGACCGCGGTCGATGGCGCGGCGACCGGGGCATCGGGGACGCGAGCGCTCTCCGACGAGGGCGGCGGTGCCGATTGCTGGGCGGTCGCCGGCGCGCCGGGTCGGATATCGACATAGGAAACGACCCGCTTCACGCCCGACACGTTGCGCGCGACACTAGTCGCCTGGTCGAGCTCCGTCTGGCTGCGGGCCGAGCCGATCAGATAGACCGACTTGTTCGCCGTTTCGATCGTGTAGTTGACCGACCGGATCTTGCCGTCGAAGACAAAGCCCGACTTGACCCGCGAGGTGATCCAGGCGTCCTTCGTCGAGTCCCAGGCGGTTTCGGTCGGCCCGACCTCGATCTCGTTATAGACCGTGCGCACGCCCTTCACCTCGCCGGCGATTTGTGCCGCTTGCGCCTTGATCTCGGGGTTCGGCGCGGCGCCGGTCAACAACACCCGCCCCTGGTACACCGTGACGGCGAAATCGGCCTGCATATTCGGGTTCGCCTTGATCCAGGCGTTCTGAATATTCGTCTTCAGCGTGAAATCGTCAACACTGCCGGATATCCCGCGTTCCTGATTGGCGGCGTAGCCCGCGCCGCCGGCCGCCGCAAGCCCACCGACAATGGCCGCGGCACACCCGCTAAACGCGAGCGGCAAGACTAATATCACGAGAAGCCGTAAGATCGGATGGTATCTGGGCACCGAACAATCCCCCGTTGCGAACGCACCCCGCAGCATTCTCGGGCAAATCGGCACGGCTTCCAATGTGGCGCCCGGCAGCGCCCCGGGCGGGGTCCGAACCGATCTGGGTCTCGGCCTCTTTCAGCGCCGAAATCATGCGTCTGGACAAGGAGTTGCGATCCGATCGCCGGAAGCCCGGGCAACTATCCGTCCGCGCGCCAGGCGCCGTGCCAATGGCGCGGCAGGCGGTGACGTGCAACCAGCATCAGGTCGAATCGAAGATCGAGCCCGGCGAGATCGGGACGCGCGCCGAGAAAGGCCTGCGCGGCGCGGGCGATGCGGCGGCGCTGTCGCGGCGGCAACGCGCTCGCCGCCGCTGGGATCGCGGTCCGCGACTTGACCTCGATGACTGCCAGCACCTTGCCGCGGCGGGCCAGGATGTCGATCTCCCCTGCCGGGCAGCGCCAGCCCCGCGCGAGAATGCGCCAGCCGTGCAGCCGCAGGTGCCAGAGGCAGAGCCACTCCGCCGTTCGCCCACGCCGCTGCGCGCGCTGCCGGCGCAATGTCTGGCCGCCTCCTGACTGCCTCATCCGGCTTCGTCCCGCAGCGCGAGCGCGCGGCGATAGAGCGCGCTGCGGCCGAGGCCGGTCTCGGCCGCGATCTTCGCCGCCGCGTCGCGCACGCCGAGCTCGCGGAGGGCCGAGCGCAGGCCCGTGTCGATATCGACGCTGTCGGGCTCGACCGGCTCGGGCGGGCCGACCACCACGACGACCTCGCCACGCGGAGCGCCGGCATCGCGGTAGTGGCGGGCGAGATCGGTAAGCGGCCCGCGCCGGACCTCCTCGTGCAGCTTGGTCAGCTCGCGCGCGACCGCAGCGGCGCGGCCGCCGAGCAGCTCGGCCATGTCGGCAAGGCTGTCGGCGAGCCGCGAGACCCCCTCGTAAAAAATGAGCGTGGCGTCGAGCCCTGCGTAGCCCGCGAGCGCCCGGCGGCGGGCGGCCCGGCGCGGCGGCAGAAAGCCGGCGAAGAAAAACCTGTCGGGTGGCAGGCCGGACAGGATCAGCGCGGTCAGCGCCGCCGACGGGCCGGGGATTGCGGTCACCGGCAGGTTTTCGGCGATCGCCGCTCGCACCAGCTTGTAGCCGGGGTCGGAGAGCAGCGGCGTCCCCGCGTCGGAAACCAGCGTCACCCGCTCGCCGCGGCGCAGCGCGGCGAGAATGGCGGGCCGCGCCGTGTCCGGCATTGTGGTCGTGATAGCGGTCGAGCGCGGTCTCGATACCGTAGCGGGCGAGCAGCCGTGCCGTCACCCTGGTGTCTTCGCAAAAGATGCGGTCGGCGCCGCGCAACGCCGCCAACCCCCGCAGCGTCACGTCGCCCAGATTGCCGATCGGCGTCGCCACCAAGTAGAGGCCGGGCGCCAGCTCCGGGGTCGCTTCCGTGCCCTGGGTCTCGAACGGGCCGGGTTTACTCGGGGTAGGCCGGCGGCTAGGCTCGCGCCCCCCGCCGCCGCTGCCGCCGGAGGTTACGCTTGCCGCCTTGGTGTGTCCCCCGGTTTGCCGCACCCTTTGCCGTCCTCGCGTTCGCCGCGCTCGCCGCCTGCGCACCGCAGCGAATGGTACCGGCACCGCTCTCGTCCCCGCAACCGCCCTATGGCCCGCCATCGGCACCGGCCGCGCCCGGCCCGCCCTCGACCGCCGCCGGATCGGCCAAGGTCGCGCTGCTGGTGCCGCTGTCAGGCGCCAATGCCGCACTCGGCCAGGCGATCCTCGACGCGTCGCAACTGGCGCTGTTCGAGGCGCCGAACGAGCGGCTGACCTTGGTCCCGCGCGACACCGGCGGAACCGCCGAGGGTGCCGCCAGGGCGGCGCGCGCGGCGATCGGCGACGGCGCGCAACTGATCCTCGGCCCGCTGCTCGCGGCCGAGGTGCAGGCGGTCAAGCCGATCGCCCGCGACGCGCACCTCAACATTATCGCTTTTTCGACGGTGGCCCAAGCCGCCGGCGGCAACACCTTTCTGATGGGCTTTTTGCCGCGGCAAGAGGTCGTGCGTGTGGTCGGCTATGCGCGAGAGCACGGGCTCGACCGCTTCGCCGCCCTGGCGCCGAACTCCCCCTACGGGCGCCTGATGACCGACGCGCTGCGCGAGGCCGCATCCTCGTCCGGGGCGAGGGTCGCGGGTGTCGAGTTCTACGACCCCGGAGCCGACGCGGGGCCGGCGGTTCGGCGGTTGTTGCCAGGGGGTGCGGCCTCGGCAACGCCGGATGCGTCCGCCGCCGCGGCGCCCGCGCCGGCTTTCGGGGCTCTGCTGTTGCCCGAGGGCGGGGCCCGGCTCAAAGAGATCGCACGCCAGATCCGTGACGCCTCGGCCGGGACCGCACCGTTGCAATTGCTCGGCAGCGGCCTCTGGGATGTACCGGATCTCGGCGGCGAGGCGGCGCTGGTGGGCGGCTGGTTTGCAGCCTCGCCGCCCGAGGCGCGGCGCGATTTCGAGCAGCGCTTTCGCGCGACCTACGGCCACGAACCGCCGCGGCTGGCCTCGCTCGGCTACGACGCCGCGGCGCTCGCCGCGGCGCTGGCGCGCGGCCAGGGTCCGGATCCGTTCTCGCAGCAGGCGATCCTCGAGCCACAAGGGTTCACCGGGGTCGACGGCCTCTTTCGCTTTACACCGGGGGGGCTGGTGCAGCGCGGTCTCGCCGTGCTCGAAGTCGAGCCGCAGGGCAATGTCGTGGTCGGCCCGCCGCCGCAGAGCTTTCAGGACGTCGGCTACTGACGCGCGGAAGCGGAGTCAGCGGGCAGCGGCACGGCCGGCGCCTTCGATGACCGCATCCCAATCATCGACCTCGCGATCGACGGGCGCCACCATGACATGCTGGACGCCGATCTCCCGATAGGCGGCGAGGCGGGCGCGCAATTCGCCCTCGTCCTTGCCGTCCCAATGGCTGCGGATCGATATCGTGAATTCCGGCTCCGGCCGGTCGCGGCGCAGGCGCCGGACGATCGGCGCGGCCTCCTGCGGCGTCAGCTGGCTGCCGTGCCAGCCGTCTCCGATGCGCACTGTGCGCTCGAACGCCGCTTCCGAGCGGGCGCCGAACCAGATCGGGATCGGCCGCACCGGCTGCGGTGTCATCGTCATCTCGGCGATCTCGGCGGCGATATATTTGCCGCGGAAGCTCACCGGGTCCTCGGACCAGACCGCGCGCATCATCGCGATGCCCTCGTCCATGCGGCGCCCGCGCTCGCGGAACGGCACGCCGAGGGCGGCGAACTCGGCTTCGAGCCAGCCGACCCCGGCCCCGAGGATCAGCCGCCCTTCCGAGAAGTTCTGCAATGTCGCCAATTCCTTGGCGAGCGGCAGCGGATGCCGCATCGGCAGCACCAGCACGCTGGTGCCGAGCCGCACCCGCCGGGTCACCGCTGCGGCGAGGGTCAAGGTCAGCACCGGATCATAGAACAACGGCGAGCGCGGGAAACTCGCGCGTGGCACGATGATGTGCTCGCTGACCCAAACATCGTCGAGTCCCAGCGCCTCGGCGCGCACGGCGGCGCGGCGGATCAACTCCGGCGTCGCCTGCCCGCCGGCATGCGGCAGATGGATCCCGAGCTGCATCGTCCTATCCCCGTAATCAGCCGGCCCTCGCTCATTGTTTCAGCGATCTTCGGTTCTGCGCAAGCGCCGCTATGGATCGGCCGCATCGGCGAGCCAGCTGCGTTCGAGCGTCGGCAGCCCGAAATGGTAGCCTTGCAGGTAGCCGATCCCCTCCGCGCGCAGCAACGCCGCCTCCTCGGCGGTCTCGACGCATTCGGCGACCGTGCTGAAGCCGAAGCCTCGGGTCAGGCCGATTAGATGGCGCAGGAAGACGCGGCTCTGCGGGTTAGCCGCGAGGTTGCGGACAAAGGAGCCGTCGATCTTGATCAAGTCGACGGCCAGGATCTGAAGATGCCGCAGCGAGGTATGGCCGGCGCCGAAATCGTCGAGGGCAACGCGGCAGCCGGCATGCCGCAACGCGTCGACGAACCGTGCCAACTCCTCGATGTCCTGCAAGGCCGCGGTCTCGGTGATCTCGACGACGAGCCGGCGCGCCAGATCGGGCGCCTTGTGCAGCACCGAGATCAGCGACCGCAGCCAAGGCCGGTCGCCAGCGGTCAGCCCGGAGATATTGAAGCCCAGCCGAACCTCGGGATCGGTGCCGAGTTCTGCGAGCGCCTTTGCCAGAACGTAGCGGTCGACGGCCCCGATCAGCCCCAATTCCTCGACGGTCTCGACAAATTCTGCGCCGACGACGAGACGGCCTTCCTCGTTGCGCATCCGCAACAGGCATTCGAAATAGTCTACCGCCCCGGTCGCCGCGCAGATTACGGGCTGAAAGGCAAAGAGCAGCCGATCCTGGCGCAATGCCGTCGCGACCGCCCCGCCGATCGCCAGGTTCCGCCGCCGCTCGCGCTGCGCCTGCCGGCCGAGACGGTCCACAGCTCACTCCCGCCCGAGCAGACGACTAGGCAGCACGATCCCTACCTCGATTGCCAATCCGCGCATCTCGCCGCGGCAGGCAAAAGGCTAGGCCCCGACTATTGAGGAATCCCTAAGAGCCCCGCCCCCAGGCAAGGCCGGCTACCGGTCAGGCCGGCGTATGCGAGACGAGGAACGGCAGGACCGCATTGTTGTATTCGCGGGCGCGCACCTGGGTCAGAAAATGCCCGCCGCGGGGGAAGATCTTGACCTCTGCGCCTGGTATCAGCCGGGCGAGCTCCTCGGAAAAATAGGACGGGGTGACGATGTCGTCCTCGGCGCCGATGACCAGGGTCGGGGTCTTGATGCGCCCGAGCTCGGCGGTGCGGTCGAAGGCCAGCATCGCGTCGATCCGGCTGGTGACGATTTCCGTCGGGGCGAAGGCAGCGAGGTTTTGCGCCTCGACCTGGCGCAACCGTTCGTTGTTGCGCGCGACCCACCAGCTCGGATACCAGACCAGGGTCGCCGATTGCAGGTAGATGCTAGGGCCAAGCCGCTCCAGCACCTCCTTGCGCAGCGTGAAGAGCCGCCGAAAATACGCGTCGGCCTTGGTCCAGGTGGCGGACAAGACCACGCCCGCGAGCCGGGTCGGATGCTCGATCGCCAGCACCTGGGCGATCGCCCCCCCGGTCGAATGCCCGACGACATGGCAGCGCCTGATATCGAGCGCGTCCAAAAGCGCGACCACATCGACCGCCATCCGCTCGACGGTATAGCCGAGCCGAGCCGGATCGCTCTGCCCGATGCCTCGATGGTCGAAGGTCACGACCTCGAAGCGCTTGGCGAAGGCACCAACCTGGTCGTGCCAAAACGACGCAAAACCGCCCAGCCCGGTAATGAACAGGGTCGGGAAGCCCATGCCTTGCCGCTCGTAATAGAGCGAGCAATCACCGATCGAGATGCGAGGCATCGTTAGCCGGTTGAGAGCGGATGGGGGTCGGTATCACCCGGCCGGGGAGGCTGTCAACGCGATCGGCATGCGCGCGACGCAGATGTGGGCAGCGGGCTGCGCCAAAATGGCTGTAACCCTGCCTAAAAATTGACACATGGCGCCCATTCTAATGCGGCGTCACCATGTGGTTGAACGCGGGCGGCCGATCTAGCGCGGCCGTTCCGGACAGCCGCAGCGTGACGGCTTTGCGATTTGAGCGGGGGTAGAGTGAGATGAGCGAGCGGGAACCGATGATCAAGGCGCGTCGCGCCGAGGGACGGCGTGACGGAACCGGGTCGAAGGCTGAACCGCCTTCCCGCATCCCCGCATCCCCGCGCCGGTCGACCAGCCGAACCCAGGATATCGATCGGCATGTCGGTGGGCGGGTTCGCGAGCGGCGGATCATGCTCGGGCTGACGCAGCAGCAGCTCGCCGACCTGATCGGGGTGACCTATCAGCAGGCGCACAAATACGAGCGCGCGATCAACCGGGTTTCGGCCGGGCGCCTGTTCGAGATCGCGCAGGTGCTGAGCGTCCCGGTCAGCTATTTCTTCGACGGGTTGGCGCAGGAGAACGAGCGTTCGGTGAGCCCGCGCGAGCGCATGTGCCTCGAGCTGGCGCGCAACTTTGCCCAGATTCCGAACGAACGGCACCAGGAGGCGTTGAGCCAACTCGCCCGCGTGCTCGCCGCCGAATAGGACGGCGGAGGTCGCTTAGACCGGGGGTGGGCGTCGCCTGACAAAGCCCGTCACCAGGGTGATCAGGAAGACGATCAGGAACACGAAGAACAGCAATTTGGCGATGCCGACGGCGGCGAAGGCGATGCCGCCAAAGCCGAGAATACCGGCAATGACTGCCACGACGAAAAATACGAGCGCCCAGTAGAGCATGGCTTCCTCCTTTGCCGGCTGATCGGGGGGATGTTCCTCGAACCGCGAACAAGGGTCGCCGACGCGGGGTTCCACGAGCCGCAACGATCCGGCCGCTCCGACCTGCGAGGGCGGCGCCGGAATCGCGCTGGTTTCAGCCGTGCTTGGGGTCGTCCCTGGACGGCGGGTCGCGCTCGAGCGCCTCGGCCAGCCGCTTTGGCTCGACGCGGATCTCGACCCCGGCCCGCTCCTGCTGCAGCACCATCGGCGAGCGCGAGTCGCGCTCGCCCCAGCCGCGGTTTAGCGCCTCCGACAATTCAGCCAGCGCCAGGTTGGCGACCCGCATCGGCACATTGAAGTCGCGCCCGAGCTGGGTGGCGAGTGACATGTCCTTGTGCGCGAGCCGCAGCGCAAAGGCGGCGGGCTCGTAGGTGCCGGGCAGGAACTGGTCGATCAGCCCGTCGAAGGTCCGCCGCCGGCCGCTGGCTCCGTCGCGCACGGCCTCCCACAGCGCGAGCGGCTCGACCCCCGCCTTGACGCCGACCGTGAACATCTCCGCGAGTGCGGTCTGGATGCAGTAGCCGGCACCATTGTGCACCAGCTTGGCGACCGACCCGGCGCCGATCGGGCCGACGTAGCGCGCCTTGTCGCCGATTGCGTCGAGCACGCTCTTGAAGCGATTGAAGATTTGCTCGTCGCCGCCGACCCACAGCGCCAGCTTGCCGGTGCGTGCGCCGCGCGGTCCGCCGCTGACCGGCAAGTCGAGCATGTAGACGTCGCGTTCGGCAAAGGCGGCGTTGATCTTGCGAACCATCGTCGGCGAGTTGGTGGAGAGGTCGAAATAGGCCTTGCCGCGGCTCATTCCGCTCAGGAGCCCATTTTCACCCAATGCCACCGCCTCGACCTCGGGCGGGCCGGGGAGCGAGGTGAACACCACTTCGGACGCCTCGGCGACAGCGCGCGCCGTATCCGCCCAGACCGCGCCGGCCGCCAGATAAGGCTCGGCCGCGGCCCGGCGCAGATCGTGTACGACCAGCTCGTGGCCCGCCTTCTGCAGGTTGGCCGCCATCCCGGAACCCATCATGCCCAGGCCGATAAAGCCGATCTTCATCTCGCTCTCCCGCCCTCTTTGCCGATTCAGACGCTACTTCACGACGTCCTTGGCCACCAGCGCCGCGGTCATCGCCGCCGGCCAGCCGGCGTAAAAGGCGAGATGGGTGATGATCTCGCCGATCTCGTTCTTGGTGACGCCGTTGTCGAGCGCCCGCTGCAGGTGGCCGACGAGCTGCTTCTCGCGGCCCAAGGCGATCAAGGTCGCACAGGTGATCAGGCTGCGGTCGCGCTTGGACAGGCCCGGGCGCTCCCACACCTCGCCGAACAGCACCCGTTCGCTGAGGTCGATCAGCCCGGGCACGATGTGGCGGACCTGTTCGCGGGCCGCTGACGGTTGCGATTGCGCCATGGCTTTCTCCAATGTTTGGTTGGGCTTGTTTGATCCGGTAACTTCCGGTCGCCCCCATCCTAGCACGCGGCCGATGCCGAGGGCCACATCCGCGGACCGCCTCCCGCCCTCCGCCAGCCCCTTGCGCTCGGGTGGCAAATCGCGCGAATTTCTGTCGCCGATCGAAACACGCCGGGAGGGCGGAAATGCTGTTCAAATGCCTGCCGGAAGGTGCGCAAATCCCCGGACGGTTCCCGGGGCCGGTCCATGCCCGCGGCAAATGGTTCACGATCGACATCCATTGCCATGTCCGGACGGAGAAGGCGACGCAGCTGGTCGCCGGCAATGAGATGGCCAATCCGCTTGCCCAGATACAGAATGTCTCGCGCTGGTTTCTCGAAACCCAGGCTAACGAGCAGAGCCGCGCCATCAACCGGGCGAACGGCGAGCGCACCAATGAGCAGAGCGTCTCGCCCGAAAAGCGGATCGAGGACATGGATCGGATGGGGATCGACATCCAGGCGATCTCGCCGGCGCCGCGCCAGACCTATTACGGCGCCGACCCCGATCTCGGGCTCGCCACTTCGCGTGCGGTCAACGATTTCATCGCCGATATCTGCGGCCGCCATCCCGACCGCTTCGTCGGCCTCGGCACGGTGCCGTTTCAGGCCCCCGATCTAGCCCTGGCTGAGCTCGACCGCCTGCACAAATCATTGGGCTTTCGCGGCATCGAGATCATGACCCATGTCGCCGGCGAAGACCTGTCGGCCGCGCGCTTTCGCAAGATCTTCGCCCGCTGCGAGGAGCTGGGCCTCCTGGTGTTCATGCATTCGGACGGGTTCACCGAGGCCCGGCGCTTGGCCGACCACTATTTCGCCAATGTGATCGGCAACCCGCTCGACACGACGGTCGCGCTCCATCATCTGATCTTCGGCGGGGTGCTGGCCGACTATCCGAACCTGAAGCTCGTCGCCTCGCATGGCGGCGGCTATCTGCCGGCCTATTCGGGCCGCATCGACCACGCCGCCGCGGCCCGTCCGGATTGCTGCGAGATCATCCGCCGGATGCCGACAACCTATCTGAAGCGGGTCTATTTCGACGCGCTCGTCTATACCCACCACCAGCTCGAATACCTGGTCGAGGAATACGGCGCCGATCACATCCTGATGGGCACCGACTACCCGGCCGACATGGGTGAGATCGACCCCGTCGGCATGATCGAGGGGTGCTCCGGTCTCGACGATTCCGAGCGCCGGGCGATCTTCGGCGGCAACGCCGCGCGGCTCTTGAACCTTGAAGTACCGGCAAGGCCGCGCTAGAGGCATGGCGCATGGCGATCATGCTGGCAAAGACCTATCATGCGCTGAAGGCAGCCGGGGCGCCCGAAGACGATGCCATCGCCGCCGCCGAGGAGTTGGCCAACTACGAAAATCGCCTTACCTCGATCGACAGCAGGTTATCGATCATCGAGGGGCGAGTGACAAATCTGGAAAACGCGCTCAATCTGCTCCGCGCGGATGTCAATGCGCGCTTTTCAGATGTCGGCTCTCGCTTCACGATGTTGACCTGGGCGGTCGGGATCAACGCGGCGGCGACGATCGCGATCTTGGGCGTGTTGCTGAGGAGCCACGCGCCATAGCCTACGAGCTCTAACCCAGGGAGGAAGACATGAAGTTTCTGACCGACGAGCAACTGGCCGAACTGCTGCCGGCGGAGACGTCGTCGTTTCCGTCACCGGTGCCGACCCAGATCGTATCGAGCGACGAATACCTGCCGGTGCCGCAGACCGAAAAGCAGCGCGACGTCGAGGCCCGGCTCAAGGAGCTGAGCGGCCGGCTCGCTCGCCGCCAGGGGCTGTCGCGGCGGCGCTTCTTCCAAACCGCGGCCGGCATGGCGGCGTCGTTCGTTGCGATCAACCAGGTGTTCGGCCCGGTGTTCGACGCCAGCGTCGCCGAGGCGGCGACCCCGGACATGGCGAATGAGCGCGCCCAGGCGTTGTCGAAGCAGCTGATCATCGACGGCCACACCCATTTCCTGCGCGACGACACGCGGCTGATGGGTTTTGTGAAGATGCGCAACTCATTCGGCAAGACCGGCTGGAACAAGGAACTGGCTGGCGAGCAGACCATCGATGATCTCAAGTTCGCCAACTACTTCAAAGAGATCTACATGGACAGCGACACCAAGGTGGCGCTGATCTCGAACTCGCCCTCGGACGTGCCGGAAGACTGGTTCATTCCGCAGGAGCAGGTGTTCAAGACCCGCGAAAAGGTCAACAAGGACGCCGGCTCACGGCGGATGATGGCGCATTTCATCATCACCCCAGATCAGCCCGGCTGGCTCGACAAGGTCGACGAGGCGATCGAGGTCTACAAGCCCAATTCATGGAAGGGCTACACCGTCGGTGACAATACCCACAAGGAGCTCGCCGCTCACCCCTACCATCTCGACGACGAGAAGCTGATGTACCCCTTCTACGAGAAGGCGGTGAAGTCGGGGATCAAGAATGTCTGCATCCACAAGGGGCTGTTTGCGCCGGGGGTCGAGCAGCAATTCCCTCGGCTGCGGCCCTATGCCGATGTCAACGATGTTGGCAAGGCGGCCAAGGACTGGCCGCAGCTCAATTTCCTGATCTATCACTCGGCCTATCGCTGGGTCGGCGGCACCCCGGCCGACGGCATGGCCGAGTTTGACCAGACCGGCCGCAGCTCGTGGACCAGCGACCTCGCCGAGATCCCGCAGAAATACGGCGTCACCAACGTCTATGGTGATCTCGGCCAGCTCTTCGCCTGGACCGCGGTCGCGGAGCCGCGCCTCGCCGCGGCGCTGATGGGCATGCTGGTCAAGGGGCTCGGCGCCGATCACGTCGTGTGGGGCACCGACGCGGTGTGGACCGGCTCGCCGCAATGGCAAATCGAGGGGTTGCGCCGGCTCGAAATTCCGGAAGACATGCAGAAGAAACACGGCTTCGCGCCGCTCGGGGCGGCCGACGGCCCGGTCAAGAACGCGGTGTTCGGCGGCAACACGGCGCGACTCTACGGTTTTGACAAGCACGCCGACCTCGGCCGGCCCGACCACTTCGCCGAATTGAAGGCCGATTACGTCGCGAATGGCCCCGGCCGCAGCAATCTGCGCTACGGCTGGGTGCGCAAGGCGGGGTGAGCCCATCGCCGAAGTTCCCTCCCCCGCGAGCGGGGGAGGGTTAGGGTGGGGGCGGCAAGGAGCCGCCGCTACCGCCCGGCGGCGGCTTTGATCGGCGAATGACCGCCTCTCGCGGGAGGCGGCAGGTCCTTCCGCCGATCGAGACATCGCCTATATCTTGAGCGTGCCTTCAGCCGGCGCCGCCGCCGCGGAACAGGAGATCCGATGAACGACGTGACCCCGATGCGCACCCTCGATCCCGTCACGCAGCCGATCAGCCCCTCGAAATTTGCCCATTTCGTCTTGCGGACCGGGCAGATCGAAACGATGGCCAAATGGTATCAGACGGTCCTCGCGGCGCGGGTGGTGTTCCGCGACAACATGCTGTGCTTTCTGTCGTATGACGACGAGCACCATCGGCTGGCGCTGATCAACATTCCCGGTCTGCCGCTGCGCGATCCCGATGCGGTCGGAACCGACCATGTCGCCTACAGCTACGACAATCTCGGCGCGCTGTTGTCGACCTATCGCCGGCTCAAGGCGGCCGGCATCGTGCCGCATTGGCCGATCAACCACGGCGTCACCACGTCGATGTATTACCGCGATCCCGACAACAACCGGATCGAGCTGCAGATCGACAATTTTGCGACTCCGGCGGAGCTCGACGGCTATTTTCACAGCCGCGCCTTTGCCGAGAACCCGGTCGGCGTGACCTACGATCCTGAGGAGCTGTGCCGCCGCTACGAAGCCGGCGAGGCAATGGCCGATCTGCTGCGCATCCCGCCGCTGCCGGAAGGCAAGACTCCCTGGGACATGCTGGCGGACCACTGACCGCCGGCGCGGCCATCATCGTCTCGGTTCATCGGCGCGCCCCGCGCGTTCGAGGTTGAGCGCCAAGAGCCGCGCCAGCGCCTCCTCCTCGGCGATGTCGGCGGGCCAGCCATAGGCGGCGGCGACCGCCGCGTCGAGGTCGCGATGCGCGTCGGCGAGCCAGGCCGGCCGCTCGTTGTAGAGATTGGTCAGGGTGCGCTTCTTGAGGATCGCGGCGGCCTTCGGGCTCACCGGCACGATGCGGTCGGGAAACCCCGGCACCACCTCCGGCACCCGCTCGACAAGATCGGGCGGGTTCAGCCACGCCTCTCGCAATTCATCGAGCCACCGCGCCGCCGCGGCGATCGCAATGGCGCGGGGGTCGCCGGCATATTTCGCCGCCGGAAGGTTCGGCGTCAGTCCTTCGGGGAAGGGGAAGGTCTCGAAAGTTGTCGAGGGGGTGTAGCGGGGCCGGTCTTCCAGGCTGGTGCCTAGGCGAAGCGCCCACACTTCGTGGAAGCGGCTGTGCAGGATTCCGAAGCTGGTATCGTCATCACGGGCACCGGCGATCAATTGGTGATCCGGGCAAACCGATGCGTCTATCCGGCAGAATAGCCGGTGCTTCGAGACGGTGGTGGTCGCAATGTATTTGGATCGAGCCCCGAAACGCTCGCCACATTCCAGGCCGCGGTTCAACGTGGCGCCACCAATAAGCCTGCATAAGCCTCGCAGCGGTTCTGCAACCGAACCGGCCGAGCATGCTCCAGGATGTAAGCGTAGGGCGCCTCGTATAGCGCGGCCTCCTGCTCGCTCATCTCCCAGCCGAAATCGATGATCCATCTGTCCGGATGGCTGGCGGGTGAGGTCCATCGCCGTTCATCCACGGGCGCAGCACGTCGGCGTTCGGCCGGCCGTTCGGGATTCAGCGGCAGCTCCAGCCATCGGCGCGCCAAGTCGCCGGGAATGTCGAAGGCCCCGCCCTTGGTGTCGCCCATGTAGGCGATGCCGCGGTTGTCGGCCAGCCGCCGCGCCACGGTGATATCGATTGCTCCGTCAGGTCGGCGTTGACCCGCGGCACCGTTCGCCCGTCGAGCCGAACCCTCCCCGGCGGTGTTCTGCTTTGCGAAACAAATCAGCGAAACGCGGACGGCAGCCCCATCGAGAATCCAAGGCTCGTCATCCCACGCGTCAAAGATTGCCCCGGATTGCGAGATCCGGTCCAGCAACCGGCGGCTGGCACCGCCGCGGATCGAATTGGTCGCGACCAGACCCGCGCGCCGCACTTTCCCCTCTCCGCCCTTCAGGGAGCGGAGGGGCCCGCGCCGGCGGCGCGGGAGGGTGAGGTGGGCCTCAGTCCGCCGCCACGGTCCCCCACCTCACCCCGACCCTCTCCGCCCCTGGGGCGAGAGGACATAGCTGTCGCCAAGTCTTGGCGAACCAATAGACGACGAGATCCGCTTCGGACCAGCCCCGCATAGGCCGCGAACAGCCGATCGACATAGTGTCGCCGAGCACTGTCCGCAGCATCTTCCCACCGAGAAACGGCGGGTTGCCGATGACTGACGTCGGCCTCGGGCCACTCCGCTTCGCGTGCCGTCCTCGTTCAGGATAGCGTCGCGGCATTCGATGGTGTCGAGCGGCTTCAGGATCGGGTTGCGGCCGACATCGAAGCCGTTGCGGCGCATCCATTGGATTTCGCCGATCCACACCGTCACCCGCGCCAATTCGGCGGCGTAGGGGTTGATCTCGATGCCCTTGACCGCCTCGGGGCCGATGCGCGGGAACTCGCGCGCCAGCCCCAAGGTTTCGGCCTCGATCGCGACGCGGTGCTCGATGTCCTTCAACGCCAACAGCGCCAGATAGAGGAAATTGCCCGAGCCGCAGGCCGGGTCGAGCACGCGAAAGGCGCGCAGCCGGTCGAGAAAGCCGCGATAGAGCGCATTGGCCTCGTTCGCGAGCCGGGTGCGCTGCGCCGCCTGCCCGCGCCGGCCGGCGCGGTCGAGGTCGCCGGCGACCTCTGCCTGCCGCACCAGCCGCTCGATCTCGGCACGCGCCGCCGCCCATTCGGCGAGCCAGGGGCGGATGATGACCGGCTCGACGATGAGCATGATCTTGTCGCGGTCGGTGTAGTGCGCGCCCAATTGGCTGCGCTTGCCGGGGTCGAGCCCGCGCTCGAAGAGGGTGCCGAAGATGCTGGGATCGATCTCGGCCCAGTCGCGATCCGCCGCCTCGCGCACCAACGCGATGTCGTCGCGGGTCAGCGGCAACGCCGCGTCGTCGTCGAAGAGGCCGCCGTTGAACCAATCGACCCGCTCGAACCCGATCCGGCCGCCCGCGCGCATCGCCGCGAACAGGGACGAGGCCAGCGCCTCGAACTCGCCCGGCGAGCGCGCCGCGCCGTCGAGCATGCGGCCGAACATCTTGCCGGGCAGCAGATCGACATCCTCGGCGAACATGCAGAAGACGAGCCGGTTGATGAAATGCGCGACGCTCTGCGACGGATGGCCGCGGTCGCGCAGGCGCTGGGCGAGCCGGGCGAACTCGGCCGCCGCCTGCTCGGTCAGGGTCTGGCGCGTCAGCCCCGGCTTCAGCTGCTCGGGATCGTCGAACGCCCATTTGAGCCAACGCAGTTTGCGCGAGTCGGCGAGCTCGTCGAGCCCGATCTCGTAGGTCTGGCTGACCGTGTTGGTCCAGTTGGTGTGGATCTCGAACCGGGCGAGGTCGCAGACCACCAGCAGCGGCGGGTTTTCGAGCGCCGGCGCATAGCGCTGCAGCTGCGCGAAGGCCGCGCGCAAATCCTTGCCCCGGCTCTTGTATTCCCAGCCGAAGCAGCCGCGCTTCCAGACATCGGCCCAGCCATCGCCGCCGGTCGTCTTGGTGGCACCCTTCTCGAAGGCGTACCATTCCCCTTTGGGGTCGGCGTCGGTCGGCGTTTCCTCGCCGAGCAGGTCGCACAGATCGCGAAAATGCGACTGCGCCGCGGCGCGCTCGGTCAATTCGGCCGTCCGCCATTTGGCGATGAAATCGGCGGCGAGCATGGTTCGCGCCAATGTCCCTCGGAAATCCGCGATCCTCAACCAGGGATCATCGCCGCCATAGCCGCCTTCGGCAAGACGGCACGCATCCCCGTCTCTGATCGGCCTTGCTCGGCGAGCGCCGTCACGGTCCCCATAAATTTACCTGATTCACGCCGCATACTCTTGCTGAACGCGCGACCGATCGAACAAAGGGGACAAAGACGGCCGATGGAGCAGGGCAAACCGACCAGTTTGGGCACACCGAAAGCCACCCCAGAAACTCTGCTCGGGCGTCGCATCGGATCGCCCGGCTATTCTACTTCGAGGAGAGATTTTGCTGCTGATAAGCTGCAGGTGCAGCAAACGAAGAATCATCCAAATAAATCTATGATTGCGATGATCTCAGGCGCGGAAGTCGACGACGCAGCCAGCGCGGGGCTTGATCTCGCCGACGGTTCACGCCCGTGATTCTGCTTGCACGAAAATCGCCGGTGAGCCGAAGATGAGCTTGGCAGGGGCGGCTGCTCCGCTCCGTTGGGCTGTACGGGTTGCGCCATGAAAGTCTCGTATTTCGAAACCGGGCGTTATGTGCCGCCGCCGGATCTGCCGCGCGAGTGGCCGGTGCCCTCCGCCGCCTACGATCCGGAAACGGGGGGCGAGGCCTATCGCGGCATGGTCGAGCGGGTGCGCTTTGTCGAAGAGCTCGGGTTCGACTGGGTCAGCGTCTCCGAGCACCATTACTCGCCGCGCATCCTGACCCCCTCGCCGGTGGTTTCGGCCGCCTATCTCGCCGCACGGGTCGACAAGATCAAGATCGCGCTGCTCGGTCCGATCGTGCCGGTCAGCAACCCGATCCGCGTCGCCGAGGAGCTGGCGATGCTCGACACCATGGCGCCGGGACGCATCGTTGTCGGGCTGCTGCGCGGGACGACCAACGAATATCTGAGCTACGACCTGAACCCCAGAGAATCGCGCGAGCGCACCGACGAGGGGATGGAGCTGATCCTGAAGGCGTGGACCGAGCCGCAGCCTTTCGGCTGGCAGGGACGCTATTTCCAGTACCGCACGGTCTCGATCTGGCCGCGCCCGCAGGCCCAGCCGCACCCGCCGACCTACGCGATCGGCACCAGCGCCGAGGCCGGCGAATTCGCCGCCCGCCACCGCCTCGGCCTCGGGCTTTCCTACGGCTCGTTCGAGCTGATGGGGAAATCGGCCCGCCACTACCGGGAACGCTGCGTCGGCTACGGCTGGGAGCCGGGGCCGGACGATATCGTCTACCGCGCCAATATGATCCTCGGCGAGACCGATGACGCGGCCGAGGAGGCATTGGCCCGGCGCGACAAGCAGGCGCCGTTCCCGGTGAACGCCGGGTTGCGCAAGGCGCTGCTGGCGGCCGACACCACCCGCAACATCGCCGGCGAGAAGCGGCCCGCCAATGTCGGCGGCGTGTTGCCGATCAGCTTCTGCGGCGGCCCCGACCGGGTCGTCGAGCAAATCCGGCGATGCCGTGAGGAGATCGGTGCCGGAGTCATCGACCTGTCGTTGCAGGACCCCGGCGGCGGCGATGTCGACGCGATGATGGGTGGGCTCGAACTGTTCGGAAAAAAGGTGCTGCCGCGGATCCGCGAGATCTGAGCGCGCAACCTCCTGCTGCCGCCGATGCCATTGCGCCGCGGTCGGGCGTCCCGGCGCCGACTTTTAGTGGCGGCGATCGCAGCCGGCGCCGCCTTTGGCCTCACGGCCGCACCGGCGGCCGCGCAGCAACAGCTGTCGCAGGAAGAGGCGGATTATCGCGACCGGCCGAAGAGCGGGCTCAGCTGTGCGGCCTGCGCTTTGTTCCGGCCGCCGCGGGCTTGCGTCGTCGTGGCAGGTGACATCAGCCCGAATGGCTGGTGCAAATTTTTCGATTTGCCGGATTGAACGGACGAGCCAAATATTGCGGGTATCGAGCCACAGGAGATCGCCATGCCCTCACCCGTTCATCCGCAGCTGTCGCACTGTGGCGTCTACGCCCGCGACGTCTCAAAGATGGTCGACTTTTATACGAACGTCGTCGGCCTCGTCGTGTCCGACCGCGGCATCAGCAGCCGCGGCGGCGAGCTTGCCTTTATGACCGCCGCCCCCGGCCACCACCACCAGTTCGTCGTCGTCTCGGGTCGCGCGCCGGAAGGGGTCAGCACGGTCAACCAGCTATCCTTCAAGGTCAAAGACCTCGACCAGCTGAAGACATTGTTCGGCCGCGTCCGCGAGGCCGGGATCGAGACGATCCGGCAAACGAGCCACGGCAACGCCTTGTCGATCTATTTCCCCGATCCCGAGGGCAATCAGATCGAAATCTACATGGATACACCTTGGTATGTGCCGCAGCCGCACGGCGTGCCGATCGATTTGTCGTTGCCGAACGACGAGATCATGGCGCAGACCGAACAGCACTGCCGCGAGACCCCGGGCTTCATGCCGCTCGGCGACTGGCAGGCCGAGGTCGCGGGCCGGCTCGGCCGGGCCTGACCGCGGGCGAGGGGCCGCCGGGATTTGCCGAATTGTCATACCGGCGCAGGCCGGTGCCCATGGCGGAAACGGGTCCCCGCCTTCGTGTTTCGTTGCGGGAAGACGAACGGCGAATGAGGGTGAGGAAACCATGAAGATCGGCTTTATCGGCACCGGCACGATGGGGCAGCCGATGCTGGCGAACCTTGTCAAGAAGGGGTTTCAGGTCGCCGCCTACGATGTCGTCCCGGCGGCGCTCGATGCCGCGGTGCGGCTCGGCGCGGAGCGGGCCGGATCGGTCGGCGAAGCCGCGGCGGCGGGCGATCTGGTGATCACGATGCTGCCGTCCTCCGCCAATGTCGAGGCGGTCTATCTCGGCGCAGCGGGCATTCTCGCGGCGGCTCCTTCCGGCCGCCTCTGCGTCGACATGTCGACGATCGACCCCGGCGCCTCGCAGCGGGTGGCGGCCAGGCTCAAGGAACGCGGCCTCAGGTTTCTCGATGCGCCGGTCTCGGGCGGCGTCGGCGGCGCCACCGCCGGCACCTTGGCGATCATGGTCGGCGGCGATCCCGCCGATCTCGACGAGGCGCGCCCGGCATTGGCGGCGATGGGCGCCAACATCATCCATGTCGGCGCGGTCGGCGCCGGCGAGGTCGCCAAGCTCTGCAACAACCTGGTGGCGGGCACGGTGGCTGTCGCGGTCAGCGAAGCGTTCCGGATCGGCGAGGCGTTCGGCGTCGACCCGCAGGTCCTGACCAGTGTGATCGCCAAATCCTCAGGCGCCACCTGGGTCATGGAGCACATGCACCCGGTCCCCGGCATCGTCGAGGGCGCCGCGTCGAGCCGACAATACGCGCCGGGCTTCATGACCGATCTGATGGCGAAGGATTTGGGCCTCGCGGTCGCTGCCGCGCGCGACAAGCGGGTTCCGGTCGTCGTCGCGCCGGCCGCCCAGCAGCTCTACCGCATAGCCTCCTCGCACGGCCTCGGCCGCGAGGATTTCTCCGCTGTCTACAAATTCCTCAAACCGTCGAGCGACGACGCTCCGGTGTAATCCGTCAACGTTGCCGTCGCGATTGCCGGCCATGATCATCTTTTCAAGGCTACCGCTCCCGAAACGCCCGCGCGATCTGCTCGTGCATCGGCTTCAGCAGATAATCGAGCGGCGTTCGGTCTTGGGTCCGAATGTAGACCTCGGCAGGCATGCCCGGCACCAATTGCAGAGCATCGATGGATTTGCGATCTGCTTCGGAGAGAGCCACGCGGGCTAGGTAATATTGCTGGCTTTGCATACCTTTGGGGTCGTCCTCGGTGTCGTGGGCGAGATCGGGCGACACGACGGTCACCTTGCCTTCGAGATCGGGCGTCGTCCGACGATTACCGGCGCCGATACGGACGCGCACCGAAGCTCCGACCGCGACCTGATCGATATCCTGCGGCGCAACCTTCGCTTCGACGATCAAGGTGTCGGCGCGCGGGGCGATCTGCATCACCGTTTCGCCTTTGCCGATCACGCCGCCGATCGTATGGACCTGGAGTTGATAAACAATTCCCGCTCGAGGCGCGCGGATATCGGTGCGTTTCAGCTCGTCTGCGGCCGCATTTGCGCGCTCCTGCAGTTCCGCGATCTTTGCCTGGGTTTCGCTCAGGTCCTTGAGCACATCGGTGCGAAAATCCTGATCGAGCTGGAGGATCTGCAGCTCGGTCTCGGCGATTTTGCCGCGCGAGCGGGCAATCTCGGCGATCAATTGGCCGCGCTCGCCTTGCAGGCGCGCCTGGTCCCGCTGCAATTGCACATAGCGCGCAACCGTTACGAGATTTTTCTTGTAGAGTTCCAAGACGCCGGAAATCTCTTCACTGATGTACTTTATTTCGCTGTCCTTGGATTGTTGCTGAGAGGCGAGGCCGTGGATTTCCTCACCGAGCTGAGCGACCCGTTCGCGCAGTTGCGCGCGCTGACCCTCGCGTCCCTCGCGGCGTGCCTGGAATAGCCGTTCCTCTCCGGTAATCGCACTCTCCGCAACCTCCCTCGTGGGTCCGGTGCGGGTCGCTTCTGGGAAGGTCACGCTTCGGAGGCCGTCCCGTTCGGCGAGCAGCCGCGCCTCCCTCGCGATATAGAGATCGAGCTGCGACTCGACCACGCCGAGCGTTGCGCGCGTCAATGTGTCGTCGAGGCGCATCAGGACCTGGCCGGTCTCGACCTCGCTTCCCTCCTTGACAAGGATTTCTCCCACGATACCGCCGTTGAGGTGCTGCACCTTCTTGACGCTGGTCTCGACCACGACGGTGCCGTTGGCGATGACGGCGCCGGCAATATGGGTCGTTGCGGCCCAACCACCGACACCCCCTAGCGCGAGCACCGCGGCGGTGCATCCCGCGAGGTTCAGCTTGCGGATCGCATATCGCGGACTGCGCGGGATGGTGGTCATCGCGCTGCTCCATTGGCTGCACCGCCGACGATCTTGAGGCTGGCGTTGGCCGCGGCGACGGCCGGTCGCGGCGTCATATCGCGCAAGACCTCGCGGCAGGGACCGAAGGCGCGCTGCGCGCCATCGTGCAAAATCAGCACTTTGTCGCAAACCGCCAGCATTGCGGCGCGATGAGCAATCAGGATGACGATCGCGCCGCGCTCCTTGGCGCCACGAATTGCCCGGAGCAGTGCCGCTTCCCCATCGCCGTCAAGATTGGCGTTCGGCTCATCGAGCACGATCAAAAACGGCTCGCCGTACAATGCCCGCGCCAGAGCTATCCGCTGGCGCTGCCCGGCCGACAAAATTGCGCCAGCCTCGCCGATGCGGGTGTCATAGCCCTTCGGCAGCCGCAGAATCATATCGTGTGCGCCCGCTGCCTGCGCCGCACGGATAACAGCGCTGTCATCCGGCGCCACCGCCATGCGGGCAATATTCTCAGCAACGGTCCCGTCGAATAGATCAACGGCCTGCGAAAGGTAACCCAGGTTCGGCCCAATGATTTCTGGAGGCCAATGTTCCAGCGCGGCGCCGTCGATCCGCACCGCCCCTCGCACCGGCAGCCATACACCGACCAGCGCGCGTGCCAGCGAAGTCTTCCCGGATCCACTCGGCCCGATGACCCCCATGACTTCGCCCGCGGTCAGCTCAAAGCTGATATTGCCGACGATCGCGGATCTGCCATCTGCAGCCATGACGGTGACGGTTTCTGCAACTAGAGTATGGCTTGGCCTGGGCAATGCAGTCCTGACCGGTTCCGTGCCGAGCTGGGTGAGCATACGCCGCAATCTGACAATACTGTCGCGCGCCCCAACAAAGCCGCGCCAGTTCGCAATAGCGGTTTCAATCGGCGCCAGTGCCCGGGCCATCATTATCGAAGAAGCGATCATGGCTCCGGGCATCAGCTCGTGACCGATAACAAGATAAGCACCGAGGCCTAACGCCGCCGACTGCAGCATCATTCGGGTCATCTTCGACAGACTGGCGTAAAAGCTGACGACGTCGGACGAGCGCTCCGCTGCCCGCAGATATCCCGCATTGAGCGTCAGCCAGCGCTGCGACAGGGCCGGCTCCAGGCTCATCGCGATGATTGTCTCGCTGTTGCGGCGATCTGCTTCGAGTGTGATTGACCGTGCTCGCGCGCTCCGGTTCGTCTCCCGCGCCGGCGCACGGCTCGCCCGTTCGGTGAAGAGCGTGGTGCCCGCGAGTACGATGCCGCCCATCAACGCCAGCATTCCGAGCCAGGGATGGATCAGGCCACAAAGGAGCAAGAAAACCGGGATCCAGGGCAGATCGACGATAGCGATTGGCCCCTGTCCAGTCAGGAAACTTCGGATTTGATCGAGGTCGCGGACCGGTTCGTGCACTTCTCCAGTCTGCCGGCCGAAAGCCGTCAGCCGAATGACGGCTGAATGCACCACGGCCGAAAGATGCTCGTCGAGAAATCCAGCCGAACGCATCACCAGGCGGCTGCGGATCAAATCCATCAACGCTTGAAATGCAAGGGCGCCGAATAACAGGACCGAGAGCGCGATCAGCGTCGGAACGCTATGGCTCGCCAACACCCGGTCGTAAACCTGGAGCATATAAAGAGGCCCGGCCAGCATCAGCAGGTTCACCACGCTCGAGAATAGGGCGACGCTCCAGAAAGTATGGCGACAGTCGGTAAGGGCCGCGGCGAGGGCGGGATGAGCCACCTCTGCGCGGAGTGTGGGCGTTGATGACATGCCGATCATAACTCGCTCCAGCGAAGTGGGGCTGCTGCCGCATGACGCGGCAGCAGCCAATCATTGGACTTGATCGATTGGTTCAGCTGAACAGGAAGTCGTTCGCGTGCAGCGAGGCGAGCGAGATGTTCTGCAATGTCGCGGTGACATTCGCGCCATCCGATACCACGACATCGGCACCCGATTGCGCGATATGACCGTCAGCGACCGCCTGATCAAATGTGTGATCCGGGGAGCCGTGAAGCGCCACCACGTCACCTTGCGTGCTCGCCCCATGGGCTTGGAAACCCTGGACCAGATCCTGTCCATTCGTGCCGAAGGTGAACACGAACGTATCGCTGCCGAAGCCGCCATTGAGGGTGAGGCCTAACGGGCCGGCCGGCAATGCCGACGCATTGATGGTGTCGTTGCCGGCACCGCTATCGATCAAGAGACGATCGCCGGTGTCCGCATGGTCGACAGTAACCTGCGCCGGCAGCCCGCTGACCGTGACCTGAGTACCCGAAGCCGTGACGTTGATCTGATCGTTGCCGCCGGTGCCGTTGACCGTCACGGTGTCGGCCGCGCCATCGCCGGCGCTGCCGCCGAGGGTGCCGGCCAGATCGATGGCGACCTGCTTTACGTCGGTGCCGGCGAGGTTGTTGACGACGACGTTGTCGGTGCCGCCGAGGGCCTCGAACTGAACGCGCTCGACGCTATTGAGGTCCATCGAGATACTAGCTACATCGCGGACAAAGAGCGCGTGTGAGCCGTTGGCCGAAATATCAATTTTCTCGTTGACGTTGGCGCCGCGAAAATCGAGCGTGTCGAAGCCGCTCCCGCCGTCGACGGTGTCGCTGCCGTCGCCCGGGTTCCAGACGGACACGTCGTTGCCGCTGCCGAGGAACTCCACGTCATTGCCGCGGCCGCCCGTGACGACGTCGTTGCCGGAGCCGCCAAGTAACGTGTCCGCGCCCTGGCTGCCGATGATCGTATCGTTGCCGGCCCCACCATCGATTGTCAGATGGGTCAAGTTGGCCGGCAGCGCCGAGGCATTGATCGTATCGTCGCCGCCGTTGCCGTTAATCAGCAGGTTGTCGACGCTGCCGACGTTCGCTAGCGGGCTGCCGGTATCGTCGGTCAGCAGCACGTCCTGGCCATTCGCCAAGACCCTGATGATGTCGGCAGCGCCGGTGCCGTTGAAAGTGAAATTGGACATGGTTTGATCCTTGAGTTTGGCGTCACAAACCTGTGCGCCGTTGTGGTTGGTGCGAGTGGTTACGGCGAGACGCTCTCGCGCCGAGGTCAACCAGAGCGTAATGCCGGGACTAGGCGGTGGCGAATTTGATGCGCGCGTTGCTTAACCAATAGCGCATCACCTCGGCTCAATGCGAACGGCGACATGCGCGACGAGTCGGGCGCGACTGCTTCCGGCGCGCTCGGCTGGCGGCGTTCGAGTGCTATTCGCTACTGAAGGTTCATTGTAGCTACCCCGCAGAGGCTGCTTGCGTTGTGCAATGCCTCGCTTCGGGGTGGTTATCTAATGAAAGACTGATCAGTCGCTACGTCAAAAACTGCTCATTTCATGCTCAAGATCGATCTCGTCCGGCATCCCCGCGCGGCGCAGGCCTTCGAGGATCCGTTCACTCTCGCGCCGATAGATATCGCTCACCGCGTCCGGCGGCACCGAGGAACGTTGCCGGGCGAACCGTCGAACCGTCATGTTTGGCTCGATCGCGGCGTATTCCGCCAAGTACCGCTTGGCGGCTTCAGCATTGCCGGCCAGCGCCTCGGCTGCGGCAAGCATGGCCTTGCCGCGGAGATACCCGGGATTGCAATCCATTGCCTGAGACAAGGCACTTACCGCCCCCGCGTCGTCGCCCAACTGCATCAGGGCGCGACCGAGACCCTGCAGCCACGTCCAGCGCTCAGGATCACGCGGCGCGACCGCGTCGGCGCGGCGAAACCACTCTGCGGCTTCCTGGGTGCTGCCGAGGTACAACTTGTTCAGTCCCATCTCTTTATAGGCCGTCGGCTCGGCGGGATTGCGGGCAATCAAGGCTTCGGTAGCAACAATGGCTTCGGAGAACCGGCCGCGCGCCCGGAATAGCAGCCCGCGCGCCTTCAGCATGTCGAGATGCTCGGAAGCCCGTGCAGCGGCTCGGGAAATCATTTCTTCGGCTTCGTCGAGCAGTTCGTCTCTCCCCTCAAGCCGATACAGGTTTATCACTTGATAGATCCGCGTGAGGCCAATCCCCACCATCGCATTGACGCAATCGGGGTCGAGCTGTAGCGCCCGCCTGAACAGATCAATCGCTTCGGCCGCGGTTTCCTTTCGCTTGGTGTCGCTGATCAGTGCGCGCGCGCGCATGACCAGATCGACAACCTCCGCCTCCTTCGCGGTTCGAGCTCCCCCGTCCGGCCTCGGTGCGAACCATTTGGATGCCTACGCTGCGCGACAGGCGGCCGACGATCTCGTCATGGACTTGCAAAATTTCTCGGCGCTCCTTGTCAAAGCGCTCTGCCCATAAATGTTCATCCGTCTCCGCATCGATCAGCTGGGCGTTGACGCGGAGGCGACTGGGATCTACCAAAACACTGCCTTCGAGCACGTAGCGGACGCCGAGCTCCGTGCCGACCTGCCGGATCGGAACCGAGCGTCCCTTGTAGGTGAAGGCGGTGGACCGCGAAATAACGAAGCTGCCCGGCAGGCAGCTCGACAAATCCGTGATCAGGGCGTCGACGATGCCGTCGACGAGGTAGTCCGCGTTCGCTTCCTGGGACAGATTCAAGAATGGCAGGATCACGATCGAGAGGCGCGGCCGGTCCGCCGGCGATCCCTCTTCTACGGCGTCAGCAGCAGAATCCGGGCTGCCTCCAACAATAGCCGACGTATCCCGCACCCCTTGCTCTTGCTGCCACAACCACTCGGTCAACCGGTCGACACCCGCGGTAAGGTGCCGACGATAGGTGCTGAACGATAGGCCCAGCCGCTCGGCGGCAGCTTCTTGTTTCGCCAATGGATTGAAATACGTCAGATCGAGGACCCGATACAGCCGCTGGTCGCGCTGATTGGCGAACAGCGTCTCGGCGGCCTCCGCGATCAGAGCCTTCAAGGCGTTTGGCGTGGCCGCGCCCGAACCGGATCGCGCCAGCAGTTGTATGTGCAGCAGCGCATTCCCGGCGAGCAGGTCGGTGCGAGCGTGGTGACGGAGCGCGTCTCTGACGGCGACTCCGAAATCAGAGCGAGTCAGCAAGGCATATCGCCAGCGTCGTCCGGCTCCGAACATGCCACACGACACCCCTATCGACAAGGCCCGGCTCAGAGGCTTGTAAGAAGCACCTGAACACGTTCGGAGCCCCGACGGAGGAAAGGAACGGCCTCCCGGCCCACCCCTGCCTTCGCTGTTTCCGCAGCGAATCCGCAGCCAACCGCATATCTCTCGCCGCCCCAGTCGCCGCGGCCGGCATCGAAAGAAATCCACAGCCCAACAAGTCCCCGTCCTGCCGGGAGCCGCAGCCTGCTAAATCTCGGCTTGGAAGTGCCGCAACAGCCAGCGCAAAGTATCCTCGGGTGCTTCTTCCGGGACGTAATGGCCGCAATCGATCGGCCCGCCGTCGAGGTCGGCTGCATAGTCGCGCCAGACCTCGAGGACGTCGCCATAGACCGTGCCGGTGTGGCTCTTCGCCCCCCAGGTGACGAGGAGCGGGCAGGCAACCTTATGGCCGGCCTTCCGGTCGGCCTCGTCCATCTCGAAGTCGCAGGTCGGGCAGGCGCGGTAGTCCTCGCACGACCCACGGATCGTCTTCCAATTGAAGCAGCGCACATATTCGGCGAACGCCTCCGGGTCGAAAAAGCTGAGACCGATCCCGGGCTTCGACAGCTTCTTCTCCATGAAGTATTGCGCCGGCACCCCGGCCATCATCCGCTCCGGCATGTCGTAGGGCTGGGCCATGAAGAGCCAGTGCCAGGATTTGAGCGCCCAGTTTTTCGAGGCATGGGTCCAGATGTGATAGTTCGGCAGGATGTCGATGACCGCGGCGCGCTTGACCCGGTCCGGGTGGTCGAGGCACATGCGATGGACGGTGCGGGCGCCGCGGTCGTGGCCGGCGGCGAAGAACTCGTGGTAGCCGAGCCGCTCCATGACCTCCACCTGGTCCTGCGCCATCGCCCGGAACGAATAGTTGATGTGGTTCTCGCCGCCGTCCTCGGGACCGACGCTGTCGCCATAGCCGCGCAAATCGGCGGCGACGACGTGAAAATGCCGGGCCAGGCGCGGGGCGATCTTGTGCCACGAGACATGGGTCAGCGGGTTGCCGTGCAGCAGCAGCAAGGGCGGGCCGTCGCCGCCATGGCGCAGATTGATGCGCGCACCGCCGGTCTCGATCTCGGTCCGGGTAAAGCCTTCGAACATGCCGCTCTCCTCGTGCTGCGTCGGCCGTCAGGTTAGCGATTTCAAGCGGCGGTTGCGAGCGAAGGCTCGGCCGGAATAAACTCGGCATCTGTCGAGGCTGCCGGGGCGAGGGTGTGTTGGGGGATCGCCGGTTCGTCGTCGAGTTGATCAAGCCGTCGCATTACGACGACGACGGTTATGTGATCCAGTGGTGGAAGTCCTGGATCCCGTCGAACTCGCTTGCCTGTCTCTACGGCATCGCCAGCGAGCTGGCGGCGCGGCGGGCGCTCGGCCCCGATATCGCGATCGAGGTCGAGGCCTATGACGAGTGCCACACCGTTATCCCGATTCGCCGCATCATCCGGCGGATCAAGGCGGCCGACGCCGGGCTCGTCTGCCTCGTCGGCGTGCAGTCGAACCAGTTTCCGCGGGCGATGGATCTGGCGGTGCAATTCCGCCAGGCCGGCATCGCGGTGGCGGTCGGCGGGTTTCACGTGTCGGGCCTGCTCGCGATGCTGCCCGAATTGCCGCCCGACCTCGTGGCCGCGCAAACGCTGGGCGTCACCCTTTTCGCCGGCGAGGCCGAAGGAAGGCTCGAAGGCCTCTTCGCCGATGCGCTCGCGGGACGCATAAAGCCGATCTACAACTACATGGACGATCTGCCCGGGATTGCAGCGGCAGGTGACGCCGTTCCTGCCGGCCGCGCATCGTGCGCCGCTACGGCGAAAGCCTCGGCGCCTTCGACGCCGGGCGCGGCTGCCCGTTCCAATGCAGCTTCTGCACGATCATCAACGTCCAGGGGCGCAAATCGCGTTGGCGCGACGCCGACGATGTCGAGCATCTGGTGCGCGCCAATCTGGCGCAGGGCGTCTTTCGCTTTTTCATCACCGACGACAATTTCGCCCGCAACCGCAATTGGGAGGCGATCTTCGACCGGCTGATTCTGATGCGCGAAGAGGAAGGGCTCGGGCTGCAATTCATCATCCAGGTCGACACGCTCTGCCATCGCATCCCGAATTTCGTCGAGAAGGCTGCCCGCGCCGGCTGCAAGCGGGTCTTTATCGGGCTCGAAAACATCAATCCCGACAACCTTGTGCAGGCCAAGAAAAAGCAGAACCGGGTGCACGAGTACCGGCAGATGTTTCTCGCCTGGCGGGCGCAGCGGGTCATCACCTATGCCGGCTACATATTGGGCTTCCCCAACGACACGCCGGAGCGGATCGCCGAGGACATCCGCACCGTGCAGCGCGAATTGCCGGTCGATTTGTTGGAGTTCTTCATCCTGACGCCGCTCCCGGGCTCGGCCGACCACAAGGAGCTGCACACCAACGGGGTATGGATGGACCCCGACATGAACAAATACGATCTGGAGCACGTCACCACCGGCCACCGGGCGATGAGCGCCGCAGACTGGCAGGGCGTCTATCGCAAGGCTTGGGATCTTTATTATTCGCCGGAGCACATCGAAACCATCCTGCGCCGCGCCAAGGCGTCGGGGATCAAACCGGTTCGGCTACTCAACCATGTACTGCAATTCTACTTCACCTTTATTCAGGAGAATGTGCATCCGCTGCAAGGGGGTTACTTCCGGCGCAAATTGCGGCGGCAGCGACGGGTCGGATTGCCGCGCGAGAACCCGCTGGTCTTCTATCCTCGCCGGGTCCGCGAGGTCGTCGAGACCCACGTCAGGCTGGCCATTTTTTATCTGCGCCTGCACCGCATCCGCCGCCGCGTCGAGCGCGACCCCGCCCACTGCCTCGATCCGGCGTTGACCCCGATCGCCGACGATCCGCCGACCCTCGCCCGGGGCCGGAAGGCCTTGGCCGGCGCTGCCGCCTGAACCGGTTTTTGCACCCAACCCGAAACTGGAATAGCCCGCGTAATCGGACCGCTCGCCACGCCGACGACGGCGCGCAACCGGCATTGCTCAACCCAGACCGCACGCAGCATTGCCTATGGGTATATGACAAGGGACCCGTCCGGCACGATTTCGAGGGCTCGGTCGCACGAGAGGCAATGCATGACGAGCTATGGCCGGATTTCTGATTTCGCGGGCGACAACGCCCTGCCGGACGAGGAGCGCGCGATGCTGGAGCGCGCCCGGGCGCTGGTCCCGCGCCTCGCCCAGCGCGCGCCGGCCGCGACCGCGGCGCGGCTGCTGCCGGTGGAGACGATCGCAGAGTACCATGCGGCCGGAAATTCTGCGCATTCTGCAGCCGCAAGCGGTTTGGGGGCATGCAAGGCAGGTTCAGCCTGTTCTCGCGGATCGTCGAGGAGTTGACCTATGGCTGCGCCTCCTCGGCCTGGGTCTATGCGGTGCTCGCCGAGCATCAATGGATCATCGCGCAGTATCCCGAAGCGGCGCAGATCGACGTCTGGGGCAGAGGACCCCGAAGGCAGTCGCTTCATCCTCGCTGGCGCCGCGCGAGGCGGCGAGACGCGTGCCGGGCGGCTGGCGGCTCAGCGGGCATTACCCGTTTTCGAGCGGCTGCGACTACGCGCAATGGGCGATCATCGGCGCCTTTCTCGGGCGAAGGGCGACCCGCGCAGCGTCGCCTATCTGCTGGTGCCGCTCGCCGAAATCGAGATCGTCGACGATTGGCAAGTACCCTCGGGCTCGCTCGGCACCGGCAGCAAGTCGCTGGTCCTGCATGATGTGTTCGTTCCCGAGCACCGCTCGGTGATGGTCAGCGATCTCTTCGCCGGCACCCCGCCGGGCGCCTTGGTGCATCCCGACTATCCGGTGCTGCGGGCACCCCGCGGGTTTCTGGTGTCCTATTCGCTGCCGCCGGTCGCGATCGCTCTCGGCCGGCGCGCCCTCGACATCGCCTGCGCCGCGCTGGCCGGCCGGGTGTCGCGCGGAGTGACCAAGGTGGCGGAGTCGGAGGTCGTGCAGATGGCGATCGGCGAGGCCGCCGCCGCGATCGACGTGGCGACGATGCTGCTGCACACCGGGCGCGATTCCAGCACCGCGGCGGTCAGCTCGGGCCGCCGGATCACCGAGGCCGAGGCATTGCGCGCCCGCCGCGACATGGTCTACGCCCAGCACCAGGTGGGATGGGCGCTCGATCGCCTGTGCGAGATGGACGGCGCCCGCTGGGTCTATGACAGCGACCCATTGGGAGCGATCCGCCGCGATGTGATGACGATCCTGACCCACCATGCCGCAAGCCGCCAGGCGGCGATGGCCCCCTACGGCCGCATGCTGCTCGCCCACGACCACCGTTAACGCGCCGGACCGAGGACGCCGCGTGCGATTATTTTGTATCGGACGCTCTAAAATCAGCGCATAGTCCCGCTTCGGGCGAATCCGGAATCGGTGGCGGATGGCGAGGCCGAGGGAGTTCGACGAGGAAAAGGTGCTCGACGCGGCGACCGACTGCTTCTGGCGCGACGGCTACGAGGCGACGTCGGTGCGCGAGCTGGCGGCCCGGATGGGGATCGCCGGCGCGAGCCTCTACAACGCCTTCGGCGACAAGCGCGCGCTCTTTCGCCGCGCGCTCGAACGCTACGCCGAGCGCTCGACGCGCGAACGCATCGCCCGGCTCGAAGGGGCCTTGCCGCCCAAGGACGCGATCCGCGTCTTTCTCGCCGAGATCGTCGAGCGCTCGCTCGACGACAGCGACCGCCGCGGCTGTCTGCTGGTCAATTCCGCATTGGAGATCGCGCCGCATGACGCTGAGATGGCGGCCGAGATCGCCGCGCGGCTCGGCGAGATCGAGGCCTTCTTCCGCCGCACCGTTACGAGGGCCCAGGCCGACGGGGACGCACCGCACGACCGCGACACGGCGGACCTCGCCCGCGTGCTGCTGGCCGTGACCTTGGGGGTGCGCGTGCTGGCCCGCTCGAACCCGTCCCGCGTGCTGCTCGAAGGCGCGGTGCGTCCTGCCCTCGCCCTACTCGATAATCCTCGAACTTGAAAAGGAGCTGTGTGTGACACGACTGACCGACCTGCCGCCGGCCCAGGCAAAGCGCCTCTCCGAGCTCGAATGCCCGCAATTCTCGACGACGCCCTGGGTGAACGGTCCGCCGCTGTCGCAGCGGCGGGTCGCGGTCGTGTCCTCGGCGGGTCTCGTCGTTCGCGGCGAGACGCCGTTTCGCGGCCGCGACGCCGATTTCCGCGCGATCCCGTCGACGACGACGCCCGAGCGGCTGCTGATGAGCCACATCTCGATCAACTACGACCGCACCGGCTTTCAGGAGGATTGGAACGTCGTCTTTCCGCTCGACCGGCTGCGCGAGCTGGCGGCCGAGGGTGCGATCGGCTCGGTGGCGGCGACGCACTATTCGTTCATGGGCGCCACCGACCCGATACAGATGGAAGGCCACGCGCGCGAGGTCGCCCTCCATCTGAAGCGAGACAACGTCGACGCCGTCCTGCTCTCCCCCGTTTGACCGCTCTGCACGCGCGCCGTGAGCGCGCTTGGGCATTATCTCGAGGAAGAGGGTGTCGCGACGGTCGCGATCAGCCTGATCCGGCCGCAGACCGAAAACACACGACCGCCGCGCGCATTGTGGGTTCCGTTCGAGCTCGGCCGCTCGTTCGGGCCGCCGAGCGACCCGGCGTTTCAAAAAAAGGTGATCCTGGCGGCGCTGCGTCTCCTGGAGCTCGAAACCGGTCCTGTCGTGCTTACGGATTTCCCGGACGACGACCCGCGGGCGCGCGCCGATCCCTTGTGGCGGGCGCCACTTTTGAAGGCTGCGTCGCTGGAGGACGAGATCGCCCGATTGGCGGCGGCATACGACCGGTCCGTCGACGAACGTGGGCGCACGACAGTCGGGCTCAGCGGCATGCCGATGGCCAGAAATCGGCCGTTACGTCGCGGCCTGGCTGCGCGGTGAGAACCCGCCGAGCCCAGCCGCCGACATGTCGGCGCCGCTGGCCCTGCGCTTTGCGGTCGACGATCTGAAGGCGTATTGCCTCGAAGCGGCGGCCGCCGGCGGGGCCAAGCCGTCAAGCCGGCAGCTTGGCGACTGGTTCTGGAACGACACCGTCGCCGGCAAGGCGATCATCGGCTTGCGCCAAGCCTATTTCGACGCGGACGACGACCGGCTGAAGCTGATCGCCGGCAATTTCCTCGTCCCCGCCGCCCGCGTCCCGCCTCCCCGCTGACCGGATTGGGGCTCGTAGAACTCGGGGTCTTTTACTGATCCTGATCCGCTCCGTTTGAGCCCTCGGCGGTTTCGCCGAGGATGGCGGGGCTGATGTCGAGGAGGCCGGCGCCGCGCAATTCGTCGATCGCCGGCAGGTCCGCGAGGGAGTCGAGCCCGAAATGGGCGAGGAAGCCGGGGGTGGTGGCCCAGAGGAGTGGGCGGCCGGGGCTCTGGCGGCGGCCTTTCGGGCGCACCCAGCCGGCCTCCATCAACATGTCGATCGTGCCTTTGCCGAGAGCGACGCCGCGCACCGCCTCGATCTCGGCGCGGGTGACCGGCTGGTGATAGGCGATGACCGCGAGCGTCTCGACCGCGGCGCGCGACAGCTTGCGGGCCACCGGCCGCTCGGCGCGCAGGGCGAGGGCGAGGTCGGGTGCGGTGCGAAAGGCCCAGCCTCCGGCCAGCCTGACGAGGTTGACCCCGCGGCCGGCATAATGCTCGGCGAGGTCGCGCAGCAGGCCGTGCAGGTCCGCCGCCTCACCGAGCCGGGCCGACAGCATTTCGTCGGCGAGCGGCTCGGCCGCGGCGAAGAGCAGCGCCTCGACGAGCCGCAGCTCCTGCGCCCGCTCGTTCACGGAGGCGCCTCCTCGACAGCCCGACCGCGCCTAGCGGCGGCCCGGCTGCGCAGATAGATCGGGCCGAACACCCGATCCTGGCGCAGCTCGAGGCGACCGTCGCGGGCGAGCTCGAGGCTCGCGGCAAAAGTGGCGGCCAGCGCCGAGCGGCGGAACAATTCCTCGGCCGGGTCGCCGGGCAGAAAGCTCGTCAGCTCGCGCCATTGCGGGATGTGGCCGAGAAACGGCAGCAGACGCTTCAGGGCGTCCTCCATCGAGTGAAAGGCCGAGCGCTCGACCGCCAGCACCGCTTTCGTGCTGCGGCGGCGCCCGTCGCCATAGGCGCGCAGCAGCTCGTAGAGCCCGAGCCGCCAGATCGGGACCGCGGTTTCGGCGAGCCCCTCGGGCGCGCCGCGCGGAAAGACATCGCGGCCGAGCAGCGGGCGGGCCATCAGCCGGCTGCCGGCGGTCTGCATCGCCGCCAGCAATTTGAGCCGATGCCCCAGGGCGGCCGAAAGCGCGGCGGCGTCGGGTTCGTCGTCGGCGGGCGGCTGCGGCAATAGCAGGCGCGACTTCAGATAGGCGAGCCATGCCGCCATCACCAGATAGTCGGCGGCGACCTCAAGGCGCAGCTCGCGCCGGGCGGCGATGAAGGCGAGGTACTGATCCGCCAGCGCCAGGATCGAGATCCGGGCGAGGTCCACCTTCTGCTCGCGCGCCAGGGCGAGCAAAAGGTCGATCGGGCCTTCATAACCGTCGAGTTCGAGGACGAGCTGCTGCGGCTCGGCACGGCCCTCGGATGTCATCCGCCTTGCCCGGTGATCGCCAGCACCAGCCGGATCAGGGCTTGCGTCGGGGCGCCGATCAGCCAGCCGAGAATGTTGAGGTTGAAGCCGATCTGGTTGCCGACATAAGGCAGCACGAACAGGAACAACATCAGGATCAGGAGGCCATAGCGCTCGAGCCGGGCGAGAGGCAGCGCCAGCGCATCGGGCAGCAGCCCGACGGCAACCCGACCGCCGTCCAGGGGGGGCAAGGGCAGCATGTTGAAGACGCACAGCACCGCGTTGATCTGGATCGAATGAACCAGGTTCAGGGCGATCCAATCCGCCGGGCTCGACGGCATCCAGCCGACCGTATGGAACAGCAGCGACGAGACGATTGCGAGCAGCACATTGGTGCCCGGGCCGGCGAGCGCCACCCAGACCATGTCGCGGCGCGGATTGTTGAGACGGCCGAAATTGACCGGGACGGGCTTCGCATACCCGAACAGAAACGGCGCGCGAATCAGGATCAGCAGTGCCGGCAGGATGATCGTGCCGAAGGTGTCGATGTGGTTCAGCGGGTTGAAGGTGACGCGCCGCGCGCGCATCGCGGTGTCGTCGCCGAAGCGCCAGGCGACCGCGCCATGCGCCGCCTCGTGAAAGGTCACGGCGATGACGACCGGCAATACCCAGGTGCTCGCCTGGTAGATCATCGTCCAAAGGGACCCGGTAAGGTTCATCCCGTTACGCCTGCCATCAATCCGTCGAATTGGGCCTCCGCCTCGTGCCGGTCGAAGCCTGTCGCCGAAGCGCGGCGGATGGCATCGCCACGCGCCAGCCGCGCTTCGGTGCGCGGGGCCAGCGGCCCGACCACCGTAGCAATCTCCTCCATCTCGCGGGCGTCGCCGTTGCAGTGCAAGACGAGGTCGCAGCCGGCGGCGCATGCGCGCCGCGCCCGCTCGCCGATAGCCCCGCCCAGAGCCTGCATCGAGAGGTCGTCGCTGATCAGGACGCCGTCGAAACCGATTTCGCCCCGGATCGCCTCGGCGATCACGGTCGGGGACAATGTCACCGGCGCCAAGGGATCGATCGCCATATAGACTATATGGGCGGTCATCGCCCAAGGCAGCGCAGAGAGCGCGCGGAACGGCGCAAAATCGCTGCGCGACAGCCCATCGCGAGAGGCTTCGACCCGCGGGCATTCGAGATGGCTGTCGACGCGGGCGCGACCGTGGCCGGGGATGTGCTTCAGTACGGGGAGCACGCCGCCTTCGAGCAGCCCTTCGCAGACCGCACGGGCGAGCCGGATGACGCGCTCGGGCTCGCCGCCATAGGCGCGGTCGCCGATCACCGGGTCGGCGCCGGCGACCGGCAGATCCAGCACCGGCTGGCAGTTGACGGTGATGCCGAGCCTGGCGAGATCGTCGGCGATCAGCCGTGCGCCGAGCCGGGCCGCCGCCTCGGCCTGAGGATCGGGCAGGGCGGCGATCTCGGCCGCCGACGGGTAGAGGCGCCAGTGCGGCGGCCTCAGCCTTGCGACGCGCCCACCCTCCTGGTCGATCAGGACCGGCGCGTCGTCGCGGCCCACGCATTCGCGCAACGACCCGACCAGATCGCGGACCTGATCCGGGGAGCGGCAATTGCGCCGGAACAGCACGAACCCCGCGGGGTCGGCGGCGGCGAAGAAATCGCGCGCGGCGGCGCTCAGCGCCTCGCCGGCGCAGCCCAGCACGACCGCGCGCGGCGGCCCATCATCGGACAAGGAGACACCCGATGCTGCGCTCCCTCAGCTCGCCGCAGAGATGCTCCGCCTTGGCCGGGTCGCCGACCGGCCCCGCCAGGATGCGCCAGTAGACCCCCTTTTCGCCGAGATCGGCGCGGATTGGGGTCGCTGCGAGACCGCCGAGGAGATCGGCGTTCTTGCGCTTGATCCGGTCCCATTCCTGGCGCGCCTGCTCCTCGCTGCGCACCGAGCCGAGCTGGATGCGCGTGCCGCCGGCACTTGGCGCCGTCACCCGCCCCGGTGGAGAAGACGCCGCCGGCTTGGCCGAGCCCGGCAGTGTCTTCTCGACCGCGGCGGCGGCCTGCTGCTGCGGCTTGGCCGGCGGCGGCGCCGGTGCGGAGATTGCCGCGGGCGGCGCTTCGGCGACGGGCGCCGGTGGTGGAGCGGCCGGTGCGGCGGACGGCGGTGCGGTCGGCCGGGGCATCGGCTTTTCTGGCGGCGGCAGCAGATGCTCGACCACCGGGCGGGTCTGCGCGGAACGGGTCTGGGTATAGATCAGCTTGTCGCGGTCCGGGATCTGCATGCCGCCCGGCTCTTCCGGCTTGACCCTGGTCGGGCGCGGGTCGGCCCGGATCAGCGGCACGTCGTTGCCCGCGACCGGGCCCCTCGAGTGCCGGGCGCCCTCGGAGTAGGCGAACCACAAGCCGCCGGCGAAGAGCCCCATGACCACGAGTGCCACAAAGATCGCCATCACCCGCCGCTGCGGCCGCGGCGGCTCCTCGTCGTCGCGCGGATCGACGTAGAGGCCGCTGCGCTGACCGGGCTCGACCGTGCCGAATTCATATGACATGGGCTACATCTCCTCGGCCGGCTCGACGCCGAACACGGCGAGGCCGGAGGCGATGACAATCGCGACGCCGCGGACGAGGGCGAGCCGCGCGCGGGTCAGGTCCGGTTCGGCGGCCACCAGAAAGCGCAATGACGCTTCGTCCTTCCCCTTGTTCCACAGCGTATGAAATTGCGCCGCGACCTCCTGCAGGTAGAAGGCGATCCGGTGCGGCTCGTGCGCTTCGGACGCACCCTCGACGAGCCGCGGCCAGCCCGCAAGCTGGCGGATCAGAGCGAGCTCCGCCGGGTCGGAGAGCCGGTCGAGCGCCGCCCCGCAGAGTGCCGCGTCCGACAGATCGTCGTCGGGAAATTCCTCGGCCGCGTGGCGCATGACCGAGGCGGCGCGGGCATGGGCGTATTGCACATAAAAGACCGGGTTGTCGCGCGACTGCTCGGTCACCTTGGCGAAATCGAATTCGAGGGTCTGGTCGTTGCGGCGGGTCAGCATGATGAAGCGGAAAGCGTCGCGGCCGACCTCGTCGACCACCTCGCGCAAGGTGACGAAGGTGCCGGCGCGTTTTGACATGCGCACCGGGGCGCCCTTGTCGAAGAGATGGACGAGCTGGCAGAGCTTGACGTCGAGTGCGGCGCGATCCTCGGTCACCGCCCGCACCGCGGCCTGCATGCGCTTGACGTAGCCGCCGTGGTCGGCACCCCACACGTCGATCAGATTGCAGAAGCCGCGGCGGAACTTGTCGTGGTGATAGGCGATGTCGGCGGCGAAATAGGTCCACGAACCATCCGACTTCCTGAGCGGCCGGTCGACATCGTCGCCGAATTGGGTGGCGCGGAACAGGGTCTGCGCCCGCGGCTCCCAGTCGTCGGGCAATTTGCCCTTGGGTGCCTCGAGGACGCCCGTATAGATCAGCCCGCGCGCGTCGAGGAGCGCGAGGCAGGCGTCGATCGCCCCCTCCTCGACCAGGGCGCGCTCCGAGACGAAGAGGTCGTGGCGGACCCCGACCGAGGCGAGGTCGCCGCGGATCAGGGCCATCATCCGCGTAACGGCGAAGTCGCGGACCGGCCCCAGCCACTCCGCCTCCGGCCGGCCGAGCCATTTCGCGCCGTCCCGCCCGGCCAGCTCGCGGCCGGTGTCGATCAAATATTCGCCGGGGTAGAAGCCCTCAGGGATCGGCCCGACGGCTTCGCCCAAGGCTTCGCGGTAGCGCAGATGGGTCGAACGGGCGAGGATGTCGACCTGGGCCCCGGCATCGTTGATGTAGTATTCGCGCTCGACCCGGAACCCGGCTTTTTCGAGCAGCGCCGCCAGCGCGTCGCCGACGACCGCGCCGCGGCCGTGCCCGACATGCATCGGCCCCGTGGGATTGGCCGAGACGAACTCGACATTGACCCGCTCGCCGCCGCCCAGAGTGGAATCGCCGAAAGCCCGGCCGGCGCGCAGGATCGCGCGCAATTGCGCATGCCACACCTCGGGCAACAGGCGAATATTCAGAAAGCCGGGCCTCACCGCCATGGCAGTGAAGCCGGGGCCGCGGTAGTCGCCGGTGGCGAGGTCGTGCCCGGCGAGTGCCCCGCCGATGCGCTCGGCCAGCGCCATCGGGTTCTCCCTGACGACGCCGGCCAGCACCATCGCCGCATTGGTGGCGAGGTCGCCATGCGCCGGGTCGCGCGGCGGCTCGACCGCGACCCGTGCCAGGTCGAGCCCCGCCGGCAGCGTGCCCGCCGCCGCCAGGTCTCCGAGGGCCGCCAGCACGAGCCGGCGCACATCGCTGAAGATGTTGGTCATCACCTTGCTTATCGTTCCCGGCCCTAACGCATCTACACGATTTCACATCGGCGCGTAGGTGTCGAACAGCCGGTGGTGCTCGTCGAGGGCGAACCGGTCGGTCATCCCGGCGAGGTAGTCGGCCGCGATCCGCGCGGTTTGCGGGTCGTCGGGGCCGGCGGCCATAAGGCGCCACTCGCGCGGCAGGCATTCGGGCTCGGCGAGATAGAGCGCGAAGAGGTCGTGCACGACCCGGCGCGCCTTGGAGCTCATGCGGTTGACGCGATAGTGCCGATACATCCGCTCGAACAGAAAAGCCTTCAGCGCGCTGTCGTTCTTGCGCATCTCGGCCGAAAAGGCGACGACCGGGGCGCCGAGCGCCCGGACATCGTCGACCGACCCGGCCCGGCTGTCGGCGAGCCGCGACCGCGTCTCGGCGATCAGATCGCCGACCATATGGTCGATCATCCGGCGAATCGATTCGTGGATCAGGCGAGGCTCCTCGATCCCCGGATAACGCGCGGAGACCGAGTGGAAGACCGGCCCCGCGAGCGGCACCTCGGCGAGGTCGGCTACCGGGAACAGCCCGGCGCGAAGCCCGTCGTCGATATCGTGGTTGTTGTACGCGATGTCGTCGCTGAGTGCGGCGGCCTGCGCCTCGGCCGAGGGCTGGGTGTCGAGGCCGAGCGGGTGGACATGGTCATATTCGGCGATTGTCGGCGGCACCGGCCGGTCGATGCCGGGGCCGCGCAGCGGGCCATTGTGCTTGACCGTGCCTTCGAGCGCCTCCCAGGTCAGATTGAGGCCGTCGAACTCGGCATAGCGGCGCTCGAGCCGGGTCAGGATGCGCAGGGTCTGGTCGTTGTGCGAAAACCCGCCGAAGCGCGCCATCTCGGCGTTCAAGGCTTCCTCGCCGGCATGGCCGAAGGGGGTGTGGCCGAGGTCGTGCGCTAGCGCCAGGGTTTCCGCCAGATCCTCGTCGAGCCCCAGCGCGCGGGCGATCGTGCGCGCGATCTGCGCCACTTCGAGGCTGTGGGTCAGCCGGGTGCGGTAATGGTCGCCTTCGTGATAGACAAAGACCTGGGTCTTGTGGGTCAGCCGGCGGAACGCGGTCGAATGGATGATGCGGTCGCGGTCGCGCTGAAACGCTGAGCGCATCGCATGCTCGGGCTCCGGATGGAGCCGCCCACGAGACTCCTCCGGCTTCGACGCGTAGGGCGCGAGACCGACCGGGGCGAGCATGCTCCGACCCTACGCCGCCCCGCCCGCCGTGTCCACGACAAGCCCAAACCTGAGCATATCCGTGCGCGACGGCGCCCGGCGTAGCCGCTAGGGGTGGGCGGGAGGCGCGGGCCGATTTGGGTGCTTCCACGCCCGCTTGACGCAGACCCGAAGGGGCAAACAGTATCGGCTGGCGACGCTAGGACGATTGGGAGGGGAGTGGCGATGAACTGGCGAATGGCGGCGGCGCTCGGTGTGCTGTTGATGACGATGGCGGCGGGTGCGGTGCAGGCGGCGGGTACGCTCGACCGGATCGCCCAGGACAAGGCGATCCGCATCGCCTTTCGCGAGGACGCGCCGCCGTTCTCGGCCAAGGGGAAGGATTCGGAGCCGGTCGGCTTTATGGTCGATCTGTGCCGCGAGGTGGTCAAGAAACTGGGGGAGCAGCTTAAGCTGCCGGCGCTAAAGGTGGTCTATGTGCCGGTGACCGCCGCCAACCGCTTCGACGCGATCAAGGACGGCAAGGCCGATCTGTTGTGCGAGCCGACGACGGCGACCCTGTCGCGCCGCCAGGTGGTCGATTTCTCGATCCCGACCTTTGTCGACGGCGCCGGCCTGATGATCCAGGCCGGCGGCCCAAAGGATCTGAAGGCGCTGGCCGGCAAGAAGATCGGCGTCCTCGCCGGCACCACGACCCAAGATGAGCTGAACAATTCGCTGAAGGCCGCGGGCATCACGAGCGAGGTGGTCCCGGCCAAGACGCATGAAGAAGGGCTGGCGATGCTCGATGACGGCAAGGTCGCGGCCTATTTCGCCGACCGGTCGATCTTGATGTTCCTGACCCGGCAGAGCAAGGATCCGAAGAAGTTGATGCTGGCCGAGAACTATCTATCGATCGAGCCTTACGCTCTAGCGTTGCCGCATGGCGACGAGGACTTTCGCCTCGCCGTCGACCGGGCGTTGAGCCACATCTATCGCGACGGCGACATCGCCGCGGTCTTCGAGCGCACCTTTGGCGGCAAGGCCAAGCCCAGCGGCATCGTCGAGACGCTGTACATGATCTCCGGGCTGCCGGATTAGTCGTCGGTTGTTCGCGCGGACGGCGCCGATCTAGTCTGGCGGACGGCTGGAAGCACCCGGCCGGTGCGATGGGAGGGAAGAATGGCGTTGGAGGTAAGACGGATCGTCACTGGGCATGACGCGAGCGGCAAGGCCGTCGTCAGCACCGACGAGCGGCTCGCCGCCGTTCCCAGGCTCAATCGCCCGCATATCTCGGGCTGCGAGATCTGGTCGACGGACAAGATGCCGGTCGACAACTCGGCCCGGAGCGACGCCCCGCAGCGCGCCGGCTTCGTCAAGCGCTACAACTACGTCGGCACCGGCCAGGGCACGGTGATCCGGGTCACCGAGTTCGCCCCCGGCGCGCCCAAATTCATGCACCGGACCGAGACGGTCGATTATGCGATCCTGCTGTCGGGCGAATGCGACCTCGAGTTCGACAGCGGCGAAATCGTGCATATGAAGCAGGGCGACATCTGCGTCCAGCGCGGCACGATGCACGCCTGGGTCAACAACGGCTCGGCGCCTGCGGTGTTCGCCTTCGTCCTGATCGACGCCGAGCCGGCTACCGTCAACGGCGAGGCGCTGCGCACCCATTACCCGGCGCCGTAATGCCGCGCACGATTACCATTGCGGGCTCCAGCCTCGAGCTGGCCGAGCGCGGCGCTGGCCGGCCATTGCTGTTTCTGCACGCCGGCGAAGGGCTGATGCCCGAGCGGCCGTGGTTCGACCTGCTCGCCGAGCGCTACCGGGTGATCGCGCCGAGCCACCCGGGCTGGGGCAATTCCCCGCTGATCGAGGGCGCCAACTCGGTCGATGATCTCGCCTATCTCTATCTCGACCTCGCAATCGAGCTGGGGCTTCAGGACGCGGTCCTGGTCGGAGCATGCTTCGGGGGCTGGATCGCGGCCGAGATGATGGTTCGCTCGACGGCCCGGTTCTCGAGTCTCGTTCTGGTTGATCCACTCGGCGTCAAATTCGGCAGCCGGGAAGAGCGCGACATCACCGATATGCACGCATTGCAGCGGGAGGAATATCTGAGGCTCGCCTGGGCCCACCCTGCCGAAGGCGACACCGATTTCACTGCCCTGCCGGAGAGCGATCTCGCCGCCATCGTGCGCGGCCGCGAGGCCTTCGCGCTGTATGGCTGGAAGCCCTACATGCACAACCCGCGGCTACGGCGCTGGCTGCATAGGATCGATCGCCCGACCTTGCTGCTGTGGGGCGCCGAAGACCGGATCGTGACCCCTTCCTATGGCGAGGGCTGGGCTCGCGAGATCCCGGATGCTCGGCTCGAACTGATTCCCGCCGCCGGGCACTTCCCGCATTGGGAACAGCCCGAGGCCTTTGTTGAAAAGCTCGCCGCCTTCGTCGACGGCAATCAATAGGAGGGCGCAATGCGCGTCTGGTATTTCTCGGAAATGGCCTACCACCCGGCTTGGGAAGAGGGGCTGAAGCGCGGCTCCTTGCGGGTGGTACTGCCCAACCGCAATTACGATCCGCAGATCGGCCACCGCCTGCTGAACCGCTATCTCGACGAGTTCGCGCTGTGCGACGAGGTCGGGCTCGACATCATGGTCAACGAGCACCACAGCACCGCGACCTGCCTGACTATTTCTGTGCCGATGGCCTTGGCGATCATCGCCCGCGAGACCAAGCGCTCGCGCCTGCTGTCGCTCGGCACGCCGATTGCCAACCGCCCCGATCCGGTGCGCGTCGCCGAGGAGATGGCGTGGCTCGACGTATTGTCCGGCGGCAGGCTGGAAATGGGCCTGGTCAAGGGCGCGCCATACGAGATCGCGCCGGCCAACAGCAACCCGGCCAATCTGATGCGCCGCTATTGGGAAGCGCACGATCTGATCCTGAAAGCGATGTCGACGACCGACGGCCCGTTCAATTGGGAAGGCGAGTTCTTCCATTACCGCAATGTCAACATCTGGCCGCGGCCGGTGCAGCAGCCGACGCCGCCGGTGTGGATGACCGGGGTCAGCGTCGATACCGGGCGGATGGCGGCCGAGCGCGGGCATGTCGTCGGCACCCTGCTGTCGGGCCACGTCGCTGGGCCGCTGTTCGCGGCCTATCGCCAGCGGGCGCAGGAGCTGGGCTGGACCGCCGGCCCCGACCGGCTTGCCTATGCCGCGGTGATCGGCGTCGGCGCCACGCGCGAGGAGGGGCTGCGCCGCGCTAATCTCGCCGCCGATTATGTGCGCACCTCGCCGGTCGTGCTCGAACCGTTCACCAATCCGCCCGGCTACAACTCGGTTGGTGCCAATGTCGCGGCGCTGAAATCGGGCGGCAAGCGCACCGGCTTCATTCGCGACCGCCACGGCAACCCGGTCGATCATGCTACCGCGACGGTCGAGCAGATGATGGAAAGCGCCACCTGCTTTGCCGGCACCCCCGACGATGTCTATAACCAGATCAAGGCATTGAACGACCGGGTCGGCGGGTTCGGGCATCTGTTGTTCTTTGGCCAGGGCGGCTTTCTCGACCACGCCGATACGGTCGCCAACATCACGCTGTTCGGGCAAGAGGTCATGCCGAGGCTGCGCGAGCTGAACCCTGAGCCGGCGAAACCGGCCGCGATCGCCGCCGCGCAATAAGGAGGTCGCCGTGCCGAGCTTGCATCCGCAGATCGTCCAGGTCCTCGAAGCGATGGCCAAGGCCGGCTTGCGGCCGATCGAGGCGATGACGCCCTTTGAGGCGCGCGAGCAGGTGGAGGCTACGGCGCGGGCGCGCAAGGCCGAGCCGTTGCCGGTCGCGCGGGTTGAGGAACGGACGATCCCCGGCCCGGCGGGCGCGCTCCCCCTGCGGCTCTATTGGCCCAATGCCGAGGGACCGGCGCCGGCCATCGTCTACTACCATGGCGGCGGCCATGTGATCGGCAGCCTCGACACACATGATTTTGTCGCCCGCAACCTCTGCGCCGGGGCCGAGGCATTGGTCGCCTCGGTCGACTACCGGATGGGGCCGGAGCACAAATTCCCGGCGGCGGTCGATGATTCCTTCGCGGCATTGCAATGGGTTCAGGCCAATGCCGCGAGACTCGGCGCCGACCCCGGCCGGATCGGCGTCCATGGCGACAGCGCCGGCGCCAACCTCGCCGCCGTCGTGGCGCTGATGGCGCGAGACGCCGGCGGCCCGAAATTGCGATTGCAATCGCTGGTCTATCCGGTCGGCGACTATACGATGTCGGGGGCCAGCTACGGCAAATTCGCGGCGGGTTACGGCATCCTGACGAAGGACGCCATGGCCTGGTTCCGCGACCACTACCTGCGCACGCCTGCGGATGCCGAGGATTGGCGCGCCTCGCCGCTGCGCGCGCCGAGCCTCGAAGGCGCGGCGTCGGCGATCGTCATTACCGCCGAATGCGACGTATTGCACGACGACGGCGAGAGCTATGCCGAGGCCTTGCGCCGCGCCGGTGTAGCGGTCGAATACCGGGAATATCCCGGCATGATCCACGGCTTTTTGGGCATGGCGCCGGTCGTCGACGACGCCATGAACGCCCAGCGCCAGGTCTGGGCCGCCTTCAAGCGCGCTTTTTCTTAAGCCACCGCCGGCTCATCAGCCTTTTGTACGCCAGTCCGGGAGTGATCGATGATAAGCACGGTCACCTGAGGCAAAACGGTGCCACTAGGTCTCTTTGAAGAACCGGCTCGCGTTGTCCCACAGCAGCTTTTTCTTCGTATCGGGCTTCAGAGTCTCCCAGGCGAGAATGTTGTCCACCAAGTCCGGGAACTGGCATTCCGAATGCGGGTAGTCGGAGGCGTACATCAATACATCGTCGCCGAGGAACTGGGTGACATGGCTGAACATGTCCTCGCCCTCGTGGTGCTCGATGCTGCAGAAGAACCGGCCGCTCGCCATGTATTCGCTCGGCGTGTGCTTCAAGGGCGCCACGCCGCCGACATAGACCGCCTGCTCGTCGAGGCGCCGCGCCCAGAACGGCAGCCAGCCGAAGCCGCATTCGAGGACGCCCATGCGCAAGGTCGGAAACCGGTCATAAATCCCGCCGCCGATGAACGAGCCGACAAAGCGCATCGCCCCCCAGGGGTGGGCGGCCGCCCGGCTGAGGAAGATGTTCTCCCACAAATCCTGGTAGCCCGGATAATAGGGCGGGTTCCAGGTGAAGCTGTGGTTGGCGATCGGCAAATCGTGCTCGGCGGCGGCCTGCCAGATCGGGTCGAGGTCCGGGTGGTCGGCCGGCACGTCCTTGGCCAAGAGCGGCATCACCGCCACCGCCCATTTCGACTTTCCCCATTCGCGGATCTGGCGCACCGCCTCCGGCACGTCGCGCGACGTGGCGACGATCATGCTCTTTAGCCGGGTCGGGAATTGCCCGCAGAAATCGGCCATGTGGCGGTGGTAGGCGCGAATGACGCCGATCTCGAGCGCCGGGTCCGGCAGCCCGACGGTGCTGAGCCACGAGGTCGGGATCAGGAAATGAACATCCGTGCCTTCGTCGTCCATGTCGAGGACGCGGTTGGCGGCCTGGTCGTCCTGGATGCCCGGCCGCGGCATCTTCGTTCCCATCCACCGGGTCTCGCGTCCGGTAAACGTCTCGCGCGGCGCTTTCTCGCCCAGAACCCGGCGGTAGTATTTGGTGCCGACGCGGTAATTGTGCAGCTCGCTCTTGCCCTCGACCGCCTGCCCGACCGGCAGGCGGTAGGGTTCGAGCTCGGCCAGACGCGGGCGAAAGTCCGGGTCGACGTAGCGGTCGAGGACCTCGGCCGCGGGGTTGACATGGGTGTCGGAATCATAGACGCGGAAGCCGTTTCTCATCTTGCCTCTCCCTCGACTTTAGGGGACCATCCGAGTTCTGGTGGCGCCGGCATCGGCCAATAAAGGTGCCGTTGCTCGCCATGACTTTTTGATCATAGGATCGTCGGCGATCCTTGTCGACGCGTACGATGCGCGGTCGGCGCTTTTTAACAACCAGACAGGCGGGGATGGCGCCCCGGCAGCGCCGGCGGCGGCAGTCGTGCGGGGCTCCGGGTCACATGTGGCGGACAAAATCACCCGCAGCAGCGTCACAACGGTTCGCCGAGCGCTAGCAGCCTGTCGGACTCAGGTCTGCAAGGCGAAGCCGGTGGGTATCAGGCGGTGCCGTCTGCATGATATTAGGTGCCTCCGGGAGGGAGTGGTTTGCGGCGCCGCAGTCAGGCGGGCGCGAGGGCGAACATCCGCTTCACGTTCCACGCCAAGGTGACCAGGTTCCACTCGCCTTTGACCTTGCTGAGGCCGCGCAGGAAGAAGTGCCGGAAGCCCATCGCCGATTTGATGATGCCGAATACCGGTTCCGGGATCTGCTTGCGCAGGGCGTAGGTCTGCCGACCTTCGGGCGAGGCCAAGCGATGCGCCATCGCTTCCAGCGGCGTCAGGTTGTGCGGCGCTGGCGGTGCTGCCGCGAAACGCTCTTTCCAGGACGGATGATGGCGGTCCCGTCCTGCGGCGATTAGCGGCGCGATGTTGGCCGCGGCGCAGGCCGTCACATTGGCGGCACTGAAATAACCGTTGTCCGCCAGCAGGGTCTCGGGTTGGCCCAGCGCCTCGGGAAGCCGGGCCAGCTTCTCCAGCATCGGCGCGATCTGCTCCTTGTCATTGGCCGCCTGGACCACATCGTTGGCCACGACCAACAGACTGCCGCTGGCTACCGTCGCCTGGGCATTGTAGGCCTGCTCGAAGCCGCCGCCGGGGACCGGCATGATGCGCGAATCTTCGTCGGTCAGATTGATCTGGTCGGTCGGGCCCGGCCCCGCCGCCGGCGGCAGCGGCGGTCGCCCGCCCGGCTTCTTGCCGGTGGTCCGGGCCCGCTCCTCGCGCGCTGTCACCTTCGCCGTGTACGCGGCCTGCTCGTGCGCCAGGCGCTCCTTGGCCCGCGCCTCGATCTTCGCCTTGGCGTCGGCCAGCCGGCGCAAGCGCTCCTCGCGCCGGGCCAGCTCTTCCGGGATCGACATCCCATCCGGCACATCCGCCCGGTCGGCGGCCGCTGCCAGCGCCAGCAACTCGGCGACCTCCGCCTTCAGCTGGTCTTCGATCTTGCTCGCATGCTCGTAGGACAGCGCGCTGTGCCGGCTGGCATTGGCGTGCAGCTTGGTGCCGTCCAGCGCCACCGTGCCCAGCTTCAGCAAACCGCTCTCCCGCGCCAGCAGCAGGACCTGGACAAACAGCCCCTCGATCTGCGGCAGAAAGCGGTTGCGGAAGGCGGCGATGGTGTCGTGGTCGGGATGGTCGTTGGCCGCAATGAAGCGAAACGCCACCAAATCGTACGTGGCGCGTTCGAGCCGCCGGCTCGAAAACACCCCTGTAGCATAGCCGTAAATCAACAGCCCCAACAACACGCTCGGGTGGTAGGATGCCGAACCCGAACCTCGGTACGCCTTGACCAGCGCCGACAGCTCCAGCTGTTCCACCATCTCCACCACAAACCGCGCCAAATGCCGCTGCGGCAGCCATTCATCCACCGATGGCGGCAGCAGAAACCCGGTCTGGCGATCGACTTGCCGAAAGTTGCTCATCACATCAACTATTGCTGGTGGACACAACCACCAATCCTACCAGATACCGTGTCAACCTCACTCAAGTCCGACAGGCAGGCGCAGCCCCGACAGGTACAGCTCGCGGTGCTCGGGGAGGCGCCAATGGGCCGCACTTGGCACCAATTCGGCGGTGATCTCCCGCAGCCGCTCGACCATCTCTCGCGCCTTATCGAGCTGCCCCATATGGGCATAGCAGGCGGCCAAAAACCGGTGGGTCGGGACCCAGCCGGGAATCTCCTGCAACGATGACAGCAGCATCGCCTGGGCTTGCGCGAAGCGCCGGCAGAAGAAATGGCCGACGCCGATGCCAAGGAAGGCCGCGGCCCTGCTCTCGCGCGGGCTGAGGCAAATGAAGGTCTCGAAGTGCTCGATCGCGGCATCGGCCTGCCCGACCCAAAGCCGCAGCCAGCCGCTGCGCAACCAAGCGCGCGCGAAGCTCGGGTTGAGCTGCAACGATCGGTCGATCAGGGAGAGGGCGGCGTCGATGTCCTCGCCGAAGTGGCCGAGGGCGAAGGCGGCATGGCGATCGGGATCGTCCCCGGCGACCCGAAGCGCCCGTCGTGCAAACTCGACACCTTCGCGGCGCTCGCTGCCAAATCATCGGCCCAGCCGCTCATTTGCAGATTTGAACAGCACATTGCCGCGAGTCCCAGGGCCGGCCCGTATTGCGGATCGCGCTCGAGCACCCGACCGAGCAGATCGAGCGCGGAGAGCAGCCGCGGTCTTTCCCAGGATTCGGCATCGGCGCGCGCTCGCAGGTACAGATCGTAAGCAGTGAGATCCTCCTCCGCCCGATCGGCTGACCGTCGGATTTCAGCCGTCTGCAAGGCCGGCTCGATGACTCCCGCGATGCTCGCGGCCACCCGGTCTTGAAGCTCGAGCACATCTTCGAGCGAGCCGTCGAAATGGTCGGCCCACAGATGCGCCCCGTTGGCCGCGTCGATCAGTTGCGCCGTGATGCGCACCCTGCCGTCCGCCTTGCGGACCGAGCCTTCGAGGACATAGCGGGCGCCCAACTCCAGCCCGATCTGCCTGATGTCGACACCCCGGCCTTTGTAGGCACCGCTCGAATTGCGGGCGATCACGAAAAGCCAGCGGATGTGGCTGAGCGCGGTGATGATCTCTTCGACCACGCCGTCGGCGAAATATTCCTGCTCGAGATCGCCGGTCATGTTTGCGAAGGGGAGCACCGCGATTGACGGCGTGTACGTCGGCGTGGGCGTGGGCTTCGGGGGTTCTTCGCGCTTCTGGTCATCCTCTACGACGCCGATGAAACGGATTCCCTTGCGCGGCAGGGTCCGGATCAGGCGCTGCGCCCGGCCATCGTTGCCCACCGCTTTGCGTACGGCGTTGATGCGGGTGGTCAACGCCACCTCGGATACGATGCGGCCGCCTCATATCGCTTCCAGCAGATCGTCCCTGGTGACCACCCGGTTGCGGTTGCGCAAGAGGTAGAGCAGCAGGTCGAAGACCTGGGGTTCGAGCGGGACCAACTCGTCGCCACGTCGCAGTTCGCGCCGCTCGACGTCGAGAAGATGCTCGCCAAAGGCAAATTCCACGGCCGCTCTCCCCGGCCCCGTCGCGAAGTTCTAGTACAATTTTTAAACCAATCTTAAGCAAAAATCAAGCTTTCGGTAAGGTCTTTGGACAACGGAGGTGTCACACTCCCGGCATGGTTTCTAGCTCGATAACTTACACTAACCTTACATCAATGGGAGGAGGTCATGAACAAGCTAAGCCTTTTAACTGCCGCCGCGGTACTCGCGCTGAATATTTCTGTCAGTTTGGCGATCGCCAACGAGGATACCGCGCCTTTGCCGGAACTCACCGCCCAGTGGTGGCAATGGGCGGTGTCAATACCGGCCGGTCAAAACCCGCAAACCGATCCGAACGGGGACAACTGCATGATCGGGCAACGGGGTGACGTATGGTTCCTGGGGGGTGTCTTCTCTGGCGGCCCGGCAACACGCGCCTGCTCGGTGCCGGAGGGCAGTACCCTTTTCTTCCCGGTCATAAACGAAATCAACATCAACGCTCCCAACGTCTGCGGTCAGGGCCCAGACAACGTATCGGTCAAGGATCTGCGCCAACAGAGCAAGGCCTTCATCGACGCTGTTCCTCTTGCAAGCGTAAAGGTTCAGGTCGACAATAATAAAGTTCCGTTTCGGCGCGTCCAGTCGCAGGTCTTCGCGGTCACGTTGCCGGACGATAACGTGTTCGATGCTCCATGCGGGGGGCCTGAAACCGTTCCCGCAGGGATATTTTCGCCGGCTGTGGATGACGGATATTACGTGACGCTGGGGCCTCTGAAGCGAGGGGGTCACACGCTCCATTTCCAAGCGGTACAACCAACCCAGCCAGCGCCCACCGATGTCACCTATCAGCTGACCGTCGTCCCCGTGTCTCTAAAGTAGACAACCCTCCGGAATGACTAAGCAACCACTGCCCGAAGCATGCGCGATGACAAAGTGCTGAAGATTCCAAACCCAGAGGAGCAGGCAATGAAGACAATCGCTGCTACCGCCGTTGGCGCCGTCATCGGATTGATTTTGCCGGTGCAGCTGGCGCTTGCCGACGAGGATCGTTCGCCATTTCTGCCGGCGCTCACCGCCGAGTGGCGGCAATGGGCTTACTCGATACCACCGGCCAAAACCCGCAGGAGGACGCTTCTGGGCAATACTGCATGGTCGGCCAAAGGGGGTCCATATGGTTCCTGGCGGGCGACTTTCTTGGCGGAACTGCGGAGCGCAACTGCTCCGTGCCCGAGGATACAGCGCTCTTTTTCCCCGTCGTCAACAGGATAGCATCAACGTTCCAAACGTGTGCGGAGATCCTGCCGAAAATCAATCGGTCAAGCAGTTATGGGCATCTATCAAGGGGGTCATAGACAGTGCTACCGGCGTAAACGTCGAGGTCGATGGCAAAAACGCCAATAAGCTATTGCGGCGCTTCAAGTCGATCGTATATGAAATTACATTGCCGGACGATAACGTGTTCAATGAGCCCTGCGGGGGACCTGGAACCGTTCCCGCAGGGATATATTCGCCGAGCGTGGATGACGGATTATACGTGCTGCTCAAGCCGCTGAAGCCGGGGCAACACAAAATCCATTTTCATGCCATAAGCGGAAGCGTCATCAAGATGTTACCTATACCTTGATGGTTGAGCCGGTCTTGCTGAAATAAGAAATAGCTATCGAGGACGGACGGCGTCATTCGCTCTCGGCCTCTCGCCGCCGCTCGGCGAGAAAGGCGTCGAGCGACGACATCGGGCTTGTTCGCGAGCAGCTGGCGGGTCAGCCACCTGGTGCGAATGACGACCTCATCGATCGTCCGTATGCGGATATCGCGGCCGTCGAGCTAGACCATAACTCCCCGCCCCGTTCGAGACGCAACGCCTTGCGAAGCTTTGCCAGGACGCTTAGGCAAGCCGTCCAGATGGTGCGGGGCGCAGGCGGCGTGGCAGCGCCTCGCCGCCTTGCCCGCCTGCCGAAATCGCGGTAAGACGCGCGCCGTTCCGCGCCCGGCGCGGCGCCGCAGACGAGGGGCATCCTGATGGCACGCAACAAGATCGCGCTGATCGGCGCCGGGCAGGTCGGCGGTACGATTGCGCTACTGGCGGGGCTCAAGGAGCTCGGCGACATCGTGCTCGCCGATGTGGTCGAGGGCATGCCGCAAGGGAAGGCGCTCGACATCGTCCAGGGCTCGACGATCGAGGGCTACGATGCGGTCGTCAAAGGCAGCAACGACTACGCCGACATAAAGGGCGCCGACATCGTCATCGTCACCGCCGGCATCGCGCGCCGGCCGGGGATGAGCCGCGACGATCTGATCGGCACCAACGCCAAGATCGTCGCCACGGTGGGGGCGGCAATCAAGACGCACTGCCCCGACGCTTTTGTGATCACCATCACCAACCCGCTCGACGTCATGGTCTGGGTCATGCGCGAGGCCTGCGGATTGCCGGCCCACCGCGTCGTCGGCATGGCCGGGGTGCTCGATAGTGCCCGCTTCCGCTATTTCCTCGCCGAGGAGTTGGGCGTCTCGGTCGAGGATGTCAGCGCCTTCGTGCTGGGTGGCCATGGCGACACGATGGTGCCGCTGGTGCGCTATTCGACCGTCGCCGGCATCCCATTGCCGGATCTGGTCAAGATGGGGTGGACGACGCAGGAGCGGCTCGACCGCATCGTCCAGCGCACTCGCGACGGGGGTGCGGAGATCGTCGGCCTCTTGAAGACGGGTTCGGCCTTCTACGCCCCGGCCAGCTCGGCGATCGCGATGGCCGAATCCTATCTGCGCGACAAGAAGCGGGTATTGCCCGCCGCCGCCCTGCTCCAGGGCCAGTACGGCGTCGACGGCGTCTATGTCGGCGTGCCGGTGGTGATCGGCGCCGGTGGCGTCGAGCGCATCGTCGAGATCGCGCTCGACCGCGAGGAGCAAGCGGCGTTCGACAAATCGGCCGCGGCAGTGCGCGAGCTGATCGAGGTCGTCAAGGGCATGAAGATTTTGGGCTGATCCGATGAACATCCACGAATATCAGGCCAAGGAGCTCTTGGCGAAGTTTGGTGTCGCGGTGCCGCATGGCGGCGTTGCGTACACCGCCGCCGAGGCGGTCGAGGCGGCGCGACGGCTCGGCGGGCCGGTCTGGGTCGTCAAGGCGCAGATCCACGCCGGCGGGCGCGGCAAGGCGGGCGGGGTCAAGCTCGTGCGCTCCGAGGAGGAGGTCGCCGCGGCGGCCCGCGAATTGCTCGGCAAGAATCTGGTCACGCATCAGACCGGCCCCGCCGGCCGCGAGGTCAAGCGGGTCTATGTCGAGGAAGGCTGCGATATCGCCCGTGAGCTTTATCTGGGCGTGCTGATCGACCGCGAGACCGGGCGGGTCACCCTGATCGCCTCGACCGAAGGCGGGGTCGAGATCGAGGAGGTGGCCGAGCGCTCGCCTGAAAAGATCCTGCGCGTCGCAATCGACCCGGCGACCGGGATCGAGCCGTTCCACGCCCGCAACATCGCCTTTGGGCTCGGCCTCGAAGGCGCGCAGATCGGCACCGCCGTCAAATTCGTGACGGCACTTTACCGCGCTTTTACCGAGCTCGACGCGTCCGTTGTCGAAATCAACCCGCTGGTCGTGACCGGGGCCGGCGAATTGGTGGCGCTCGACGCCAAGATGGGGTTCGACGACAACGCGCTTTTTCGCCAGCCCGAAATCGCCACATTGCGCGATGAGGACGAGGAGGACCCGACCGAGCTCGAAGCCGCCAAGCACGGGCTCCACTACATCAAGCTCGACGGCAATATCGGCTGCCTGGTCAACGGCGCGGGCCTCGCTATGGCGACGATGGATATCATCAAGCTGCACGGCGCCGGGCCGGCTAATTTCCTCGATGTCGGCGGCGGGGCAACGCGCGAGCGGGTGTCGACCGCGTTCAAGCTGATCCTCTCCGACCCCAACGTCGAGGGCATCCTCGTTAACATCTTTGGCGGCATCATGCGCTGCGATGTGATCGCCGAGGGTGTCGTCGGCGCGGCGCGCGAGATCAACCTGCACGTGCCGCTCGTCGTTCGCCTCGAAGGCACCAATGTCGATCTCGGCAAAAAGATACTGCAGCAATCGGGGCTGCCGATCCTCGCAGGCGAAAACCTCGTGGACGCCGCGCAAAAGATCGTGACCGCGGTCAAGGAGGCCGGCTGATGTCGATCCTCGTCGACGCCTCGACCAAGGTGTTGTGCCAGGGCTTCACCGGCGCGCAGGGCACCTTTCATTCCGAGCAGGCGATCGCCTACGGCACCGGGATGGTGGGCGGCGTCACGCCGGGGAAGGGCGGGACCCGCCATCTCGACCTGCCGGTGTTCAACACAGTGCTGGAGGCGGTTGCGGCGACCGGGTGCGACGCTAGCGTCATCTATGTACCGCCGCCCTTTGCCGCCGACGCGATCCTCGAAGCGGCCGACGCCGAAATCCCGCTCGTCATCTGTATCACCGAGGGCATCCCGGTGCTCGACATGGTCCGCGTCAAGCGCAGCCTTACGGGCGGTCGCTCGCGGTTGATCGGGCCGAACTGTCCCGGCGTGATCACCCCCGACGAGTGCAAGATCGGCATCATGCCGGGGCACATCCACCGCCGCGGCAAGATCGGCATCGTCTCGCGCTCGGGCACTTTGACCTATGAGGCGGTGGCGCAGACGTCGGCGGTCGGCCTCGGTCAGTCGACCTGCGTCGGAATCGGCGGCGACCCGGTCAACGGCACCAACTTTGTCGAGGTGCTGGAGATGTTCCTCGCCGATGACGAGACCCAGGCGATCGTCATGATCGGCGAGATCGGTGGGACCGCCGAGGAGGATGGCGCTGCGTTCCTGAAATCATCGCAGAGGAAGAAACCGGTCGTCGGCTTTATCGCCGGCAGCACCGCTCCGCCGGGCCGACGAATGGGCCATGCCGGCGCTATCATTGCCGGCGGCAAGGGCGGCGCCGAAGACAAGATGGAAGCTCTGCGCAGCGCCGGGGTTACCGTCGCCCACTCGCCCGCCGAAATCGGCACCACAATGCGCGATGTGTTACGAGGCTGACATCGAGCTTGCAAAGGGGAGGGCGCAGTGGACCTGAGCGAAATTGCAGTAGCAGTGGATGAGTTCGAGGCGGCGCAGGCACGGGGCGAATATTTTCCTAGGGCGTGGTTTGACCGGCTCAGCCTCGACGACGCCTACTGTATCCTGCTGGCACGGATTGCTCGCCGCCACCGAACGGGCGCGCGCCGCATCGGCTGGAAAGTCGGCCTCACATCGCCAGCGATTCAGCACCAGTTCGGCTTGCACGAGCCAGTCTTCGGCTGCTTGATGGCGGACGGCCTGGTCAAATCGGGCCATGTCTTTCGCCGGGATGCACTGATCGAGCCCGGTTTCGAGAACGAGCTGTGCATCGTTCTCGACCGCGACCTGCCAGCCGAGGCTACGCGAAAGGATATCGAGGCGGCGGTTGAACGAGTGCATCCGGCATTCGAGATCATCGAAACGCGCGGCGACTTTCGAAGGCAGCTCGCTTTGGCATTGGCCGATAATGGGCAGCAGAAAGCGTTCGTGCTTGGGGCTCCCTTGAGCTGCGACGCCTTACCCGAGCTGAGCACCGTGGCGGTACGGGTGCGAGTCAACGGTGCCGAGGTGGCGACGGCAAGCGGCGATGCGGTGCTGGGGCATCCCTATAACTCGGTGGCGTGGCTCGCCTCAAAGCTGGCGCAGTTTGGCGAGCGGGTCCGTGCCGGCGATTACATCATGAGCGGTTCGTTCACTCGGCAATTTCCCCTTGACCGCGGGAATCGGATAGAGGCGCAGTTCGATGGTATCGGGGCGGTCGTCGCCAGCGTCGTCTGACGCTCGCGACCAGGGCGGCGCAGCCTGAAGGCGTAGTCCCGGCGCGGGTTGTTGGGGTGCGCCAAGATAATCCCAACCTAATTACGGTGGCCGGGCTCCTCGCGGGTGGCCGCCCGCCGGATGAGGGTTGACGCTGTTCATGTCTCGGCCAAGAAACGCGCGTTGCGCGCGGACGGTGCCTGCCATGGCTCAACGGAGCTGATATGAGTGAGGAGAAAATCACTCTCGACTTCCTCGCCCACCAGATCCGTGGCATGCGCGACGACGTACTGTCGCTGAAAGACGACATGGCTGTTCTAACGGCGATGGTGGTCCGCCACGATCAGGAATTCAGCCGCCTCAACGCGAAGCTTGACGACATGTTCAACCAAATGCGCGCTATGGTGCGGCAGCACCAGCGCTTTAGCGAACGCCTGCGCGCTCTTGAGGAGGAGAGGCCCTAGCCCTGGTGGAACCGAGATGAGCCCTTTGGAGCCCGATGCCTACTCGGCGCTCCGAGGGTTAGCGGTCATGCCAATTCCTTAGTAAGCGGCGGCCCCGATCCGATCGCCCTCAGCCCGTTTCGCGGCATTCCGATCACCACGCCCGCTGCCTTTGTGCAGGGCACAATGGCGTGATTTGCAGGAAGGTTTCGACCTTTGCTCCCTATATTGATATCTTGCGCGGGCGAAAGCCGGTCCGGATAGAGGGTTGGTCTCGGTTTTTTCCCGGCATAGGAAACAGATTTCAGAGTCGCTGATGGCTGATATCGACGGCGCAACCTTTCTGACTGGCGCCAACGCCGGATTTATTGCCGATCTCTACACGCGCTTTGTCGACGATCCTGGCTCAGTCGACGAAAGCTGGCGGCGGTTTTTCACCGAGATCGGCGAGGACGGGTCGGCGACACTCGCTGAACTGCGCGGGCCGCCTTGGGCGAAGCGTCACGCTGAGCCGGTCACCAACGGCGCTAGCGACGGTGCCCGATGCCGAGGCATTGCGCCGGGCGACATCCGACTCGATCCGCGCCTTGCAGCTGATCCGCGCCTATCGGGTGCGCGGCCATCTCGAAGCCGATCTTGACCCGCTCGGCCTCGATAAGCGCGGGCCTTATCCGGAGCTGGATTACCGCAGCTACGGCTTCAACGACGCCGATCTCGACCGTGAAATCTTACTCAACAACATCTTCGGCCACGAGCGCGCTAGCCTGCGCCAGATCATCGCAATCCTGCGGCAGACCTATTGCGGCAAGATCGGCGTCGAATACATGCACATCCAGGTGCCGGCCGAGCGCGCCTGGATTCAGCAAAAATTCGAAAGTCAAGTGCGTCGCCCATTGCTGTCGCCGGCGGACAAGAAAGAGATCCTAGAGATCCTAACCACGGCCGAGACCTTCGAGCGGTTTCTCGACCGCCGCTATACCGGCACCAAGCGCTTCGGCATTGAGGGTGCCGAATCTCTGATGCCGGCGCTGGAGGCTATCCTGCGCCGCGGCAGCGCGCTCGGCGTCCGCGAGTTCGTGATCGGCATGCCGCATCGCGGCCGACTGAACGTGCTCGCCAATTTCGTCGGCAAGCCCTTTGCCGCGATCTTCTCGGAGTTTCAGGGCAATTCGACAAACCCCGAGCATGTCCACGGCTCGGGGGACGTCAAATACCATCTCGGCACCTCGGCCGACCGCGAGATCGGCGGGCGGACGGTCCATCTGTCGCTCGCCGCCAACCCGTCGCATCTCGAAGCGGTGAACCCGGTGGTGCTCGGCAAGGTTCGAGCCAAGCAACAGCAGCGCGGCGACGGCGCGCGCATCGAGGTCGCCGGCATCCTGATGCACGGCGACGCCGCCTTCGCCGGCCAGGGGCTCGTCGCCGAGTCGCTGGAATTGTCGGAGCTCAGCGGCTTTTGCACCGGCGGCACGATCCATATCATCGTCAACAACCAGATCGGCTTTACCACGGCACCCTCGGCCGCCCGGTCGAGCCCCTATCCCTCGGACATGGCAAAGGGCGTCCAGGCGCCGATCTTTCACGTCAACGGAGACGACCCCGAGGCCGTCGTCGCCGTCGCGCGGCTCGCCGCCGAGTACCGCCACGAATTCGGCAAGGACGCGGTGGTCGATCTGTTCTGTTATCGCCGCCACGGCCACAACGAGGGCGACGAGCCGGCCTTCACCCAGCCGCTGATGTACCGCACGATCGCCCGCCATCCGACGACCCGGCAGATCTACGCCCAGCGCCTGATCGAGGAAGGGGTCGTCGGCGAGGCCGAGGTCGAGGCCGTCGCGGCCCGTTACATCGCCGAACTCGAAGCCCAGTTCGAGGCGGCCAAGGGCTATCGCCCGAACAAGGCCGACTGGCTCGAAGGCGCCTGGGCCGGGCTCGAGACCGCGCCCGACGATGACCGCCGCGGGGAGACCGGCGTGGCCACCACAGTGCTGCGGGAACTGGGCCGGGGGCTCGTCACGGTGCCGCCGGGGTTTCGCCTCAACCCGAAGATCGCCCGCCAGCTCGAAGCCAAGCGGGTGGCGATCGAGGCCGGCGAGGGCATCGACTGGGCGACAGCCGAGGCCTTGGCGATCGCCTCGCTGTGTGCGGAGGGCACGCATGTGCGCATGTCGGGCCAGGACAGCGGGCGGGGCACCTTCTCGCACCGGCACGCGATCCTGATCGACCAGGAGACCGAGGCGCGCTGGGTCCCGATCAACCATGTCCGCGAGGGTCAGGCGCCGTTCGAGATCATCGACAGCCCGCTCTCGGAGGCGGCGGTGGTCGGTTTCGAATACGGCTACAGCCTCGCCGACCCGTCGACCCTGGTCTTGTGGGAGGCGCAGTTCGGCGATTTCGCCAACGGCGCCCAGGTGATCATCGACCAATTCTTGTCTGCCGGCGAGGCGAAGTGGCTGCGCATGAGCGGGCTCGTGCTGTTGCTGCCGCACGGCTATGAGGGGCAGGGGCCGGAGCATTCCTCGGCCAGGGTCGAGCGCTATTTGCAGCTCTGCGCCGAGGACAACATCCAGGTGTGCAACCTGACGAGTGCCGCGAACTATTTCCACGCCCTGCGCCGGCAAATCCGCCGCAACTTCCGGAAGCCGCTGATCGTCCTGACGCCGAAATCGCTGCTGCGCGCCAGGGAGGTGGCCTCGCGCCTCGACGAGATGGGAACGGAGAGTTCATTTCACCGCGTGGTCGGCGAGGCCGGGCCGATCGCGGCGGACGGCGAGGTGCGCCGCGTCGTGCTGTGCAGCGGCAAGGTCTATTTCGACCTGGCGAAGGCGCGGGCCGAGCATGGCGGCGACCGCGTGGCCCTGGTTCGGGTCGAGCAGCTCTACCCGTTTCCGTTCAAATCGCTCGCCCAAATCTTGCAGCGGTATCGCAATGCCGAGATCGTCTGGTGCCAGGAGGAGCCGCGAAACATGGGCGCCTGGAATTTTGTCGACCGGCGCATCGAGGAGGTGTTGACGGGCCTCGATATCGCCGCGAAGCGGCCGCGTTTCGCCGGCCGTGCCGAGGCGGCGTCCACCGCCACCGGTCTCTTCAAGCGCCATGTCGAGGAGCAGGCCCAGCTCGTCGCCGACGCGCTAGCCGCCTGACGCCGATGGCGACCCTGATCAAGGTGCCGAACCTCGGCGAGTCGGTGGCCGAGGCGACGGTGGCGAAATGGCTGAAGCATGCCGGCGATGCGGTCGCGGTCGACGAGCCGCTGGTCGAGCTCGAAACCGACAAGGTGACGCTCGAAGTGCCGGCGCCGGCGGCCGGGACATTGGCCGAGATCCTGGCCGAGGAAGGCGCCAACGTGCCGGTGGGGGCGGTGCTCGGTCGGATCGCGGAGGGAGCTGCGATGCCGGCAGCCCCTCACCCCGCTCGCGGGGAGAGGGAGGGACCCGCGGATCCCAGGATCGAGTACGGAGAGGAGGGTGAGGGGCAACCGGCGGCGCTCGATCGCGCCGGCCCCGCCGCGCGCAAGATCGCTGCCGAGGGCGGGCTCGATGCGGCGAGGATCGCGCCGACCGGCCCCGGCGACCGCATCACCAAAGCGGATGTGATCGCGGCGCTGGCGCGCCCCGTTCCCGCTGCCGCGCCGGCGCCGACCGCCGCCATCGGCGAACGCGAGGTGCGGGTGCGCATGACCCGGCTGCGGCGACGGATCGCCGAGCGGCTGAAGGCGGCGCAGAACACCGCCGCGATATTGACCACCTTCAATGAGATCGACATGAGTCAGGCGATCGGTTTACGCGAGCGCTGGCGCGACGCCTTCGAGAAAAAGCACGGGGTGCGCCTCGGCTTCATGTCGTTCTTCGTCAAGGCCGCGATCGTCGCGCTAAAGGAGATCCCGGGGGTCAACGCCGAGATTGACGGCGACGATATCCTCTACAAGAACCATTACGACATCGGCGTCGCGGTCGGCACCGGGCACGGGCTGGTCGTGCCGGTCGTGCGCGACGCCGACCACATGAGCTTTGCCGAAATCGAGAAGGCGATCGCCGCACTCGGCCAGAAGGCGCGCGACGGCAAATTGTCGATCGCGGATCTCTCCGGCGGCACCTTTACGATATCGAACGGCGGTGTCTACGGCTCGCTGCTGTCGACGCCGATCCTGAACCCGCCGCAATCGGGCATCCTCGGCATGCACAAGATCGAGCGACGCCCGGTCGCGATTGCCGACAAGGTGGAGATCCGCCCGATGATGTATGTGGCGCTCTCCTACGACCACCGCATCGTCGACGGCGGCGAGGCGGTTGGCTTTCTGGTGCGGATCAAGGAATGTGTCGAGGACCCCTCGCGCCTGTTGTTCGACATGTGACCCGGTGCCGGACTGCTTCTCGCTCCTAGGCTCCTCGCAATGAGGATTCCTGGCTGTTATTGCGAGCGAAACGAAGCAATATCGGCGACGCATTGCGCCGATCTGACCCCGGCGAGGTTAACCATGGCCGATCGCTACGACGTCGTGATCATCGGGGCTGGGCCGGGCGGCTATGTTGCGGCGATCCGGGCGGCTCAGCTCGGGCTGAAGGCTGCTTGCGTCGAAAGCCGCGCGAGCCTCGGCGGCACCTGCCTCAATATCGGCTGCATTCCGTCGAAGGCGCTGTCTGCAATCCTCGGAGAAATTTGCCGAGGCCAAAAGCGCGCTCGCCGAGCACGGGGTCAAGGTCGGCGAGGTCGGGACTCGATCTCGCCGCGATGATGAGCCGCAAGGACAAGGTCGTGACGACCCTGACCCGCGGCGTCGAATTCCTGTTCCGCAAGAACAAGATCGACTGGCTGAATGGAAAGGGCCGGATCGCCGCACCGGGGCGGGTCGTCGTCGCCGGCGCCGACGGCGCGGCGCAGGAGGTCGAGGCGGGCGCGATCATCGTCGCGACCGGCTCCGAGAGCACACCGTTCCCCGGCATCGAGATCGACGAGACGCGCATCCTGTCCTCGACCGGCGCCTTGTCGCTCGACCATGTGCCGGAGCGGCTCATCGTTATCGGCGGCGGCTATATCGGGCTCGAACTCGGTTCGGTGTGGCGGCGGCTTGGCGCCGAGGTCACGGTCGTCGAACTCCTCGACCGGATCGTGCCTGAACATGGACCACGAGCTGGGCACGGCATTGCAGAGGGTGCTGGCCCGCTCGGGGATCGAATTCAAGCTCGGCGTCAAGGTGACGGGGATCGGCGAGGCGCAAGACCGGCTGACGGTCGAGATCGAGGGCGGCGCGCTTGCGGCCGATGCCGCGCTGGTGGCGATCGGTCGGCGGCCCTACCTCGACGGGCTGGGCCTCGACGAGATCGGCGTCGCGCGCGACGCGCAGGGCCGCATCGCGGTCGATGACGGCTTTGCCACGAATGTCCCCGGTATCTACGCGATCGGCGACGCAATCCGCGGCCCAATGCTGGCGCACAGGGCCATGGAGGAAGGTTCCGCACTCGCCGAACGCCTTGCCGGGCAGAAGCCGCCGATCAACTACGACGCGATCCCGGCGGTCATCTATACCTGGCCCGAGGCCGCCTCGGTCGGCAAGACCGAGGAGGAGCTGAAGGCGGCCGGGACGGCCTACCGGGCCGGCAAATTCCCATTCACCGCCAACCCGCGCGCTCGCACCAACGGATACACCGAAGGCTTCGTCAAGATCCTCGCCGACAGCGCCACCGACCGGGTCCTCGGCGTGCACATCATCGGCCCCGACGCCGGGACGATGATCGCCGAGGCGGCGCTGGCAATCGAGTTCGGCGCATCGGCCGAGGACATCGCCCGCACCTGCCACGCCCACCCGACCCTGAGCGAGGCGGTCAAGGAAGCCGCCCTCGCCGTCGCCGGCAGGGCGATCCATATCTGAACCCAGCGAAGGAGCTGCAGCATGACGATCGAGCGGCACAAGGTCGGGGCGCGGATGAGTCAGGCGGTGGCCTATGGGCAGACCGTCTATCTGGCCGGGCAGGTGGCCGACACGCCGGGGGCGGATATCGGCCAGCAGACCCAGGAGGTGCTGCGCAAGATCGACGAATTGCTGGCTGCCGCCGGCACCGACAACTCGAAGCTGTTGTCGGCGACGATCTGGCTCGCCGACATGCGCGGCTATGACGCGATGAACGCGGTCTGGGACGCCTGGGTCTCGCTCGGCAACACCCCCGGCCGGGCCTGCGTCGAGGCGCGGCTCGCGGCACCGCACTGGAGGGTCGAGATCGCCGTGATCGCCGCTCGCTGAGCTGGTCCAGGCCCAGGGGATCACGAGATCGGCTCAGGGCACCAGTACCGAGCGGCCGACGACGCGGCCGGCGCGCAAATCTTCGAGGGCGGCGTTGGCGTCGGAGAACGGCCGGGTGGCGAACGGGATGCGGTCGGCCTTGGTGCGTGCGACCAGCGCCAGCAAATCCTTCAGCTCGCCGAGGCTGCCGGTGTAGGAGCCCTGGACGGTCGTGGATCAGGAAGGACAAAGTGATGTCACCGCCGAACAGACCGACAATCACGAGCTTACCGCCTTTCCCGAGGATGTCGAGCCCGACCTGTGCCGTCGCATTGGCGCCGACAAAGTCGATCGCCCCCAACACCGGACCGCCGGCGAGGGTCCGGATCTGGCGCGCGGCGTCATCGGCCGCGCTGTCGACCGCGGCGAGCGCACCCGCGTGCAACGCCGCCTCGCGTTTTTTGGCGTCGATGTCGACGACGATCGCATCCTTGCCGTTCATGGCCTTCACGAGGGTGAGGCACATCAGCCCGAGCCCGCAGGCGCCGATCAGCACGATCGGGTGGTCATGGACGACGGCCCCGAGCTTGCGTAGCGCCCCGAAGGTGATGACCCCGGAGCAGGCATAAGGTGCCGCCTCGGCCGGGCTCAGCCCGTCGAGCGGGATCAGGTAGCGCGGATGCGGAACCACCATGTGGTCGGCATAGCCGCCCGGCAGAAAGACGCCGAGCGAACGCAGCCGGGCGCAAAGCTGCTCCCGCCGCCGCAGCAGACCGCGCACTCGCCGCAGCCGAGCCATGGGAAGACCAAGAATTTCTCGCAGACCGCGACCCCTGGCGCGCTTGGCAGCCACAAGGGCAAGGCGGTGCGCCGCCTGATCCGCAGCGCCGGCGCCACGCTGTTCTTCCTGCCGCGCTACTCGCTCGATCTCAATCCGATCGAGCAGGTCTTCGCCAAGCTCAAGACCCTGCTGCGCAAAACCGACCCACGCACGATCGAGGCCACCTGGCGCGGCATCGGCAGTCTTCTCGACCGCTTTACCCCAAAGGAATGCGCCAATTACCTCGCCAATGCCGGCTATCCTTCAGCCTAACAGGATCATGCTCTAGCTAGCGGTACGCGCCGATTTGGAGAACTACCTTTGAGGATTGCGCCACAGGCGCCGAGGACTTTCCCGCCCGCCCGAACCCGCAGCTGGGATTTGGTTGCACATGCAGGTGGCCCAAGACCCACGCCTCACCGCGCGAGCGCGGCGGTTGTCTGGCTCTTGTCGGCATGTCGGCGCCCCGGGGCTCAAATACGAGATTGATGCGCGGTAATTCCGAAACCCGACGACGAAATCGCCAATCGATGCTGATTTATGGCCGGCCAATGAACACACCCTCGGCATCAGGTGAATTTCTCGGAAACTGACGCACGCTTTGATCTGGCATCGAAAATGATCGTCAAAAAAGACCCCCGCATGGGGCGCAAACCCCTTAACGAACCTGCCCTCAGCTGCTATACTACGAACGAGACCTTTATTCCCTGGTTTTGAACCCGGATGAACGTTGACAGAGCTACCATCAGGGCAATGGTCGAAGACTATTTTCGATCAACCTGGACGACTTCTCGACAGAGTGGAAATCTTGAGCTTGTTCTTGGCATGAGGGAGCGATTTTACGAGCGAGTCAACGCTACCGCCGCATTGATGCCACCCGTTCAAGCCAACGAATTCCTCAAGATGGTCGAAGAGGAACGCGATCTTCTCTTAGATGAACGCGATAGGGATCCAGAGGCGCTGAGAGTCCGGCTTGGGATTGTGCCTGCACCAGTCATCGCACCAAGTGTCATCTACCATCAGCAGGGTATTCCCGAAATGGCAATGCGGACGGCTATCCGCGCCGGAATCTGGGAATCGATCTTTTCACTTTTTCGGCTGTTCCGGTGACAAGTCTATTAAAAAATCGAAAATTGCCGACCCTCTCGTATGCCTACCGGATTCCGGTCGCCTGAGGCTCATTTAGCGTTCCTGCCTGTATGGCAAATTCGAGACCGGAAGATGCCCCCACAGCCCGCCGCCTCATAGGGGATCGAGACTCGCCTCACGCCGTTGCGGCGCCGTCGACCGGGAGGGCGGCGCCGGAGACGAAGGAGGCTTCGTCGGAGATTAGGAAGAGGGCGGCGTTGGCGATCTCCTCGGGGCGACCGGTGCGGCCCATCGGGTTCTGCCGGCCGCGCTGCACGACGAGCTCCTCCCGGTCCATGCCGGCGGTGCGCTGCTGGTCGGGCCGGGCGACAAAGACGCGCAGCATTGGCGTGTCGATCGGGCCGGGGCAGATCGCGTTGACGCGGATCTTTTCGGACGCAAGCCGTTTGGCCAGCGACCGGACAAAGCCGACGACGCCGAACTTGGCCATCGAATAGACCGGACTAAAGGCCGAACCGACGAGCCCGGAGGTCGAAGCGGTGTAGAGCAAGGCGCCGCCGCCGCGCGCCCGCATTTCGGGGATCGCCGCCTCGGTTGTCACCAGCACGGTGCGCAGGTTGAGGCCGATGGCGATATCGAAATCGGCCATCTCGATGCCTTCGATCGAGGCTGGGCCTGGATGGCCGACATGGTTCCAGACAAAGTCGAGCCCGCCGAATTGCGTCGCCGTGCGGCGCACGATGGCGCGGGCGAAATCGTCCTGGCGCAGGTCGCCGACGAGCCCTAACGCCCGACCACCGGCCGCGGCAATCTCGCCGACGACGGCGTCGACCCCCGACTGATCGATGTCGACCACCCCGACCGCGGCACCCTCGCGCGCAAAGCGCAGCGCGCCGGCCCGTCCCATCCCCGACGCCGCGGCGGTGACGATGCCGATCTTGCCTTCCAGCCGCATGGTATTCCTCCCCAATGCTAAACAGCGTCTCGAGCGGATGTCAGGTCTGGTTCTGATGGCGCTGCCGTGGGCGGTTATCGCCGATTTAGCCGAGAAGCGCGAGCCGCGTCGGATCGCTCCCAAAGGAATTTCCGCGATACGGCGGAGACGCAGCAGCTCTCATTGCAGGCTGTCGAGAAGGCGCAAGGTCCCGCGCCGAACGTGGCCAAGGGACCCGCTACTATGAGACTGGGCAAGAATTAAACCAGAGGGCCGAAGAACCGTTGTAAGCCAATAATCTCTAGAAGAGAACT
>CAWAFE010000023.1:0-56074 GCA_963781215.1 uncultured Alphaproteobacteria bacterium
GATCCTCGTAGACCTCGTCGGAGAGCAGCCACAAATCGCGGCGGCGGCAGAGATCGGCGATCGCGGCGACCTCGTCAGCGGCGAGCACCGCGCCGGTCGGGTTGTGCGGGCTGTTGATCCAGAGGATCCGTATACGCGGCGTCACCGCACGGGCGATAGTGTCGATATCCGGGTGAAAGCCGCGGTTGGCACGCAGGGGCACGGTCACCATCCGCGCACCGCTGGCGCCCACGGCCGCCTCGTAGGTGGCGTAGGCCGGCTCGGGGACGACGACTTCGTCACCGGGCCCGGCGAGGCACTGCAAGGCGCAGAAGAGGCCACCCTGCGCACCCGGCACGAGGACCACGTTGTCGGCGCCGCAGGGCTGGGCGGTGCACCGTCGAACCCGCGCCGCGATCGCCTCGCGCACCCTTGGATAGCCGATGGTCGGGGCATAGCCGGTGCGGTGGCGGCGCAGCGCATCGACCGTCGCCTCGACGACCGGTGCCGGCGGCGCCTGGTCCGGGTCGCCGACACTCAGAAAGATCACGTCGTGCCCGGCGTCGCGCAGCCGGGCGGCGGCGATGTGGACACCCCATGCGCCGGCGCCCTTGCCTTTGATGCGGTCGACCAGCGGCGAGAAATGCATCGTCCTCTCCGATCGGTGAAACCATTTGCCCGGAGGTCAGACCAGCCCGGCGGATAGTCTGGTCAAAACGAGGGGCGAGCGAGAACGACCGGCTTGACGAGATCGGTAAGATCATCGACCGGTCGGCGATCGGCTGTGTCCTTTCCGGTGTCTACCGCAGTGGCCGAGGGCCTTTCCAGCAGCCTGCGGACGTTGGCCAACCCCCTCAAATATCGTGCACGTCGATAATGCCGGGGAGGGATTTGACGGCGGCGCGGACGCGGGGGTCGACCTTGTAGCCGCCGGGGATGGCGATCTCGACTTCGCGGTCGGGGAGGTCGAGGACGACGGTGATACGGCCGCGGCCGGTGGATTCGCGAGTGATGACGCTTTTCAGATGGCCGAGGGCGGCGGTCTCCCCGACGAACACCCGCAGGCCCGCCGCGGCGTGGGCAACAACGGTGTCGAGCGGCTCGATCTTCTGCACGGTCAGCCGCAGGCTCTCCTCCTCGCTGCGCACATCGACGGTGGCGACCAGGGGCTCGCCCGACTCGAACAATGCCCGCGACTGGCTCAGCATCTCCGAGAACAAGGTTACCTCGAAGACGCCGCTCGGGTCGGACATCTGGACAAAGGCGAAACGGTTGCCGCGCGCCGAGGTCCGCTCCTTCCTGCCGACGACGATGCCGGCGAGCCGAAACCGGGTCGCCCCGCCCGCCGCCAGCGCCGACGGCAGATCGGCAAAGCGGATGATGCCGGCGCGTTCCAGGCTCTTTCCGTAAGGGTCGAGCGGGTGGCTCGACAGGTAGAAGCCGATCGCGGCGAACTCGTGCTGTAGTTTATCGACCGGCGGCCAATCGGCCACCAGCGGCAGTGACGGGCGCGGCGCGAAGGCCGGGTCGATCGCGGCGAAGAGGCTCTCCTGGCGGCTGTCGCGCTCCTCGGCGGCGAGGCTCGCCTGGCGCAGCAGCAATTCGGCCGCGGCAAAGGTCTGCGCCCGGTTCGGGTTCAGGCAATCGAAGGCGCCGGCCTTGGCCAGGCTCTCGAACTGGCGGCGGTTGAAGCTCTTGGCGTCAAGCCGGCGGGCGAAATCGGCCAAATCCTTGAACCGGCCGCCGCGGGCGCGCTCGGCGACCAGCTCGGCCATCGCCTGGGCGCCCACCCCCTTGACCGCGGCCAGCGCATAGCGGATCGCCGGCCTGCCCGTCTTCGTATCGACTTCGACCGCGAAGGCCGGGTCCGACCGGTTGATGTCCGCCGGCAGCAGGCCGATGCCGAGCCGGTCGAGCTCCTGCCGGAAGAGGTTCAATTTGTCGGTGTTGCCGAGGTCGGCGGTCATCAGCGCGGCCATGAACTCGACCGGGTGGTTCGCCTTCAGCCAGGCCGTCTGGTAGGCGACCAGCGCATAGGCCGCGGCATGCGACTTGTTGAAGCCGTAGCCGGCGAATTTCGCCATTTGGTCGAAGATGTGGTCTGCCAATGCGGCGCCGACCCCGCGCGCGACCGCACCGTCGACGAACAGCTGGCGCTGCGCTTCCATCTCCGAGGGGATCTTCTTGCCCATCGCGCGGCGCAAGAGGTCGGCGTTGCCGAGGCTGTAGCCGGCCAATACCTGGGCGATCTGCATGACCTGCTCCTGGTAGATCATGATCCCGTGGGTTTCCTTCAGGATGTCCACGAGCGCCGGGTGCAGGTAGTCGGCCTTCTCCTCGCCGTGCTTGACCGCGATGTAGCGCGGGATGTTCTCCATCGGCCCCGGCCGGTAGAGCGAGACGACGGCGATGATGTCCTCGAAGCGGTCGGGGCGCAGCTTTTTGAGCATGTCGCGCACGCCGGCCCCTTCGAGCTGGAACATGCCGACCGTTTCGCCGCGCGCCATCAGCTCGTAGGCGCCGCGGTCGTCGAGCGGCAGATCCGCCGGGTCGAGCTCGATGCCGCGGGCGGCCAGCAATTCGCGGGTGCGGGCGAGCACGGTCAGGGTCTTGAGGCCAAGAAAATCGAACTTTACCAGCCCCGCCGGCTCGACCCATTTCATGTTGAACTGGGTGACCGGCATGTCCGAGCGCGGGTCGCGGTAGAGCGGCACCAGCTCGGCCAAGGGCCGGTCGCCGATCACCACCCCCGCCGCGTGGGTCGAGGCGTGGCGGTAGAGGCCTTCGAGCTTCAACGCGATTTCTATGAGCCGCGCCACGGTCTCGTCATTGTCACGCTGCTGCTGCAAGGCCGGCTCGCCGGCGATCGCCTGTTCGAGGCCGACGGGATGCGCCGGATTATTCGGGACCAATTTGCACAGCCGATCGACTTGGCCGTAGGGCATCGCCAGGACCCGACCGACATCGCGCAATACCGCGCGGGCCTGCAATTTGCCGAAGGTGATGATCTGGGCGACCCGGTCGCGGCCGTATTTCCGCTGGACGTAGCGGATCACCTCGTCGCGCCGCTCCTGGCAGAAATCGATGTCGAAATCGGGCATCGATACCCGCTCCGGGTTCAGGAAGCGCTCGAACAACAGGCCGAAGCGCAGCGGGTCGAGGTCGGTGATCGTCAAGGCCCAGGCAACGACCGAGCCGGCGCCCGAGCCGCGGCCGGGACCGACCGGGATGCCCTCGCGCTTCGCCCATTGGATGAAGTCGGCGACGATCAGAAAATAGCCGGCGAAGCCCATGCTGATGACGACGCCGAGCTCGAAATCGAGCCGCTCGCGATAGGGCCGGGCGTCGGCATCGGCGATGCCGTGCGCGGCGAGGCGCGCCGCCAGACCGGCGGCGGCGGCGCGGCGCAATCGCCGCCGCCTCGTCGACGCCGTCCTCGGTCGGGAAAGCCGGCAGGATCGGCTGGCGCGGCAGCGGGATGAAGGCGCAGCGCCGGGCGACGACGAGAGTGTTGTCGCAGGCCTCGGGAAGGTCGGCGAACAATGCCCGCATCTCCACCGCCGGCCGAAAATAATGCGACGGCGGCAAGCGCTTGCGGTCGTTGTCGGCGACGACGGTGCCCTGGGCGATGCACAGGAGCGCGTCGTGCGCCTCATGGAAATCGCGGTCCGGGAAATAGGCGTCGTTGGTGGCGAGGAGCGGCAACTCGTGGCGATAGGCGAGGTCGATTAGGCCGGGCTCGGCGCGCGCCTCCTCGTTGCCGCCGTGCCGCATCAGCTCGATATAGAGCCGGCCCGGAAAAGCCGCGGTCAGCTGCCGCAGCACCGCCTCCGCCGCGTCCGCCTGCCCTTCGGCGAGCAACCGCCCGACCGGCCCCTTGGGCCCACCCGTGAGGCAGATCAGCCCGTCGCCCGCCGCCTCGAGGTCGGCGAGTGCGACCGACGGCTCCGCCGCCCCCTCGCCGGCGAGATAGGAGCGGCTGACCAGCGCCAGCAGATTGCGATACCCGGCCTCGCTCTGCACCAGCAACACGATCCGGTCCGGCTCCGCCGGGCGCCCCGGCGACCCGTTGCCGCGCGCGGCCTCCTCTCGGCCGGCCAGCGCCAGCTCGCAACCGATGATCGGCTGCACGCCCGCCTCCGCGCAGGCGGTGGCGAACTCCAATGCCCCGAACAAATTGCCGGTATCGGTGATCGCCACCGCCGGCATCCGCTCCGCCCGGCACAGCCGCGCCAATTCCTTGATCCGGATCGCCCCCGCGGAGAGCGAATAAGCGGTGTGGACGCGCAGGTGGACAAAATCGGCGAGCGGCATGGCGCAGCATCGCATGCGTCACGCCGAAAAGCATCTCAGCGCGCAAGCCCGCGGAAACCCGAGGGCATGTGGCATCGGAATACCGGGGGTGGCGTAAATCGATTCGCCGGCGTCTCGTCCGCTCAATCGCTCGGACGAAGCCTTCCCTCCTCCAGCGCCACGATGCGGTCGAGGCGGCGGGCGAGGTCGAGATTGTGGGTGGCGACGAGCGCGGCGAGGCCGGTGTGGCGGACGAGGCCGAGGAGGGTGTCGAGCACGCCGGAGCCGGTGGTGTGGTCGAGATTGCCGGTCGGCTCGTCGCCGAGCAGGATCTTGGGGTCGTTGGCGAGCGCTCGGACGATCGCGACGCGCTGCTGCTCGCCGCCGGAGAGCCGGGCCGGGCGATGCGATACGCGCGGCGCGAGGCCGACCCGGTCGAGTAAGGCCGCCGCCTTCACCCGCGCCCGGCCGCGCGGCACGCCGGCGATCATCTGGGGAAGCATGACGTTTTCGAGCGCCGAGAATTCCGGCAGCAAATGGTGGAACTGATAGACGAAGCCCAGTTCGGAGCGCCGCAACAGGGTGCGCCGGTCGTCTGACAGGCCGCCGCAATCCTCGCCGCCGATCAGGACCGCACCGCCATCGGGCCGCTCTAACAAGCCGGCGATGTGCAGCAGGGTCGACTTGCCGGCGCCCGACGGCCCGACCAGGGCCACGACCTCGCCCGGCCGCAGCACGAAATCGACGCCGTTCAGCACGACGAGATCGGTCCCGGCCTGGCGAAAGACGCGGCGCACCCCGCGCAATTCCAGCGCCGGCAAAGCCGGGGTCATTCGTAGCGCAGCGCCTCGACCGGGTCGAGCCGGGCGGCGCGCCAGGAGGGGTAGAGGGTGGCGAGAAACGACAATGCCAAGGCCATCGCGACGACGGCGGCGACCTCGCCCAAATCGATCCGCGCCGGGATGCGGGTGAAGAAGTAGATCTCGGCCGAGAACAGATCGACGTGCAATATGCTCTGCAGGAACTGGCGGATCGCCTCGAGGTTCCGGGTGATCACCAAACCCAAGGCAAACCCGGCGGCGGTGCCGACAATCCCGATGCTGGCGCCCGTCAGCATGAAGATTCTGAGGACCATGCCGCGCGAGGCGCCCATCGTGCGCAGTATCGCGATGTCGCGGCCCTTGTCCTTCACCATCATGATCATGCTCGAAATGATGTTGAAGGCGGCGACGACGATGATCAGGGTCAGGATCAGGAACATAACGTTGCGCTCGATCTCGACGGCGTTGAACAGGCTCGAATTCGCCTGCTGCCAGTCGACGATGCGCACGTTGCCGCCCAGCGCCTCCCTGATCTGCGCGCCGATTTCGCGCACCCGGTCGGGATCGGCGGTGAAGACTTCGAGATTGGTTGCCGCGTTCGGCAGGCGGAAAAACAGCTGGGCGGCGTCGAGCGGCGCGTAGATGAAGGTGTTGTCGTATTCGTACATGCCGACGTCGAACAGGGCGGCGACCCGATAGGTCTTGAGTCGCGGCATCGTGCCGAAGGCGGTGGCGGTCCCCTGCGGCGAAATCACCGTGATATTGCCGCCGACCCCGACCCCGAGCCGCCGCGCCAGCCTGCCGCCGACGGCGATGCCGTCGCCGCCGAAATCGGCGAGCGAGCCCTGCACGATATGATCGGCGACGAGATGCAGCGCGCGCAGATCCTCGGGCCGGATGCCGCGCACCAATGCGCCGGCAGCACCCGCATCGGTGGTCGCCATGACCTGACCCTCGACGACCGGGAAGGCCGCGGTGACGCCGGGCACCTGCCGGACCTTTTCCAGCGCCTCGTCGAAATCGGCAAGCCCGCCCGAGAGGGCGTAGACGCCGAGATCGCCATTGAGGCCGAGGATGCGGCCCAGGAGATCGGCGCGAAACCCGTTCATCACCGACATGACGATAATCAGGGTGGCGACGCCGAGCGCGATACCCAACAGCGAAAAGATCGCGATGACCGAAACGAACCCCTCCTGCCGCCGCGCCCGCAAATAGCGGAACGCGACCATCCGCTCGAAGGCATCAAAGATCACGCGACAGCCCGGTTCGGTTTCTCCAGTCCCGCCGCGCGCCGGTCACGGCGGGCGACCAAAGGCGGTCGTCCGCGTTTCAGGCGTGCGACCGCGGCGTCGATCGGGCGGTCCTGCCGGGCACCAGAGCGGCGGTTCTTGCATTCGACGGTGCCGGCGGCAACGCCGCGTGGGCCAACAATCAGTTGGTCCGGAAGGCCAATTAGATCCATCGCCGCGAATTTGGCACCGGGAGACTCTTCGCGGTCGTCATAGAGCACCTCGACCCCGGCGTTCAGCAATTTGCCGTAGAGGTCATCCGCAGCCGTGCGGCAGTGGGCGTCGCCGGTGCGCAGATTGATCAGCCCGACACGGAACGGTGCCACGCTTTCGGGCCAGACGATGCCGGCATCGTCATGGTTGGCTTCGATCAGCGCGCCGACAAGACGCGACACGCCGATGCCATAGGAGCCCATTTCTAGCGCTATCGGCTCGCCGTCCGGGCCGGCGACGACGGCCCCCATCGGCCGCGAATATTTGTCACCGAAATAGAAGACCTGGCCGACCTCGATACCCCGTCGGCTGACGATCTTGTCGCCATAGCTGGCCGCTGCCACGGGATCGTGCACGTCATCGGTGGCGGCATAGAGCGCGGTGCAGTGGTCGACCACCCGCTGCAGCGCCGGCGCCTCCCAACTGTCGACGGCAAAGCGCCGCCAGTCGAATTCGAGGAAATCGCTGTGGACGTGAACGCCGCTTTCGCCGGTATCGGCGAGGATGATGAATTCGTGGCTGAGGTCGCCGCCGATCGGCCCGGTCTCGGCGCGCATCGGGATCGCCTTCAGCCCCATGCGGTCGAAGGTGCGCAGATAGGCGACGAACATCTTGTTGTAGGAATGCCGCGCGTTGACGGCGTCGAGATCGAAGCTGTAGGCGTCCTTCATCAGGAACTCGCGCCCGCGCATGACGCCAAAGCGCGGACGGACCTCGTCGCGGAACTTCCACTGGATGTGGTAGAGCATCTTCGGCAGGTCGCGGTAGCTCTTGACCGCGGCGCGAACGATCTCGGTCACCTGCTCTTCGTTGGTCGGCCCGTACAGCATCTCGCGGTCGTGGCGGTCGCGGATGCGCAGCATCTCCTTGCCGTAATCGTCATAGCGGCCGCTCTCGCGCCACAGCTCGGCCGGCTGGATGGTCGGCATCAGGATTTCCTGGGCGCCGCAGCGGTCCTGCTCCTCGCGCACGATCGCCTCGATCTTTTTCAGCACGCGCAGTCCCAGCGGCAGCCAGGAATAGATGCCGGCGCTCGACTGGCGGATCATCCCGGCGCGCAGCATCAGCCGGTGCGAGACGATCTGCGCCTCGCTCGGGTTCTCGCGTAACAGCGGCAGGAAATACTCGGAAAGACGCATCGAACCTCGCCCGGGGAGCGGCCGGCGCACTCTAGGCAACCCACCCCCGCCTGTCCACCGATCGCCCCGGCTCGCGAAAAGTTGCGCGGCGGTAAAATTTCGCGTGACGAAACGTCGCAGGCGGCGCATCATGATTTCACGATCGCGCAGCCAAGCGCGCCGGCCCAGGTTTAGGGAGGGATCGCCGCAGACCGGAGAGCGGCCTCCCCGGCTGCGATAGTGCCGACACGCCAATACGGAGGCAGGGCAGTTGCCCTGCCTCGTTGCGTTTCGGGCTCGCGAAGACATCTATTCGTAACCCGATTATGGTCGGATGGACGGGTTGCCTCCCGGCGAACAATGGAGCGGAGAAGGTCGATGGCGGTCAGTCGTGGGTACCATTTCTTTCAGAATCCCGGGCCGACCAACATCCCGGACCGCGTCCTGCGGGCCATGGACCGCGGTACGATCGACTTCACCGGGGCGCAATTTAAGGCGATCGCCGCGGAATGCTTCGCTGGGCTCAAGCGGGTGTTCAAAACCAACGAGACCATCCTCGCCTACGCCGCTTCCGGACATGGCGCCTGGGAGGCGGCACTGGTCAATTTGTTCTCGCCCGGCGACCGGGTGCTGGTGGTCGAGACCGGCTATTTCTCGCTCAACTGGGGCATGCGCGCCGAATCCTTCGGGCTCGAGGTCGAGACCCTGTCGAACGACTGGCGCGGCGCCGCCGACCCGGCCCGGCTCGAAACCCGGCTGCGCGAGGACCCAGAGCATCGGATCAAGGCGGTGCTGGTCGTGCACAACGAGACCTCGACCGGTGTGGTCCACAACGTCGCCGCCTTGCGCCGCGCGATCGATGCCGCCCGCCATCCCGCACTCTATCTCGTCGATGTGATCTCGTCCCTGGCGTCGATGGATTTCCGCATGGACGAATGGGGGGTCGACGTCGTCGTCGCCGGCTCGCAGAAGGGGCTGATGCTGCCGACCGGCATGGCCTTTACCGGGGTCAGCGCGAAGGCCCTTGCGGCTTGCGCCGAAGGAAAATTGCCGCGGGTCTATTGGGACTGGCGCCGGCTCGTCGAAGGCGCCTCGCAGGCGGTGTGGAACGGCACCGCACCAGTGCATCTCTTCTACGGGCTGCAGGAGGCGCTGCGCATGCTCGAGGAGGAAGGCCTCGACACGGTCTTCGCCCGCCATCATCGCCTGGCCGAGGCGACGCGGCGGGCGGTGCGCGCCTGGCGGCAGAACGACGGGCCCGAGATCTTCGCCGTCGACCCCCGTGCGCAGTCCAACTCGGTGACCGCCGTGCTGACGCCCGAAGGCCACGACGCCAACCGGGTGCGCGCCGTCGCTCTCGACAAGTTCAACGTGTCGCTCGGCGGCGGGCTCGGCCCGTTGCAGGGCCGTGTCTTCCGCATCGGCCATATGGGCGATCTGAACGAGCCGATGATCCTGGGCTCGATCGCCGCGGTCGAAATGGCGCTCGAGCTCGTCGGCGTGCCGCACGGCAAGGGCGGCGTCGCCGCGGCGATGGATTATCTCGTCGCCGAGGGGTGAGGCGGCGCGGACCCGTCGCTGCCTCGCGCGATCGATCATAATCACGCAATTGCCATATTCGCACGTTATTTTCGAACCTTGCCGCTCCTAGCGGGGCGGGGATTCTCGCGGAGGCAGGGCCATGCCGCTTTTGGGGACAGTTGCCGGCGCCACGTCGGGCGCACAGGGGTTCGATACCGATACGATCGTCACCGCCGCGGCGGCGCAGCAGCTGCGCAGCGCCGGCTTTTCGTTCTGTCTGCGCTATCTGTCGCGGGCGCTGGGGCAGAGCAGCGGCGACCTGACCCAGGCCGAGGCGACGCGCATCCTCGATGCCGGGCTGGCGCTGATGGCGGTGCAGCACGTCTCGCGCCGGGGTTGGGTCCCGACCGCCGAGCTCGGCGCCACCTACGGCCAAAACGCGGCGTCGAACGCGGCCGAGGTCGGCTTTCCGCCGGGGGTCAACATCTGGCTCGACCTCGAAGGCGTGCTATCCTCGGTCTCGTCGGAGGACGTGATCGGCTATTGCAACGCCTGGTCGGGCGAGGTCGAGGCGGCCGGCTACGTGTCGGGGGTCTATGTCGGGCCGGAAGCCGTGTTGAGCGGCAACGACCTCTATTGGCGCCTGCGGACAAAGCATTACTGGCGCTCTGCCGCGGAGGTGCCGGAGATCCCGCATCGCGGCTATCAGATGTTCCAGGCGCTGGCGCCGAGCCCGATCGCCGGCATCGCCATCGACCGCAACGTCAGCAAGGACGACAATTTCGGCGACGCCGCCCTCTGGCTCGCGCCGGGGTGAATTCTCGACGGCCGACCTCGTTGCGCCGGCAAGGCGGGCACCGAGAACCTCGATCGGGCCTCGGACAATCAGATGAGACCCTAACCGGGTCCTGCGCAGTAGCTCCAAGGCTCGACCGGGTCGGGTGGCGTGCGGAACTTGCCGTGCGGCGTGTCCGATGACGCCTTCCCACCGAGAGCGGCCTTTTCTGAAAGGCTTTGGGCGCTATCGGCGGATTTCAGCGATCAGCGTATTCTACGGCGGCTGAATATCCTCGGATCAAAGGGATACGCCGGATGCTGATCGTCGATGGCCAGATTCATCTCTGGGAAAAGGGTACGCCTTCCCCGCCGCATCGCCAGGAGCCGTACTCCGCGGATGAGGCGGTCGCCGCGATGGATCAGGCCGGTGTCGACCGGGCGCTGATCCACCCGGTGCTGTGGGATCCCGACTCGAACGAATTGGCCATCGAGGCGGTGCGGAAATACCCCAACCGCTTCGCCATCATGGGGTGGTTCTATCTCGACGACCCGAAGGGCCGCGACCTCGTCGCCCATTGGAAAGAGCGGCCGGGCATGCTCGGCCTGCGCTTCTATTTCAACGAGCGGCACAAGCGGGAGTGGATGACCGACGGGAGCCTCGACTGGCTATGGCCGGCGGCCGAGCGGGCCGGCGTGCCGGTGGCGCTCGCCGCCGCGTTGTTCCTGCCGACGGTCGGCCAGATCGCCGAGCGTCACCCGGGGCTCAAACTGATCGTCGACCACATGGCCGTGCCGCCGGGGAGCAGCGGCAACTCCGCCTATCGCTTCCAGCCCGAGCTGCTGGCGCTCGCCAAATACCCCAACGTCGCGGTCAAGGCGACCGGTCAGCCCGGCTACGCGGAAGACGCCTATCCGTTCCGCAGCTTCCATGAGCACCTGCACCGCGTCTTCGACGCGTTCGGTCCCGATCGGATGTTCTGGGGCACCGACATCACCCGGATGCCCTGTTCCTGGCGGCAATGCGTGACGGTGTTCACCGAGGAACTGCCCTGGCTGAAGGGCCGCGATCTCGACCTCGTCATGGGCGAAGCCCTGTGCAACTGGGTCGGCTGGCGCCTTCCCGGCTGAGCGAGGCTGTAGGCACCGGCCGGTAGTCGGCTCGGCGCCGATTCCGGTCGTTGACGGTTACCAGGCTAACTGGCCAATTTGACCCGTTCGTGTTATTTGTAATGAAGGAATTCGATCCGTTTGCCCTTTGAACTGCTTCACTGGCACAACAGTAGCGTTGCTTTGAAGACGATGAGAAATCTCGATTGCTGCCGACATAGGTGTGGCCCTGAGCGACAGTCCGAATCAAGCCGGTGAGTAAGATGGTCGACCCATTCTCCCAGAAGGCGATCCGCGAGTTCATGGATTTGCCGACCCAGAGGGCGATACGCGAGTTGATGGATTTGCCGACCCAGAAGGCGATACGAGAGCTCGTGGATTCGCCGACCCAGAAGGCGATACGCGAACTCATGGATTTGCCGACCCAGACGGCGATACGCGAGTTGATGGATTCGCCGCCCCAGAAGGCGATGCGCGAGCTCATGGATTTGCCGACCCAGAAGACGATACGCGAGGCCGCTCGAGTCAATCATTGGGCGAGCCAGCTAGGTGACAAGAGCACTGACATGCTATTGGCGCTGATGCCGACGCGATCTCCTATTCTGGAGGAGGCCGAGCGAATCCGGTCCGCCGCCGCGAGCATGTTGAGCACGTCAGCCGCCGTCGATCACCCGAGCCTGATCGGAAACTTAGGCCTTAATGCTCATCTTTCTGCCGACATGGTGTCAACACGGCTGAAGCTTGCCACGCTTGCCGGTTCTGGCGATGTGCTCGGGTTCGAATCTAGAGCCAGCTTCGCAGCCTATGAAGGATTGTTCGGCCGCTGGCACACAAGGCCTGATTTACCCCAAAGATTTTGGCGCGACCCAGCAACACGACGACGCCACTACCATGAAGCGGAGGTTGACCCGGGGTTAATCGAGACCGCGCCCGGCGGCGCGGTCGAGGCGGTTATCGACAGCGGATTTGCGGCCGGTGTCTCGGAAGGGGGGAGCCCGGTTGCTCTGTTCGGGATTGCCGGTCTGGTACTGCGGGTTCGATCAAATAATCCAAGCTTTGATGCCTTTCGGGCAGTCGGCGCCTTTGAACACGCATTGCGACAGTTCATTGCTTCTAAGCTTGAGGCTGTGGCCGGGCCGCAATGGTTCAAACAGCGTGTCGATGGCGAAGCGCGCAAGAAGGCACGCGATAATCGTGCCGCTGCTATGGCCAACGGTGAGTCGGAAAGGGCGCTTATCGCCTATCTTGATATCGGCGACCTGATCGCAATCCTTCTGCGTAAGGACAATTGGGACCGGGCATTTGGGCACGTATTTCCTAACCGGCAACGGCTAGAGTTCGACCTCCAAGCGTTGATCGCTACCCGTCGTCCGACGATGCATGCTCGGAATATCGATGCGGTACGCTTAGTGGAGCTGATGTGCATCATCCGTCGCCTCACTCAATGGATCGAGATGGACGGCGAATGGAAGACGATCGCCGAATCCGAAGACTGAAAGTTCGCATGAATTGTCGCGGTGCATCCTCAAGGACGGGCGGCGCCTTCCCGGAGCACACTCAATCCGGTCCGTCGTTCCCTAAAAGCAGGCCCGCTTTGGGGCAAACTGCGACATAGCCGTGGTGCGGAAATGAAGCCTTATGTGATCTGCCACATGAACGCGAGCGTCGACGGCCGCATTCTCGGCAGCCGGTGGCGGCCCGCCGAGAACCGCATGCCGGGGTTGTTCGAGCGCCTGCATGACAAGCTCGGCGGCGGCTCCTGGCTGATCGGCCGGGTGACCGGCAGCGAATACGCCAAGGCCGATTCCTACCCCGATCAGACCGACCAAATCTATCCGCGGGAAGCCTGGTTCGCGCGGCGCGACGCGAAAGCCTACGGCATCGCCCTCGACGCGCGGGGCAAGATCGCCTGGGGACGGTCCGACATCGGCGGCGACCCGATCGTCGCGGTGCTGACCGAGCGGGTCTCCGACGCGCATCTGGCGGGCCTCCGCCAGGATGGCGTCTCCTACATCTTCGCCGGCGAAGAGGAGCTCGATCTGGGATTGGCGCTGGAGATCCTGAACCGCGAGCTGGGGCTCGAACGCCTGCTGCTCGAAGGTGGCGGCGGCTCGAACGGGTCCTTTCTGCGGGCCGGCCTGATCGACGAGATCAGCCTGGCGATCTGCCCCGCCGTCGATGGCGCAAAGGGTGCCCCGAGCATCTTCGACTCCAGCGACAAGGATGCCGGCATCGCAGCGCCGATCCGCTCAATGGCCTTGGCGAGCTGCGAGGTGCTCGAGGGTGGCGCGGTCTGGCTGCGTTATCGGCTTCAAAACTGCTGATGCGCAGCGGCGGACGCCGGCAGTCGCCGGCCTTAGCCATAGTGCTCGCGCGACGAAGCCGAGGTGCCGGACTCTGTCGGGGCGATAACCGCAATCTATCCTTGGCTTGGACGGCGCGCTCGGGTCTGATCAAACCTTGAGCCGGCGACAAAGGATGAGGCGATGAGAGTCGGGATCTCGCTGACGAGCAATCACCCGGACGCGGAAGATCCGCGCCAAGGAGCGCGCTGGATGATCGAGCGAGCCGCGGCGGCACGCCGTGCGGCACTCGATTCCCTGTTTGTCGGCGACCAGCACGTGTCGCCGACGCCCTATTATCAGAACACGCCGATGCTGGGGCGGCTGCTCGCCGAGTGGGGCGAGGCCCCGTCCGGGTGCCTGTTTCTGCTCCCGTTGTGGCACCCGGTGCTGGTGGCCGAGCAGATCGGAACCTTGGCCGCCATCGCGCAAGGCCCCTTCATCATGCAATGCGGGCTCGGCTGGGGCGACACGAGGTTCGCCGCGATGGGCGCCAACATCAGGACGCGTCCGTCGGCTTTCGAGGAAGCTCTCGACATTGTCCGGCGCCTCTTGGCGGGTGAAACGGTGAGCTCCGCCCGGCGGTTCCGGATCACGCAAGCGAGCCTGGCGCTGCGTCCGGCAGAGCCCGTCGAGGTGTGGATCGGCGCCAGCGCCCTGCCGGCCATCGACCGCGCGGCACGGCTGGCGGCGGGCTGGATCGCGAGCCCCGGCCTCACCCGCGAGGAGGCGCGCGCGCAGGCCGATTTCTATCGCGAGCGCTGCGCCGCTTACGGCCGGCAGCCGGGCGCCGTCGTCTTGCGGCGCGACATCTATGTCGGCCAATCGTCGTCTGAGGCGCAGGCGGTGATAGCAGCAGGCGCTGAGCCAAGGCTATCGCGGCATGCCGGCAGAAGCCCTGATCGCGGGCTCGGTCGACGAAGTCGCGGAACAGTTTCGGACCTTCGGGGAAATCGGCTACACCGAGATCCTCGTGCGCCATCTGACGAACGATCAGCCGAAGGTCTTGGGCTCCCTGGAACGGCTCGCTTCGGTACGAGCAGCGGTAGCTTAATGAAACGAGTGGCGGTGTTCGGCAATGCCGGAGGCGGCAAGTCTGCGCTTGCCCAGCGTCTGGCGGAGCTGACGGGTCTGCCTCTTTATGTCGTGGACATGATGCAGTTCAGGCCGGGCGGCGCGAAAGTCCCGCATGACGAATTCTTACAGGCGCACGCCGATATCCTCCGCCGTGACGAATGGATCATCGACGGGTTTGGCAATATGGCGATTGCCTGGGAGCGGTTCGCCGCCGCCGATACGCTGATCCATGTCGATCTACCCCTCTTCATCCATTTCCGATGGATAACCAAGCGTCTAATCAAAGGGCTGTTCGCAGACCCGCCAGGCTGGCCAGAAAACAGTCCGCTATGGAGCAGCTCCGTGCAAAGCTATCGCGTGCTCTGGCTCTGCCACCGGTACCTCACACCCAGATACCGGCAGCTCGTGGCGGAGGAAGTCGCATCGAAGAGGGTGCACCACTTGAGATCACCTGGCCAAATCTGCTCTTTCCTTAAAGGGGTGAAAGAAAGAGCGTCTCAGCCAGTGAGGACACTCAGTCTGGCTGCCGAGGAGTGAAAGGGAGGATCTGCAATGCTGGAGCTTTCGGACATCCAATCTTCGCAAGAAGAGCTGTGACGACTACTACGCGCAATTGCGCGCGCAACACGTGACCCCGGCCTGGATCGGCGGCGGCATCAGCGTCGAGCCGCAAAGCAAGGCGGTGCCCTACCTGTGGCATTGGCGCGATCTGCGGCCGCAGGCGATGCGGGCGGCCGAGCTCGTTGGTACCGCGCAGGCCGAGCGCCGGGTTCTGCGCCTGACCAATCCCGAGCTGCCCGGGATCGCCAGCAACACGCTCGTCGCCAACATCCAGATCGTGATGCCGGGCGAGATTGCCCGGGCCCATCGCCATTCCGCGGCGGCCCTGCGCCTGATCATCGAGGGAAGGGGCGGCTACACGGTCGTCAATGGCGAGCGCGTCCCGATGTACCCGGGCGATCTCGTCCTCACCCCCAACTGGTCGCTGGCACGACCACGCCAACGACACCGATGCGCCGATGATGTGGCTCGACGGCCTCGACACCCCGCTGGTGCGGATGCTCGAGGCCGGGTTCTACGAGGAGTACCCCCAGGAGCGGCAAGAGGTTGGTGCGGCGGTCAACGCCTCGCAGTGGCGCTACCCGATGTCGGAGATGCGGGCCGCCCTGGAGCGGCTGGCTGCCGCCGATACCGCCGGCGCCGGCGAGGGGATCATCCTCGAATACAAGAACCGGGTCACCGGCGGACCGGTCATGCCGACGATCGCCTGCCACATGCAGCTATTGCGCCCCGGCGAGAAGACGCAGGCGCGCCGCCGTGTGTGCTGCACGAACTATCACGTCGTCGAGGGCGCCGGCTACTCGGTGGTCGGCGGCGAGCGCCTCGACTGGGAAGACAAGGACGTGTTCACGGCGCCGACCTGGACCTTCTGCGAGCACGTCAACACCGGCGACCGCCCGGCCTTCCTGTTCAGCTTCAGCGACGCGCCGGTGATGAAGGCCTTGAGCCTCTACCGGGACGAGACCAGGTCGTAGCTGCGGGATGCGCTGCCGCTCCTGGCTGACGCTCGCTGGCCCTCCAGGCCTAATTTTCCGGGCGTGGCATCTCAAGCTGGCGGCGCCGGATTCCTGGCGGTCTCGAATGCAGGATCCCCCCTTCGAGCGTGTCGATCGCGGCTTGTTCGAGTTCAGCATTCCGATCTCGAGCTGGTCATGGGCCGCGCCTTGTGCAACTGGGTGGGGTGGCACCTTCCCGGCTGAGCGCGGCTATCGGGCAGGAGTTCCGTGGGTCCAGATTGCCGCGTCGCCTTCGGCTCCTCGCAATGACAGTCCCGAATTGTCATTGCGAGCGCAGCGAAGCAATCTCGCGGCAGGAGACGGTACCATGAAGCCTTATGTGATCTGCCACATGAACGCGAGCGTCGACGGCCGCATTCTCGGCAGCCGGTGGCGGCCCGCCGAGAACCGCATGGCGGGGTTGTTCGAGCGCCTGCATGAAGAGCTCGGCGGCGGCTCCTGGCTGATCGGCCGGGTGACCGGCAGCGAATACGCCAAGGCCGCAGGCCTACCCGAGCCACACGGACCAGACCTATCCGCGGGAACCCTGGTTCGCGCGGCGCGATGCGAAAGCCTACGGCATCGCCCTCGATGCGCGGGGCAAGATCGCCTGGGGACGGTCCGACATCGGCGGCGACCCGATCGTCGCGGTGCTGACGGAGCGGGTCTCCGACGCGCATTTGGCGGGCCTCCGCCAGGATGGCGTCTCCTACATCTTCGCCGGCGAAGAGGAGCTCGATCTGGGGTTGGCGCTGGAAATCCTGAACCGCGAGCTGGGGCTCGAACGCCTGCTGCTCGAAGGTGGCGGCGGCTCGAACGGGCCTTTCTGCGGGCCGGCCTCATCGACGAGATCAGCCTGGCGATCTGCCCCGCAATCGATGGAGCGAAGGGTGCCCCGAGCATCTTCGACTCCAGCGACAAGGACGCCGGCATCGCAGCGCCGATCGGTTCATGACCTTGGCAAGCACCGAGGTGCTGGAGGGCGGCGTGGTTTGGCTCCGCTATAGGCTACAAAACCGCTGATCCCTAGTAAGGAGGGACGTTCATGACAAATTCGAGCCGATTCGAGGTGATCCGCCTTTTAGCCCTCGGCATGCTGCTCTCGATCCTCCCCGCGACGTCCTGGGCGCAGCAGCGCCCACTGATTGCCGAACAGATGGCCAAGACCTACGGCCTCGATTCCTTCGGGCAAATCGAGAAAATCCGCTACACCTTCAATGCGGAATTGCCTGGCGTCGAACTTTCTCGCACCTGGGAATGGGACCCGAGGACCGACACTGTCTCTTACGAGGGGAAAGACAAGGAGGGCAAACCGGTCAAGGTTACCTATCAGCGCTCGCAGCTCAGCAGCCAAAGCGATGCCATAAAGAACGAAATCGATCCGGCATTCCTCAACGATCAGTATTGGTTGCTTTTCCCGTTCCACGTCGTATGGGACGGCAGCGCGACGGTGACCGATGAGGGCATGCAAAAAATGCCCATAGGGAACGCCTCCGCCGAACGGGTCGTGGTGAAATACCCTTCGCAGGGTGGCTACTCGGAGGGCGACACGTGGGAACTCTACGTCGGTGCCGACAAGCGGATCGAGGAGATGATCTACCGCCGGGGCGGAACCAAGAAGCCCAGCGTCGTGATCGCGACGTGGGCGGACCACAAGAAGGCCGGCCCGCTCATGATCTCAACAGATCACCGCGGGACGGCGGACGGAAAGCCCGTGCGGGTTTTTCTTTCGGATGTGTCGGTCAAGGTGACCGGCTCCGAAAACTGGATCAAAGCGCAATGAACATGGAAGGGCCGCCCGGACCGGGCGACCCTCCTCGTTTTGCCGTGCGATAATTCAGGCAGCCGGCAGGCGATAAAGCCCGACCAGTTTGTTGCCGTCGGGATCGCGAAGGTAGGCGAGATACGCCTGGCCCCCTCGCACGCCAGGCGGATCTTCGATCGACGTGCCGCCATTGGCGACGCCGGCATCGTGCCATGCCTTCGCCTGCTCGGCGCTGCTCATCGTGAAGCCGATCGTGCCGCCATTGGCATTACTGGCCGGCTTGCCGTCGATAGGCTTCGACACCATGAAGCGCCCGCCGTTGTGTGAATAGGCCAGCCGGCCTCTGGCGTCCGGAGTGGCGGGGCTGCCGCCCATCGCGACAAACAGGGCATCGTAGAATTTCTTCGACCGGGCGATGTCGTTGCTCCCGACCATGATATGGCTGAACATTCCGTTCTCTCCTCATCCAAATCACATGCGCCCGCCGCCTCCGCCCATAGGCAGAACACGGTTTGCGGGCTGGCATCAGTATGACGGGCGATGATCGGCAAAAAAGGAAAATCTCTCCCCGCCCCTCGTCGTCCAGAGGGGCGGGCGGCACGGCAGGGGCGCAGCCAGCGGAATCAAGCGCCCCAGGTACACAACTATTTGAAGAACAGGATGACGCCCGCGAGCAGGACAAGACTGCCCACCAGGGAGCCAAACATCCGCGGGTTGAGCTTATGCGCGACCCGATCCCCCAACCAGGAGCCGACAATTACCAGCGGCAACCCAGCCACGAGCAGCGTGATCGTCGAGCCCCCGTAAAACCCAAAATTTGCGTATCCGGCGATGCGAGCCGCTCCCGCAACCAACACGACAGTGCTCATGGTTACCCGGAAAACCTCTCTATCCAATCGCAACGTATTGAAGTAAACGACATATATCGGTCCGGCTCCGCCTCCGAACAGAGCTCCAAAGAAGCCTCCGGCAATCCCGGCGCCCGCGGCAAGCGCGCCACGCCACCGCGCAGGCAACACGGCCGAAGACCCGCGGGCCCATAAAGCATGGCTGGCGTAAAGGATCAAAAAAACACCCAAGCCGCGCCGTAATGTACTTTCATCCAAAGTTTTTATAAAATAAAATCCCAATGCTATGCCTATTATCGTGTAGAGGGATACGATGGCAAACTGTTTCCACGCGATTTGGCGCCAGTCGCGGCTTACTTGCCCGGCCGACGTAACGGTCGTCAGAACTGCTGCCACCGACACCGCCGTCGACACCGGCAGGACGAAGGCGAGCATCGGCACGGCAATCAGCCCCGCTCCGAAACCCGCCGCGCTGCGAACGGCAAAGGCGCCTATCAGCACCACCGCATAGAACGCGAGGCCGAGAAACGACAAAGACAACATTCGCCAAATTTTCCCGGCCGCTCGAGGATGATGCTCCATCCAATCGGGGCGCCCCGCAACGAAATTTCCTGGTCACGATTTGGCGTAGCCATGAACCCTGCGGAGCGGCCACCGAAGAGCGTGGCGCGCACGCCCGCGCTCGAGGCGCCTGCGGACCAACATTATTGGCGCTCCGCCGCGCGGGGGCCGGCGATCCCGCATCGCGGCCATCAAATGTTCCAGGCCCTGGCGCCGAGCCCGATCGCCGGCATCGCCATCGACCGCAGCGTCGCCAAGGGCGACAATTTTCGGCGACGCCGCTGGCTCGCCCCGGCTTGAGCACGCGCCGACCGAGCTCGGCTACGCGGCAATTCGGAACAGATATAAGACCTCTACTGCAGAAAGATCTGCATGTTTTGAAAATCGAACGTCATCGCATAGCGCTTGAGGAAGTCGTGGCCGACCATGCCCGCGAGGTAAAAGCCGAACCTGTACTCCCACGGGAACGGCCCGTCGTACATACCCGGGACATTGTCTTCCCGTATACCGCCGAAGGAAAGCCGGCGCACGGTGCACGGCACGATCTTCAGTGTGCCGCCTCCGCCGGCCCCTTCGAAAGCCTTGTCTGCATCGAGCTTGATCCCGGCGTTCTCGATGACCGACTGCGCCAATTTGACGCCCGCATCCACGAGCCCGGTGTCGACGAAGAGGAGCCCCGGCGGGAGCGTCTCGACACGACCCCACCATGAAATGGTCGCTCGCCATCCAGAACAGAACGGCGACTCTCTTGCCCGATGACGCCGGCGCAAATTCCTTCAGGCCTTGGCGTCCCTCCGGCGCAGCACCAGCTCGCCGTGCGGATAATCCATGGTCCCAAGGAAATGGTACAAGAGAGTGGTCCCGATGCATCCGTCGATGCGTTCGACGCCGAGGTCCTTCGACAGCTGGCGCAGGTGAAGCATGACGAAGGGAAGATTGTTGATGGTCCAGTCGCCGGCGGTGAGGGTCGCAATGCGCCCGTTCTGGACCTCGGCGTGCTGGCCTCCCGAAAAGGTGCCTTGCATCGCCCCGAACTGCGGGACTCCGAGCTCTGCGGCGAAGTCGGTGTCGAGCACGACTTCCGACGCCCCGGTGTCGATGAAGAAGGTGACCTCATCGCCGCCATTGATGCGCACACTGACCACCGGCAGCGGATCGGTCCTTAAGAATTTCAGACGCGTGCTGGTCCCTTCACCATGCAATTCATAGGGTGTCTGACCCTTAAAGCTCTCAAGCTTCGCGACATTGAGGGCCGGATACTGCGAAATGATCAGCTTATTGCTGCTCACGTCGACGCCGTTCAGCGCCGCCGCCGCCTTTTGGAAATCGTCGCGGCGATAAAACGCCTCGGCCAGCATGACCTTGGCGTCGGCCTCGCCCGGCTGCTACCCAAGAGCCGTGCACATCCGGCTCAGCGCCTTGCGTTGGCCGCCGCGTACACGTTGGAAACCCGGGCGGCGAGTATGAACCCGCCCCCCGGGCTGCCTACCTTCCGACGTCCTGGCGGACGCTTACTGGTTCTTACCGTTCGACTTGCAGGATGGCACCTGGTCCTGCGGCATTGGATTTCCTTTTGGCGCCGGTACGCCTGCGGCTAGCCCGGCCTGCAGAAGCCGTGTGTATATCGCCTCGGTGTCCTCGCAGAGCATGAACCGGTTCTTCACGAGGTCATCGATCGCATTCTTCACGGCAGCTCGATACATCGCGAACGAATGGTAGCGCTCCTGGACCGACGGTCGCGGATCGCCTGCGGCAATGCGCTCGGCCTTGGTCGCCTCGAACGGGATGTATTGGCCCGAACCTTCGCAACCATCGTTCGCCCAGACCCCTGAGCGCAGGGCCCAGCCGGTGTAAGTCGCCAGCGGCACCGTCAATTCGGGCAGCCGGATCCCGGCGATATCGTTGCCGTCGCTGTCGACCTTCGGTACGTAGCTGGGATAGATCGGACCGTTTGCGGGGTTGTCCTCGTACGGTGGCGTAATGACGGGCGGATTAACGGTCGGTATGCCGGTCTCGTAGAAGTCCGGTCCGTAATCAAACCGGTAGCGTGTCGTTTTGAGGCCGGTATACGTCACTCCAGGGATGCCGACGTAAAGGCCATTTCTCTTAGGAGGCGGCGGCACGAGGGTTCTGTTCTTAAGCAGCGGAACCTGCGACGGCGGCGGCGGGACGCCCTTAGTCGACCACTGGTCGAGATCCTCCCAAAGCGCCCGCTGCACCGGCGCCGAGTCGAGGGGGTTGAGGAATTGCTGACAGAGGCCTTTGGACGTCGGATTGCCCGCCCCACCGTGCTGTTTGCTCGAGAGCAGGTATAGGCGCGCGTCCGGGTGATCGGGCAAATCGACCTTCCCCATCGGATCGGTGCTCATCAACGAGCCGGCTTTTACCCAGTACTCGTTGGATGAAAAGAACTCCATCGCCAGCGGACAGGTTTTGGTCGCTGCGCATCTCTTGTATCGGCCGTCCTGCGTGCCCGAAATGCGGTCGAAGGTGGTCTGGTTCGCGAACGGAAACAGGCCCTCGAGATACAGCTCTTCCTGCCGATTGCGCTCGGTGCGCTTGGTCTGCGACCACCGGTAGTTCATGTTGAGCCCGTCGCCGGCGCCGATCCACTGCAGCATGCCGTCGAAGACCTTGTTTCCGTTTTCATCCTCGTTGAAACCGAGATGCGTGAAGTCGTTGAGCGTGCGCGCGGGTTGCGACGACGTCTCGGTGTAGATCCTGGTGACATCGCCGGCCAGCGGATTGGGTGTGCCGAAATCATCCTCTTTGGCGTAACGCAGAAACGAGTTGAAATCGCGTATCGCCGCCAGTCCCAGCCCATTGACCGTCGGATTCATCGCGATGTACGAGAACTCGTAGATGTCGTTGGCGACAAAGCTACCCGTCGTCAGCTTGATCGCCGTGTTCGTCGCATCGGTGTATGCCCATCCGCTAACCACCTCCGGGGTGTCGTCCAGGTGGATGCGATGCGTTAGCACTGCGTCACTGTGGCTCCCTGAAGCAGCGGGATAGACCAGTGTATAGGTGGCGCCCGGACTGACGATGTACTCATATCCGGGTCCGGTAATCGTCGAGCCGTCGGAATTGGTCGCAACCGGCAATGCCGCCGTCGCAGTCAGGCCACTAAGAGGGCCGAGGTTATTTTCCCAACCGCTCCACACCGTGGTGTAGCCCTGCGGCCAGAGAAACGAATTTGCAAGCACGGTTTGATCGGTGATGGCTGCCGGGTCGTTGGTGCCGCTGGGAGTGTTGTTCAGCGTCTGGTACGTCTTGCCGCCGCGATTCGGCGGCTCGTACATCATCTTGTGATTGCCAGTGCCGAGGTTCACGGGCTTCAGGATGTAAAAATTATGCTGATAGACGACGTGCCCTTTCGCGTTTCTCGGGGCGAGCTCAATGTCGGTGATCACTGCATTTTGCGAATTGTTCGGATCAACCTCTCCAGTCGCAATTCCGGTGATTACCTCGTACTGGCCGACACCGGGGAACGAATATCCACCGAATGCGATGACGGGCGAGGAGAGTTGGATTTTCGTTGTGCGCGCGTCCGCTACGGACGCGCCAGTCAGCATGCCAGCTGCAAGGAAGCTTAGCGACGCCAACTTGTAACATCCTGCGCCGGCCGAATTCCGCTACGGATGCAAACCGCGCACCCCCTTCCATGTCAACCATGCTGCTCCTCCCTTTGGTCGGTGCGGTCAGTAGTCAAAGCTCACTTAGCCCGATCGGCAGTGGCGAAAGCCGTCAACCGGCGCTCTCACCTTGATCGATCCGGGGGGATCTGAAACCCTCAAAAGAGCCTATATCGTCTCCTCCTCTTCTCGCAACCACCAACTCGCTTTAAACATGTAGCTTACACAAAGGTTACAATAATATTACATCACACTTACATAATTACATCTAAACAATTGCAGCGATCCGGCGAAAATATGTTGACCGTGGCCGCCCGGCGGATCGTTGAGGCGCTGACTTGGCCACTTGCTCCGTTCAATCACAATCACGCAATTGCCATAGTCGCATTATATTCTCACGGGCTTCGGCGCCCCGAGCGGGGGCGGGATTGTTGTTCGGAGGGAGATGGGATGCCTGATCTCGACCAGATGAAACAGGAGGAACAGGAGGCGCGCGATGGGCGCGGGAGGTTTGTGCGCGGACGCTCCGGCAATCCCACCGGCCGGCCGCGCGGCTGCCGCGACCATGCCGGCCGCGCCGCCCGGCTGTTGCTCGACGGCGAAGGCGAGGTGCTGACCCGCAAGGCCGTCGAATTGGCGCTCGCCGGCGATCCAGCGGCGTTGCGGCTCTGCCTCGAACGGATCGTCGGGCCCTGCCGCGAGCGCGTGGTCGAGTTCACGATGCCGCCGATCCGCGGCGCCGCCGATCTCGCCGGGGCGATGGCCGCGGTCGCCGAAGCCGCAGCACAGGGTGCCGTCACCCCGCGCGAGGCGATGCAGCTCGGCCACGTCGTCGAGGCCTATGTCCGCGCGGTCGAGGCGACGGAGTTCGAGCGGCGTTTGACGGCGCTGGAGAAAGCCGACGCCGCGCCGACTTGACACCCGCCTCGACCGGGTCGAGGGCAAGCGGAATGCGGCGGCCGGACGTGATGCCGAGGAAGCCCTGCGCCGCCGGGGTGTGCTGCGCGCGGAGGCGGCGATCGGCGCCGTCATCCGCGACGCGCTGGCGCGGGCTGGAGTGAACCCGGCGCATGCCGCCCGCCTCGGCCTCGCCGATGAAGCCGCCGCCGAGCTGGCGGCACTCCCCGACATGCTGGCATCGCGGCGCGCCGCCTCCGGCCGGGCATCGGACCCGGACCCCTTCGAAGCCAGGATTCTCGCTCTGGTGCGGGGTTTCGCCGATGGCCACCCGCCCGATTTCGCCGGTGCCTCGTTCGCCGAATTGTTCGCCTGGTCGCTCGCCCGGAGCAGCAGCGCCCCTACAAGCTGACCGGCTCGCAGCGGAAGCCGTCCTCCCACCGCTTGATGTGCCCAACCGAGGGCGAGGGGAAATGCATCGTGCAGCACAAGGTGGGGGTGTCGCAGTAGCGCTCCAAGAATGCCCGGCGGGTGGCGGCGGCCTGTTTCTGGTCGTAGTCGACCCGCATCACCAGGTCGGGATAGCGCGCCTGGATCGGCGAATGGATCAGGTCGCCGGTCATTACCGCCGCGTCGCCGCCGCGGCCGGCGCAGACCGCGAAATGGTCGGGCGTGTGGCCGGGGGTCGGGGTCAGCCGGATGTGGTCGTTCAAGGCATGGTCGCTGGTCACCAGCTCGGCCTTGTTGGCGTCGATGATCGGCAGCACGCTGTCCGTCATCGGGTCGAGCGGGGTCTCCCGGTGGACGCCGTCCCAGTATTCGTATTCCTTTTTCGAGAAGAGATATTTGGCGTTTGGAAAGGTCGGGACCCAGCGGCCGTTTTCGCGCCGCGTGTTCCAGCCGACATGGTCGCCATGCAGATGCGTGCACATGACAAAGTCGATGTCGTCGACGGTCACACCCGCGGCCTTCAACGCCTGCATCCAGCTATTGTCCCTCTTGCGGTGCCAGGTCGGACGGTGCGGGAAGGATTTGTCGTTGCCGATGCAGGCGTCGACCAGGATCGTGTGATGTGGCGTCTTGACCACATAGGACTGGAAGCAGAGGACGGCCATGTCGGTCGCCGGGTCGAGCGCGGCGGGCTGCATCCACGACCGGTTTTCGTCCAGCAATTCCCGGCTCAGGCTCGGCAGGAATTCGAGGATCGGGGTGAAGCCCGCCTCCATCTCGACGATGCGGTGGATCGTCATGTCGTTGACGGCAAAGCTCGTGGGCATGGCGGTCGATCCTCGTGTCGGATGGTTGCGGAGCCTCTCGAGGATCGTAATCGTGCGCCCGCCGGTTGGCAAATATCCGGCTGCCGCGGGCAAACTCAGTCGTGCGGTTCGGCCAGTGCCGCAACCCGGCGGGCGAGCCGGCGCAGCGGAACGTCGGCGACGCCGATCTCTTCGAGATGACGCAGGGTATTGTCGAGATACTCGCGGCAGGTGCCGCGGCTGCCGACAGCGCCATGGATAATGCGCGCGGCCTCCTCGGGCATCAGCCGGCCGGCGTAGTCCGGGTGCCCGCGGCGCACGGTGAAGGCGAAGGCGGTCTCGGCGCCATGCGCGGTGCGTGCCCTCACCCGCCGCATGTCATAGACCCGGGGTGCGGTCATCTCGCGCGTCCACAGGCGGTCGATCGCGTCAGCCAGCGAGTCCGGCGAGAGCCTGAAGGCCATCCCGCGGCAGGCCCCACCCCGGTCGAGGCCGAGAACCAGGCCCGGCCGCGCCCGCGTGCCGCGGTAATCATAGGAATAGAGGCAAAAGCGGCGGTGAAAGCCACGCAGCAATGCCGGCCGGGCCTCCTCATAGCGGAATTCGGGGCTCCAGATCAGCGAGCCATAGGCAAAGATCCAGACGGGCTCGGCGCCCTCGCGCAAGGCCGCGATCTCCGCCGGCATCGGATCGGCGAAATGCAATTGATCAGCCGAATGCTGGCGGGTGTCGTGCCCGGCGATTATATAGCGCGGCATGCGCCGCCTGACGCGCTTCGAACTCGTCGCCCTCGTGCTGCTGCTGGCGTTGGCCGGCGCCTACACCGTCTTTTGGTGGGTCGCCGCCGGACGGATCGAGGACGACATCGCGAATTGGGCGCGAACGGCTCGAGCCCAAAAAATCGACGCCACCTGGAAGAGCATCGCGGTTGCCGGCTTCCCGTTCTCGTTCCGGGTCGAGCTCGACACCGCCGCATTGCGCGACGGTGCCGTCAGCCCGCCGCCGGAATTGCGGATCCCGGTATTGGCCGGCGTCGCCCGGCCTTGGAATTTCGCCAATTGGCGGCTCGCCGCCCCCCAGGGCCTGGTGGCCGAGCTGGCCGGCGCCGGTGGCCGGCCGCCGCTGAAGCTCGCGGCGAAGACCGGTACCGGGGCAGCCTCGATCGATGTCGAGACCGGGACGACATTGTGGCTCGAGCTGATGAATGCGAGCGCCGACGCCGGCGACCGGATCGAGGCCGGCTCCGCCGATTGCTGGGTGATACTGCCGCCGAACCCGCCGCAGACGCATGCCGACCCGACCGTTGGCATCGCCGCCGATCTGCGCCGGATCCGGCTGCCGGCGGCCACGCGCGCCCTCGGCGACACCATCGACGAGCTGGCGCTGGGCGTTACCCTGAAGGGAGTTCTGCCAAGCGGGCCGCTCGCTCAGATGGCAACGGCCTGGCGCGATGCCGGCGGCACGATCGAGCTCGACAATCTGCGGCTCAGTTGGGGCGGGCTCGGCGCGACCGCGACCGGCACCATCGCCCTCGACCGCGAGCTGCAGCCGATCGGCGGCTTTTCCGGCGCGATCGAGGGCTACGACCAGATCCTGACCGCCCTGGTGCAGAGCGGCGGCATGCGCGCCAGCGACGCTGGCCTCGCCCGGCTGGCGCTGACGATGCTGGCCAAGGCGGGCCCCGACGGACGGCCGCAGATCGCGACCTCGTTCACGATCCAGAACGGGCAGATGTTTCTGGGACCGGCAAAGCTCGGGCCGGCGCCCCGCATCGCCTGGCAATAGCGCTCACCTCGGGGGCCGCGTCTTCTCCGGCATCGCCTGCGGCGCCTCCTCCCGCTCGTACATGCCGTAGTCGCGCACCACCTCGGCGACGCGCAGCCGGTAGTCCTGGAAGACGCGGTCGCGCCCCGCGAGCTGTGCCGTATGATGCTGCCGGTGCTGGCGCCAGCGCTGGACCGCGTCCTCGTCGCGCCAGAACGACAACGACAGGATCTTGCCGCCCTGGCTCAAGCTTCTGAAGCGCTCGATCGAGATGAACCCGTCGATCTTTTCGAGTTCGGGGCGCAGGCGCGCCGCGATGTCGAGATAGGTTTCCATCTGGCCGGGCGCGGGCTCGACTTCGAAGATCACTGCATACATCGCCACCTTCCGCCGGCTAAGCCTGCTTTGCTTCGATGATCGAGCGCCGGATCGCCCGCGTGCGGGTGAACAGCTCTTGCAGGATGTCGCCCTCGCCCCAGCGGATCGCCCGCTGCAAGGCGGTCAGATCCTCGCTGAAGCGCTGCAGGATTTCGAGCACCGCCTCGCGGTTGTTGAGAAAAATATCCCGCCACATCACCGGGTCGGAGGCGGCGATCCGGGTGAAGTCGCGAAAGCCGCTGGCGGAGAACTCGATGACCTCGGATTTGAGGCTCTCCTCGAGGTTGGTCGCGGTTCCGACGATCGTGTAGGCGATCAGATGCGGCAGATGCGAGGTCATCGCCAGCACCCGGTCGTGGTGCGCGGCACTCATCGTCACCACCCGCATGCCGGCCCGCGCCCACATCGCCTCGACCCGCGCCACCGCCTCGGGTGCGGTATCCGGCAGCGGGATCAGCACGCACCAGCGGTCGCGGAACAGCTCGGCAAAGCCCGCCTCGGGGCCGGAATGCTCGGTCCCGGCGATCGGATGGCCGGGGACGAAATGAACCCCTTCCGGCACGTGCGGTCCCAGATCGCGGATCACCGCCTCCTTGACCGAGCCGACATCGGTCAGGATGGCGCCCTCCTTCAGGGCGGGCCGGATGCGGCGGCCGATCTCGCCATAGGCCGAAAGCGGCGTCGCGACGACGACAAGGTCGGCGCCCGCCGCCGCCCGCGCGGGGTCGTCGGTGGTCTCGTCAGCCAGCGCCAACCGCTCGGCCGCGGCCAGGGTCTCGGGACGGCGGGCGCAGGCGACGATCGTCGTCTCGGGGCTGTCGCGGCGCAATACCCGGGCCAGCGACGAGCCGATCAGCCCGATCCCGATCAGTGCCACCCGGCCGAAATGCTCGCTGCTCATCGCCGGCCCATGAATTCGCCGAGCACCGCCGCCACCTTTTCCATCTCGTCGCCGGTTCCGATCGTTATCCGCAGATATTGGGGCAGGCCATAGCCCGCCATCTTGCGCGTCAGGATGCCGCGAGATTGAAGGTAGGCGAAAGCCGCGTCGGCGTTCCTCGCGGGGTCGTCCGGAAAACGCGGCAGGACGAAATTGCCCACACTCGGGGTCAGCGGCAGGCCGAGTGCGGCAAGCCGCTCGGCAAGCCACGGCAGCCAGCGGTCGTTGTGCGCGCGGGCGCGGGCGAGCGCCTCGGTGTCCTCGACCGCGGCGACGCCGGCGGCGAGCGCCGGGGCCGAAACGTTGAACGGCCCCCGCATGCGGTTCAGCACATCGGCCACGGCGGGCGGGCAATAGGCCCAGCCGAGGCGCAGCCCGGCCAGCGCATAGATCTTCGAGAAGGTGCGCAGCATGACGACGTTTTCCGCGCGGTCGACCAGCGCCGCGCCGGCCTCGTAATCGTTGCGGTTGACGAACTCGGCATAGGCGGCGTCGATCGCCAGCAGCACCGAAGGCGGCAGCCCGGCATGGAGCCGCGACAGCTCGGCGGCGCCGAGATAGGTGCCGGTCGGATTATTCGGATTGGCGACGAAGACGATGCGGGTGCGCGGGCCGACCCGCTCGAGGAGCGCGTCGACATCCGCGGTCAGCACCCGCTCGGGTGCGGCGACGGGTGTGGCCCCGACCGCCAATGCGCCGATCGGGTACATCAGGAAGCCATGGCGGCTGTAGAGCACCTCGTCGCCGGGGCCGGCATAGGACCGCAGCAGCAGCGCGATCAGCTCGTCCGAGCCGGCGCCGCAGACGATGCGAGCGGGATCGAGCGCATGTCGCCGCCCGAGCGCTGCACGGAGCTCCTCGGCATTGCCCTCTGGGTAGCGGTGGATCTCGCCCGCCAGCGCGCGGTAGGCGGCCAGCGCCTTGGCGCTGGGCCCGAGCGCGCTCTCGTTCGAGGCGAGACGGATCGGGCGCTCGATGCCGGAGATCTTCGCCTCGCCGCCGACATAGGGCGCGATGTCGAGGATGCCGGGGCGGGGCGCCAGCGCGGTTTCGGTGATCATTTCTGCTCAGCCCTTTGCCGCGGCCGGGACCGCTCCGATTTCGGCGGCGCCCGATAATGCCACTGCCGTCTGGGCCAGCGGCACCGCGTAGCCGCCGAACGGCAGCAGCCGGTGAAGGGCCGGGCCGAGCTGGTTGCGCAAGGCATCGAGGCGCGGGTCGGAGAACGGCACAAAGCCCTCGATCTCGATCAGATCGACGGCGCTCTCGCCCTGCTCGTACGACGCGAAGAACGTGCAGGCGAGCCCGATCGACGAGAGCATTCCGAAGATGCGGGCGCGGCTGATGTCGACCGCGGTCTCGGTCGCGAAAAACGTCCGGTCGGCGCCGGTTTCCTGCTGCACCCCGCGGCCGATCGCCAGCGCATCGGCGCCGTCGCTGCGGGTGTTGCCGCGGGCGCCGAAAGGCAGCCTCGCCATGACCCGCGGCGCCTCCTCGTCCTGTGACAACAGATGACGCCACCACGGATCGCCGTCCCCCTCATGCGGCATCGGCAGCACGCCGACCGAGGCCTGCCCATCGCTGACGGCACGGATCACCTGGCCGATCGACCCATAGGCCGACATCGGCGTGTTGCTGCCGTAGTGATCGCGCGCGAGGTCCCAGAATCCGGGTATCCCGGCCGGCGCGAAGACCGCCACTGCGAACGGCGACTGCAGCCTGACCGTCGCCGCCAGCATCTCGCGCCACATCCGAACCAGGGTCGCCACCGGAAAACCGCCCCGATGCCGGGCGACCAGCCGGCGAATGATCTGCGCCTCGCGCGCCGGTTGGAAGGCCGCGAGGTTGTCGTCCTTCTTGCTGGCGGCGACCATGCCGACGATGCCGGCCCGCTCGATCAGCAGATCTTGCAGCCTGTCGTCGATCGCGTCGAGGCGCCGGCGCAATTCTTCGAGATCGATTGGCGGGGAAGACATGGTCCCATTCGCTGCGAGGGCGGCATAGTAGTAGGGTTGCAACCCGTCAAAATCAAAGAAAACGTTGACATGCCTGGCTCCGGCTCCCTACCTAACAGCCCTGAATCGAGAACCGGAGATCGTCGGCCCGCGGCGCGGCCGGCGCCCGTGCGATCGCCTCGGCCCAGAGATTTCCCTTGTCGACGACAGTGACCTCGCCTCGCCCCCGCTCGCGCTCGGACCAGGATTGGCCGGGGCACCGTTGGCTCGTCCGCGAGCCGTTACGGCTAGATTGCGGCATCGATTTCGGCCCGTTCACAATCGCCTACCAGACCTATGGCGAGCTCAACGCGGACCGATCCAACGCCATCCTGGTCTGCCACGCGCTGACCGGCGACCAATACGCGGCCGATCCGCACCCGATCACCGGCAAGCCCGGCTGGTGGGAGACCTTGATCGGCCCCGGCGGGGTGCTCGACACGGGGCGGTACTACCTGATCTGCGTCAACGTGCTCGGCGGCTGCATGGGGACGACCGGGCCGCAGGATGTGAACCCGGCGACCGGCGAGCCCTGGGCCCTGTCGTTTCCGGTCATCACCGTCCACGACATGGTGCGCGCCCAGAAACGGCTCCTCGAACATCTCGGCATCGACAGCCTGTTCTGCGTGATCGGCGGGTCTATGGGCGGCATGCAGGTTCTGCAATGGGCATCGAGCTACCCGGACTTCGTCTTTGCCGCAGTGCCGATCGCCGCTGCGGCGCGCCACTCCGCCCAGAACATCGCCTTTCACGAAGTCGGCCGGCAGGCGATCATGGCCGATCCGGAATGGTGCGGCGGCCGCTATCTGAACCTCGGCCGGCGGCCGGCGCGGGGGCTCGCGGTCGCCCGCATGGCGGCGCACATTACCTATCTCTCCGAGGCGGCGCTGCACCGCAAATTCGGGCGCAACCTGCAGGACCGCCGTGCCGTCACCTACGGCTTTGACGCCGATTTTCAGGTCGAAAGCTATCTGCGCCACCAGGGCAGCACCTTTGTCGACCGCTTCGACGCGAACTCCTACCTCTACATCACGCGGGCGATGGATTATTTCGACCTCGCCGCCGAGCACGGCGGGTCGCTGCCCGGCGCCTTCGCGGGCGCCCGCACGCGGTTCTGCGTGATCTCCTTCACCAGCGACTGGCTGTTCCCCACCGCCGAAAGCCGCGAGCTGGTGCAGGCGCTGAATGCGGTCGCGGCCAATGTCAGCTTTGTCGAGATCGCCACCGAGAACGGGCACGACGCCTTTCTGCTGCACGAGCCCGAGCTGTTCGAGACCTTGCGCGGTTTTCTCACCGGCTGTGCCGAGCATCGCGGGCTGACCCGGTCCTGGTGATGACTGCCGAGCTGAACCTCGACCGCGCCGGAACCCTGCCGGCTGCCGACCCGGCCGGCGTGGACGAGCTGCGGCGTGATTTGCGGCTGATCGCCGATATGATCGCGCCCGGCGCGCGCGTGCTCGACATCGGCTGTGGAGACGGCGCGCTGCTGGCCTATCTGGCGCGCCGCAAGAATGTCGACGGCCGCGGCATCGAGTTGAGCCAATCCGGCGTGAATGCCTGCGTCGGCCACGGCATGTCGGTCATCCAGGGCGACGCCGACAGCGATCTCGAAGCCTACCCAAAGGGCGCCTTCGATGTGGTCGTGCTGAGCCAGACCTTGCAGGCGACGCGCAACCCGCGCCGGGTGGTCGAGGCGCTGGTCCGCATCGGCCGGCGCGCTATCGTCTCGTTCCCGAATTTCGGCTTCTGGCGGATCCGATTGAAGCTGCTGTTGGGCGGCCGGATGCCGGTCTCGCCGCTGCTGCCCAACCCCTGGTATGAGACGCCGAACATCCACCTCTGCACGATCCGCGACTTTGTCGCGCTGTGCGACGAGTTGGGCGTGCGGGTCGAGCGCAGCGTCACTCTCGACCGGCATGGCCGGCCGTTCTCGCTCGATCCCCACGGCAGCCTCGCCAACCTGCTCGCCGAGCAGGGCGTCTTCGTCTTGACTGGCGAGGGCTCGTAATGCTGGTCGCCCAGATCTCCGACCCCCATATCCTGGCGCCGGGGAAATTGTTCCATGCCCCAGCGAAGGCCGCCCCGCCCGGGGCGGAGCCTGGCTGGAGCCGTATCGACACCGCCCTCTGCCTGGCGCGCGCAGTCGCCGAGATCAACGCTCTGGCCCCGCTGCCCGACGTAACCGTCGTCACCGGCGACCTCGTCGACCACGGCTCCCCCGCCGAGTACGACCATTTCCGCGCGCTCCTGGCGCCGCTGGCAATGCCGGCCTTCGTCATCCCCGGCAACCATGATTCGCGCGAGGGGATGCGCGAGGCCTTCGGGCGCGACGGCTACCTGCCGCGCGTCGGCTTTCTCCACTATGCGGTCGAGGAATACCCGCTGCGCATCGTGGCGCTCGATACCCATATCCCCGGCGAGCATGGCGGGATGCTGTGCGCCGAGCGCCTCCTCTGGCTCGACGCGACCCTGGCGGCGGCACCCGAGCGACCGACCCTCGTCCTGATGCACCACCCGCCCTTCGCCACCGGCATCGCGCATATGGACCGTTACGGCCTCGAGGACGCCGCCGCCTTTGCCGAGATCGTGTCCCGGCACGGCCAGGTTGAGCGCATCCTGTGCGGCCATCTGCATCGGGCGATCGACCGGCGCTTTGCCGGCACCGTCGCCGGCACGGCGCCGAGCACGGCCCATCAGGTGGCGCTCGACCTCGACCCGCAGTCGCCGCTCCAATTCATCTTCGAGCCGCCGGGCTACCAGCTCCATCTCTGGCGCGAGGAGGCAGGGCTTGTCAGCCACACCGCGACTTTCGGGGATTGGCCCGGCCCCTATCCGTTTCGCGCGCCCGGTTGAGCCGTACCTGCGCCGCGATCGCCCAGCCACCGGTCACAGCTTCATGATGGCGACCTTGCGGAAATCGCCTTCTCCCGAGCGCTGCCCCCATTCATGCGTCAGCTGCTCGATCCCGAACGGGGTCAAGGGTGTGTTCGGACGACTATTGAGCGCGTTCGCGACCGTCTGCTCGACTTCGAAAAACCGTGCCGCCTCGGAAATCATCAGGATCAGGATCATCAAGTGGCCGGCATCGGCAGTCAGGTGATTCACGCCGAACCTATCCTTTCTCTTGCTGGTGATCGCGTCCGCGCTGCGCCAGTGCGAGATCTGGTTGATCGCGGCGGTGATCGTGCCGCGATTGATCGCGAGATCGGCATAGGAGCCGAGATCGTTGTAATGGCCGGTAAAGCCCAGCAGCTGCTGGTTGCCGATCAGCTTCGAGCCGGCGTAGTCCTTAAAGTAGAATGCGCCGTTTAAGTTCTGCACGCCGTAGAGATAGAGATCGTCGGTGCGGATGAAGGCGTCGACCGAAGTGTCCGGCAAATCGGGCGCGGGCATCCTGACGATGAATTGCGGGGCGAGGTCGCCGCGGTCGCGCGCGCGCAGGATCTGCTGGCGCAGATAGCGCATGTTGATGCTGTAGTATTCGCCGCTGCTGTGGATCGGGCCGCCGTCGATCTGGAACGAAATCCGTATCATCGCTTGCTCCGTGGCCGATCACAGCCCGTGCGGGGCGGGTGCATAGACGAGGCGTCGGCGCGGCGCCCGTGCTGCTATCGGTTTGGCGTAGATCTGCTTTGTCGCCTCGATCAGCACCACCCCGGCGAAGGTCGGGAACCAGCGGTTGCCGATGCGCTCCCAGGCGGGCGCGGCGCGCAGGACCATTCCCTTGCGGGCGGGCGGGGTAAAGAGGGCGGTGTCCGATCCGACCGGGGTGAACAGCTCGTCGCGAAGCAGTTGCGACAATTGCGACATCGTGTAGGGCCGGCCGGAGCCGAACGGCGTGCGATCGAGCCGGGCCCAGATCCCGCGGCGGTTCGGCGCCACGATCAGCAGCCTGCCGCCACCGGCGAGCACGCGCCAGACCTCCTTCAGCATAGCCCCGGCCTCGTCGCTCGTCTCCAGCGCGTGCACCAGCAATACCCGGTCGATCGAATAGTCGGCGAAGGGCAGCTCCCCCTCGTCGCCTAGTGCGACGAGGTTGCGCTCGCCGGCGGGCCAGCCGAGGACGCCGAGCGAGGCCGGCATCAGCGCCGCGGTGCGCTCGGTCTCCGCCGACACCGCCGACAGGAACGGTGTCGCATAGCCGATCCCGAGCAGCCGCATGCCGTGCAGATCGGGCCAGACGCGGCGGATGGCGCGCCGGATCATGCGCCGAGCGACTTGGCCGAGGCCGGTCAGGTAGAAGTCCCGCAAATCGACGACATCGAAAGCCATCGCCAGATTTTAGCATGCCGCAGCCCGGCTCGCTGTGCATCTCCCGTCATATTTTGCGCCGAGAGCCGCAGTCCGCGTGATACACTTTGAGTTGGATCGAGTGGGCGGTGGCCCGAACCAAGAAAGGGATGGAAATGGCGTACGATCTGTTGATCAAGAACGGCCGGATCGTCGACGGCTCGGGAAGTCCGGCGTTCCGCGGCGATGTCGGGATCAAGGACGGCAAGATCGTCGAGCTCGGCAAATTGAGCGGCCCGGCGCAGCGCACGATCGACGCCGAGGGCCGCGTCGTGGCGCCCGGCTTTGTCGACAACCATTGCCATTACGACGCGCAGGTCACCTGGGATCCGCTTTGCTCGTTCTCGCCCGACCACGGCGTCACGACCGTGATGTTCGGCAATTGCTCGCTGTCCTTGGCGCCGGTGCGGCCGGGCAGCGCCAAGCGGGTCGCCGAGTTCCTCTCCTACGTCGAAGCGATCCCGATGGAGGTGCTGAACACCGTCGAGGTCGACTGGGAGACGATCCCGCAATACATGGACCGGCTCGACCAGAACCTCGGCGTCAACGTCGGCAATCTGATCGGCCACTCGACCGTGCGCTATTATGTGATGGGCGACGAGTGCCAGAAGCGCACGGCGACCGACGACGAAATCAAGAAGATGCAGGATGTCGTGCGCGACGGCATGAAGGGCGGCGCGCTCGGCCTCTCGGTGTCGCGCAACAAGGGCCACTACGATCCGCAGGGCGTCCATATCCCGGCGCTGTGGGCCGACGAGAAGGAGATCTTCGCGCTGGGCGACGTCTTGCGCGACATGGGCACCGGGATCATCCAGTCGGGCGGCGGGCGCAACGCCGAGCTCGGCAACGGGCTCATGGCGCGCCTATCGGAGGCGACCGGCCGCACCGTCATCTACAACAACCTCGGGCAGACCGTGCGCGAGCCCGACGCCTGGAAAAAGCACATGGCGCGGGTCGAGGAGACCTCGAAGGCCGGCATCCGCGCCTACCCGCTGTGCAGCCCGAACCGGGTCACCCAGACCTTCACGATGCGCAACTGCCAGGTCTTCCGCGGCTCGCCGACCTGGCACCCGATCCTGTTGTCCTCGGACGACGAAAAGCTCAAGGCCTACGCCGACCCGGCGATCCGGCAGAAATTGCACGAGGAAGTGATCGAGCACTCGGTCGAGGTCCCGGCCGCCGGCTACTCGCGCGAGTGGTACAACTACATGTGGGTCGAGACCCCGGTCCTCGAAAAGAACCAGGGGCTCAAGGGCAAGACCATCGGCCAGGTCGCCAAGGAGCAAAACAAGCGGGTCATCGACGCCTTCCTCGACCTCGTCGTCGAGGAGAACCTCGACACCGGCCTGATGCAGTCGGAAAACAATGTCGACGACGCAGCGATGGCCAAGATCCTCACCTACCCGAACGCCATCGTCGGATTGTCGGACGGCGGCGCGCATGTCCAGTTCCACGGCGGCTACGGCTATTGCACCCGGCTCTTGTCCGAGTGGGTGCGCGAGAAGCAGGTCATGACCCTGGAGCACGCGGTGCGGCGGCTGACCTTCGATTCGGCCTCGGCATTGGGCCTCTATGACCGAGGGCTGCTGCGGCCGGGCATGGCAGCCGACATCGTGATCTTCGATCCCGACACGGTTCGGCCGTTGCCGGAATCGGTCGTCCACGACTTCCCAGCCGGCGGCTGGCGGATGAAGGAGCCGGCGGCGGGCATCATGGCAACGATCGTCAATGGCCAGGTGTTGATGGAGAACGGCAAGCACACCGGGGCGCTCCCCGGCCGAGTGATGCGCAACACCTACTACCACGCCAACCACGCCTGAGCCCTACCCGCGGTTCGCCTCGCGCAAAGCCGCCCGCAGACAGCCGTCTGCGGGCGGCTCTTCATTTACATCAGCGTGGCAAGCAGGACGGGGACGCGTAGCACAATCGTCGGTTCGGCCTCCCTGCGGCTATCACCGTCAGGGCACCCGGAGAATGCACGTTAACAATAGCCTGTTGTGAGACCTATCTCGGCTCCTACGCTGCCAAAGTCTGGATGGTGCCTCCGATCGTTTCCGACGTGTACCTTTTATGACCTATGCCCATCACTTGGCGCAGATTTTCGCGAGCACGCGAAAGTCGCGAACGTACCGTGCCAATCGGCACATTCAATATTTCCGCTGTCTCGGCATAATTCATACCCTCGAGGCCGACCAGCAGGATCACCTGCCGCTGCTCGCCCGGCAGCTCGTCTATGGCACGCTCCAGCTCGCGCAGCTGCCGTCGGGTAATCGGATCGGTCGTGGTTGCGACCAATGTGGAAGACATTTCCTGAAAACTCACGGCCGCGCCTTCACGCAGGCTGCGGCGGACCGCATTGACATTTTGGTTGTGCATTATGGTGAAAAGCCAGGCGCGCAGATCCGTCCCCGGCTGCCATAAATGCTCCTTCGCCAGAGCCCGGAGGATGGTGTCCTGAACAAGATCATCGCCCCGCTCCCGGTTGCGGGTCAGCGCGCGCGCATAGCGGCGCAGCCGCGGGATCTGCTGCTCGATAAGACGATGGAACTCAGACACCTCGGCCGTCCTTCCTGCTGTTTCGTAACAACCTAACGGAAAACCCACGCAATACGTACCAAGTCATTTTGTAAAATGTGGTAAATCTTGTGTAACAACTATAACTGTGACAATATATTTACATATTTTACCTAATTGCAACTAAGGGTCACTTTGGAAGACTCACGGACCGACCGGTCAACCATGGCTTATTCCGGTAATCTGCGTCCTGGCTGACGGGCTGGGCGTGGCTGCCTGGAACCAAAAGCGGTGCGGAGGGTTCTGTAATTCGGGCGATGGGAGCCAGAAGCCATGACCACACCGGCAATCCGCGAGGCCGTCGCGGTTTTTGACGATTCAGAGAAGCTCGAGAAGGCGGTATCCGAGTTGCAAAGCCATGGCATCGATCGCGCCAACCTCAGCTTTCTCGCGCACGACGCGCTGACGGAACATTACGGCACAGATACAAGGCGCCTGGCGGACGATCCGTCGGCATCTCGCGAGGCTGTGGTGACAGAGCCGGATATTCGCCAGGGCCGGGTGCTCGGTACCGGAATGGCAGCGACGGTCGCGGCCTTCGCGGCAGCGGGGTTCACCGTCGCAACCGGCGGGAGCATCGTGGTGATCGCGGCTGCGGCAGCCGCGGCGGCTGCAGCCAGCGGCGCCATCAGCACGGTGATCGGGCGCACTCTGGCAAAGGACGAGGAGGCATTTCTCGACACGCAGCTTGCCCAAGGCGGCGTGCTTCTCTGGGTGCGCACGCCAGATGCCGATGCCGAACGACACGCGATCGAAGTGTTGCGGCGGTATTCGCAGAATGTTCGTCTTCATGGCCAGCCGGATCTTTGCCAGGAGGAGAAGCCCGGCAATGGGTTCTGATGGCCCCAGCGCGGTCTGATAAGGCGGCAATGCAACCTGTTGTGGATTGGGGTGATCTGCTCCTTCGCTTGGGCATCACCATTTTTGCCGGCGCCGTGATCGGCGCAAACCGGGGTGAACATGGGAAGCCGGCTGGATTGCGGACGACCATGCTGGTTTGCCTCGCCGCATCGATCTCAATGCTGCTTGCGAACCTTCTGCTCGATACCGCCGGAAAGACGTCTGATTCCTACGTTCAGATTGATGTGATGAGGCTGCCCCTCGGCATCCTCACAGGGATGGGGTTCATCGGCGGAGGAGCGATACTTCGCCGCGAAAATCTGGTGGTCGGCGTCACGACGGCGGCGACCTTATGGCTGGTGACCGTCCTCGGCTTGTGCATCGGAGCCGGGCAGATCGGACTGGGATTGATCGGGACGGCGTTGGGCCTATCGGTGTTGTGGGGATTGGCGATCGCCGAGCGCCACCTGCCGCAGGTTCGTCGGGCGACGCTCGTTATCGTCTCTACCGGTGGTACATCGGTCCGAGGAAAGCTGCTTGCTCGATTGCGCGCGGACTACGTCGTCGACGTCCGCGGAGTTTCATTCATGGACAATGGCGGGCGCTGGGAGGCCAGATTCGATTTGCGGTGGTTCGGATCTCCGACCGAGGCTGAGCCGCCGGATTTTCTTTCCGAGTTCGCGAACCATGCAGGGGTCCTCTCGTTCCGCTGGAACCCCCGCTGAAGATGGCGGGCGCGGGCCCATGGGACTGGTTTCTCAGGCGCCCTGCTGGCGGCGCGCCCGTGTCCGCGCCGCTTTTCTCGCCGAGGCGGATCGGGCGCTTTTCGGCCGTGCGGCAGAGGCGGCGCCGCCAAGCCGCCCGCCTTTGCGGGCTGGCGCCTTATTGACCGGTTTGCCGCGGCCCGACCCGGATTTCTTGCCACCGCCGCTGATCTTGTTAACAGTCGCCCAGGCGCGGCGCTCGGCTTCCGCCTCACTGACGCCGCGCTCTTCATAACCTTCTTCGATGTGCTCGGCTTGACGCTTCTGCTTCTCGGTGTATTTGGACTTGTCTCCTTGCGGCATCATCCACTCCAGTTCGCCCATTCGAGAACGAAAACGAGAGCAATGGGCCAACGGTTCCAGTCTGCGCTCCCAGGCGGCGTTCCACCCGTTGGCGCGGGCCCTTAGAGACCGCTGGAATTGCTCTGGGCTCTGGCTCGCAAGCACTCAGACAGCTTGGAAGCAAGTTCTGCTGGCCGATATGGTTTGGAAATAAATGAAACCCCGCTTCGGATCAACTCAGATTTAGCGTCCTCTCCGACATAACCGGAACTGAGCAGGACATTAAGATTAGGCCTCAGCCTGCGCGCGCTCCGACCGAGCTCGATGCCGCTCAGGCCCGACGGCATCACGACATCACTGAACAACAGATCGATCGAGCTTTCGTTCTGCAACACCGACAGCGCCTCGCGACCATCGATTGCCACCAACACGCGGTAACCCAGATGAGAAATCACCTCGGTAATCATTTCGCGTACGTCGGGGTCGTCCTCGACGACCAGGATCGTTGCGGTACCGTTCGGGGCATGCGCCAGATCCTCCAACGATCTTCCGGCCTTTACCTCGCCATCAGCCTTCGGCAGATAAATTCGGACGGTTGTTCCTGCTCCCCGCTTGCTTTCGATGAGGGCAGTGCCCCCGCACTGGGTCGCAAATCCATAGACCTGACTCAGGCCCAGGCCGGTACCGCGCCCGACTTCTTTAGTGGTAAAGAACGGCTCGAACGCGTGGGCCAGCACATCTGCGTCCATTCCGCATCCGGTATCGCTTACCGAAATCGAAACGAAATGCCCGGCGGGGAGATCGGAACCGGTCTTTTGGTGCGTCGTGACATTCTGAGCCGTTATGGTCAGCCGTCCTGACCAATCCATGGCGTCACGGGCGTTGGCCGCCAGATTAAGCAGCGCCGCCTCGAACTGGCCCTGGTCGACACGGGCGGCCCAGAGATTCTTTTCCGCATTTATCGAAATCTCAATGCCCTCTCCGACCGTTTTTTGGCATAGCATCGTTATGCCGCGCAGAAGACGATCAATGCTCACGATCTCGGGATGAAGCTCCTGGCGGCGGGAAAAGGCGAGAAGCTGTTCCGTCAGTCCCGAACCTCGCCACGCCGCGCGAAGGGCAGCCTCGACATAGCGGCCGTACGAGCCCCGCTCCGGCAATTTAGCTGCAAGCACCTCGAGATTTCCAATAATCGACATCAGCAGATTATTGAAATCGTGGGCTACCCCACCCGTCAATTGGCCGATAGCTTCCATCTTCTGGGCATGATGGAGGTGGGCCTCCGCGGCAAGCTGTTCGGTGAGATCTCGAATGAAGCCATTGACTAGATAGTGTTCCCCGCGCCGTAGCGCGGTAGCGCTCAACTCGACGGTTATCTCGGTGCCGTCCTGCCGCAATGCTTGAAGCTGTAAGCGCCGCCCTCGTTTTTGGCTCACGTCTCTGCGTAGAAAACTGGCCAGCCGCTTGCGATAACGGTTACCTTCGGTGGGCGGCACGATCAGATCCCAGAGGTCACGCCCTACCGCCTGTGCGCGCGACCAGCCGAACACTACGTCCGCCCGCGCGTTCCATTCGTGCACGATGCCGTGTTCGTCGATCTGCACAAAGGCCTCAAGAGCGGTGTCGATAATGGCGCGTGCCAATTCTGCGCTTTCGGCCGCCTTTTCCTTCGCTACCTGTCGCTCGGTCTCGTCGCGGGTAATTTTGGCAAAGCCAACCAGCGCGCCGGCGTCGTCGTGGATCGGATCAATAACGACGCTGCCCCAAAAATGCTCTCCGTTCTTGCGCACCCGCCAGCCTTCGAGCTCGCACCGGCCCTCTCGCAAAGCGGTAGCCAAAGCCCGCTGGGGGACTCCGTTTGCGCGGTCCTGCTCAGTATAGAAGCGAGAGAAATGCTGGCCGATAATCTCTTCGGCACGATAGCCCTTTATCCGTTCGGCGCCTGTATTCCAGCTGACCACGACCCCACTCGGGTCCAGCATGAAGATCGCATAATCGGTGACTCCTTGGACGAGCAGCTGAAGGTGTCGCTCCCTGTCATCGATCTTCGCCGATGTCGCTGTCAGCTCCTTGGTGCGCCTTTTTACATTGTGCGCCAACGCTTTATCGAGCCGGAGCAGTGCCTGCTCGGCTCTCTGTCGGTCGGTAAGGTCTATGAGCACATTCACCGCACCCACGAGCTTGCCCGACATGTCATGCAAAGGCGTAGGGTAAGGCAGGACCGGTACTCGCGCGCCGTCGGGTCGTTCGACGATCAGTTCCTGGCCCCTGACCGGCTGGTCCTCCTTCAGCGCGACCGCCATCGGGCATTCATCGTGAGCCATCGGCGAACCGTCCGGCCGATAAAGCCGCCACGAAACGCACCATTGATCGCTGCCTAACTCCGGCCTGCGACCCGCCAACTCAACGGCGGCTTCGTTGTAAAATGTGACGTGGCCGGCAGCGTCTGTAGTATAGAGTGCCGTGGGCAGCACCTGGAGCAGCTCGCGGTAAAAATGTTCGGAATTTCGCAATTCGCCGCTGGTCTGCGCCGACTTCCGATCATGCATCTTCAGCGTTTCCGTAGCAATACCTCCATCCGACCCACAACGCCTCCGACGCATAAAAGGTTCCGCCCCTACCACCGATGACCTTCCCCAAGTGGATAGGGCTACGGCTGCGCCGGGTCCAGATTATCATATGGCACCTGACCCTTGCCATCCGAGGGGCGCGTGGTTTGCCGTTCAATCGCCGTATCGAGCTCGGCTCCAGCCAGCAGGGAATAGGCTGTCAAATACAGCCACATCATCAGGATCACGACGGCTCCTATCGATCCGTACGTTGTGTCGTACGAAGCGAACCGGCTCACATAAATCGAAAACGCAACCGAGCTCAGCATCCACAAAATGGTCGCGGCAACCGCGCCCGGGCTGATCCAACGCCATTGTTGATCGTCCCCGCTCGGCGCAAAGCGATAAAGGATTGCCAGTGCCGCCATTGAAAGGGCGGCGAGCATCGGCCAGCGAGCCAGCGACAACGTCCTGCTTGGGAAACTTGAAAACGGCAGATGTTCCAAAACCGCGGGGAGTGCCGCCACGAGTGCCAGCGACAGCAGACCGAACACAATCAGGGTCACCGTCAAGACAAGGGCCGTCAGATAAAAGACAACGAGGCTGCGTCGCTCTTTTCCGTTGAAAGCTATGGTCAGCGCCTGCATCAGCTTGCTGGTCGCGCTCATCGCGCTCCAAAGCCCGACCGCCACACTGACCAACAGCCCGATGCCAAGGGTCGATGGCGAGTTGATGGCCACGAAGCTCAGGCGGTCCGACAGCAACTTTAGCACCTCCGCCGGAACGACAACTGAGAGTACGGCCACCTGACTCTGGATTGCTGTCGGATCCGCAATCAGACCGTATATCGAAATAACCGCCGAGAACCCGGGGAAAATCGACAACAAGGCGTAGAAGGCGATTCCCGCGGCCATCATGGAGCCGTGGTTACGGCCTAAGTTATCCCAAACCCCACGAAATATCGGCCAAGACTGTGGGAACAGTAGGCCGCGCAAGGCCGGGTAGGTCCGTCGCGCCGAAAGATCGGGGTTCATCTCGGCTCCAGCTTGACGAACGCCATCGGAACCGGATCGGGAAGCGGGCGTTCCAGGCTCGCTCGGGATCATCTTCCGGGCGTGTAATCCCAATGGCTGTCGGCCCAGACCCAGCCGTTGGGGGCCTGCTGCCAATGTCCAGGCACAAAGGTGGCCGTCACCGTCGGCTTCTCGACGTAGCTCCCGGGCCGCCAAACATACTGCACGCCATTCCAATTCCAACGCCCGGGGTCCCATACATAGGTCGGCGAAGGCGGTGGCGGCGGACTCTCTGTTTGCGGCGGCGGTGGTGCGGTGGGGGCGACGATGACCGTTGTTCCGGACGGCGCGCTCGTCACGACCGCTGATGACCCCGGCGCCTGCGTCTGAGAAAGCACCGTCGGCGCGGGATGGAGCGCGGTCGGAGATTCGGCGAAGGCCGGAAGGCTGAAAAGGGTGGTCGCGCCCGCCATGAGAATTATCCGTTTCACGCATTCCTCCAGGCAAGCAGGCACCAAAGGGGCGCCCTCCCCTCGTCAACACGCCGGCTCGGCGAACATTCCAAATTTTTCCTGCTCCATAAGCAGGCGGAAATTTTAGACAGATGGGTCAAAGCCAGCGTCAGATCGCGTCGTTTGAATGGCAACGCGGGCGGCCAGCCCTGCAGCGCTGCTTGCGGACGACGAACGCGGCGCTCGGTGGTCGCCAAGCCCGCGCTTCAGGATTTCGGCTCGCCGGGCGAGCTCTATCACAGCGGCTGGCGCTCAAGCTGAAGCGGCAGTTTCAGCAAGCGATGTGACGCAGTTCACATTCATGAATATCTGAGCACGGTATGCTCGCTGCGGTAATTTTCGCGAGGGGTGGGCTATGGGCCATCACATTCGATTGGGTCTCGGCGCATTCGCCGCCGTGGCCGGCGCGACCTTCACGCTCGCCGCGGCAGAGACTGCGGATCGCATTGAACCGACGGCGGCCTACTCGCTCGACCGCAGCCTCTCCGGCAAGCGTCCCGGTAAGACCGCAAAGGATTTGAGCGGCATCGCCTGCCGGGCTCCGGACGGGTCCGGCTCGCAATTGTGCGCGGTCGTCAATGACGAAGGCTCTTTGGCGCAGCTGGTAAGATTGCGCGGCCACAACATGACCGTGGGTGATCTGGTTCGGCTTATCGACGACCAGCCGCCCGATCCGGCGAAGGTCGTGGGGGCGCCGCCCGAGGTTCCCTGCCCCGGAGGGTCCGCAGCGTTCGAGGAGTTCGACGGCGAAGGGGTTGCCTACGATGCGGCCGAGGGGAGGTTTTACGTCGTCGGGTCGCACGGCTGCTCGCGCAAGAAATCGGAATTCAAGCTGTCGAGCTTCCTCATGGCGCGGTTTACCGTCGGCGCCGATGGTCGCGCAGCCATGCCTGAGCTGAGCTACCTTCTGTCGGGCGCGCTACGCAGCGCCGACCGGATCGGCGGGTTCTTCGGCAAGCCGCACGACGCCGCGGCTCAGGGTTTGAACATCGAGGGGATCGCCGTTGCCGATGGCGATCTCTTCGTCGGGCTGCGCGCGCCGTCCTTCAACGGGGAGGCATTCATGTTGCGGGCGCCGATCGCCGACCTGTTCCCAACCGGGCGGACCGGGGCCACGCCGCGGGCACAAGTGCTCCCCGTGGCCCTGCGCCCGAATGCCGGCATACGCGATCTCGCATCGCTCCCGGACGGCAGGTTCTTGGTCCTGCGGGGGCCGGCAGGAGCGGTGTGCGCGTTCCGGTCGATTGTGATCACGGATCCCGATGGAAGATGATCACTCAATCCGGCGGAACGCGCACCGGCAGGCCGAGATTGAGCTTCCTCGCGATAAGATAGACCATGGCTTTGAGGTTGCGTGTTGAGTGATACCCGCGTGCCTTCGCTTTCGCGGGTCGTATGAGGTTGTTGATCCCTTCGATCAATCCATTGGCGATCTTGCTGTCGAACCAGCGCAATATTCCATCCCGGTGACGCTTCACGGTATGGGCGGCCTCGATTATTGGCGGCAAGCGGCTGTGTGTGGCCAGAAGTACCATTTCTTCAGATGGGCGGTGGCGGCTTCCACGCTACCTTCGGCGTACATGTCCTGGAAGGCGAACCTGATCTGATAGGCGCGTGCTGTCTTCAGGGTGCGCGTGGGCAAGGCATCAAATGTGGCGCGCTGCCGGTCTGAGAGCGTATTAGGGTTGCGCAACCATATATAACGCGTGCCTTACAGTTCGGCGCGCGTCTTCCGCTCGGCGCGACACCTCATCGACGGCATCGTTGACGATTTTCACGGTATGAAAATTGTCGAATGTGACCTCGGCGTTGGGCAAATGCGCCGCCACACCTTTGATGAACGCGGGGCTCATGTCGATGCAGACCTCGGCGATCTGACCGGGGTCGCTACCGTGTTCGGTCAGGTCATCGGCGAAGTCCTTGCCCTCGGTAACGTGGATGACGCGGGCTTCATCGATATCGACGAACAGCGAGATATAATCGTGGCCGCGGCGGGCGCCGTTTCATCGACCGCGACACGGCTGACCGCCGAGGTATCGACGCGCGCACGGGCTTCCTCTACGTAGTGGTGAATGACCCGCCACAGCCTGGTATCGTGCTCGTTGACCAGTCGGGCCGCGGCGTTGACTGGCATGGCCGTGACCAGGGCCATGATCAGGGCTTCGAACAAGAGCGTGAAGCCACTGTCTTTCCGCGCCCAGGGCAGCGCGGTGATCTTTTTGACGCTGCATCCCGCGCAACGGACCCGCGGGACGCGCGCGGGCAGCCATGCCTGATGCTGGCAGAAATTGAGATGGCGCCATTCCATTGGTTCGGTGTCGTGTACCGGGCAATCGGCGACACCACATCGCGGGCAGGCGAAGCGGCTCCCAGGGGCGAAGTTGATGTGGATGTCCAGTCGGCGGGCAACCGCGTCGAAGTCCGCGCCGGTCACGGACCAGGGCGGGGTCAATCCCAATGCGAACCCCAGCAGGTTCGTGTCTTGCATGCTGTCCTCCCCCTGCCGGGAGGAGGAAACGGAGCTCAGCCGAACCAGGAAACGACGGTTGGTAAGCAGAGCACGACGTTACTGCCCACGGGAAACAGCGAGGAGGCTATAAAAACTAATACACAGCAAAATATAATAATTAACGTCATAGTCATCAGAATGGATCGCATTCGTGCCGGAATAAAATTATAGACCGATATTCCGGTTTGTGAAGATGTTTTCAATGCCATAAATACCATAAGTGGCTTCTGCACGAAGTTCCGGTCGCTCTATATGCTGTGGTCGTCTGGTGTCCGCTTTGCTAGGCGGTCTTGCGGATCAGCACGTGGTAAGGAGCTGGGGCGGTACCGGCGCCGATGCCGAGGAGCGTATTGAACGCGGCATGCCGTGACCGGCGCCGATTGAAGCGGAACACGAACTCGTCGAGGTAGTGCTGGAGGTTGGTCTTGCGCAGTCCGTGGTAGACGCCCAGTCCCCAGCGCTTGAGGTTTGAGAACAGGCGATGGGTCCAGGGCAGGACGATGTGCGCCGCCATCGGACCGATCGTGATCGCCTTATGCTTGATGTCGGGAATGTCGTTGTAGGAGGGCCAGTCGTCGGTCACCAGCCTGGTGTTGGGAGCCACGGCAGCCAGCACGAAAGCGTGGCTCTCGTCCTTGCCAAAGCCCTCGATCACCTTCAGCCGGGCCCGTCGCGGCGAGCCGCCGTCGACTTCGACCGCGCCGGCAACCAGCATCTTGCCGACCCCACTGCGGCCGGCCGGCACGACGACCGGGTCGTTCTTGGTGCGGAACGGAATGATCGTCTCGTCGGCCTCGACCACGCCGCTCAGCGGCGCGCGCTGCGGGTCGACCATCGCCCGGCGCAGCTTGGCGCACAACATCCAGGCGGTGCGGTAGGAGCCCAGTCCAAGCTGGCTCTGGAGCTGCAATGCCGAGATCCCATTGGAATGCGTCGCCATCAAAAACGCGGCCCAGAACCACGTGGTCAGCGGCAGCTTGCTGGCGTGCATGATGGTCCCCGCCGTCACCGAGGTCTGCCGCCCGCAGGCGGCACACTCATAGGTGAACGCCTTGGTCTTCAGAAGCCAGGCACGACCGTCGCCGCAGCCGGGGCAGACAAACCCTTCCGGCCAGCGGCGCTCGAAAAGGAATGCCGCGCATTTACTTTCGGTCGCAAAGCGACCCTGGAACTCGATCAACGACTTTGGAAACCGCCCCTCGGAGCCAGACATGGCCTCACCCTGTCCATCATCGACCGATGACGATCTTAGCCCTTCGTTCCTGGTTCGTACACATCATTTAGACGGACCGGACGTTCGTGCATAAGCCGCCCAGTCTGATCTCGTCGCCCGATCGCTTACTTCGATCCGGTTCACCGGCTCCTCGGTCAGCGCGCCGGTGCGCGCGGCGGCGGAATGGAAGAGGGGGACTTGGCACCGTCACCAATGCCCGCCCCCTCCATATAAGAGCCGAGATAGGCTACCAGGTTGTGGTGCGCCGGCATCTCATTGCGCTGCCGTCTTTTCTCGTGCAGCCGAAACCCACCAGCGCCTGCCCTTTGGGTAATAGCCCTCGACGCGCATGCGACGACGGCCGCGACCCGAGCGAAGGACTCAGTTCAGCCGCACGTACTCGTAGTCGAGCGGCGTGTTGTTGATGCCGATTTCGGGCGGGGCGATCCAGCCTGCGACCTTACCCGGCTCGGTGACGCGCTGCATCAGGCTCGCGACAAAGCCGCGGTCCTCGGCCGTGGGTAGCCAATCGTGCTGCCGCTCGTGCCATTCCTCGTCGGCGATCGGATGCCCGTCCGGGTCGGTCGCCGCAGCGGCCCACACGCCGATCGAGCGGTGGAAGCGGGTGCTCGGCAGCCGGAACCGGAACTCATACCCGGCCTCTGCGATAAGCCGGTTCCAGCGCTGCACGCCGACATCGCAATCCCGGGCATAGGCGGCGCGCGTCACTTCGTTCATGGCGCCGCGCATCGGCACGTCCTCGGCCGTCACCCCGCCTTTCCCGTCCGGCACCTCGATGCGCAGGCTCTGATCGGCCGCTAAGTGCTCGGCAAACCGCGCCTCGTCGGGACGGCCTTTGAGGCCGCGGGCAAAATAGCTCGCGGCGTTGGACGAGATCTCGGCGCCGAAGAGATCGAGCGACGAGCTGAACCAGAAATTGATGTAGCGCTGCAGGGTTAGAAGATCGATCGCGCCGGCGTTGCGCACCGCCGTGGGGTCGTCGCTGCCGAGCGCCTTCATGACCTCGATCGTGCGCTTGACGATGCGGGTGATCCCGCTCCCGCCGACGAACATGTGGAAGGCTTCCTCGGTCAGCATGAACCGGCAGGTGCGCGACAGCGGGTCAAAGGCACTCTCGGCCAGGCTCTTCAGCTGAAAGCGGCCGTCGCGATCGGTGAAATAGGTGAACATGAAGAAGCTGAGCCAATCGGCGATCGGCTCATTAAAGGTGCCAAGAATGCGCGGCTTGTCGGGGTCGCCCGAGTGGCGGACCAGCAATTCCTCGGCCTCCTCGCGGCCGTCGCGGCCGAAATAGGCGTGCAGCAGATAGACCATCGCCCATAGATGGCGGCCTTCCTCGACATTGATCTGAAACAGGTTGCGCAAATCGTAGAGCGAGGGGCAGGTGTTACCGAGCAATCGCTGCTGCTCGACCGAGGCCGGCTCGGTGTCGCCTTGGGTCACGATCAGCCGGCGCAGGGCCGAGCGGTGCTCGCCCGGCACCTGCTGCCATACAGGCTCGCCAAACGCGTCGCCGAAACCGATCCGGCGATCGGGCACCGGGTCGGCGAGAAAGATGCCCCAGCGGTATTCCGGCATCTTAACCCTGCCGTAGCTCGCCCAGCCCTCCTCGTCGACCGCCGTGGCGGTGCGCAGGTAGACCTCCGCACAGGAAAACACCGCCGGCCCCATTTCCTTCCACCAGTCGAGAAAGCGCGGTTGCCAGTACTCCAGCGCGCGCTGCAAGGTGCGGTTGCCGCCGAGATCGACGTTGTTCGGTATCCGCTCCAGATAGTCGATCGCCATCCCCGCCTCCTACACCCTGTTCCAGTCGAAGCGCGGCTTCCGGCCGCTGCCGTAAAGTTTCAGCGGGCCATCCTCGCCGGTCGCGTTCGGCCGGGAGAATACCCAATTCTGCCAAGCCGAGAGGCGGGCGAAGATCTTGGTCGCCAATGTCTCGGGACCGGCAAAGCGCAGGCTCGCCTCCATCCCGGTCAACGCGTCCGGCGACAGGCTGGCCCGTTCCTCGACCGCGAGGCGGATTTCGTCCTCCCAGTCGAGCTCGTCCGGAGCAAAGGTTATGAGCCCGAGGTCGAGCGCCGCGGCCGCCCCGAATGTTCCAGCGGTGAATTTCCCGGCGGCCCCGTTGTCGTTAAAGCGCGCCGCGAGCCGAGTGCGCCCGTTCGGCATTTCAAGTCCGCCGAAATTCATCGCGTCGAGGGCGACGCGTGGCCCGTCGGCCAGCATGTAGCTGCGGTCGGCGGCGAGCGCCAGCTCGAACAGGCTGCCGGCAAAGCACGAGCCCTCGCCGATCACCGCGAACAGGCTGCGCGATGAGACATCGAGCCGTCGCAAGGCGCGGCGGAGAAGACCGATCGTTTCGCGCACGAACCAGTGGTCCCGGTGCGCCGCCATCGCGCGGTCGCAGGCCAGCACGGCTTCGGGCTCGCCCGCCGTCTTCAGCAGCCAGGTGCCGATTTCGGGCTCGTTGGCGCGCAGCAGCAGCACCGCGTCATCGAGCTCGCGCGCCATCGCCAGCGGCCACCACCGCGCTCCGGCCGCGAGGATACCGGCAAGATCAGCGGGCGCGTCCTCGGAGCGCGGCCCCGCGACCGTCACCGTCGCGGTTCGCCCGCCGCGCTCGATCCCAACGTCGACCCAGCGGTAGCGAAAGCCGCCCGCATCGAGCCGCCGGTCGAGCGGCGGCAGCGTCACACCTTCGGCGTCGGCGGGACGGTCGCTGCCGGCCGCCAGCGCGCGGGCCCGCTCCTGGACGAGCTGTTTGAAGCGCGCCGGCGGCGCCGTCCAATCGACGAGGCCCCAGGCCATCGCGCGGTCGGCGCGCACCCCCTCGGCAGTGGTGCAGAACACGTCGGCGAGATCGCGCCTGACCTTGCGCTTGTCGACCAGCCGCGTCAGCCCGCCAGTGCCGGGCAGCACGCCGAGGAGCGGCACCTCGGGTAGGCTCAATGTGCTCGACCGGTCGTCGATCATGACGATCTCGTCGCAGGCAAGCGCCAGCTCGTAGCCGCCGCCAGCGCAAGCGCCATTGACCGCCGCGATAAACTTCAAGCCGGCATGCGCGCTCGAATCCTCGATGCCGTTCCTGGTCTCGTTGGTGAACTTGCAGAAATTGACCTTCTGCGCGTGGCTCGCCTGGCCCAGCATGTAGATGTTGGCGCCCGACGAGAACACTCGCTCCCGGCCGCTGGTGATCACCACAACGCGCACCCCGGGATGCTCGAACCGGATCCGGTTGAGCGCATCCGCCAGCTCGATATCGACGCCCAAATCGTAGGAATTGAGCTTCAGCCGATAGCCTCGGTCGAGCCCGCCATCCTCCTGGACATCGAGCGCCAACGTGGCGATCGGCCCCGCGCAGGAGAGCCGCCAATGGCGGTAGCCGCCGGGATCGGTATCGAAGGCGATCATCGGAAACCTCCGACGGCATCATAGCCGGGGCGGCAGAGAAATGCTTTTATTCCGGTTGTGGAGTGGAGGTGAGCGGATGGACGGCGCGCCGACCTACAACGCCGCCGCCGATCTGATCGGGCGCAACCTCGCCGCCGAGCGCGGCGGCAAGACCGCCTTCATCGACGATCGCGGCCGATACAGCTACGCCGAGCTGGCCGAACGGGCCGGGCGGTTCGCTAATGCCTTGCGCCGGCTCGGCCTTCAGTCCGAGCAGCGCATCCTCCTATGCCTACACGACGGGATCGATTTTCCGACCGCTTTCCTCGGCGCGATCACCACCGGGATCGTGCCGGTCGCGGTCAACACCCAGCTGAGTGCGCCAGAATTTGCGTTCATGCTCGCCGACAGCAGGGCGCGCGCCGTCTTCGCGTCCGCTCCGGTACTGCCGGTGATCGAGGCGGCGGTGGCATTGCTGCCCGACCCGAGGCCACGGGTCATCGTGTCCGGCGGCGATTTGGATGCGCTTCTCGCCGAGGCACCCGCCGCCGCCGACACCGCGCCGACCCATCCGGACGAGCCCTGCTTCTGGCTCTACTCGTCAGGCTCGACCGGCCGGCCGAAGGGCACGGTGCACGTCCATTCGAGCCTCGCCCGGACGGCCGAGCTCTATGCCATGCCAGTGCTCGACATCACCGAAAGTGACATCGTCTATTCGGCCGCAAAGCTGTTCTTCGCCTACGGGCTCGGCAACGCGCTGACCTTTCCGATGGCGGTTGGCGCCACCAGCGTCTTGACCGCCGAGCGGCCGAGCCCCGCCGTGGTCGCGGATGTCCTGCGCCGCCACCGGCCGACGATCTTTTACGGCGTCCCGACCCTCTACAACACGATGCTCGCGAGCGATGACCTGCCCCGTCGCGAAGAGCTGGCGCTGCGCCGCTGTGTGTCGGCCGGCGAGCCGCTGCCGGCGGAGATCGGCCGGCGCTGGTCGGAGCGGATCGGCGTCGACATCCTCGACGGCATCGGCTCGACCGAGATGCTGCACATCTTTCTCAGCAATCGGCCGGGCGACGTGCGCTACGGCACCACCGGCAAGGCGGTCCCAGGCTACCGGCTCGACATCGTCGACGAGGCGGGCCAGCGGGTGCGACGCGGCGAGATCGGCGACCTCCTGGTCGACGGCCCGACCAGTGCCGCCCTCTACTGGAACAGCCGCGAGCGCAGCCGGGCGACCTTCGCCGGCGCCTGGACCCGCACCGGCGACAAATATTACGAGGACGAGGACGGCTACTTCGTCTATTGCGGGCGCAGCGACGACATGGTGAAGGTGAGCGGCATGTACGTCTCGCCGGCCGAGGTCGAGGCCGCACTCGTCGCCCATGAAGGCGTGCTCGAAGCGGCGGTGGTCGGCGCCCCCGACGCCGACGGGTTGATCAAGCCCAAGGCTTTTGTCGTCGCCAAGCCCGGCATCGCCACCGATGCGGCATTCGCCGGCGCGCTCGAATCGCACGCGAAAAGCCGTCTGGCTCCCTTCAAATGCCCGCGCTGGATCAGTTTTCTCGACGAATTGCCAAAGACCGCGACCGGCAAGATTCAGCGCTTCAAACTGCGCGAGCAACGCTGAGCCTGCTGCTCAATCGCGCCGCAGCGCCTCCACGATCCGCTCCGGGGTGAGCGGCGTTGTGTTGAACTCGACGCCGAACGAGGCCAACGCGTCGCATACCGCATTGGCGATCGCCGCCGGCGGCGCCACCGCACCGCCCTCGCCCACGCCCTTGACGCCGAGCGGGTTCAGCGGCGACGGCGAGTGTTGATGCGCCATCCGAAACGCCGGGATGTCGGCCGCGGTCGGCAGCGCGTAATCCATCAGCGAGCCGGACAGCAACTGGCCCTCGGCATCATAGCAAACCGCCTCGTGCAGGATGCCGCCGATTCCCTGGGCGGCGCCGCCGGCGATCTGGCCCTCGACCAGCATCGGGTTGACGACGGTGCCGCAATCGTGGGCGACGGCATAGTCCTCGATCGCCACCCGGCCGGTCTCGGGATCGACCTCGACGATCGCGACATGGGTGGCCGAGCTCCAGGTCACCGTCGGCGGCTCCCAGTAATAGGTCTCCTCGAGTCCGGCCTCGATTTCGGCCGGGCGGCCGTGGTCCCAACCCGGGCGGGCGGCCGCGGCGATGCGGGCAAGGCTGACCGCTGCCTCCGGCACGCCGACGACGCCGACCCTGCCGTCGCGCAATTCGAGATCGGCCGCGGCGCATTCGAGGAGGTTGGCGGCGATCGCCAAGACCTTCTCTTTCAGCCGCTCGCTCGCATGGTGAACCGCGGCCGACACGGTGACGGTGCTGCGGCTGGCGATTGTGCCGAACCCGACCGCGATCTCGGCAGTGTCGGCGAGCGCCACGACCACGTCGTCCGGGGCCACCTGCCAGGCGTCGGCGACGATCTGCGCATAGACCGTTTCCATCCCCTGACCTTGCGGGCATGCGCCCGCGGCGACATAGATTTTCCCCGACGGGTCGACGCGGACGAGCGCGCTCTCAAACGGCCCGACCCCGGTCCCCTCGACATAGCAGCCGATGCCGAGGCCGAGATACCGTCCCTCTCGCCGCGCCGCCGCCTGGCGGCTGCGGAATGCTGCGAGGCCGTCGACTGCATCCAACGCCATCCGCAGGCCCTCGGGATAGTCGCCGCTGTCGTAGACGATCGGTTCGCCGTCACGATAGGGGATGCCGACGCGGTAGGGCATCTCGTCGGCGCGGATCATGTTGCGCCGCCGCACCTCGGCGGGCTCCAGCCCCAGCGCCCGGGCGACGAGGTCGACGCCGCGCTCGGTGGCGAACGCCGCTTCCGGGCGCCCGGCGCCGCGATAGGCCGAGTTCGGGGTCTTGTTGGTGACCACGATGCGCGCGCTCGCGTGGTAGTTCTCGATCTTGTAGGGCCCGAGGAGGTGGGCGGCGGTATTGTAGGCGATGCCGGCGCCGATCGGGTTCCAGGCGCCGCAATCGAGGATGAAATCGTCGCGCAGCGCCACGATCCGGGCGTCGTTGTCGAAGCCGATCTCGACATCGTGGATTTGGTCGCGCGAATGGGTGGCACTCAACAAATGCTCGCGGCGGTCCTCGATCCACCGCACCGGCCGCCCGGCCGCGCGCGCCAGAAACGGGATCAGCAAATCCTCGGGATAGACATGGCCCTTGCCGCCGAAACCGCCGCCGACATCGAGCGCCACGACGCGCACCCGCGCCTCGGGCAGGCCGAGGATGTGGGCGGCTTCGCGGCGCACCCAATGGACGATCTGGGTTGCCGACCAGATCATCGCCGAGTTCGTCCGCCGGTCGTAGGAGGCGACGACGCCGCGGCATTCGATCGGCATCGCCGCATAGCGATGGTGGTAGAAGCGCCGTTGCAGCCGATGCGGTGCCGCGGCGAGTGCGGCGTCGACACCGCCCTTGGCGATCGCGAAATTGCCGATCAGATTGGTTTGCAGCCGTTCGTGCACGATCGGCGCGCCGGACTTCATCGCCGCCTCTGGGTCGGTGACGGCCGGCAGCGGCTCGAGATCGAGCCCAATCCGTTCAGCGGCGTCCTCGGCCGCGTCGCGGCTCTCGGCGACGACCACGGCGAGCGCTTCGCCGACATGCCGCACCTTGTCGTGCGCCAAAAGCGGCTGCTGCGGGTTCAGAAAGCGGTGCTGCACCAGGCTCGTCCATTTCCGCGGCAGCGACAGCTGCGCGTCGGGGACCGGCGGCAGCAGGCGCTGCAATTCGCCGCCGCTCAGTGCCAGGACGACACCCGGCGCGGCCTTGACCGGCGTCAGGTCGACGGCGCGGATGCGGGCATGCGCCAGCGGGCTGCGCACGAGTACGGCATGCAGCATCCCCGGCAGCACCAGATCGGCGATGAACCGCCCTTCGCCGGTCAGCAGCCGCCGATCCTCGCGGCGCAGCATCGAACGCCCGACATAGCGGGTTTCGGTCGCGGCCATCGTGCGCCCCCCAATTCCGGTCAAAGATTTTGGTCCGGCCCGAGATCCTGGCATGGCCGCCCGCCGCCGCGCAATCGCATCGGCCGGCGGCCCGCGTGATCCTGACCCTTGCCAGGAAGCCGGCGAGGTGGCAATCGGTCCCCGCGATCATGGAACGGAAGCACCGATGCCTGCCGCCGGGATAAGTCTGACGCCGCTTTCCGGCATCAAGCTCATCGAGCCGGGCGATGATCTCGCGGCAATCGCGGTCGACGCGCTGGCAGCGAGCGGGCTCGTCCCGCAGGACCGCGACGTGCTGGTCGTGGTGCAGAAGATCGTCTCCAAGGCCGAGGGGCGCTATGTCGATCTGGCCGATGTCCAACCCTCTGAGCGGGCGGCGTCGCTCGCCGCCGAGGTCGACAAAGACCCGCGCTTCGTTGAGGTGGTGCTTTCAGAATCGCGGCGCGTGGTGCGCCATCGCCCTGGCCTCTTGATCGTCGAGCACCGGCTCGGCTTTGTCATGGCCAATGCCGGGATCGACCGCTCGAACATCACCTCCGAAGAGGGCGTCGAGCGGGTGCTATTGCTGCCGGTCGACCCGGATGGCTCGGCCCGGGCCTTGCAGCAGCGCCTCGCCGCGATCTTCAACGTCCGGCTCGGCGTCGTGATCAGCGACAGCTTCGGCCGCCCGTGGCGCCGCGGCATCGTCGGGATCGCGCTGGGCGCGGCGGGGCTCCCCGCCTATGTCGATCTGCGCGGCCATCCCGACCTCTTCGGCCGCGAGCTGAAGGTGACCGAGACCGCCTTTGCCGACGAGATCGCCGCCGCCGCCTCGCTGGTCACCGGCCAGGCCGACGAGGCGGTGCCAATGGTGCTGGTGCGCGGCCTCGGCTGGTCGGCGCCCGACGTGCCGGCGGCGTACCTCGTCCGCCCTGCCGAGCACGACCTCTTCCGATGAGCGTCGTTGCCTTGTCGGGCGGGATCGGCGGCGCCAAACTGGCGCTCGGCCTCTATCGCGTACTGCCGCCGGAGGCTCTGATAGTGGCCGCCAATACCGGCGACGATTTCGAGCATCTCGGGCTCTCGGTCTCCCCCGATATCGACACCCTCCTCTACACCCTTGCCGGCATCGACAATCCCGAGACCGGGTGGGGCCGGCGCGGCGAGACCTGGACCTTCATGGCCGCACTCGGGCAATTGGGCGGCGAGACTTGGTTCCGGCTCGGCGACGGCGATCTCGCCACCCACGTCGAGCGCAGCCGGCGGCTCGCCGCCGGCGAGAGCCTGTCCCGGATCACCGAAGATTTCCGCAGCCGGCTCGGGATCGCCGCGCGAGTGCTGCCGATGAGCGATGGCCGGGTCCGCACTCGCTTGCGCACCGACGAGGGCTGGCTCGACTTTCAGGACTATTTCGTCGCGCGGCGTTGCGCTCCGGTGGTCCGCGAGATCGCCTTTGCCGGTGCTGCCGAGGCGCTGCCGCAGCCGGATTTGCTCGCCGCGCTCGCCCGGGAGGATCTGCGGCTGGTGGTGATCTGCCCCTCGAACCCGTTCATCAGTATCGACCCGATCCTCGCCCTTCCCGGCCTCCGCGAGGCGTTGCGGGCGAGCCGCGCGCCGGTCGTTGCGGTCTCGCCGATCATCGGCGGCCAGGCTGTCAAGGGCCCGACCGCAAAGATGATGGCCGAGCTGGGATTGCCGGTCGGGGCGGCGGCGGTCGCGCGCCATTACGGCGACCTCCTCGACCTCTATGTCGTCGACGAAGCCGATGCCGACGAGGTCCGCGGTCTCGGTCTGCCGGTCGTCCTGGCGCCGACCCTGATGCAGACACTCGCCGACAAAGAAACGCTGGCGCGGCGGGTGTTGGCGACCGGGTTGTGACATGGACGTCTGGGCGGTCGTGCCGGTCAAGGAGGTGGCTGGGGCCAAGGAGCGGCTCGCCCCGTCGCTACCGCCCGAGTTGCGCCGGGCATTGGCATTGGCGATGCTCGATGATGTGCTCGCCGCGTTGGCAGCCGC
>CAWAFE010000024.1:0-74041 GCA_963781215.1 uncultured Alphaproteobacteria bacterium
CGATGCACAAGACCCGCTGGTCGAACAAAAGAGACAAATGCTTGTCGCCGTGCAGGGAGTGGGTGGCACAAGTGCGGCGATCCTTGCTCGCGAGGTGTTCACTCGATCTTTCGCAAGCCGACGGCAACTGGGATCGTATCTCGGCCTGACACCGAGCGCCTACGACAGCGGGTCAGTGACACGCAGCCAGGGAATCTCCAAGGCTGGCAACAGCTGGGCTCGGCGTATCATGATTGAAGTCGCCTGGCTCTGGCAGAAATACCAGCCGGCCAGCCCGCTCTCGAATTGGTACCTCCAGAAGACGACCGGCCAATCAAGCCGGATCCGGCGCATTATGCTGATTGCCCTGGCCCGCAAACTCGCGATTTCTCTCTGGCGCTATGTCGAGACCGGCCTCGTTCCCGAGGGGGTGGTCATGGCCAGAGCGCAATGCGCCGTGGCTTAGACGCAATGCGCTTCTCCAAGCTTTGGAGCCCTGCATAGGGATCCAGAGGCGGGGCGACGGGTAGTCGAGGAAACGATTGGCGTCTCTCTCGCGCCGGCAAAAAGTGTGAACCCGTCTCCTCGATCATCTGTGCTGTGCATGCAGGATTGTGGCAAGCCGTAACGGAGCTGCCGGATATAAGTTGATGCGCCAGGCGCACGACCGCACCGCAGAAGGTCGACCTCGCCGGTCTAATGAAACTAAGCCCGGTCGGGCTCACGATCGCGCCGTGCTCGAAACGGTCAAGACCAGGCCGCCTCACGGCGGTGGCCTTCGGCCAGTCCTGACCGCTTCTGCGCGCGACGCACCGAGTTCCGTTGGCCGGGACGGAGAAACGCCCCTCGGCCGAACAGAGAAACTTTGCCTGCTTGACAGCAAATCCCTCATATAAATCCCGCTCCACCGTCAGCTGCCCGATCTTGGCGTGCAGCTTCTCGATCTCCCGCTCCCGGTCAGCCGCGGCGTCGCGCCCAACCCCGGCATCAAACGCCCGCGCCGCCTGCTCCTGGAGCTGCTTCCTTCCAGACGTAAATCTGGTTCGGATGAACCTCGTGGCGCTGCGCCAAGTCCGCCACCGTCGACTGCTCCCGCAGCGCCTCCAAGGCGATCTTCGCCTTCAGCGCCGCCTCGATCCTGCGTCTCGTCTTCTTCATCATCCGCTCCGTCTATCATGACCGAACGGCTCGCGCTCCAACCACGCCCCCGGTCTCAAATCCGGGGTCCACTTCACCTCTTCGTCACCGACGGTCAAGGACGCGCCGCAGATTGTTCCACCTCATCCTCCTGATCCCATATTCGGAGGGCCGTAGTGCCGATCCCGGAGAGAAGCACGGGCCCGCGGGTGACATGATCTGAATGTGCCAGGTGATGGATCGACAAATTGTCTTGCGCTTCCATGGCCGAATAGAGAAGCACGGGCAGGCGCTTGGCGCCGGGATCACCACGCGCTCGCGCGGCAGATGCGCCGGAAAGGGCGCGCGCACCGGCTTCCTGCGGGTGACGGGTGCACCGTCGTGCTGCCGGTAGGCGCGGCGGCGATCTCGTCCTCCGCCGCGCTCGCCGCCGCCTCCTCGAGTTGCAATTCCAGCTGGTCGAGCAGCCTGCGGCCGCGCTCGGCGGATTGCCCGTACTGCTCGCGCCGCAACTTGGCGATCTGCAGTTTGTAGTAGGCGACCAGCGCCTCCCGCTCGCTCACCAGTGCTGCCTGAAGCGCGGCGAGTTCTGCCGGCGGGTCGTCGGGCGTCAGCGTCACGAGCCGATGTCGGTGTCCGCGCAAGCCGTGTCGTCGCTCAACCAAAGGCTGAGTCGAATCTGTCGCAGCCTCATCCTGCCGCCGCCGGCCGCCAGGTACGAACCGGGTTCCGCCAATCAATCCCATCAAGCATATAGGCGAGCTGCGCCGGGGTGATTGCGACCGTGCCGTCGACCGGCGACGGCCAGATAAATCGGCCGCGTTCGAGCCGCTTGGCATAGAGCGACATGCCGATCCCGTCGTGCCAGAGAATCTTGATCAGATGACCTCGTTTCCCTCTAAAAACATACAAATCGCCGGCATGCGGATCGCGACCGAGCTTCTCCTGGACCTGCAGCGCTAGGCTGTTCATGCCGCGCCGCATGTCGGTGTGGCCAACCGCCAGCCACACCCGAACGCCGGAGGGAACCGGGATCATCGGCGCGACAGCGCCTTGACGACCGCCGCCGCCAGTTCCGCCGGAACCGATCCCGGTATCCGAACCCGCGCCTTGCCGGCGAATTCGACCTCGATCGCCGGCTCGTCGCACACCGCGCCGCCGGCCGCTGCATCCGCCGCCGTGTCGGGCGGCGCGATCAGCACCGGCGCAAACCCCTCGGCGACGGGGCGCAGTTCCTTGCGCCAGCGATAGATCTGCCCAGCGCCGATATCGGCGCGCCGGGCCACCTCCCTGACCACCACCCCCGGCGCCAAGCTCTTGGCGACAATCGCTCGTTTCTGTTCCTCGGACCAGCGCCGCCGCCGTTCCGGCCCGGTAATCACCTCAACTCGCGCCATCGAACCGTCTCTTGCACTGGTGCAAGCACTGTCATTTGCACCGATGCTTCCAGACGGTCCCCACTGGCCGTTTCAGCGCAAGGCGGCCCTCACCGGACGGTTACGATCGAGCAGCTGCGGCTGGAGCGCGATATTCTGTCAAAAGCCGCGGCCTGGTTTGCTCGGGAGACCGGCACGCTGCCGTCCGGCTCTTCCAGTTCATGAGCGCGAACCAGGCCTCTTTCCCGATTGCCGCAATGGCACGTGTGCTCGGCGTGTCCAAGGCGGGATATTACGCGTGGCTACAACGCCCCGCATCGGCCCCTGGCCGCCCCTAACCGTCTTCAGCGGGCCGCGGCCCGGCGGCGAAAGCGGGTGCCGGCACGTTCGCGCAGGCTTTGAAACGTGACGTACAGCATCGGGATCACGAATAATCCGATCGCGCTCGCGGCGATCATGCCGGCGAAGACCGGGGTGCCCACACTGTGCCGGCTGATTTCGGCGGCTCCCGTCGCGACAACCAGCGGAAAGACCCCGAGGATAAAGGCGAACGAGGTCATCATCACGGCACGAAACCGCATGCGCGCGCCGAGCACCGCCGACTCGCGAATGTCCTTGCCGGCCTCGCGTTGGTCCTTGGCAAAGGCGACGATCAGGATGCCGTTCTTGGCGGCCATCGCGATCAGCACGACAAGCCCGATCTCGGCGTAAAGGTCGAGCGAGACGCGAAACAGCAGGATGCCGATAAAGGCGCCGAGCACCCCGATTGGCACCGACAGCAGCACCGGCACCGGGATCATCCAGCTTTCATAGAGCCCGACCAGAAACAGAAACGCGAACAGGATCGCGAGACCGAGGATCGCCCCGGTCTGACCCGAGGCCGCCTGCTCCTGATAGGCCGTGCCCGACCATTCATAGGCATAGCCGGCCGGCAAGGTCTTGGCGGAAACATCGGCCATGGCCGCGAGTGCCGTACCCGACGAGACGCCCGGGGCGGGGCTCCCCTGGATCGGGATCGCGCGGTAGTTGTTGTAGCGGGTGATGACCTGCGGCCCGACGACAATGCCGGCATGAGCGATCGAGGCCAACGGCACGTCGTTGCCGTATTTGTTGCGGATGTAGATCTGCCACAGCGAGGAAATGTCCTGGCGGTCGGCCGGCTCGCCCTCGATATTGACCTGCCAGATTCGCCCGAACAGGTTGAAGTTGTTGACGTAGAAACTGCCCAACGTGGCTTGGAGCGTGGTAAACACGTCATTCATCGACAATCCCAGCGCCTGCGCCTTCTCGCGGTCGATGTTCAGAAAGATCGAGGGATTGCTGGCGGTGTAGGTCGAGAATACGCGGGTGAGCCGGGGGTCGCGGTTGGCGGCGGCGAGCAGCCCTTGCATGACGCTGTTCATCGCCGCCGGCTCCTGGCCCTGTAGGCCTTCGAGCTCGTATTCGAAGCCGCCGGTCGTGGAGAGCCCGATGATCGGCGGCAGGTTGAACGGGATCACCCTTGCCGAGCGGATTTCCTGCCCTTCGCGGAACACGCGGCCGATCAGCGCCTGCGCCGAATTGGCGGCGCCGACGCGGTCGGCAAACGGTTTCAGGGTCGGCACGAGAAACGCCGCATTCGGCTCGTTGACGCCGTCAATAATCGAAAAGCCGATAATCGCAACGACATTCTGGACCTGCGGCATCGAGTGCAACAAATCCTCGATGCGCTTCTCCACCTCGCCGCTGCGTGAGACCGAGGCGCCGTCCGGCAGCTGCACCGCAACAAAAAACGCGCCCTGGTCTTCCTCGGGCAGAAATCCGGTGGGCACCCGTCCCTGAATTACATAGATCGCGGCCGCGGCTGCCAGGATCGCGATGATCCCCAGGAACGACACGCGGACCAGACGGGCGACGATCGCGGCGTAGCCGTTGCGGACATTGTCGATGCGCCGCAGCACCCAGCCCATGACCCCGCGCTTCGGCCCGCCATGCCGCAAAAACACCGCGCACAACGCCGGCGACAGCGTCAGCGCGTTCAACGCCGAAATCGCCATCGCGACGCTGATCGTCACCGCGAACTGGCGGAACAAGGTTCCCGAGACACCGGGGATAAAGGCGATCGGCACAAACACCGAAAACAGCACGAGCGTGATCGCGATGATCGGGCCCGTAATCTCGGCCATGGCTTTTTTGGTCGCGTCGGCCGGCGACAATTCCGGCTCTTCTTCCATGACGCGTTCGACATTTTCGACAACGACGATCGCGTCGTCGACCAGAATGCCGATCGCCAGCACCATCGCCAACAGCGAGATCGTATTGGCCGAATAGCCCATCGCCAGCAACACCGCGAAGCTGCCGATGACGCTGACCGGCACCGCTATCGCCGGGATCAGTGTCGCGCGCAACGAGCCGAGAAACAGGAAGACGACGATCACGACGAGAATAAACGCGATCAACAGCGTGATCAGAACGTCGTGGATCGTGTCGAAGACAAAGGTCGTCGTGTCGTAATTGACGAAATATTTGAGACCCAGGGGAAATCGCTGGCTCAAGCGCTCCATATTGGCGCGGACCAGCTTCGCGGTCTGCACGGCGTTGGCCCCGGGGGACAGATATATGCCGATCGCGACCGCCGGCTTGCCGTTGAAGCGGCCCTCGATATCCTCGTTCTGGGCGCCGAGTTCGACCCGAGCCACGTCCTTGATTCGTAAGAGCGAGCCGTCGGGGTTGGCGCGCAACACGATGTCGCCGAACTGCTCGGGCGTGACGAGCCGGCCTTGGGTCTGAATGTTCAGCTGGAATTGCTGCTCGTTCGAGATCGGGCGCGCACCGATGCGGCCGACCGGCGCGATGACGTTTTGCGCCTGTATCGCCGCGATCACATCGGATGGCGTCAATTGCAGATTGTCGAGCCGCTGCGTGTCGAACCAGATCCGCATCGAGTAATTCAGCGCGCCAAAGATGTGCGCCTGCCCGACCCCCGGCGTGCGCGACAACACGTCGAGGATGTTGATGATCGCGTAGTTGGTGATGAACAGCGGGTCCTGTTTCCCGCTTTCGCTGTAAAGCACGACGAATTGCAGCACCGCCGACGATTTTTTCTGGATCGTCAGCCCTTCGAGCTGCACTTGCTGCGGCAATTGGGAGAGAGCGGTCTGCACCCGGTTGTTGACGTTGACCGTGTCGATGTCGGGGTCGCTGCCGAGCTGGAAGCTGACGGTCAGGTTGTAGCTGCCGTCGTTGCCGCTCGTCGACTTCATGTAGATCATCTTGTCGACGCCGACGACCTGCGCCTCGATCGGCTGGGCGACGCTGGATTCGACATCGGCCGCCGAGGCCCCCGGGTAGATCGCCGCGACCTGGACCTGCGGCGGCACGATGTCGGGGAATTGCGATACCGGGATGCGGGTCAGCGCGATCAGTCCGGCAATCGTGATGACGAGCGCAATGACGACCGCGAGCCGCGGGCGATCGACAAAAATCGCCGAGATCACGGGCTCCCCCCGGCGGTCGAAGGCTGCGGGCTCGCCGGCCCGGGCGAGACGGCCTCCCCCGGGCGAACGCGCTGCACCCCCTCGGAAATGACCAGCTCGCCTTCCTTGAGGCCGCTCGTCACGACCGCTGTCGACGGCGTCGATTGTCCGAGCGAGATGCGCCGGACCTGCGCGCGATTCTGCCCATCGACGACATAAACGTAATCGCCCTGCTGGTCGGACAGTACCGCGGCGCGCGGGATCCCCAGCACCGAGACCGGCTGCTACCCCTTCGAGCATGACGGAGACAAACTCGCCGTCGGTAAGCCAGCGGATCGGCGGTGTCGCGCCCTTTCCGGCGAAAAGCAGCGGGTTCGGAATCACGCCGCGGAAGGTGATCGTGTCGGTATTTTCGGAAACGGTCGGTGACACGTAATCGAGGTGCCCCGTCTGGTCGTAGATCTTTCCGTTCGGCAGCCGCAGCCGGAGCACGACGGCGCTGAACCCGCCCTTCGGCACATAGCGATCGCGCAGTTGCAGCGCGGTGCGCTGTGCGATCGGAAAGTTGACATACATCGGGTCCTGGCTGACCAATGTCGCCAACGTGCCGCTCGTCGGCGACACGACGTTGCCCTCGGTTACCGCCGTCGCGCTGATTTTGCCGTCGATCGGCGCGCGGATCTCGGTATATCCGAGATTGATCTGCGCCGTTTCCAGCTGCGCCTGCGCCGCGGCGATCTGGGCCGCTAGCGAGCGTTCATTCGAGACGGTTTGGTCGACCGCCTGCTGCTGTCCGGCGGGTGTTTTCAGCAGGTATCCGGCGCGCGCGAGCTGCTTTTCGGCAAAGGTGTGCTGCGCCTCGAGCTGGGCGATATTGGCCTTGTTGAAATCGACCTGGGCCTGGAACGGCGGCTGTTCGAGCAGATACAGCAGGTCGCCCTTCTTGACCTCGGCCCCCTCGACAAACTCGCGCTTTTCGAGGAACGCGGTGACGCGGGCGACCAGCGACACCCGACCGATCGCCTGGATGCGGCCGACGAATTCGTTGCTCTGGGTGATCTCCTGGGGCGCGACGCGCACGACCCCGACCGCCGGTGGCCCACCCGTTGCGGGCTGCGCCCGCGCCCCGACGGAAAAGATGGCGAAAACGAGGGCGAGGAGGAGGGGCGTCATCGCCGGCCTTATAAGCCATCCCGACGCTCCAAGCACCCGCTACACCCGCTCCCCGTACCTAAGTCTGCGGCGAAAAGCGTCAGGGGTTTGCAGTGGTCGCGCATTTCTTCTGGCGTTGCGCCTCGTACCCGGCCGGGTGACGCACGATCGCGGGGTCTTGAACAATCGCGCCGTGCTGCCCATCCGATGACGATCGTCGCGCCACTAGGTCTCGACGATCGGTTAGTCTGCACGGAGCTTTGAGATGAACGAGGCGGCTTACGACGAGCTTGCTCGCTGGGTGACGCGGGAGGGGCTGATCGGCCGCAATGAGAGCGAGCTGATGTCCGGTTTCTGCCAGCGGGTAGTCGATGCCGGCGTGCCTTTGGCCCAGGCAATCGTCATTCTCGACACGCTTCATCCGATCTATGAGGGCCGGGCCTTTCGCTGGCGCAAAACCGCGCCGGAGTCGGTCGAGACGGTGGATTATGGCCGCACCGATGAGGGCGAGGCTGCCGAGAGCTGGCGGCGCAGCCCATTCTTCCATCTGCTGCAATCGGGCGAAGAGGCGATGCGCCGCTGCCTGGTGGGTGGCGATCCCGCCGACTTCCCGACGCTCGTACAAGCGCGCGAGGAAGGCATTACCGATTATCTGGCGATGGTCCATCCCTTTGCCCCGGAGGGCGTGATCGGCGCGATGGACTGCGTCTATTCATCCTGGGCCAGCGATGCGGCGGACGGCTTCGAGGAGGGTGGCGTCGCTGCTCTTCGACGGCTCATCCCGTTTTTGAAGCTGGCCATCAAATCTGCTGCACTCGGACGCATGGCCGGGACGCTGGCGGAAACCTATCTCGGCCGCGACCCGGGCCGGCAGGTGATGAGCGGCCGCATTGCGCGCGGCGTTGCCGAGAAGATCGCAGCGGTATTGTGGTTTAGCGATCTTCATGGATACACGCAGATTTCCGACAGCGCTCCGCCGGAGCAGATCATCCCGCTGCTCAACGATTACGCCGACGTCGTCGTCTCCGCCGTCGATGACCATGGCGGCGACGTCCTGAAGCTGATCGGCGACGGAACTTTGGCAAAGTTCGCCGGCGAGGATCGCGAGCGCGATTGCCTCGCGGCGCTTTTGGCGGCGGCGCAGGTCCGCGACGGCGCCGCCAAGCTGAACCGGAGCCGCTCCAACGCCGGTTTGCCGACGGCCGAGGTCTATCTCGCCCTCCATGTCGGCGACGTGTTTTACGGTAACGTCGGCAGCAAGGACCGTCTCGACTTCACAGTCATCGGTCCGGCCGTCAACGAGATCAGCCGCATCCTGTCTATGAGCCGCTCGGTGGAGCAGAATTTGTTGCTGTCGACGGCCTTCGCCGATGCCCTCAGCGGGCAGATGCGCAGCCATCTGGTCTCGTTGGGCCGCTACGCCTTGCGCGGCGTCGCCCAACCGCAGGAGCTCTTCACTCTGGAACCCGGTCTCGACGTTTCTCAGCTACAGCGATGAGATACCTTGAGGCCCCTACAAGACGGTTGCCGGAGTGTTGGCCGCAGATCTCTCTTCGATGCTCAGCGGAATCGCGATGAGGGCCATGATCCATCAACAAGGGCTGGAAATTACAGGTCCGCTGCACCTACAGCGAATCAGCAGCGGGATTTCACCATCCAGTTGAAAGGTGGCTGCCTCGCTCCAAGCCGGGCGGATACGACCGTTGCGCGGCCTGGCTGGTTTCGACGAGTTGCAGGCGCCGGTCGAAATCGCTGGTTTCGATGGCTCGGACGAAGGCGACGATGACCCGGGCGATTTGGCCTGCCTCGCCCGGCGTGATGACCCCTTGGGCCGGCGCCGCCGCGACCGCTCCCACGGCCCCGGCGACGTCGGGTCGCCTGATAGCGCGAGTTCGGCGGCCTTGCGGGTCAATGCTTCGGCTTCGCCCGTAAGCAGCATCCGGGCGGCGACTGTAGTTTGTTGCGCAACCCCAGCCGCCGGCCGCGAGGGTTTCCCGATCGACCCTTCACAAACGGCCGCCGCGCGCCCGCTCCGCCGATTTCTCCGCGACCTCTTCAACCATCATCCTCACCTTACCCGCCGCCGCGCGATCGAAGCGTCGCGATTGCGCCGAAATATTGCATGCGAATAAGGTAATTCAACGGTCGCGTATATCGCAATGAAGGTAGGCCGCCGTCACCTGGAAGCATCCGACCTTGTGGTGTTATTGTGTAGGCGTTATATTCTCATTGTCTGCACAGGAGCGGACATGCCTCTCAACATCCGTAGTGAGATTGTCAACCAGCTTGCCGACCGGCTGGCGGCGCGCAGGCGCGTGAGCAAGACCGAAGCCGTCAGAATGGCGTTGGAGAATGATTTACGGCGCCTAGACGAAGCGGTGCCGCTGCGAGATCGGCTCCGTCCGCTGCAAGAGCGGGTGCTGAGCCAGCCGGCCACCGGCCTGGAGGCCGACAAGACGTTCTATGACGAACTCAGCGGAGATCCATGATGTTCGTCGACGCATCGGCCATCGTCGCCATCCTGACCTGCGAGAACCGGATGCCGAGAGCTCGCGAATTATGCGGCGGAGCACTCGTCGCCAATCACCTCGCCGATCGCGATCTTCGAGGCGGTGCTGGGATTGCCGCAAGCGGCAAGCGAGCGTCGAGGAGGCCGCAGAGGAAGTCCGGGAGTTCCTCGATTTGGCCGGAGTTCGCACCATCTCGATCACCGACCAGGATGGGGAGACGGCGCTCGCCGCGTTCTCCCGATACGCCAAGGGACGCGGGCATCGGCGCAACTCAACCGCGGCGGCTGTCTTTGATTACGCGATGGCATAGAACATCAGACGATATTGCTGTTCAAGGGCGAGGATTTCGATAAGACCGGCATCGGACTCGCCACTCGTTCGCGCTGACAGCACAGTTAGCGCATAGCGTATCTCTATGCCCAGCTCCCAATCCGCTGCATTTCAGGCGAAAGGCTCATTATAAAACATGGGTTGGGATCATCGCTTCCTTCACGCGTTGTGGACGATAACTCAATCGCACATTTTCCTCATCTAAGAAAATATTAATATATTCTTAGTAAAGCAATGCAAATGTCGGAAGTCGTCTTGTGAATTATCGGAGATGCTGATGACTGCAGTTGTCAAATGCGAACGCCATGAAATTGGACCAGATGGTGTGCTTGTGGTTGATCGGGTCCAGGTCGCGAAAAATTATGTGCCAGAAGAGGATGAGGAAGTTTTCGTGTATTCGGACGATCCGCTCGCACCTTGGCGATTTCCGCCGCATACGCCTCGTGTGTCACCGTCCGGTCACCGGCTTCGTCGTGCCGGATGTAGTGTGACCCGACGCACTCCGAGACGAGGTCATATTTGCCCTCATGCCAAACGCGCTCCCATCGGTCGAACAGGCCGCGCAAAACAAAATCGTCTGCCATTCACCTAAACTCCCGCCGCTCATTGCCACCTTGCATCACTAGGCGGCGGAGGAAAAGAAAATGACCTACATGAGCCCGGCACCGGATGGTGCATAAATCAAGAATGACCAAACGGAGATCGAGCTGCAAGGAGCCCGAACCCTGTTGCCGCCACCGGCGGGTGCCGCAGAGAGACACCCCTAATTAATACGTCTCGCGCGGCAGGTTGAGGTGGGGGAAGGCGCTGTGGACGTGCGGCGGGACTACTTGGCGGGCGGGGCGGATATAGGATTTATCGAGCTCATGGTAGCCGGTGACGCCCAATAGCGATAGGCAGATGCGGATCTCGTCTTCGAGGATCTCGAACAGGCGCGCCACGCCCTCGGCGCCGGCGGCGGCAAGGCCGTAAACGTAGAGCCGGCCGCAGGCGACCGCGTCGGCGCCGAGGATCAGCGCCTTGACCACATCGGCGCCGCGGCTGATGCCGCCGTCGACGATGATCCGGGTACGCCCGCCGACTGCCTCGACGACTTCCGGCAGCACGTCGATCGAGCCCACCCCCTGGTCGAGCTGGCGCCCGCCATGGTTCGACACATAGACGCAGTCGACCCCGTGCTCGAGCGCGATTTTGGCGTCCTCGGCGGTGGCGATCCCCTTCAGGATGAGCGGAATGTCGAAGCCCTTTTTGATCCGCTCGATGTCGCGCCAGTTGAATTGCGCCTGATAGATGCGGGCGTCGTCGACCCGCACCCGGCGGCGCTGATGGCGCTTGGCGATGTCGCGCTCGCGCCGGCTGTAGCTGTCGGTGTCGACCGTCAGGCAGAAGGCATTGTAGCCCTTGTCAATGGCGCGGCGGACATGGTCGTCGACCCATTGCGCGTCGCCGCGGACATAGAGCTGGAAGATCTTGAAGCCATCGCCCGAGGCCTCGGCGGTCTTGTCGAGCCCGGGATGCGACACCGAAGAGAGGATCATGCCGTTGCCGAAATTGCGGGTCGCCTCGGCGACGGTGGCGCCGCCGCCCGGCTCGAACACCTCCAGCGAGCCGACCGGTGCACACAGCACGGGGATGCGCAGCTTCTTGCCAAACAGCTCGCGGCTGCAATCCACCCCCGACACGTCGCGCAAGACCCGCGGACGGAAGCCGATCGCATCGAGCGCCAGCCGGTTGCGCGCCAAGGTCGTCTCCGTCTCCGAGCCGCCGATCAGATAGTCCCAGTTGTTGCGGTCGAGGTTGGTGCGCGCTTGTGTCACGAACTCGTGCAGGTTCTGAAAGCGGTCGTGGAGCAACTCGGGCATGATTCGGCAACCTCGCTGGCTCGACTGATCTCTTGGGGGAAAGACGGCGGACGATAGAAACACCGTAGCGAAGGCCTGCGGCGCCGGCAATCAGTTCGGCCGAGCGGTTTTTGCGCTTGGGGCTGATCGCCAGGTGTCGCTACGATGGCGGCTCCTGTCCCGATACCCGCGACAATCCCGCGCAAGAGGAGACGCACGATGCCCCGCATCCTGACCCCGGCCACCCATTCCGAGGAAACCTTGCAGATCGCCTATGATCTGCTTTCGCCAGGCTGGGAGCTGGTCATGGCTCCGCATGGCCGGCCGGAATTCTTCGATCTGTTGAAGGACACCGAATACTATATCGGCGCGGGGCAATTCCCGCACAGCGCCGACTTTTACCAGAAGGCGCCGAAGCTGCGGATCGTTCAGACCTTGAGCGCCGGGTACAACACCTACGACCTCGACGCGGCGCGGGCCGCCGGAGTTCCGATCTGCAACAACGGCGGCGCCAACTCGACGGCGGTCGCCGAGCACGCGATGATGCTGATGCTGGCTGTCAGCCGCAAGCTGATCTGGCAGCATGAAGGGGTTTCCTCGGGACGCTGGCGCGGCAACGACTTCAACTCGACCAAGCTCTATGAGCTCGAGGACAAGACTCTAGGCATCATTGGCCTCGGCAATATCGGCAAAAAGGTGGCACGCCGGGCCAAGGCTTTCGACATGCACATCAAATATTACGACATCAACCGCCTGACGACCGACCAGGAGGATGCGCTCGGCGTGCGGTTCGCACTGTTCACTGAGTTACTAAAGATGTCCGACATCGTGACCCTGCACGTGCCGCTCGACCTATCGACGCACAATCTGATCGGCGAAAAAGAGCTCGCGATGATGAAGCCGACGGCGATCCTGATCAACACCTGCCGCGGCCCGGTGGTCGACGAGAAGGCGCTCTACGATGCGCTCAGAGATGAACGGATCCTCGGCGCCGGGCTCGACGTGATGGTCGAGGAGCCACCAAAGCCCGACCACGAATTGTTCACCCTGAAGAACATCATTTTCAGCCCGCACGGCGCTGGCCCGACCTGGGACAACCACTGGAAGCGCTGGCGCAACGCCTTCGATAATTTCGAGCGTGTCTCCCGCGGTCAGAAGCCGTTTTGGATCGTCCCCGAATTGCGCGATTAGGCGGGAGACAGGGACGCGCGCGGGGCGAAGCAAACTCGACGGCGCGAAATTACTTCGGCCGTGCTTGCCGCAATCCCGTTCCACCAGGACCAGCAAGCCGCAGGTTGATCCCCGAGCCGGAGCCACGACGGGAGCATGTTGAATGCCGATGATCAGCCTCGACGAGGGGTATTCGCTGCATTGCGCCGTCGACGATTACCTCTGGCCGTGGCAGCGGGGGACGCCGGTCATGATGCTGCACGGCTTTGCCCGCAACGCCGGGTTCTGGAACCGCTGGGTCCCGGCGGTCACCGAGGGCCGCCGCGTCTACCGGCCGGACCTGCTCGGCTGCGGCGCCTCGGACGCGCCGGAGACCGGCTATCGCTTTACGCCCGACAAGATCGCCGCCCAGATCGTGGCGGTGCTCGACGCGCTGTCTTTGCCGCGGGTGCATTGGGTCGGCAAATCCTCGGGCGGGATCGTGGGCCTGTTGCTCGCCGCCGCTCATCCCGAGCGGATCGCGAGCCTGGTGTTGTGCAACACGCCGGCCCGCATTTCCGACGATATCAAGGGGATCTATGCCCTCGACCGGGAGAGCGTTCCGGCCGCGATCCGGGCCTACGGCGCCGGCGAATGGTGTCGCCGCACGCTCGGCTACCGGCTCGACCTCGACCACGCGGCCGAAGAACTGCGCGAGTGGTGCATCGCCGAGATGGGCCGGACGCGCGCCGACATCGCCGCCTCGCTGCATGAATGCTTCGAGGGCATCGACGTGAAGCCGATCCTGGCGCAGGTCGCGGCCCCGGCGCTGCTCTTGAGCGGCGACAAGAGCGCGATCGCCTCGGCGCAGCAGCAGATCCTGGCCGACACGCTGCCGCGCGGCCGGATCGAGCTCTTCGCCGGGTACGGCCACGGCGTCAACCTGTTGGTGCCGGAGCGCTGCGCCCGCGCTGCCTTGGATTTCTGGCGCGAGGTCGAAGGGCCGGGACGGTGAAATTCGGGGTCCTGCAATTCTTCAGCTGGCCCGAGCGCCGGGTGGAGCTGGCGACGGTCTACGCCCGCGCGCTGGAGCGGATCGAGATAATGGACCGCGCCGGCTACGACGCGGTGTGGCTCGCCGAGCACCATTTCAGCAGCTTCAGCGTCTGCCCGTCGGTGCATATGGTCGGGGTATTGGCCGCGGCCCGGACCACGCGGCTGCGAATCGGCACGGCGGTGTCGCTCGCCCCCTTCTATCATCCGCTGCGGCTCGCCGAGGAGGTGGCGCTGCTCGACGTGCTGTCGGGCGGGCGGGTGAATTGGGGCGCCGGGCGTGGCTTCGCCCGGGTCGAGTTCACCGCCTTCGGCGTACCGCCCGAAGAGAGCACCCAGCGCTTTCGCGAGGCCGTCGAGATCGTGCTGCGGGCATGGGCCGACGAGCGGCTCAATTTCGCCGGCGAGCATTTCAGCTTCGATGATCTGGAGGTATTACCAAAGCCGATGCAGCGCCCGCATCCGCCGGTATGGATGGCGGCGAGCTCGGAGGGGGCGATTGAATGGGCTGCCGGCCGCGGCTTCTCGATCCTGATGGACCCGCACTCCTCCGCCCCTGAAATCGGCCGCAAGCGGCGGCTCTATGCCGAGCGGCTCGCCGCGTCGGGCTTCTCCATGGCCGGCCGCGACATCCCGATGGCGCGGCTGGTGGCGCTCGCCGGCAATGCCGGCGAGGCGGCGGCGGTGGCGCGCGCCGGCGCCGAATGGATCGTTGATTCCTACCTCGACACGAGGCATCGGCCGGTCATGCAGACGAGTTTCACCCCGGCGGGGGTCGACCCGATCCGGCGCTACCTCGACGAGGTCATCCTGCACGGCACGCCAGACAAAATCGTCGACGAGATTTCCCGGCTGCGCGACGAAATCGGCCTCGACTATCTCCTCTGCGCGCCCTTGAGCCACCAATCCTTCCTGTTGCTGACCGATGAGGTGCTGCCGCGCCTCGCCTGAGCGCCGTGCATTATGGTTGGTGACGAAAGTGTGCCTTCGCCGGTGTGACAAAAGGCGCTTCGGCTCCCCACTGAAAGAGATCGAGAGCCCCATCGGCGAAAAGAGCCAGATCCAAGCACTCGACCGCGCCCAACCCGGATTGCCTCTCAAGCCTGGCCGCTGCCAGACCATGACCCACGATTACAAGCGCCACAGCCTGGCCCCGCGAAGGCGGGGGGCACCACCACCCTGTTCGCCGCCCTCGATGTCCTCGAAGGCAAGGTCATCGGTCGCTGCATGCAGCGCCACCGCTACAGCGAATTCATCCGCTTCCTCAACGCCGTCGAGCGCCGAGTCGCGGCCGACAAGCCGATCCACGCGGTGCTCGCCAACTATGCCACCCACCCGCCGGCATCGAGACGGACCGCGGAGGCGAGGCGCATCATCGCGTGGTTGCAATCGCTGCTGCCGGCGGCCAAACTTTCGCATGCAGCACAAGGACCCACGCCGATGGAGATGACGGGCGAGTTTCGCATCCCCGCACCGCGCCAGCGCGTCTGGGAGGGTCTCAACGACCCGGAAGTCCTCAAGCGCTGCATCCCCGGCTGCCAGACCATCGAAAAGCTCTCCGACACCGAATTTACCGCCCGGGTCGTCGCCGCGGTCGGCCCGGTGCGGGCCACTTTCAACGGCAAGGTGGTGCTGTCCGACCTCGACCCGCCGAAGAGCTACACGATCAGCGGCGAAGGGAGCGGCGGCGTCGCCGGCTTTGCCAAGGGCGGCGCCAAGGTCGACCTCGAGGAGGATGGAGCAGGGACCGATCTCCACTATTCGGTTCAAGCGCATGTCGGCGGCAAGCTCGCGCAGATCGGCTCGCGCCTGATCGATGGCGTTTCGCGCAAGATGGCGGACGATTTCTTTGGGCGGTTCGCCGCCGAGATGACGGCCGAGGCGGCGGCGCCGGCCGCCGCGGAAATCGCCGCTGCGCCCGAGCCCATCGCAGCTGCTCCGGTGGCGCCCGAAGTCCCGGCGCCGAAAACCGCTGTTCGCGCGGCGCCGCCGGCGCCTGGCATCGCGAGCGGCAGATTGCCGCCCCTGGTATGGGCCGCGATACTGGCGGCGGTGATCGCGCTGATCCTTTATTTCGCCACCGGCCGCGGCCCGACACCCTGACGGCGGGACCTGCGGCAGCGAACTTCTTGACCGGGAACGGCGGCGGCGGGAAGATTTGCGCGGCTTCGGCCGCCAGGCGGCGGTTATGACACGCGATCCAGGGAGGGTTTGATGCAAAAGACGGTGAGCCTCACCGTGAACGGCAAGCCGGTTTCCGCGACGGTCGAAGGCCGCACCTTGTTGGTGCAGTTGCTGCGCGAGCAGCTCGGCCTGACCGGGACCCATGTCGGCTGCGACACCAGCCAATGCGGCGCCTGCGTCGTCCATGTCGACGGCGAGGCCGTCAAAGCCTGCACCCTCCTGGCGTTGCAGGCCGAGGGCCGCTCGGTATTGACGATCGAGGGTGTGGCCGACGGCGACACCCTGCACCCGATGCAGGAGGCATTCCGCAACAACCACGCCCTGCAATGCGGGTTCTGCACTCCCGGCATGGTCATGAGCGCGCTCGACCTGGTCAAGAACAACCCGAGCCCCAGCGAGCGCGAGATCCGCGAATACCTCGAAGGCAATCTCTGCCGCTGCACCGGCTACCACAACATCGTGCTGGCGATCGCCGAGGGGGCGGCGGTAATGCGCGGGGAGGCGCCCCCAGCCAACGTCCATGGGGCGGCGGCGGAGTAGGGCCGATGACCACGGTCGGCACCCCGGTCCGGCGGCGCGAGGATTACCGCTTCCTGACCGGGCAGGGCACCTACACCGACGACATCGACCGCCCCGGTCAGCTCTACGCCTTCATTCTGCGCAGCCCGCACGCCCATGCCCGCATCAACGGCATCGACACCGCAGCGGCTCGGGCCGCCTCCGGGGTCGCCGCCGTTTATACCGCGGCCGACATGGTGGCCGACGGTGTCGGCGGGCTGCCCTGCGGCTGGCTCGTTCATTCGAAGGACGGCTCGCCGATGGCCGAGCCGCCGCATCCGGTCTTGGCGACCGACCGGGTGCGCCATGTCGGCGACCCGGTCGCGGTCGTCGTCGCCGACACCCTGGCGCAGGCGCGCGACGCGGCCGAATTGGTGCGGGTCGACTATGCCGAGGCGCCTCCCGTCGTCGATCCGGCCGAGGCGCTGAAGCCAGGCGCGCCGCAGGTGCGCGACGAGGCGCCGGGCAACATCTGCTACGACTGGCATCTGGGCGACCTCGCCGCGGTCGACGCCGCGATCGGCCGGGCGGCGCGCATCGTCCGGCTCGACCTCGTCAACAACCGCCTCGTCCCCAATGCGATGGAGCCGCGCGCCGCGATCGGCGAGTTCGACCGCGCGACCGGCGAACACACCCTCTTCACGACGAGCCAGAACCCGCATGTGATCCGCCTGCTGATGGGCGCGTTCGTGCTGCACATTCCGGAGTCGCGGCTGCGGGTCGTCGCCCCCGATGTCGGCGGCGGCTTCGGCTCCAAGATCTACCACTATGCCGAGGAGGCGATCGTCACCTGGGCCGCCGGCAAATTGCGGCGGCCGGTCAAGTGGAAGGCCGACCGCTCCGAGAGCTTCATGTCGGACGCGCATGGCCGCGACCACGTGACCCATGTCGAGCTGGCGCTCGACGCGCAGGCCAAGTTCCTGGCGCTCAAGGTGTCGACGATCGCCAATATGGGCGCCTATCTCTCGACCTTCGCGCCCTGCATCCCGACCTATCTCTACGGGACGCTGCTCGCCGGCACCTACACGACGCCCGGCGATCTATGTCGAGACCAAGGCCGTCTTCACCCACACCGTGCCGGTCGACGCCTATCGCGGCGCCGGCCGGCCCGAGGCGACCTATCCTCCTCGAACGGATCGTCGACCTTGCCGCCGACGAGCTCGGCATGGACCCGGCCGAGTTGCGCCGGCGCAACTTCATTCCCGCCAACGCGTACCCGTACCAGACGCCCGTGGCATTGCAATACGACAGCGGAGATTACGGCGCCACCCTCGAGCTGGCGCTGAAAGCCGCCGATTACCCGGGCTTCGAGGCGCGGCGGCGGGAGGCGATGGCGCGCGGCAAGTTGCGCGGTATCGGCCTTGCCACCTATATCGAGGCCTGCGGCATCGCGCCCTCGGCCGTGGTCGGCTCATTGGGCGCCCGCGCCGGGCTCTTCGAGAGTGCCGCTGTCCGGGTCCATCCGACCGGCAGCGTCTCGGTGCTGACCGGATCGCACAGCCACGGCCAGGGGCACGAGACGACCTTCTCGCAGCTTGTCGCCGACACCCTCGGCATCCCGATCGAGAGCATCGAGATCGTCCACGGTGACACCGCCAAGATACCCTACGGCATGGGTACCTACGGCTCGCGCTCGCTGGCGGTCGGCGGCACCGCGATCGTCAAGGCGATGGACAAGGTCATCGCCAAGGGGCGCAAGATCGCCGCCCATCTACTCGAAGCCGCCGAGGCCGATGTCGAGTTCAAGGACGGCAATTTCACTGTCGCCGGCACCGACCGGTCGAAAAGCTTGGGCGAAGTGGCGCTGACCGCCTATGTGCCGCACAACTTCCCGCACGACGAGCTTGAGCCGGGCCTTGACGAGACTGCGTTCTACGACCCGAAGAACTTCACCTTCCCGTCGGGCGCGCACATCGCCGAGGTCGAGATCGACCCCGAGACCGGGCAGGTCGCGGTCGTCGCCTTCACCGCGTCGGACGATTTCGGGCGGATCATCAACCCGATGATCGTCGCCGGCCAGGTTCATGGCGGGCTGGCGCAAGGGATCGGCCAGGCGCTTCTCGAAGGCTGCGTCTACGACAAGGAGACGGGGCAGCTGGTGACCGGCTCCTACAACGACTACGCGATGCCGCGCGCCGACGATTTGCCCAATTTCGGGCTGTCGACCAACGTCACCTTGTGCACGCACAACCCGCTCGGCGTCAAAGGCTGCGGCGAGGCCGGGGCGATCGGAGCGCCAGCCGCTATCACCAACGCGCTGGTCGATGCGCTGAAGCCGCTCGGCATCCGGCATCTCGACATGCCAGCCACACCGGAAAAGTTGTGGCGCACGATCCAACAGCACCACTCGCCGCTCGCCGCGGAATAGGGAGAGCCCGATGTACGAATTCGACTACCACAAGCCCGCGAGCCTCGACGACGCCGCCAGCTTTCTCGGCGCCCACGCCGAGGCAAAGCTCGTCGCCGGCGGGATGACCCTGGTCCCGACCCTGAAATTGCGCCTCGCCAAGCCGTCCGATCTTGTCGATCTGGCCTCGATTGCGTCGTTGCGCGGCATCACCGACGGCGGCGACGCGGTCGTCATCGGCGCGATGACGCGGCACGCCGAGGTCAACCGCTCGCCGCTCGTCAAGGGGGCGATCCCGGCCTTGGCCGCCTTGGCCGGCATGATCGGCGACCCCGCCGTGCGCAACCGCGGTACGATCGGCGGCTCGATCTCGAATAACGACCCGGCGGCCGACTATCCGGCGGCGCTCGTCGGGCTCGGCGCCACGGTGCAGACCACCAAACGCCAGATCGCGGCCGACAATTTCTTTACCGGCATATTCGAGACGGCACTGGAGCCGGCCGAGATTGTGACCGCGGTCCGCTTTCCGAAGGTGGCGCAGGCGAACTACCAGAAGTTCAAGAACCCGGCCTCGCGCTACGCGATCGTCGGCGTCTTTGTCGCCCGCACGCCGGGCGGGGTGCGTGTCGCGGTGACGGGTGCGGGCCCGTGCGTCTTCCGCGTGCCGGCAATGGAAGCGGCGCTTGCCGCGTCCTTTACCCCCGACGCGATCAAGGACATCGCGATCCCCGACACCGGCCTCAACTCCGACATCCACGCCAGCGCCGAATACCGCGCCCACCTCGTCAACGTCATGGCCCGCCGCGCCGTCGCCGGTTGCGGGTGAGCGAGCAGTGGATAGCCTAAGAGCGGATCGAACATCAACGGCAGCATCGGGGGCGTTGGCGCCGGCCTTACCTTCCAGGAGACATTGGAGGGCGTTCCGCTGACGGGGCGGCGCTGTTCCCGCCGACACGCTCCGAGGACGCGGCTGGCTCGCTCGTGTATGCGGGCGCTCCGAAGACGCTGGAGAAGATGGACTAGGCTATGACTGCCGAGGCGAGGCGGCGTCATGCCGGTGGTGAATGGTGACCTGATCGTGCGCGACGCCGACCCGCGGCAGCCACCGCGAAGACTGAAGGCGCGGATCGAGAGTGCGCAAAATTTGTAAGCCGTCTCGGCGAAGTGGCGGTGCGGTTCCCGTAAGCCGAGAGCGGGGTGGCGGCGGGGTGGCGGGTGTATTAGATATCGGGGATCGAGTCCGAGCGGTTGCGGGGCTCGTATTGCTCGCCCGCCCTCTCCGTCGGGAGAGGGATTTTGTTGATCGGGACCGTTTCGATGGACGCCGCCATAGCCGCCAAAATCCCCGCCTCGGTCGACGACACGCTCGCCATGCTCGGCAGCGCCGATTACATCGCCGACCGCAGCCTGGCGACGGCGGTGCATCTGGCGCTGCATCTAAAGCGGCCGCTGTTTCTCGAAGGCGAGGCCGGGGTCGGCAAGACCGAGATCGCCAAGGTGCTGGCGACCGCGCTTGCAACGCCGGCTGATCCGCCTGCAATGCTACGAGGGTCTCGACGTCGCCTCGGCGGTCTACGAGTGGGACTACGCTCGCCAGATGATCGAGATCCGCCTCGCCGAGGCAGCCGAGGAGGACCGCGGCGAGATCGAAAGCACGATCTTTTCCGACCGGTTTCTGATCAAGCGGCCGCTGTTGCAGGCGCTGGAGCCCGACCTCGGCGGCGCGCCGGTGTTGCTGATCGACGAGCTCGACCGCACCGACGAGCCGTTCGAGGCCTATCTCCTCGAGCTGCTCTCCGATTTTCAGGTGACGATCCCCGAGATCGGCACGATCCGCGCCGAGCAGCCGCCGATCGTAATCATCACCTCGAACCGCACCCGCGAGATCCACGACGCGTTGAAGCGGCGCTGCTTCTACTACTGGGTCGACTATCCGAACGCCGCCCGCGAGCTCGAAATCCTGAAGCGCAAGGCGCCCGGCGCCAGCGAGCATCTGTCGCGCGAGGTCGTCGGCTTTGTCCAGAAACTGCGCACGATGGATCTGTTCAAACTGCCCGGGATCGCCGAGACGATCGACTGGACCGAGGCGCTGATGCAGCTGGACGTGCTCGAGCTGACCCCGCACGCGATCAACGACACCTTGGGCGTGCTCCTTAAATACCAGGACGACATCGCCCGCATCCAGGGCAGCGAGGCCGCGCGCCTGCTGGAACAGGTCAAGGCCGAGGCCGCCGCGGCAGGACGCGACGGGTGAGCGCGTGAACGACCACCCCGCTGCTGTTCCTGCGGCGCGAGATTGCTTCCCTTCGCTCGCAATGACCTGGAGCCGGGTTGTAATTGCGAGGCGCGGAGCGACGAAGCAATCTCGGCGGAACTGAACGTTGTCCGTCTCCACAGAGATCGGGGATGACGGCCGGCTGCTCGCCAATCTGATGCATTTCGCGCGCACCCTGCGGGCGGCGGGGCTGCCGGTCGGGCCGGGCAAGGTCATCGACGCGGTCCAGGCGGTCAGGACCGTCGGCATCACCGACCGGCGCGACTTCTATTGGACATTGCACGCGGTGTTCGTCAACCGGCCGGACCAGCGGCTGATCTTCGACCAGGCGTTTCACGTCTTCTGGCGCAACCCCGAACTGCTGAAGAAGATGATGGCGCTGGTCCTGCCGCAAATGCGCGTCGAGGACGAGGAGGACCAGGGCGCCGAAATGGCCCGCCGCCTCGCCGAGGCGCTGCATCCGAACCAGCAGCAGCCAGAACGCGAGCCCGAGGAGATCGAAACCGAGATCGACGCGGTCATGACCTTTTCCGACCGCGAGCAATTGCGCGCCATGGATTTCGAGAAGATGTCGCTCGAGGAATTGGCCCGCGCCAAGGCCGCGATCGCGAGGCTCCGCCTGCCGGTGCAGGATGTCCCGACCCGCCGCTTCGCCCCCGACCGGCGCGGCGCACGGGCCGATCTGCGGGCGACGATGCGCGCCGCACTGCGCTCGGGCGGGCTGATCGAGCTGAAGCGCCGTAGCCCGCGCCGCCGCCCGCCGCCGCTCGTCGTCCTGTGCGACATTTCCGGATCGATGAGCCGCTACAGCCGCGTCTTCCTGCATTTCATGCACACCGTCACCAACGACCGCGACCGCGTCTTCACCTTCGTCTTCGGCACCCGGCTCACCAACATCACCCGCTATCTGCGCCACCGCGATGTCGATCTGGCGCTCGGAGCGGGTCGGCGAGGCGGTCGCCGACTGGTCGGGCGGGACCCGCATCGGCCACTCGATCGCCGAGTTCAACCGGCTGTGGTCGCGCCGCCTGCTTGGGCCAGGGGGCGATCGTACTGCTGATCACCGACGGGCTCGACCGCGACGCCGGCGCCGGCCTCGCCCGCGAGATGGATCGGCTGCACCGCTCTTGCCGCCGGCTGATATGGCTGAACCCGCTGTTGCGTTACGAGGGCTTCGAACCAAGATCTCTAGGGATGAAGGCGATGATGCCCCATGTCGACGAGTTCCGGCCGGTGCACAATCTGGAAAGCCTCGAAACCCTGATCGCGGTGCTGAGCGCGCCCGTCGCGCAGCGCGGGGCGGCGGCCTCGGCACGGCGGCACAATGAGGAGAGGGCAGCATGAGCGATACCGCAGAAATCCTCGAACAGGCGGCGCGCTGGCGCGAGGCCGGGTCGGGCGTGGCGTTGGCAACGGTGGTGACCACCTGGGGTTCCTCGCCGCGGCCGGTCGGCGCCAAGCTCGCGGTCGACGACAAGGGCGCCATGGTCGGCTCGGTGTCCGGCGGTTGCGTCGAGGGCGCGGTCGTCGAGGAAGCGCTCGCCGCGATCCGCGACGGCAAGCCGCGCCTCTTGGATTTCGGGGTCAGCGACGACCAGGCCTGGGAGGTCGGCCTCGCCTGCGGCGGCAAGATCCAGATTTTTGTCGAGCGCGTCGAATGAAGGGCCGCATCCTCGACGCGGTCGTCGCCGCTGCCCGCGAGCACCGGTCGGTGGCGCTCGCGACCGATCTCGCCACCGGCCGGCAATTGCTGCTCGATGCGGGCTCGGCGGAAGGCGATCTGACGCTCGACGTCGCCGCGCTGGACCGGGTGCGCGAGGCGTGGCGCTCCGGCCGCAACCGGACCGTCGAGACGGGCGACGGCCGGGTCTTTGTCGAGGTGCTGACGCCGCCGCACCGATGTTTCATCGTCGGCGCCGTGCATATCGCCCAGCCGCTCGCGCAAATGCTGGCGATGGCCGATTACGCCATCACGGTCATCGACCCGCGCGGGGCGTTCGCGACGGCGGCACGGTTTCCGGGTGTCGAGCTGACTCAGGAATGGCCCGACGAGGCGCTCGAGCGGCTGCGGCCCGACCGCGGCTCGGCGGTGATCGCCCTGACCCACGATCCCAAGCTCGACGACCCGGCGCTGGCCGCGGCGTTGCGCTCGGAATGCTTTTACATCGGCGCGCTCGGCTCCCGCCGCAACCATGCCGGGCGCTGCGCACGGCTGAAGGAGCTGGGCTTTTCCGACAGCGAGCTTGCCCGCATCCACGGCCCGATCGGCCTCGCCATCGGCGGGGTGTCGCCGGCCGAGGTCGCGGTCTCGATCGTCGCGCAGATGACCCAGGTGCTGCGGCAGGGTGATAAATCGGAGACGGCATGAGGTTTGGCGAGGTCCCGGTTGCCGAGGCCGAAGGGGCGATCCTCGCGCACAGCCTGCAACTCGGCACGACGGCGCTCAAGAAAGCGCGAGTGCTGTCAAGGGCCGACCTCGAGCTGATAGCCGACGCCGGCCTGTCGCGCATCGTCGTCGCCCGGCTCGACCCCGGCGATGTCGTCGAGAACGAGGCGGCGGGGCGCGTCGCCGCTGCGGTCGCCGGCCCCGAAATCGAGGGAACGACACCCTTCACCGGCCGCGCCAACCTCTTTGCCAAGGCGCGCGGGCTTCTCGTCTTCGATCGCGCGCGGGTCGACCGGCTCAATCTCGTCGACGAGGCGGTGACCCTCGGGACATTGCCGCCCTATGCCGTGGTCGAGCCGCGGATGATGGTCGCCACCGTCAAGATCATCCCGTTCGCAGCACCCGAGGAGGCGGTCGCGCGCTGCGTCGATCTGGCGGCGTCGGGCGATCCGCTGCTGCGCGTCGCACCCTTCCGCGCGCTCTCGGTCGGCCTCGTCCAGACGCGGCTGCCCGGCCTCAAGGAGAGCATCCTCGACAAGACCCGCGAGGTCACCGAGGGCCGGCTCAAGGCGCTCGGCTGCCGTCTGATCCATGAGGAGCGCTGCGCCCACGCCGCCGGCGAGCTCGCGCCCATGATCCGCGACGCGATCGGCCACGGCGCCGACATCGTGCTGGTGCACGGCGCTTCGGCGATCCTCGACCGGCGCGACGTGATCCCGGCGGCGATCGTCGCCGCCGGCGGGCGGATCGACCATTTCGGTATGCCGGTCGATCCCGGCAATCTGCTGCTGCTCGGCCGTGTCGAGGAGCGGGTGGTGCTGGGGCTCCCCGGTTGCGCCCGCTCGCCGAAAGTCAACGGCTTCGATTGGGTCTTGGAGCGGCTCGTCGCCGGATTGCCGGTCGGGCAGGCCGAGATCATGCGGATGGGCAGCGGCGGCCTCCTCGCCGAAATCCCGTCGCGGCCGCTGCCCCGCGCCGAGGCGAAGCCCGAGCCGGAGGCCACGCCCCGGCAGGCGCCGACCGGACCGCGCATCGCTGCCCTGCTGCTCGCCGCCGGCCGCTCGCGGCGCATGGGCGGCCCGAACAAGATGCTGGCCGAGATTGACGGGGTGCCGATGGTGGCGCGGGTGGCGCAACGGCTGCTGGCGTCGCGGGCGCGGCCGATCGTCGCGGTGCTGGGCAACGACGCCAAGGCGGTCGATGCCGCACTCGGCAAATTGCCGGTCGAGCGGGTGCGAAACCCCGATTTCGCCCTCGGCCTCTCGACCTCGCTGAAGCGCGGCATCGCGGCGCTGCCGTCCGATCTCGACGGCGTGCTGGTCTGCCTCGGCGACATGCCGCTGATTTCCGGCCGACACCTCGACCGGCTGATCGCCGCCTTCAACCCGCTCGAAGGCCGCGCGATCATCGTCCCGACCCGCCGCGGCAAGCGCGGCAACCCGGTCCTGTGGTCGACCCGTTTCTTCCCGGAGATGGCGGCACTCGCCGGCGATGTCGGCGCCAGGCACCTGATCGGCGAGCACGCCGAGCTGGTCGCCGAGGTCGAGATGGACGACGACGCGATCTTCGTCGACATCGACACCCCCGAAGCGCTCGATGCGCTGCGCCAAAGGGGCAAGCCCGCCAGCGCCGACCGTTCCTGATCGGCCTCATTGTGACAGGCGCTTCGGACGATGTCCGAGCGCCGATTGTTGCGGCCAAGCGTCCGACGATGGAGCGTGTGTTCTCAACGCGGATGGCGATGCGTCGGCGCTGCTGAAGAAGGTTTCCGCCTCGCTCGCGGAAAGGAATCCGGCACGCGAGAGGAATGGGGTCTAGCTAGCCGCGAACGTAGCCACCGGAATCGATGTGATCGGCTTTGCGGGCGCCGAAACCTCGCCCGCCGCGGAGTTCGCGCCGGTCAAACTCAACTGGCTGATCACAAGGGGAATTCCGCGGCCGGTTTCCCGGGTCGCGGGAATAGGACGCTTCTCAATGACTATCAAGCCCGTCTCAAGGAATTATCAAGCCCGTCTCAAGGACCTCCGGCGAAATTTGTGCAACGGTTTAATCCATTTATCGCGACAAGGGCGAGGGAATTCCGATGAAAACGTACACAGGGACCTACCTCGACGGCATCGTGCTCAGCAATCCGGCGACGGATGACCCGGTGACGATAACCGCGACCGGGTACGTCACCAATAACACAGCGACCCACAACTACGATGCCATCTACGGCGCGCCCGGATACGCGTGGACGGTCGTCAACCTTGGGACGATCAGGGGCGGCACGCCCATCGGCGCCTACGACGATCCTCCTCCCAGTGAAGGGATCCACTTGATGGCCGGCGGAGTTGTCATCAACGGACAGAGCGGCTCCGGGGTCGGGTCGATCGAGGGGCAGTTCGCTGGCGTAGATATCGAAGGCGGCATCGGAAGCGTGACGAATTACGGGACGATTGCTTCGGGCGGTTCCGACTTCACTGATGGCGTTCTCCTCCAGGAGGGTGGCAGCGTTACCAACGAACAGAGTGGTTTGATCGTCGGCGGCACCGGCGTTTCCGTCGCCAGTATCGGCACGGTGGTCAATTTCGGCAACATCTCGGGCGTGGCGAGACGGCGGGATCATCTCGGGTTATGCTATCGGGGTTTTTCTCTTTCAGGGCAAAGTCACCAACAATTTGAGTGGTTTGATCACTGGATACGACACCGGGGTTCTGATCAACCACGGCAGCATCGATAACCTCGGGACAATCCAAGGATGGACGGGCGTCAACTTCTCCGGGACGCTCCCCGGCACGGTGACAAACGCCGGCACTATCATTGGCGACGGCGGCACGGCAGTGCAATTCGGCGGCGGCGACGACCAGCTGATCGTGAAACCCGGTGCGGTGTTCGTCGGCGCGGTCGACGGCGCCGGCGGCAGCGACGTGCTGGAGCTTGCCGCGGGGACCGGCAACAAGACGCTAAGCGGGCTCGGAACGAGCTTTACCAATTTCGAGACAGTCGTCTTCGACGCGAATGCCGGCTGGACAGTGACACTCGACAATCCCGCGGCATTTACCGGGACGATCTCGGGGTTTGCGGCAGGCGATATCCTCGACCTCACCGGCAGGGCGGCGACCGGAGTCACCTACGCGGGCGGCGTGCTGACGGTCAAGAATGGTGGAGCCGTGGTCACGGCGCTTCATCTTACCGGCTCCTATACCACCGCCGACTTCAGCCTCAGCTCCGACGGGCATGGCGGGACCAACATCGGCATCGGGGGTCAGCCCGCCGGGATACCCAGCAGCCCGGTGATCACGTCCCCCGCCAGCTTCTCGATCGCCGAGAACGGGACCGCGGTCGGAACGATCACCGCTACCGACGCCGACAACGACAATCTCTCTTTCGCGGTATCGGGCGGTGTTGACGCGGGTTTCTTCACCATTGACGGCGTGACCGGCGCACTAAGCTTTGTCACAGCGCGAGATTTTGAGACACCGGAGGACGCTGGCGCCAATAACGGCTACAACATCTCCGTCTCGGTATCGGATGGCTCGCATAAGACAACGCAGGACGTTGTCGTCGCCGTGACCGATGTCAGCGAAGCCGGCATCATCAAGAACGGCACCAATGCCAGCGAAACGATCACCGGCGGCTTTGGTAACGACACCCTCAAAGGTCTATCCGGAAACGACGTCATCAGCGGCGGCGACGGTAGCGACATCGTCTCTGGCGGAAATGGGAATGACCAGATCAATGGTGGACGCGGCGCTGATCGACTTTCCGGAGACGCCGGCAATGACAGCCTCAACGGCGGCCCCGGCAATGACACGCTGATCGGCGGCGCGGGCAAGGACCAGTTGGTTGGTGGTACCGGCGACGACGTGATGACCGGCGGTCCCGATAGCGACACGTTCGCATTCTATGCCGGGTTCGGCCACGATGTCGTTACCGACAAGGCTAAAGGCGACCTGGTCGAGTTTCATGGTGGATTGTTCGATAACTTCGCCGACATGCTCGCATCAAGCGCACAAGTCGGCGCTGACGTCCTCATCAGCGTGGACGCGTTCCAGAGCGTGCTTCTGGAGAATCTGGCCCTGGCCAATCTCAAGCAGGCTGATTTCCACTTCAGCGCTGTCTGACGCCGGGTCCCGTGAGCGACCGCACAACAGGGGCGGGGGAGCCGCCGGAAGCGCCGCTCGCAGCAGCCCTTGCCTCTTGCCGCACGGCCTTTGTTACTGTCGGCTGCTTCAGCGGCGTCATCAACGTCCTGATGCTGAGCGGGCCCCTATTTATGCTCCAGGTTTACGACCGGGTGTTGCCAAGTAAAAGCGTGCCGACTTTGCTCGGCTTTGCCGCGCTGCTAGTGGTGCTTCTTTCCTTTCAGGGCGTTCTCGATGTGGTTCGCGGGCGCATGCTCGTCCGTATCGGTCGCGCCCTCGATGAGCGTCTGGCGAGGATGGCGTTCGAAGCGACGGTTAAAATGCCATTGCGCGGACGCCGGCCCGCAGATCCGCTGCAGCCGCTAAGGGATCTCGATCATATCCGCAGCTTTCTCTCTGGCCCGGGGCCGACAGCGCTCTTCGACCTGCCGTGGATGCCGATTTACCTCGGCATCTGCTTTCTCTTCCATCCGTTACTTGGACTCGCTGCCCTGATAGGCGCTGTCCTACTCGTATCGTTCACCTTGCTGACAGAGCTGCGAACAAGACAACCGGCCAGAGCGGCATTACGCCAATCGGCGAGTCGGCTCGGTCTTGCCGAGGCTGGGCGCCGCAATGCCGAGGCTCTGCAGGCGATGGGGATGACTCGTCGGCTTGGCTCACGCTGGGAGATTGCAAACGACGGCTATATGGATGCTCAGCAACGAGCGTCGGACGTCGCCGGCGGGCTTGGTGCGCTCTCGCGAACCTTGCGGATGATGCTGCAGTCGACGGTGCTTGGGCTTGGCGCTTGGCTGGTTATCCAGCAAGAGGCTACCGCCGGGATCATCATCGTGGCCTCGATCTTGGCCTCGCGTGCGCTTGCCCCGGTCGAGCTCGCCATCGCACAGTGGAAGGCGTTCCTCGTCGCCCGACAGAGCTGGACGCGCCTTTCGGGCGTGCTCGCCACTCTGAGCGAGACTGCTCCGATGAGCCTGCCGCGGCCGGGTTCTGAACTCGTTGTCGAAAACATGACCGTGGTCCCCCCAGGCCACCAGAAGGTTGTTGTCCACGATGTCGGTTTTCGGCTCGAGGCGGGGCAGGGGCTCGGCGTCATCGGGCCGAGCGCATCGGGAAAGTCGTCATTGGCGCGCGCGCTGGTTGGTGTGTGGCGTCCCGCCCGCGGCAAGGTGCGCCTTGACGGCGCGGCATTGGATCAATGGTCGACCGAATTACTTGGAAAGCACATTGGTTACGTGCCACAGGATCTTGACCTCTTTGACGGTACGGTGGCCGAGAACATCGCGCGCTTCGAGCCGGAGCCTGATCCTGCCGCGATCGTCGCCGCGGCCGAAGCGGCGGGAGTTCACCAACTGATCCTCGGGCTTCCCGACGGTTACGAAACAAGGATCGGCGAAGACGGAACCGCGCTCTCAGCCGGCCAGCGGCAGCGGATCGCTCTCGCCCGCGCCCTTTACGGTGACCCGTTCCTGGTCGTCCTCGACGAACCCAACTCGAACCTCGATGCGGAGGGCGAGCAGGCGTTGACCCAGGCGATCGTCGGTGTCCGCCAACGCAACGGGATCGTGATCGTAATTGCGCACCGCCCGTCGGCGCTCGCCGCTGTCGATCTCCTCCTCGCGATGGCGGGGGGGCAGCCCCAGGCCTTTGGTCCCAAAGATGAGGTATTGCGCAAAGTGCTGCGCCCTCAAGGACCTGCACCGGTGCCGCTCAAGGTAGTGGCAGCATCCTCGCTGGAGCATGCGTGACCCGGACACCCAATCGTGCGGCACGCTCCTTGCGCCTGCACAGCGTAATCGGTGCGGTTGCCCTTCTGCTGCTAATTGGCGGTATCGGGGGCTGGGCGATGACCACCGAGCTCGCTGGCGCTGTCGTCGCGCCTGGCACGGTGGTTGTTGAAAGCAATCTCAAGAAGGTCCAGCACCCGACCGGAGGCGTTGTCGGCGAGCTGCTCGTGCGCGACGGTGATCGCGTCAATGCCGGAGACGTGCTGGTTCGGCTCGACGAGACGGTCGCCCGAGCGAACCTCACGATCGTTATCAAAGGGCTGGCTGAACTAGCCGCGCGCGAAGCGCGTTTGTCCGCCGAACGGGACGGGCGCGACCGGCTTCAACTCAGCTCAGCCATGACCCGTCGCGCCGACGATCGGGAGGTCGCCGAGATCGTCGCCGGCGAGACGCGACTTTTCGAACTCCGCCGTAGCGCGCGAGAAGGGCAAAAAGCTCAGCTGATCGAGCGCGTCGGGCAGCTCAAGGAGGAGGTAGAGGGACTTTCGGGCCAGGAACGCGCCAAGCAGCGCGAAATCGAGTTGATCAATCGCGAACTGGATGGGGTGCGCGACCTCTGGCGCAAGAACCTCATTCCGATTTCGCGATTAACGGCGCTCGAACGCGAGGCAGTCCGCATCGACGGCGAACGTCATCAGCTGATTGCGGCAACAGCGCAAGCTAAGGGCAAGATCACCGAGACGCAGCTGCAGATCCTCCAAATCGACCAGGATCTCCGCAGCGAAGTGGCGCGTGAGTTGCGAGAAATCCAGGCCAAATCAGCCGAACTGATCGAACGAATGGTCGCCGCCGAGGATCAATTGAGGCGAGTCGAGATGCGCGCGCCGCAATCGGGCGTGGTCCATCAGCTTGCCATCCATACGGTTGGCGGAGTGATCGGACCTGGTGAGTTGCTGATGTTGATCGTGCCTGAGGGGGACGCGCTGACGGTCGAGGTAAATATCTCGCCTCAGGAGATTGACCGGGTTACCGCGGGGCAGACAGCCGTGCTCCGCTTCGCGGCCTTCAACCAGCGGACGACGCCGGCGATCAACGGCGTCGTCGATCGCGTCGCCGCCGATGTCGCCCATGAGCCAAAGACCGGCGCAGCGTACTACACCTCGCGGATCACGATGCCGGAAGCCGAATTGGCCCGCCTCGGAGACCTTCGGCTGCTTCCTGGTATGCCCGTCGAAGCCTTTATCCAGACGGACTACCGGTCGGCCCTGTCCTATCTCGTCAAACCGATCGAGGAACAGATCGCCAAGGCATTCCGCGAACGATGAAATCGCCAGCCTGGTGGGAAAGCAGTGTCGTCAGTTGGCGTCGCACCGCTTCTCAATCCCCGGTTTGAATCCGATCACGTTCGGACCCAGATGGATTTAAGATTCTGAATGATGAAATAGGTCAGGCTGCGGATCTCGCATATTGCGCTGAGATCAGCGTAGCGCGTTGTGGATCAGGTAGTCAGCGAAATCGATGGGCTTCAGCTTGAGTTCGCGACGGTCGCTGTCGCCGGCCAGCGCGCGGGTGACGATGATGTGGTTCTCGACCTTCTCGGGGGTGAGGCGAAACACGCCGGAGGCGCCCTTAAGCTTCGGGTAGAGGTTCGGGTCGATCATCTTTTCCTTGCGCCCGAGGCGGGAGATCGCCTCCTCCTCGCCCAGCCCTTCGGTCTCGCGCTTGCGCACCACGGTCCAATCGGTTTCGCCGGCCCAGCCGGCGGCGGCGAGCGGCTTGGGGTCCCCCTCGGCGACGCCGACCTTGTAGACGTGCTTGCCGAGCCCGACATCCGACGCCCAGCGGCCGAGCCTGACGCTGCGTGCGACAAAAAGGACAGCCATATCCGTCTCTCCCGTCCGTGGCGTCAGGAATAACCGCGATCCCTCGCCCGTTCCACCGGTGTATTTGCCCCAACGCCAAACACCGGAACCTCCCCTATGCCGTTCTTGATCGGAGCCGCCACCGCTGCGACCACCCTGCTGAGCATGGCGCTCGGCCAGATCAACACCGGCTTCGAGGCGTTCGGCGTGCTCCTCGCCGCCGCCGTGCTGATGACCCTGCGCGAGGAATAGCCGCGTCCCTCGGCTGGGGAGCGGCACCGGAGCCGGGCCTACGGCCCACCGACCTGACCATTTCTCGCGCCGCGCGGCCGCCCGCTGAACCGTTACCCCCAATATCGGCCGCTGCCGCCGATCGCGACGGTGAGGAGGCCGAGCACCAGGTTGATCGTTACGAGCATGCGGATCTGACCGAGCTGGCGCCCGCCCTCGGCCCAGTCCTGCCGCGCGACCGCCGCGCGAAACCGCCGCCACGGCGCGAAATAAAGATGGAAGAACAACAGCATCATGACGATGCCGAGGCCCTGCATCAGCTGAATATAGAGCCCACTCCCGCCAAACCCGCCGAACACCGCGAGCATCATCCAATAGCCGCTCAAAAGCAGCAGGATGATCGCGGCGATGACCCAGATGAAAAACCGGCCGAGAACCCGCTGCCACAACAGGAGGCGCGGCCCCGGCTCGAGCCCCGCCGCGGCCGGCCGCAGCACTTGATGGGCAAAGAACATGCCGCCGACCCAGACCACCGCCGACAGGATGTGCAAGATCACCGCAACCGTCGCGGTCGCACCCGTCCCCGCGGTCATCGCTCAGCCGCCATAGGCGGGGCTCTTGCGGGCGAAGCCGCCAAAGGCGTCGAGCAGCCGCCCGCGCCAGGCCGCGACCGGATCATCGGCCGCGAGCAATTCGAAATCGCTGATCGCACGCGCCCATTGGAAGGCGCCGAAGACGACGTAATCAGCATAGGCCGGGGCGTCGCCCGCGAGAAATTTCTGGCGCTCGAGCGTTCGCCGCAGCGGCGTCAGACTGTCGCGGAACGCCGGCAGCCGCGCTTCGCGGTCCTTGACCACGTCTTCCAGCGTCCTCCCGAACCGCTCCTCGCGCGACTGGCGAAAATAGGCCTGGTCCTGGGGTGCGGAGTGACGGCAGATGTCGAGCACGACAAATCCGACCAGCCCCGGCTGCACGACCGTCTCGGTCCAGTTCTGGACGAACCGGGTCAGCGCCTTTCCTGCCCCGCCGCCGAATAGTGTCGGCCGGTCGGGATACTTGGTTTCAAGATAGTCGGCGATGGTGGTCGAATCGTGCACGACGCGCCCGTCGTCGACGATGACCGGCACCCGGCCTTGATTGGGCTGCGGCAGCTTGTCCTTCTCGGTGAACCGCCAGGGCACGGTCTCGACCGAGAGCCCCTTGTGGGCGAGCGCCATCTTGGCCCGCCAGCAAAACGGGCTGAACCGGCGGTCCGCCTCGGCGCCGGCGAGATCATAAAGGGTGATGGCCATCGCTGCTCCTCCTCCGCACAAACGCAGCACATCGGCAAAGGGGCGCGGGCCCTTCTACTGCGCGGCGCTCGCGGTCTTCTCGCGCATCAGGGTCAGGAGCCCGCGCACTTGGCCGCCTCGGCGCTGGATCACCGAGGCGAACTCGGAGCGCTGCGTTACCAGCATACTCACACCCTCGACGACGACGTCGGTGATTCGGTAGCTTTCTCCGTCCGGGACGAGCCGCCAGTCGACCTTGAGCGGCGCGGTGGCGTTGGCGCCGAGGATATCGGTCGAGACGACGACCGAGCCCTCGTCGGGCCGGCTCGCGCGGATCTTGAACGTCTCGCCGCCGAAGCCGGAGAGCCGCGTGGCGTAGACCAGCACGATGTATTCCTGGAACAGCTTCAGGAATTCTTGCTGCTCCTCCGGGGTGGCGGTTCGCCAATAGCGGCCGAGAACGAAGCGCCCGATGCCGGGGCCGTCGAAATCCTGCTGAAACAGCTCGCGAAAGCGCGCCTGACGCTGCGCCTGCGGCACCTTGTCGTTCAGCACCTCGGTAGCGCGGGTCCACAGCTCGTTCATGAAGGTGATCGCGTCCCTCGCGGCCGCCGGAGCGGCCGCGAGCGGCGGTGCCGCGATCGCGACGGCAAGGCCGGCCAGAACGGCGCGGCGGGTCGCCCGCGCAGCGCGGCGGGCATCGGCATCGCATCTCGGGCAGCTGCGTGAAGCCATCGGTGACCGTCCCCCCTCGGCTTTGGCTCGCTCCGCCGTCTTAGCGTGGCGGCATGCGTCTGACAACATTATCGCTCAATTTGTGACCTGCTCCCACACTCGTTCCGCGGCGGGGGGAAGCTTGTCCATGTGTTTCAGGAAGAGGGCGAGGGTCCAGATCTCCTTGTCGGTTAGCGAATCCTTCCACGACGGCATGCCTGTCCAGCGAATGCCGTGCTTGATCTTCCAGTAGGAGACCCCTTCGGGATCGTCCTCGACCCCGTCCGTCGCCAGTTGCGGCGGCTGCGGATAGAGGCCTTTCGCGACCGGCGAGGCCGACGCCTCGCCTTTCGCGGTGCCGTGGCAGATCGCGCAATGCCGGCCGTAGAGCTCGACCCCGGCAGCCAGGTTCTCCTCGGTCGCCGCGACCGGATTGAGGCCCTTGGGCGCCTCTCGGTCGAGTGCCGCTTGCAGCGAAGTACTCGCTGCCCAAGTTTCGATCCGCCCGGGTGACGCATCGGCATTGGCCGGAACGAGGCCGCTTCGCAGGACGATAAAGGCGCCGATCAGGGCGACGACGACCGCGGCAAAGACGCCGGACAAGAACCCTCTCTGCATTGCAGCCTCCTTCCTTCCACCAAGGCGCGGCGAGAGCCGATATTCGCCCCGATCTCGTAGAACCACGGTTGGCGGCGGCGATGCCCCTGCCTACATCCATGCAATATCCGGCCAGGCCGTTGGGTCGCAAAGGAGGGACGCGCGAAATGTGGCGGTTCATGCGTGACAAATTGGTGGTTCCCGCACTCGAGGATTGCCTGCCGGGGCGGGCCGAGGCGATGCCGGTGCCCGAGCGCCATTTCGTCAACGGCCATGCGCTGACGGGCCCCTACCCCGATGGCCTAGAGCAGGCGGTGTTCGGGCTCGGCTGCTTCTGGGGCGCCGAGCGGGTGTTCTGGCAGGCGCCGGGGGTGTGGGTGACCGCGGTCGGCTACGCCGGCGGCACCACGCCAAACCCGACCTACGAGGAGGTGTGCAGCGGCCGCACCGGGCACACCGAGGCCGTGCTCGTCGTCTACGATCCGAAATTGACGAGCTATGAAACCTTGCTGAAGCTGTTCTGGGAAAGCCACGACCCGACCCAGGGCATGCGCCAGGGCAACGATGTCGGAACGCAATACCGCTCCGCCGTCTATACCTTCTCGCCCGAGCAGCGCCGCGCCGCCGAGGCCTCCCGCGAGACCTATCAGCGCCAGCTTGCCGCCGCCGGCATGGGCCAGATCTCGACCGAGATCGCCGACGCGCCGCCCTTCTATTTCGCCGAGGATTACCACCAGCAATACCTCGCCAAGAACCCCTACGGCTATTGCGGCCTCGGCGGCACCGGCGTCACCTGCCCGATCCCGGCCAAGGCCGCCGCCGACTGATCCGGGCCTAATCGCGCCAGAACGGGCCGGCGCGGTTTAGCCGGCGCAGGTGCCGGCGCAGCCTGGGCTCGCTCGCGGCAAGGGCGTCCTCGTGCCAAGCCAGCAGACGTGCCCCCGCGCCGGCCGCCGGCCCATCCGGATCCTGCCCGCAAAGCTCGGTCAGCAGGCCGCGGGCGACGCGGACATCGTTGGCATAACCTAGATCGTCCTGTAGCCGCTTAAGCCGCTTGACATACTTTTCCACGTCGGCCGGGTCGAACAGGCTCCCGAGCAGCTCGATCGCGTAGCGCAGCTTCTTGACCGCGATGCGCAGCTCGTGCCGCCGGCTCGCGCCCATGTGGTGAAACCCCTTGCTGTGCTGCCGCACCTGGCGCCGGCGGCGATCGAGCAGGCGCGGCGCGATCCAGCCGATCGGCGCTGCTTCTGGAACGCGGCGCGCCTCGAACCAATGCAGAAGCCGCAGCATCGTCGCCGTATATCGCGGCGACAGGATGTGCTCTCGGACCCGGTTATGGGCCGCTCGCCGCGCCCAATCGATCGCGTCGGCGAGGTCCATCATGCTGGCTTCCTGTGCCAGCCCGGCCGCAGCCGGCTTCAGAAATTGCGTCGCGAGGACGTCGAGGTTGCGCGCCGCGCCGAGCGGGCCGGCGACCCAGGCGAGATCGTCCGACACTCGGTTGCGGTCTTCTCGCGGCAAAATCCTTCTGAACGACGATAGCGCCGAGCGAAGGGTCCGCACCGCGACCCGCATCTGATGCACGCCCTCGGGCTGCCCGTCGAGGGCTGCGGACTCGTTGCGCAGCAGATGGGCGAGGCACGCGCCGCCTATATGCCGCAGTGTCGCATCGATCCTCATCGCGGGGTCGAGAGCCACCGGTTCCGCATGGACCGGCGGTGACGCGGCCTCGGCGCCCGCCGCGAGGCGGTAGCCGCGCTCGGCTTTGCTCGGTACCTCGATCCGGACCGGCGCTGCCTCGAGCAGCCGTAGCGCAAGATCGTAAAGGGAGGCCGGCTCACCGGACTTGAGCTCGAGCTCGACCTCGCTGATCGACTCGGCTCGGCCGTTGCCGCATACCCGGATCCCGCCATGGTCGATCGCGGCCTCGATGCAGGTTCCGGGCGACGGCTCGATGTTGACGACGGTCCGGCTCACTTCGGTCACGAACAGCGGATGCAGATCGGCGACCACATCTGCCGGTAACCTGCCGCCGCTCTGCGGTGCGTCGGGGTCGGGGCGGTTTCCGCCGACGACATCCTCCCACTCGCCGCGATCGAAGAGACCGCCCTTATCCGGGCCGGCGGATTTGACCGTCTGCACGAACCGGCCGGGCTCCTGCCGCACCCGCAGCGCGATGCCCGCCCGCTGTAACGCCCGGTTCGGCGTATCGAAATAGGTGCTGGTCAGGATCGCGGCGGCGGTTTCCGGCTCGGACGCAAAACCCCGCAGCGCGCGCTCCAGGCGCGGCAGGTCGCTCGGCGACGCGGCCAGCTTGAGCTCGAGTTCGGTCGCGATCGAAAGCCTCCGGCGGAACAGGATAAGCTTATATCCGACCCGGTCGGAAAGGCAATTTTCGTGCAGCGGCCAAGACCTGGCGAGCTTGCAGCCGAGGCGTCTGGCCGGTATCGACTGGCGGTCAAGACCGAAAATCGGAAGGGAGGATGCCGGAAACCGAGATTGCACGCCCTGAGCCGGCGGCGCTCGCCGCTGACCGCGGTCTGGGCGCCGCCAGCCGATGGCTTTTCGACGAGCCCGATTTCCGCCGGCTCTGGCTGGTCGGCGTCGTCGTCTTCGCGGTGCGCTGGCTGGAGATGCTGGCAGTCGCGGTATTCGCCTACCAGCACACCGGCTCGCCCTTCATCGTCGCCTCGTTGACGATGCTGCGGATGCTGCCGATGGCGCTGTTCGGCGCGCTGGTCGGCGCCGTCGCGGACCGGATCGAGCGGCGCGCCGCGCTGATCGTCGTCGTCCTGTCGATGCTGCTGACCTCGCTGACTCTGGTGCTGCTCGCATCGGCCGGGGAGCTCGCCGTCTGGCATCTCGCCGTCGCGAGCTTTGTCAACGGCATTGCCTGGACTACCGACAACCCGGTGCGCCGCACGATGATCGGCGAAGTCGTCGGGTCCGGGCGGATGGGCAAGGCGATGTCGATCGATGTCGGCGCCAACAACGCGAGCCGCATTCTGGGCCCGACCGTCGGCGGCGTCCTGCTCGCGACCGTCGGGATCGGCGGCGCCTTTGCCGTCAGCGTCCTTTGCTACCTCGTGGCGCTCGCCGCGGCGTTCCGGGTCCGCCATCGCAATGCGGTCAGGCCGTCGGGCGCAGCGGGCGTGCTGACCCGGATGATCGAGGGGCTGGTCATCGTGCGGCATGACCGGCGGCTGGTCGGAACCCTGGTCATCACCGTCATTTACAACACCTTCGGCTGGCCATTCACCAGCATGATCCCGGTTGTCGGCCAGGACAATCTGCAGCTCGGCGCCGTCGGCATCGGCATCCTTGCCAGCATGGACGGGGTCGGCGCCTTTTGCGGCGCCGTCGCGATCGCGCTGTGGGCGAGGCCGCTTCTCTATACCCGGCTCTATGTCGGTGGCGTCCTGTCCTACCTCATTATGCTGCCGCTGTTCGCGCTGTCGCCGTATCCGCTCATCGCTGGTGCCGTGCTGCTGGCGACCGGGCTCGCCAATGCCGGGTTCAGCATCATGCAGGCGACCCTCGTCTATCTGTCGGCGCCGGCCGAAATGCGCAGCCGCATCTACGGCGTGCTGTCGGTCTGCATCGGCATCGGTATGGTGGGCTTCATCCATATCGGCCTCCTCGCCGGCCTGATCGGGGCGCCTTGGGCGACCGCGGTGTCCGGCGTCGAGGGACTGCTGGCGATGGCGCTGACGCGGCGCTTCTGGCGCGGCATGGGCGCCGCTGCGTGACTGCGCCCGTGGGGACGGAGGGTTGCGCGGAAATCGTCGCTGTGCGCACGATCGCCGTTGTATTGTAACGGCGAGCAACGATACACCGCCTGCCGCGGAGGAAAGAAAGGATGTCCTCGACCTCGCTGGGGCTGCGCCGCGCCGAGACGCAGGCCGTGGATTACATAGAGCGCGCCCGCGCGCTGGCGCCATTGCTGCGCGAGGCCGCCGACGAGATCGAAGAGCAGCGCCAATTGCCGGAAAGGGTCGTCGAGGCGCTGATCGACGGCGGCTTTTTCCGGCTGCTGTTGCCGCGCTCGCTGGGCGGCGCCGAACTGCACCCGCTGACTTATGTCCAGGTCCTCGAGGAGATCGCCAAGGCCGAGCCCAGCACCGCCTGGTCGCTTGGCCAGAACTCCGGCTGCTCGATGACCGCACCCTATCTCGACCCGGAGGTGGCGCGCGAGGTGTTCGGCCCGCGGCGCGGCATCCTCGCCTGGGGGCCGGAACTGCCGAACGCCGGCAAGGCGGTCGCCGTCGAGGGCGGCATCCGGGTCACCGGGCGCTGGGGTTTCGCCACCGGCAGCCGGCACGCGACCTGGCTCGGCGCCCACGTCCCGATCTTCGAGCCCGACGGCACGCCGCGGCTCAACCCGAACGGCCGCCCCTTCGTCCGCACCGTGCTGTTCCCGAAATCGAAGCGCTGAGATCATCGACAACTGGCAGGTGATCGGCTTGCGCGGCACCGGCAGCGACAGCTACCGGGTCGAGGATCTGTTCGTGCCGCAGAAATACACGGCCTCGCGCGACAATCAGGCCGAGCGCCGCGAGCCCGGCACGCTCTACCGCTTTACCAGCGGCATGGTCTACGCGATGGGGTTCTCCAATGTGTCGCTCGGCATTGCCCGCGGCGCGCTCGAAGCCTTTGTCGAGCTGGCCCGCGACAAGATCCCGCGCGGCGCCCGCAACCCCTTGCGCCAGAACAACGTGATCCAGTCGCAGGTGGCGCAGTGCGAGGCGAAATTGCGCTCCTCGCGCGCCTTCATTCACGCAACCTTGGCCGAGATGTGGGACGCGGCCGAGCGCACCGGCGATTTCACCCCCGAGCAGCACCCTCGCCTGCGGCTTTCCACGACCTGGGCGATCAACCAGGCGCGCGACGTCGTCGCCGCCGTCTACAGCGCGGCCGGCGCCACTGCGATCTTCAACGAGAACCCGTTCGAGCGCCGGCTGCGCGACATGCACGCGGGCAGCCAGCAAGGCCAGGGCCGCCCGGTGCATTTCGAGACCGTCGGGCAGATCCTGCTGGGCCTGCCGCCCGAGGGCCGAATGTTCCGGTAATCGCACCGATGCGGTCGCCCGATCAGCGACATGCATCCGCTCGCGGCTTCGGCCGCCCGCAACCGGGGTCCCCCGGTGATCCGTCAGCACATTCGGCTGTCAAACAGTGGCGGCCTATTGTCGATTTCGGATACCTTGAACGCGCGTCAACACGAGGAGGAAGTCGTCATGAAGGTGGTTACGCTGAAGAACATACCGAACGTGCCTGTGGAAGGGGCCGAGCGGATCGAAGGGTGGACAGGGCCTGTTTCCCGGTCACGCCAGACCATCATCGAGCCCGGGGATTCCGCGAACTACAACTGTAGCGTGGTGAATTTCAGCCAGGGTTGCACTACAGGCTGGCATACGCATAGCTGCGACCAGGTGTTAGTCGTGACCTCGGGCTCCGGCATGGTGGCGACGGAGCACGAACAGCGCGAGATCAATGTGGGTGACGTCGTGCATATCAAGGCCGGTGAACGCCATTGGCATGGCGCCAAGGCCGATACGACGATGGGTCATATCACGATCACCGCCGTCGGCGGCCAAGCCACCTGGGGATAGTCTCTCTCTGCCAGGACACCGGCTGGACGCGCTGAGAGCGCGCTCTCACGAATATCGAAGGCTGGGGTAGCCCGCGTCGGGGTTGAACGCCACAGCGAGCGGGCCCGGCCCCAGCCGGTCCTGACCCGGCACGGCAGGTCGGGGCGAGCGGCGCATTTCTGTGGCGCATGCTTACCGTCGATCGTACGATGGGTTCGCCAAGCCGTTGGCCGACTTCCCTGCCGAGGAGCTCCAGGAGCACGCCATGCAAGAAAAGCTGATCTCCGGCGACAACCACATCGACCTGACCTATTGCCCGCCCGATCTGTGGTCGTCCGCCGCACCGAACAAGTGGAAGCTTTCGGCGCCGCGCGTCGAGGAGATGGAGGACGGCCTGCACTGGTTCGTCGAGGCGCAGGACAAGGGCATGTGGAACGGCGTCGGCCCGGGTTTCCTGCCGTACCAGAAGGGGATGTTCAGCCATATCGACGAGATGAAAGATCTCGGTTTCGAGTGGAGCTACCGGCGCGGCGCCAAGCCGCGGCCGACCACGCCCGAATTGCGCATCGCCGATCTCGACCGTGACGGCCAGGATGCCGAGATCGTCTATGGCTGCCTGATGATCAACGATCTGATCTCGGATGCGCCGTTGCGCGCCTGGTCCGACAAGATCTACAACGACTGGGTCGCCGATTTCGCCAAGCGCGCCAACCCGAACCGCGTCTATCCGCTCGCCATCATCCCCAACACCGACCCGATCGAGGCCGCTGCCGAGGTGCGGCGCTGCGCCAAGATGGGGCTGCGAGGCGGCGATCTCGCCTTCAAGCGGATGACCCCGCCGCTCTACACCGACGGCTGGTACCCGCTGTGGGAGGCCGCGGCCGAGTGCCGCTTTCCGATCTCGTTCCACTCGACCGGGTTCAAGGCATTGCGCGCCCCCGATTCGCCCGAGCAGGAGCAGAAGTATTTCACCCAGTGGCGGCTGGTGCGCTCGGCCCTGTTCCAGCTCGACACGATGGAGGTGCTGGTCTCGCTCTTGGCCTCGGGCGCCTGCGAGAAATACCCCGACTTCAACTTTGTCCTCGGCGAATCGGGGGTGACCTGGCTGCCCTACGTCTTCGACCGGCTCGACACCGAATATGCCGACCGGGCGAAGAGCCTCAATTTCAAGCTCAAGCCCAGCGACTATTTCCGCCGCCAGGGCTACGTCACCTACCAGCAGGACCAGTATCTGGAGCCGATCATCCCGTTGATTGGCGAGGACAACATCATCTGGGGCGCGGACTACCCGCACCCGGATTGCATCTGGCCGGGCTCGCGCGCGACCCTCGACAAAAACCTCGCCCAGATCTCGCCCGCCGTGCGCCGCAAGATCACCTCGGAGAACGTGACCCGGCTCTACAACCTCCACCAGTAGCCCACAGGCGGCAAACGGGCAGCCAAGGCGCGTAGCCCGCTCAACCGCCGCGCTCTTACACCACGTCGAGCGGGTGGTGCGGCTCGGGCGGCGGCTCGACGCGGATCGGGTCGCCGGGCCGGACCTCGCCTTCGGCCAGAACGACGCCCATGATCCCGGCCTTGCGCACCAAATTCCCTTGCGCGTCGCGGCCCAGGGTCGCGGCCATCAGCCCCGGCTGGATCTTGTCGAGCTGGGCGCAGGGGTTGCGCAGGCCGGTCACCTCGACCACCGCTCCGTCGCCGAGATGAAGGCGGGTTCCGGCGGCGAGGCCCAACAGATCAACGCCGCGGGTCGTTACGTTCTCGCCCATCTGCCCGGCCGCTACCGTGAAACCCGCGCCGCGCAGCTCGTCGTGCAATTCGGCATGGACCAGGTGCACCTGACGCAGATTGGGCTGGGTCGGGTCGCGCGCCACCCGCGAGCGATGCTTGACCGTCGCCCCCTGATGCGCGTCGCCCTCGACCCCGAGCCCTGCCACCAGCCTGATGCTCGCCTCGTTCGGCTTGGAGAGCGTATGCGTCGAGCTGCGGCTGACCGCCGTCACGGTTGCGCTCATGGGCCATTGTCCTTTTCTCGTTACTCGGCGGCGGCCGGCAACGGCCGCGGCAGGATCGTGTCGTAGAGCTCGGGCCGCTGCCATTGCGGCGACAGCACACCCTGCTTGGTGCCGCAATAGGGCGTCTGGTCGTTGCCGTCCCAGCCGGCGCGCAATTGGCGCACCCGGTCGAGGCTGACCTCGACGACCGACATGCCGACGCTGGTGCTCTCGAAGAGGGTCCGCTCCGGCGCGGCGATGATCGCCAACCCGCGCTCGCTCGCCGGATCGAAGATGTTGCGGGTCGAGACGACGAGCGCCAAATTCTCGATCGCCCGCGCCCGCAGCAGGGTGTGCCAGGTCTCCCACAAATTCCCGGTGCCGCTGAGCCCAGCCGGCAGAAAGATGATCTCGGCGCCGCGCAGGGCCAGCGCGCGCGACACCTCGGGCATGTAGACCTCGCTGCACATGCCGAGCCCGACCTTGCCGTGGACCGTGTCGAAGACCGGAAAGTCGTTGCCCGCGACCCATTCGAATTCCCACACGCCACTGCCGCCGGTGCGGCTCGAATAGATCCATGGGCCGTTCGGGTGGGTGCGGCGGTAGCGCACCGGCCGGCGCTCGTCCGGATAGGCCATGCAGGTCAGGTTGTAGGCGGTCCGCTTGGCGTCGTCGATCGGCTCCATGGTGCCGAAGACGACATGGGTCGTGAATTTCTTGGCCGCCGCGGCGATCCGCGCGGTCGGGTCGTACGCGGCCGGCATGCGCCACGGCCCGGGATACGATTCGGGAAAGCAGACGAAATCGGCGCCTTGTCCAGCGGCGCGCTCGATCCACCCGACCGCGTCGTCGACATTCTTCTCGTCGTCGGGTGGCGGGTTCGAATGCGGCTGGATGACCGCGATGTTGAAGCTCGCCATCGATAGGCTCCTGGTCAGCTGCGCGCCTCGGCTTCGAGCAAAGCGAGGGCGGTTTGTAGGGCGGCGTCGCGCACTGCCGCGCGGTCGCCGGGAAACACATGGCTCTCGGTGCGGCATGCGCCGTCGCGCCGCGCCAGGCCGAAATGGATGAGGCCCACGGGCTTTTCGGCGCTGCCGCCGCCGGGGCCGGCGACCCCGGTGACCGAGACCGCGAGGTCGACCGGCGCGCGGGCAACCGCACCCCGCGCCATCGCTGCGGCGATCTCGGCGCTGACCGCACCATGCGCGGCGATGGTCCCGGGCGACACACCCAGCAATTCCGATTTCGCCTCGTTCGAGTAGGCCACAAAGCCGCGCTCTACGACCTCGGACGAGCCGGCGATCGCGGTCAACGCCGCCACCACCATGCCGCCGGTGCAGGATTCGGCGGTCGCGACATGCCAACCGCGCGCCCGGCAGGCCTCGAGCACCGAGCGCGCCAGCGTCAGGATTTCAGCGTCGGGCACCGATTGCTCCACCGTATCAACCACCAGGAAACGTATCCCGCAGCCTTGGCGCCGTCGAGCGCTGGCGCACACAACCCGCATTTTGCTAGGCTGCGGCATCTCGTTACTCGATCGTAAAGGCACCTAAAATGAACGATGCAATGACACTCTCCGAGCGCGCCGACGCGCTCGAGCACAACATGATGCGCGAGCTCGATCGGGCGATCGTCGTAAAGTCGCGCCTGTTCAACCTCGCCGACGGCGATCTGAGCGTCCCGAACGGCGCGGCCTTGCTGGCGCAGCACCCCGGCAAGCATTTCCTGATGGGCGACGACCCGCGGCTGCCGAAAATGCCGGACAAGCCGACCCTGATGGACTTCTTCAAATACCGGTTCGGCCCGGCGAATCATCTGCTGCAGAGTGCGAGACACGCGGTCAAGGCCGGGATGGACGAGAAGGTGGTGCTCGCCTGTCTTGTGCACGACATCGGTGTCATCGGATTTATTCGGGCCGATCACGGCTATTGGGGCGCGCAGATGGTGGCGCCCTATGTCGACGAGGAGGTTGCCTGGTCGATCCGCGCGCATCAGGCCTTGCGATTCTATGCGGACGAGTCGGTCGGTTATGCCTATCCCGAATCCTACACCAAGAATTTCGGCGCCGACTACCGCCCCGACCCCTATATCGAGGAGGAATACAAGCGCGCCCGCGCCCACAAATGGTACATGACCGCGCGGATGATCACGGTCCACGACATCTATTCGTTCGATCCCGACGTGGTGGTCGAGCTCGAGGAGTTCACCGAAATTATCGGCCGCAACTTTCGCCAGCCGAAGGAGGGGCTCGGCTGGGACAGTGGCCCGTCGGCGCATATGTGGCGCACCCTGATCCGGCCGACGCGGTATCTCTGAGCCGTCGCGAGGGGACGTCGGAGACGGCAACGGAAATGGTTCATGGACCCGGATCAACCTGCGGGATGCAATGGACACGATTCGAGATAAGACGCTTCAGTGACTGATAGGCCGCCCACCGTCCAGACCGAGCCCGCCGCCGGGTTCGGCCGGATCAGCTTGCGCACCTTGGTCCCGATCCGCTGGGTGGCGATCGGCGGGCAGGCGGCGACGATCCTCTTCGTCCACTACGTTCTGGGATTTCGCCTCCCGCTCGTGCCGGCGCTGGCGGTCGTCGCCCTTTCGGCCCTGCTCAACGTCGTCCTGATCGTGCACCGGCGGGCGGCGACCAGGCTCGGCGAGCGCTATGCCGCGCTCTATCTCGGCTACGACATCTTGCAGCTGGCGATTTTGCTGTACCTGACCGGTGGGCTGCGCAACCCGTTCTCGATCTTGATCCTGGCGCCGGTCACGGTGGCCGCGACGATCCTGTCGCGGCGGCCGGTAATCCTGCTCTCGGTCCTTGCCGTGGCGGCGATCAGCGCGCTGGCGCTGTGGCATCTGCCGCTGCCGTGGCGGACTGAGCCGCTGGTCTTTCAGATCGAGCTGGTGATCGGCCTGTGGACGGCACTGGTCTTGGCGACGGTGTTCATCGGCAGCTACACCTGGAGTGTCGCGCAGGAGGCGCGGCGGCTGCGCGACGCGGTGGCGGCGACCCAGCTGGCGCTCGCCCGCGAGCAGCGGGTATCGGCCGTCGGCGCGCTGGCGGCGGCGGCGGCGCACGAGCTCGGCAGCCCGCTCGCGACGATCGCGGTCGTTGCCAAGGAGCTGGTGCGCGATCTTCCGGCGGAGAGCCCGCACGCCGAGGACGCGGCCTTGCTGCTGAGCCAGTCCGACCGCTGCCGCCGAATCCTGCTCGAGCTGTCGCACCAGCCGGAGGAGGACGGCGGGTCGCCCTATACGCGGCTGCCGGTTTCGGCCCTGGTCGAGGCCGCCGGGGCGCCGCACCAGGGGCAGGGTATCAGGTTGATCTTCGCCGCCGCCGGCTCGCCCGCCGAGGAAGAGCCGCTCATCCGCCGCAGCCCCGAGATCATCCACGGGCTAAACAACCTGGTTCAAAACGCCGTGCAGTTCGCTCGCCGCGAAGTCAGCGTCACGACCTTTTGGGACGCGGCGACGGTGACCGTCGAGATCGCCGATGACGGGCCGGGGTTTCCCTCGCATCTGTTCGACCGCCTCGGCGAGCCCTACATCTCGACGCGCGCCGGTGCCGCCGACCATATGGGGCTTGGCATATTCATCGCTCAGAGCCTCTTGGAGCGCAGCGGCGCGCATCTGAGCTTCGAGAACCTCGGCGAAGGCGGCGCGCATATTGCGGTTTCGTGGAATCGTGCCAATCTGGAGGCGTCAGAAGGCATCCGTTCCCCCGCGTCCGCCGCGCGTCGCGATCGCCAGCCGGCGGCCGAATAGATCGAGGCCGGGATGGGGCGGCCCGAGAGGCGAGCATCATGAACATGACCGACCGATCGACCCGCCCCGGCGAGGGGCTCTGCGCCGCGTTGCACGGCCTGCCGGAATCGGAGCGGACCCTGCTGATCGTCGATGACGATGCGCCGCTGTGCCAGCGCCTGGCGCGCGCGATGGAGCGGCGCGGCTTTATCGTCGCCACCGCCGACAGCGTCGCCGCCGGCACCGCCGCGGCCAGCGAGCATCCACCGGCCTTTGCCGTCGTCGACATGCGGCTCGGCGACGGGCGCGGGTTCGAGGTGGTCGGCGCCTTGCGCGAGGCGCGGCCCGGCGCCCGCATCGTCATGCTGACCGGCTACGGCAACATCGCCACCGCCGTCGCCGCGGTCAAGGCGGGGGCGATCGACTACCTGCCAAAGCCGGCCGACGCCGATGCCGTCGAGCGCGCGCTCCTCGCCCAGGACGACGGCGCTCCCGAGCCGCCCGAGGACCCGATGTCGGCCGATCGGGTGCGCTGGGAGCATATCCAGCGGGTCTTCGAGCTGTGCGAACGCAACGTGTCCGAGACTGCCCGCCGCCTCAAGATGCACCGCCGCACCTTGCAGCGCATCCTCTCCAAGCACGCGCCGAGAAGCTGAACCGACCAACCAGGTTCGGCCGGCCAGCCTCCCTTGCCGTCGCCTCGGCGCCGGCGCCGCTCGATCAAGGGAGCAGCTCGGGCAGCGAGCGGATGATCCGGTCGGGGCGGACCGGGCAGCCGGGCGGCAGCCCGGCGGCGTACCCGTCGTGCCAGACCGCGTAGATGCCGAGCCGCTGCGGCGCCTCGATCTCCCATTCGAGGTTGTCGCCGACCATCCAGGTCTCGTGCGCGCCGACGCCGAGCGCTGCCATGGCGTGGATGTAGGCGCGCTCCTCAGGTTTGCCGAAGCCGTGCTCGCCCTCGATCTGGATGTGCTCGAAACGCTCTTCGAGAGCAAACCGCATGACCTTGGCGCGTTGTGGCTCGGCAGCGCCGTTGGTGACCAGCGCGAGGCGCACGCCGAGTCGCCTCAGTTGGTCGAGCGTCTCGTGCGCGCCCGGAAACATCCGCAGCTCCGCGTCGTGCAGCGCGTTGTAACGATCTGCGATCGCGTCGGTCGTGGACTGCTCGGGAACGCGATGGCCGAATGCGGCTATCCGGGCAAAGGCCTCGGCGACAATGCGGCGGCGCGCCTCGCCGATCCGGTGACGCCAGTATTTGTGCCGCGCCGGGTCGGCCCACAGCTCGCGAGAACTCTCCTGGATCGCGGCGATCACCTCCTCCGGGCGGAGCGGCGCGAGGCTGTCGGCGCACGAGCCGATGATCCGGCGCCATTGCGACTCGGCCGGGCCGAAAGCGACCAGGATCGTATCGTCCATGTCGAACAGGATGGCGCGCGGCAGCTTTGCCATGGGTCCTCAGCCGATCGCCGCCGGCGCCTGCGGCACGCTCTTCCAGAACTCGGCATCGTGGCCGAAGAAGATGCGGGTGCCGGCGGCTTCGAGCCGGGCCAGCCGGTCGAGCGAAGCCAGCATCGCCTCGCGATCGTGGACGCGCTGCGGCAGCCGCCGCTCGCGCAGGGTGCGGCAGAAATAGCAGGCGTCGGCAGCCAGCACGACCTCGCCCGAATCGAGGCGCAGCTTCAGCGACTGGTGGCCTGGGGTGTGGCCCCAGGTCGGCAGGCAGACGACGCTGCCGTCGCCGAACAAATCATGCTCGCCCTCGACCTGGACCACCTTGTGGCCAAGGTCGAAATCGGCCCGGTTGTAGCCGTGCGCCGCCGCGAGGTCGGGGTCCATCGCGGCCTCCCACTCGCGCTGCTGCACCACCATCGACGCGTTCGGGATCATCGCGTTGCCGCCGACATGGTCGAAATGGAAATGCGAGTTGACGATCACGTCGATCTTTGCCGGGTCGCGGCCGATCGCCTCTAGACGCGCACCGATCTCCTCGCCGGGCCGGTAGTCAAAGGAAAAGAGGCCGGCGATGCGCGCCCCGACACGCCGCTCTGGGTCGTGCCGGCAATCGGGATGCAGACCGGTGTCGAACAGCAAGCTGCCCTTCGGATGCTCGACCAGATAGGCCGGGATCGGCAATTCCGCGCGGCCCTCGCCGCCTTCCATCAGCCGGCCGAGATCGCCGGTCAGCCGGCCGCAGGTAAAGGCGTAGAGCCGAAGGCTCATGGCAACCTGGCGTTCGCGTCCTCGAACAGCTGCCTGGCCCGATCGAGGTCGAAAACCCGTTCGCATAGCGTCTCCGGATCCCATTCGCTCCGCGAGACGGCGAAGAAGTCGCCGCCATAGACGTGGATCGCGCCGGTCAGCCGCGGCAACGGGTTGGTCACGGTATGGATGATGTCGCGGCCGAGCGGCTCGGCGTCGCCGGGGCCGAGCGACTTCGCGCCGGCGGCTTCGATGATGCCGCCCGCTTCGTGCGGGATGCGGCGCCAGAAGATGTTGTCTTCGCGCCCGGTATAGATGCCGATCACCGCCCACATCAGGTGGTTGTGCGGCATGATCGTCATCCCGGGGCCCCAGACGACGTTGAGCACAGTCAGATTGTCGGAGCGGTGAAGGGCCTCGATCCCGGCCCGTCCCGGCTCGCCCAGCCCGGCGAGGACTGCGGACGGGTCTGACACGGCGCGCGCCACCACCTCGCGCGCGGATTTGTGGGTCGGGTCGGTACCGACGGCATGGCGGCAATCGGCGATGAACTGGTCGAGATCGAACATGCCCACCTCCCTCCTCGGTTATTCGGCCGCCTGCGCCGCGGCCTCGGAACGGTGCCCCTTCTGGTGGAAATAATTCGCCCGGTAGAACTCCAGCACAAGCTCGCGATAGACCGCCGGCGGATAGCGCGGCGGGTTTTCGGGGCCGGTGCAGCTGGGCAGGCACTCGATCAGCGAATCCGGGTTCGGGCTGTGGAAATAGGCGATAGAATAGCGGTCGGTCCCCGATTCGTTGAGGACGCCGTGCGGCGTCGACAAAAAGCGGTCGTTCGACCAGCGCCGCATGATGTTGCCGAGGTTGATCAGGAAGGTGCCGGGGATGACGGGCGGGGCGAACCATTCGCCGGAAGGCAAACGCACCGCGAGCCCCGGCACATCGGTGCGGGCGAGCGCCGTCATAAAGCTATTGTCGGTATGCGGCGCTTGGCCGAAGACATTGTCCTCGACCGATTCTTGCGGCGGATAGTGCAGGAAGCGCAGATTGGCGTGGGCCTCGTCGGCGAAATAGGGCGCAAAGAAATCAGGCGCCATGCCGAGCGCCACGGCGAAGGCGCGGCAGCATGCGCTCGCACATCGCAACCAGTGCCGCGAAATAAGCCATCATGTCGGCGCGCAGGTCGGGCATACCCGGCGGCCACTGGTTGCGCCCGCGCAACGGCTTGCCGGCGATCACGTCAGGGTGGTCCAGGCCGCGGTCGTGGCTGACGAAAAAGCTCTCGTTCCGGTTGGGCCGCGTCGCCTTGTGCACGGTCGAGGCGCCCTGCACCGAGGCGTTGACCGGCAGGTACCCGATATTGTTTTCGTTGAGCCGGAGCGCGAGCTTTTGCGACGGCGGCAAGGCATGGAAACGGCGCGACGCAGCAAACGCGCGGTCGATCAGCGCCTGCGGGACGCCGTGGTTCGCGGCATAGAAGAAGCCGACATTCTCGCAGGCGTGCGCGACCTCGGCCGCGACCCGGTCGAGCGCGCCCGGGACGCCGGCGAAACAGCGGCCGTAATCGATCACCGGGATCATCCCGGCCGCGGCCTGCGGGTCCGCGGCCCCGTGCTCCCTGAATAGATGCATCCGCCCCTCCGCGCCACGTCGGGCGCGACTATAGGCCGGCGGGTCTGGCCGGCACTAGCCCCGAGCGCTCCGGCGCCGCCGCGCGGCCAGGACGCCGGCCGCGCCGAGCGCTAGCAGGCTCAGCGAGCCGGGCTCCGGCGCCGCCAGGCTCAGCGAGCGGGGCTCCGGCGCCGCGACCGCGCTCCCCGCGGTGAAATAGCGGGTATTTGCGCCGGGGTTTCCCGTATCCGGCCCGGGACACGAGAAGGACGCGCATTCCCAGGACGAGGCGAGAATAATCGGGTTCACTCCCGTCGATTCTAGAGAGTTCTGGAACTCGATGTGCAACGTCAGGTTATAGGTCGCCGAATGAAACTCGACGCCAAAGGGGGGCGGCGAGCTAGGCAGGATATTGGTTGGGTCGGAATACGAATAGACGTGCCCGCCGAGCAGGCTGCCGGCCGTGGTGGTGATGCTGCCGGGCGCCGTCAGATAGCCGTATGGCCCGATCGTGAACAGGCCGGAGGCACTGCCGCGGTCGTCGAGGGTCGCGTTCTGCAATACCCAGGTGGTCGGCAGGGCTTGTGCGGCGGTGCCGCCGATGCATGCGGTGCCGGCGGCTACGGCAAAGGCCAACGCGCCGGCGGCCAATCCGCCGGCGGATCCACGTGTGTTCATATTTGTGCGTTCCTTGATGGGACGAGCAGCCCCAGGATCCAAATGATCGGTAAAGGATTAATAAATGTTAAGGCTGCTGCTGCGGTCGTTGGCTAGACTAGATAGCAAGATGGCGGCTTTTTGTCAAGATGTGACCATTGCCTACGAGACGAGTTTTTTGGCGGCGGCGGCGTGGCCGCGCTCCCAATCGAGCATGTAATCGCGGGTGAGCGGTACTGCATCGACCGCCTTGGCGAGCTGCATCTGAAAGACCAGGTGGCCGCTCCGGCGAAAGGCGACCTCGGAGCCGACCAGATACATCTCCCACATCCGGCAGAAACGCTCGTCGTAGATCTCGCGCAGGCGGTCGCGATTGCGCTGAAAGCGTTGCCGCCAGGCGCGCAGGGTTTCGGCATAGTGCAGCCGCAGGATCTCGATGTCGGTGATCCACAGCCGCAAGCGCTCGGCCACCGGGACGACCTCGGAGAGGGCCGGCGCATAGCCGCCGGGAAAGATGTATTTGCGGATCCAGGGATGGGTCGAGCCGGGCCCGTCCATGCGGCCGATCGAGTGCAAGAGCGCCACGCCGTCCGGCGCCAGCAGCGACTTCAGCCGGGCGAAGAACGCGCCGTAATGGTTGATGCCGACATGCTCGAACATGCCGACCGAGACGATGCGGTCGTAATGCCCCTCTTCCTCGCGGTAGTCGCGCAGGAAGAACCTGACCCGGTTGGCGAGCCCGGCCGCCGCGGCGCGTCGGGTCGCGACCTTGTGCTGCTCGACTGACAGCGTGAGCCCGGTCACGTCGGCGCCGCATTCGCCGGCGAGGTAAAGGGCCAAGCCGCCCCAGCCGGAGCCGATGTCGAGCACTCTCTGGCCAGGTCGGAGCAGCAGCTTGGCCGCGATGTGCCGCTTCTTGTCGAATTGCGCGGTATCGATGTCCTCGCCGCCGTCACGGAAATAGGCGCAGGAATATTGCCGGTCCCGGTCGAGGAACAACTCGTAGAGCTGGTCCGAGAGGTCGTAATGATGCGCTACGTTTTGGCGGGCGCGCGAAAGGGGGTTGTATTGATAGACCCGCCGGCAGAAGGCGAACGAGCCATTCAACAGACGTTCGAGAAATCCCGGGGGTAGGGCCTCGAGATTGACGGTGAGCAGGTCGATCAAATCATAGAGCTCGCCTTCCTCGATCGTCAGCGTCCCTTCCATAAAGGCCTCGGGCAAATAGAGCCGCGGCCTGACCAGCAGCTTCCAGTGCAATGCCGGGTCGTGGAGCCGGATTGCGACGCTCGCACCCGGAGACCCTGCGAAGCGGTGCGGCGTTCCGTCCGCATCGACGACGCGGAGGCAGCCGATGGTGATGATTCGCTCGAAGAGGCGCTCCAGCAGCATCGCGACGTGACCGAACAGGAAATCGACGCGCGCAACTATCGTCCAGGTACACGTGCAGTGACAAGGTTCTCGCGATTATCGCGCATTCTCCTCGCCCTCAGCCCGCCCGGGCCCGGCCGCCACCTCGCCGGGCTCGTCGTCTTCGTCGCGCTGGCGCAGCGGGTCGATCCCCCTGGCCTGCATGTCTGCCTCCTCGGCCGATTGCGCGACGTTGGCGGTGACGGTAACCGAGACTTCAGGGTGGAGTGCCACCCGCACCCGATGAAGGCCCAGGCTCTTGATCGGCCTCTCGAGGACGACCTGGCCCTTCTCGATCGTGAAGCCCGCCGCGGTGACCGCATCGGCGAGGTCGCGCGCCGAGACCGAGCCGTAGAGCTGCCCGCTTTCGCCCGCCTGGCGAACGAGCACAACCGTCAGCCCTTCGAGTTTGGCGCCGATCTCGCTCGCCTCGCCTCGGCGCTGCAGGTTGTTGGCCTCAAGCTGGGCGCGCTGGGTCTCGAAATAGGCGAGGTTCTCTTTGGTCGCGCGCAGCGCTTTCTTCTGCGGCAAGAGGTAATTGCGGGCAAAGCCCGGCCTCACCTTGACCAGCTGCCCCATCTGGCCCAGCTTTTCGACCCGCTCGAGCAGGATCAGTTCAACCATCGATTCTCCCTCCGAGTGACCGTTGCGGGGCGATCCGCCGCCGCAGCCCCAGCGACGAGTTCGAGCACGCCCAGGAGCGCGATCAACAGCAGCGGCCAGCCGAACAGCGCGGCCACCACGTAAAAGCACACGAGCAGGACGGCCGGCCGCGGCAACCGGCGCGCCAAGGTGTGGAGCACCGCCAGTCCGCCCAGGCAAAACGGGACGCCCAGCACGATCATCACGTTGATGCCGACGTAGCGCACCGCACCCCCGAACATCGTGGCGATCGCGGCCAGCGCCAGAAGCGCCGGGATCCAGATCGGCAGGCTCAGCGCGGCGATATCGGGGGATGGACGCCAGTTCGCCCCGAAACGGGCGAGCACCCCCTGGGCCAGGCTGCCGTTGCTGACCGCCATCACCATCCACGAGCTCGCGACAACGCCGGGCATGACTAAAGCGAGAAATTCGAGGAGGGCTTCGCGTTCGGCGGCTTTCTCGCCGACGAGCTCGCCGAGCGCGGGCGCCAGCACCTCGTGCAGCAGCGACCGGATGCCGTCCGGCCCGCCGAGAAAATAGAGGGCGACGGCAATCCCGGCCAAGCCGAAGCCGGTCAGCCATGCTGTCAGCAGCCCAGGTGGATACCATTCGACGGCATCTGTGGTGCCGGCGCGCGCCAGCAGAGCCTGCCGCACTAGCAGCACCGTCGGCGCCGCAAAGAGGCCGACAAACAGCGCTGCCGCCATGATCTCACTCGCCGCCAGCAGCAAGAGCGCGGCGGTGAGGCCGGCCAGCAGCGCGGCGGCGGCGCCGAGCCACAGCCCGGCGACGAAGAGCGGCAGCTGGGTCAGGTAGACAAGGATCAGCGAGCCCGGCGAGCCGTTCAGCGCCAACAGGTAGGGGAGGGCGCCGAGCGCGCCGCACAGCACCGCGATCCCGACGAACCCGAGCCGGCCCATGCCGATCTCCGCCGCACGTCCGCCTACTTCACCATATAGGGCAGCAGGCCGAGAAACCGCGCCCGCTTGATCGCCTCGGCGAGCTCGCGCTGCTTCTTGGTCGATACCGCGGTGATCCGGCTCGGGACGATCTTGCCGCGCTCCGAAACGAAGCGCTGCAATAATTTGACGTCCTTGTAGTCGATCTTCGGCGCGTTCGGACCCGAGAACGGGCACGATTTGCGGCGTCGAAAAAACGGGCGGCGGGCCGCGGCCCCCCGCGCCGCTCCGCCGGCAGACTGGCTTTCCATCTACGCCTCCACCGGTTCGGCCACCGGCGTCTCGGCACGCTCGGGCACCGGCGGCCGCTCACCGCCCTCGCGCCCTTCGCGGTCACGCTCGCGATCGCCGCGCCGCCCCCGATCGTCTCGGCTGCCGCGGCTCTGCATCACTGCCGACGGCCCTTCGTCGAGCGCATCGACGCGGATCGTCAGGTATCGGATCACGTCCTCGTTGATCCGCATCGTGCGTTCGAGCTCGGCGACCGCCGCCGGCGGCGCATCGAGGTTGAAGAGCACGTAGTGACCCTTGCGGTTCTTGCGCATCCGATAGGCGAGGTTGCGCAAACCCCAATACTCGCGCTTTTTCACCTCGCCGCCATTGTCGGCGATCAGCTGGGTAAGGCTGTCTGCCAGCGCATCGACCTGCGCGCCGGAGATATCCTGGCGCGCGATGAACACATTCTCGTAGAGAGGCATTTTCGCCGCAGTCCCTTGTGGCTGGTGAAGGCCCGGGGCATCGTGCCAAGCGGGCCGAGCCGGCGTTGCCGGCAAGGGTCAGCCGCGCACTATACAGAAACCCCCGCAGCGGACAAGATGCCAGCCGGCGCCGCCTCGATTTCGGGCCGCGACAAGTCGGAGGGTTCGGCGTCGGAGCGGCGGGGACGGGTGCAGCAGGGGGGCGCAATTCCGTATGAAGCTCGCATTTGTATTTCCGGGCCAGGGCTCGCAGATGGTCGGCATGGGGCGCAGCCTCGCCGACGCCTTTCCCGCGGCGCGCCGCCTCTTTGAGGAGGTCGACGACGCGCTGGCGCAACCTCTCTCGCAGCTGATGTTCGAGGGGCCGGAGAGCGATCTGACACTCACCGAAAACGCCCAGCCCGCGCTGATGGCCGCGAGCCTCGCGGCGATTCGCGTGCTCGAATCGGAGGGCGTGCTCGACTGGGCCCGGCATGTCGGCTATGTCGCCGGGCATTCACTCGGCGAGTATTCGGCGCTGGCGGCGGCACGCGCGCTCCGGGTCGGCGATGCGGCACGCCTGCTGAAGCTGCGTGGGCAGGCAATGCAGAAGGCCGTGCCGGTCGGCGAGGGGGCGATGGCGGCATTACTCGGTCTCGATGTCGAGGCGGCCCGCGCAGTCGCCGCCGAGGCCGGGCGCCTCGGAGGCGGGGCGGACCAGATTTGCGCCGTGGCGAACGACAACGCGCCGGGTCAGGTGGTGGTCAGCGGCCATCGCGGCGCCGTCGAGCGAGCGATCGCAATCGCCCGCGACCGGGGGGCGCGGCGCTCGATCGTGCTTCCGGTCAGCGCGCCCTTTCATTCACCGCTAATGGCGCCCGCCGCCGAGGCGATGCGGCAGGCGCTCGACGAGGTGTCCTGGCATACGCCGCAGGTGCAGCTCGTCGCCAACGTGTCGGCGGTGGCGGTCACCGATCTGGCCGAGATCCGGCGCGGGCTTGTCGAGCAGGTGACGGCGATGGTGCGCTGGCGCGAAAGCATCCTGTTCCTGAAGGCGGCCGGGGTCGAGGAAGTGATCGAAATCGGCTCGGGGCGCGTGCTTTCCGGGCTCGTCAAGCGGATCGACCCCGATCTCGCCACGCGCTCGGTCGGAACGTCCGCCGAGGTCGCCGCCATGATTGCCGGGCTGTGACGCCGCCGGAAACGACAGGAATGTTCGACCTTTCGGGGCAGACGGCGCTGGTGACCGGCGCGTCGGGCGGCATCGGCGGCGCAATCGCACGATCCTTGCACGCTCAGGGCGCCGAGGTGGTGGTGGCAGGTACGCGGGCCGCTGCGCTGGAGGCGCTGGCAGGAGAGCTCGGCGAGCGCGCTCACATCGCGTTAGCCGATTTGGCCGATCCGGCCGCTGCCGATCGCCTCGTCAAGGATGCCGAAGCGGCGATGGGCCGGATCGACATTCTCGTCAACAATGCCGGCCAGACGCGCGACGCGCTCGCCTTGCGGATGACCGATGAAAACTGGCAGGCGGTCCTCGAGGTCAATCTGACCGCGGCCTTCCGGCTGACCCGCGCTGCGCTGCGCGGGATGGTCCGGCGGCGGCACGGCCGGGTGATCGGGGTGGCCTCGGTCGTCGCGCTGACCGGAAATATGGGACAGGCGAATTACGCGGCGTCGAAGGCGGCGATGATCGGCATGTCGAAATCGATCGCGGCCGAGGTCGCCGGCCGCGGCATCACCGTCAATTGCGTGGCGCCGGGGTTGATTGTGACGGCAATGACGGAGAAGCTCACCCAAGAACAGCGCGCCCGGCTTGCCGGCGCGATCCCCGCCGGCCGGTTCGGCGTTCCCGCGGACGTCGCTGCCGCCATCGTCTATCTGGCGAGCGCCGAGGCCGCTTATGTCACCGGTCAGACCTTGCACGTCAACGGCGGCATGGCCATGCTATAGCACCGCCGCCGGCCGCCCGCTTTTCGCCGAATTGGCACCGTCGGGGAAACCATGATATGGGAGCCGCGGCTTGCTCCCGGTCCCGGGGACGACACCAGATCGGCGGCTGACGCCGGAAGCCCGGCTGTCGAGACGACCTTCCAGCACCACTGAGGGGAACAACGGATGAGCGATGTCGCCGAGCGGGTCAAAAAGATCGTCGTCGAACATTTGGGCGTCGACGAATCGAAGGTGACCGAAAACGCCAGCTTTATCGACGATCTGGGCGCCGACAGCCTCGATACCGTCGAGCTCGTCATGGCCTTCGAGGAAGAGTTTGGGTGCGAGATCCCGGACGACGCGGCCGAAAAGATCGTAACGGTCAAGGATGCCGTCAGCTTCATCGAACAGCACAGCTGAGCGGGCCGACTTGCTGTCGTCCTCCGGGGATCCACATCCCCGGTCGGTCGTGACCCGCCTTCCGCCCCCCAGCCGGCGAGACTAGCGATGCGGCGTGTCTTCGTGACCGGAATGGGGCTGGTGACACCCCTCGGCATTGGCCTCGAGAATAATTGGAGCCGCCTGATCGCGGGCGCTTCGGGGGTTCGTTCGATCCAGTCCTTCGACGTCTCGGACCTGCCGGCGAGGATTGCCGGTCAGGTGCCGCGAGGCGACACCGCCTCGGGGCTGTTCAATGCCGACGATTGGGTTGCGCCCAAGGACCAGCGCAAGATGGACGGCTTTATCGTCTTCGCGCTCGCCGCAGCCGTGCAGGCGGTCGAGGATTCCGGCTGGACGCCCGGCGACGAGGAAGAGCGCGAGCGCACCGGCGTCATGATCGGCTCCGGCATCGGCGGCCTCTCCGGCATCACCGAGGGCGCGCTGATCCTGCACGAGCGCGGCCCGCGCCGGGTGACGCCGTTCTTCATCCCGGCCAATCTGATCAACCTCGCCTCGGGCCACGTCTCGATCCGTTACGGCTTCAAGGGCCCCAACCATGCGGTCGTGACCGCGTGCTCGACCGGCGCCCATGCGATCGGCGATGCGGCGCGGCTGATCATGCTCGACGACGCCGATGTCATGGTCTGCGGCGGCACCGAGGCGGCGATTTGCCGGCTGGGCATCGCCGGCTTTGCCGCGGCGCGGGCATTGTCGACCGGGTTCAACGACGACCCGCCGCGCGCCTCGCGTCCGTGGGACCAGGGCCGCGACGGTTTCGTGATGGGCGAAGGCGCCGGCATCCTCGTCCTCGAGGAATACGAGCACGCCAAACGGCGCGGCGCCAAGCTTTACGCCGAGGTCATCGGATACGGCATGTCGGGCGACGCGTTTCACCTGACGGCACCCTCGGAAGACGGCAATGGCGCCTTTCGCTCGATGCGCAATGCGCTGAAGCGCGCCGGCATCGCGCTGGACAAGATCGACTACATCAACGCCCACGGCACCTCGACCCCGCTCGGCGACGAGATCGAGCTCGGCGCGGTCAAGCGGCTGTTCGGCGGCCATGCCTACGAATTGTCGATGTCCTCGACGAAATCCGCGATCGGGCATCTCCTGGGCGCCGCCGGCAGCGTCGAGGCGATCTTCTCGATCCTGGCGATCCGCGACAGCGTCGTGCCGCCGACCTTGAACCTCGACAACCCGTCGCCATCCTGCGACATCGACCTCGTGCCGAACGAGGCAAAGCCGCGCAAGGTCGATTACGTGCTCTCCAATTCCTTCGGGTTTGGCGGCACCAACGCATCGTTGGTGTTCACGGGACCGCCCTGAACCGGCAGCGCGGCAAACTGCGAGGGTCCGGGAGAGTGCGGAGCTTTGTTCGCCTCTGCGCGTGGGCACTATTGGCTGTGTCGCTGCTTCTCGCCGCGGCTGGCGGGATTGGTTATTGGCTCTACCGCGACCTCGCCGCCCACGGCCCCCTCGCCGAGGCGAGCACGCTCGTCATCCCGCCGGGCACCGGCCTTTCCGGCATCGCGGCGCTGCTGGCCGAACGCGGCGTAATCCGCCACTCGCTTTCATTCGGGCTCGGCGCCAGGCTGCTGCACGGCTCGGCGCTGCAAGCCGGGGAATACGCGTTCCCGGCCCGGGTGAGCCCGCTCGAAGCGATGGAGATGCTGGCGGCCGGCAAAACGGTCAGGCATCGTCTGACGATCCCCGAGGGGCTGACCAGCGCCGAGGTCGCGGCATTGGTGCAGGCCGCGCCGGCGATGGATGGCCAGCCGGGCGAAGCGCCGCCCGAGGGCGATTTGCTACCTGAGACCTACATCTACGGCTATGGCGAGCACCGCCGGGAGATGCTCGACCGGATGCAGCGCGCGATGGCGCGAGCATTGGCCGAAATTTGGGCCGAGCGCCGCCCCGACCTGCCGCTTGCAAGCCCCGAGGAATTGCTCACCCTGGCGTCGCTGATCGAGAAGGAAGCCGCGCGAGCCGACGAGCGGGCGCGCATCGCCGCCGTCTTCGTCAACCGGCTGCGCCTCGGCATGCCGCTGCAATCCGACCCGACCGTCATCTACGCGTTGAGCGGAGGGGGTCGAAAGAAGCTCGATCGCCCGCTGACCCGCGCCGACCTTGCGACCGCCTCGCCCTACAACACCTATATCGCCAAGGGGCTGCCGCCCGGCCCGATCGACAACCCTGGGCTGGCGGCGTTGCGCGCCGCGGCGCGCCCGGCCATCGGCGACGACCTCTATTTCGTCGCCGACGGCACCGGTGGGCATGTCTTCGCCAAGACCCTGGCCGAGCACAACCGCAATGTCGCCAAGTATCGCCGCAATGCGATGGCCGAGCCGAACGGCGCGCCGCCCGGCAGCGGCAGCGCCCTGGCGCGGGAGGGCGCCGCTCCATAGCGGCGAGAAGCAGCGCCCTATGCTCGCGCCGTTGTTGCGTTGCCGGGGCGCCGCTATAACCCTCTCCTGATGGCAAGGAGTGTTGCGGCGGTGGGTCTGGCCAGCATGACGGGGTTCGCCCGGGCCGAGGGCGACGAGCTAGGGATCGCCTGGGCATGGGAAATCAAGAGCGTCAACGGGCGGACGCTCGATCTGCGCCTGCGGCTGGCGCCGGGCTTCGATTCGCTGGAGCCGCAGCTGCGCGCCGCCGTGGCACAGCGGTTCCGCCGCGGCAGCTTCAGCGCCAACCTTTCGCTGACCCGAACGACGCCCGCTGCGATGCGGGTCAACCGTGAGGCCCTGGCCCAGCTCGTCGCACTGATCAACGAGCTCTCCGGGGAAATCGAGGCGGCGCCGCCCCGGATCGACGGCCTGCTCGCCTTGCGCGGCGTCGTCGAGACCGTCGAAGACGAGGACGAAACCGTCCTCGACGGGCGCATGAAAGCGCTGCTCGCCGGCTGGGAAACCGCACTCTCGGGCCTGAACGCGGCGAGGGCCGAGGAGGGTGCCAGGCTCTTGCTTTTGGCGCGTGGGCAGCTCGACGAGATGGCGAGTTTGGTCGGGGCGGCCGAGACATGCGCGGCGGCTCAGCCGGCGGCGATCCGCGAAAGACTGCTGGCGACGCTTGCGACCCTCGCCGATCTGGCACCGGGCTTGCCGGAGGAACGGGTGGCGCAGGAAGCGGCACTGCTCGCCGCGCGCGCCGATATCCGCGAGGAGCTGGAGCGGTTGCGGGCCCATATCGACCAGGCGGGCGCCCTGCTGCGGGAGGAAGAAGCGGTCGGGCGCAGGCTGGATTTCCTCTGCCAGGAGCTCAATCGCGAGGCCAACACGCTGTGCTCCAAATCGGCCGATATCGAGCTGACCCGGATCGGGCTCGCGCTCAAGGCCGTGGTCGAGCAGTTCCGCGAGCAGGTGCAGAACATCGAATGAGCGTTCCGCCGATCCAGCGGCGCGGGTTTTTGCTCGTCCTGTCCTCGCCCTCGGGAGCGGGGAAGACGACGATCGCCCGGCGGTTGGTCGAGCAGGATCCCGAGCTCGTGCTTTCGGTTTCGGTGACGACCCGCCCGCCCCGGCCGGGCGAGGTCGCGGGGCAGGACTATTCCTTTATCGATCGCGACCGCTTCGACGAGATGGTCGCCAAGGACGAGCTCCTGGAGCACGCGACGGTCTTTGGCAACGCCTACGGCACGCCGCGCCACCCGATTGAGGACGCCTTAGCCACGGGGCGCGACGTGGTTGCGGACCTCGATTGGCAGGGCACCCAGCAGCTCGGGGACCGCGTGCGTAACGACCTCGTCAGCGTCTTTGTGCTGCCGCCGAGCGTGGCCGCGCTCGAATCCCGGCTCCGGAGGCGCGCCCAGGACAGCGATGCCGTCGTCGCCAACCGCATGGCGAAGTCGACTGAGGAGATGAGCCATTGGCACGAATACGATTACGTCGTCGTCAACAGCGAAGTGGTTGAGAGCGTCGCGCTAGTGCGGGCGATCATGACCGCCGAACGGTTGCGGCGCACCCGCCAGCTCGGCCTCGCCGACTTCGTAAACCGGCTGCGCGGGGGCTGAACCGCCCAACTCTGGCCGATGCGGCTGCGTTCGCAAAGCTCAGATCGCCACGTTATCCTCTCTGCGCTCGTACCACCCTCGCGTGCGCAGCACGATCCGCACTACGGAGAGCATGACCGGCACCTCGACCAGCACGCCCACCACGGTTGCGAGCGCCGCGCCCGACTGGAAACCAAAGAGTGCGATCGCCGCCGCGACGGCCAGCTCGAAAAAATTTGACGCGCCGATCAGCGCCGACGGGCAGGCGATATTATGCGGGACGCCGAGCATCCGATTGAGCGCATATGCAATGCCGGCGTTGAGATAGACCTGAATCACGATCGGCACCGCCAGCAGTGCGATAATCAGCGGCTGCCTGACAATCTGCTCGCCCTGGAAGCCGAACAGCAGCACCAGGGTCGCTAGCAGCGCGATCAGAGAGATGGGCTGGAGCCTGTGTAGGGTCTGGGCGAGCGCTGCCTCGCCGCCGCTCGCCAGCAGCGCCCGCCGCCAGAGCTGGGCCGCAATCACCGGTATGACGATGTAGAGGACGACCGAAAGGAAGAGCGTCGCCCATGGCACGGTGATCGAGGACAGGCCAAGCAGCAGCCCGACAATCGGCGCAAAGGCGAAGACCATGATCGTGTCGTTGAGGGCGACCTGGGACAGCGTAAAGTTGGGCTCGCCCCCTGTCAGGTTCGACCACACGAACACCATTGCCGTGCACGGCGCGGCGGCCAAGAGAATGAGGCCGGCGATGTAGCTGTCGATCTGGCCCGCCGGCAGCCACGGGCGAAAAATCCAGCCAATGAACAGCCAGCCGAGCAAGGCCATGCTGAACGGCTTGACCAGCCAGTTGATGCCGACGGTCACGGCGATGCCGCGCCATTGCTCGGCGACTCGATGCAGCGCGCCGAAATCGACTTTGAGCAGCATTGGCACGATCATCAGCCAGATCAACACCGCGACCGGGATGTTGACCTCGTCCACGGTCATGCGTCCGAGCGCTTGAAAGGGGGCAGGCAAAAGCCGGCCGAGCAGGATGCCGACGAGGATGCAGAGCGCCACCCAGACCGTCAGATAACGCTCGAATGTACCGAGTGCTGACGTCGCGCGACGCCGGTTGATATCGGTCGCCAATGTCATGGTAGCTCCGGCTTTGTGCCGCCTCCTAGCGGCCGATTTCGTCGACGCGGCGCTTGATCGTCATGCGGTCGAGCTTCTCGATCGGCAACGCGACGAACAGCTTGATCCGGCTTTCGAGCGCGAGATGCGCGTCGCGGAAAGCCTTCTGCTGCTCGGCTTCCGTTCCTTCAACGGCGGCGGGATCGGGCACGCCCCAGTGGGCGGTCACCGGGTTGCCGGGCCACACCGGGCAAACTTCGCCCGCCGCCTGGTCGCAGACCGTAAAGACGAAATCCATCACCGGCGCGCCGGAGCGGGCAAATTCATTCCAGCTTTTGCTGCGCAATCCGCGCGTCGGGAGATGGAGCCTTTCGAGCAGATCGAGCGCCAGCGGATGCACCGCACCTTTCGGAAAGCTGCCGGCGCTATAGCCCTTGAATCGGCCTTTGCTCCAATGCTCGATCAGCACTTCGGCGAGGATGCTCCTCGCCGAGTTGCCGGTGCAGAGAAACAGAACGTTATAGGTTCCGTCGCGCATGATGCGGCGTTCACGTCGTGCAGCAGGACGGCGCGCAGCACGCTTCGGCCGCCTCCGGTTCCGCCGTCGGCCGGGTCAGCGCCACCGGTGCGCAGCCGCACGTGGACAGCCCCCCGCTCGCGTCGCCGAGCTTTGTCAGAGCACCACTTTGGCCGTAGACGGTTGCCTCGCCGTGCGTGAAGAACGTCTCCCACGGCACGCCTTGGGGATCGGCGACCCATTGCTTGTCGGATCGCGCATAACAGCAGGTGGCGTCTTTTTCTTCGACGATTGGCCGCTCGGCGTGGCTCAGCCGCTCGTAGACTTCGGCAAGCTCGCCCTCATCCTCGGCCTGAATCCCGAGATGGGAAATTCCGGCCTCACCGCTTCCGGTGCTGACGGCGAAATTGACGCGCGGGTCTTCGAGCATCCACTTCGCATAATCGTCCTTTAGCACCGTCGGCTCGACCGAAAACAAGGTCGAATAGAACCGGACGGACTGCGCCAGGTCTTCAACACTGACGTGCACATGAAAGCGCTTCATTGCTCTCTCCCTTGGTGAAGGCATCAGCAGGGTTGCAAGCGGGAACACACGTCGCGCTCCGCCCGCAGCAATTTTCCGTGAGGTAGGCCAGCAGCGCGTTCATCGCGCCGTACTCGGCCGAATAGATCAGCTGCCGGCCCAAGCGGCGCTGGGTAATCAGACCGGCGTGGACGAGCTGCGCGAGGTGGAAGGAGAGCGACGAGGGCTGAACGCCAAGCCGTTCGGCGATCGCGCCGGCCGGCAGCCCCGCCGGTCCGCATGCGACCAGCAGGCGAAATAGCGCGAGCCGGGTCTCCTGAGCAAGCGCGCCAAGGGCTGCAATCGCGCGGTTTTCATCCATAGCCGTTTCCATGATTCAACGATCTTCAAAATAACTTCCCGTGGCGCGCCTGTCAAGGGCATAATTCGAAAATTGTTGAAGCGACGTATTGATTGGTTCGTAAAGCTTTCTGATGGCGGCTCCGTTTCGTGGCGGGTCTGGCCGATTCCGGCAACGCTAAAATCGCCATCTTCTCGTCACATCCTGCACCCGGGCATGGCGGTCAGGAACGGGGCGCCGGGCGATCCGGGAGAAGCGGTTGGCTGCAGATTCCCTGCAGATAACAGCGGTAACAGCCGGGCGAAGGCCGGGCCCTCAGTTTCGCAAAGAGGCGGTCGGGAAATCCGGCAGTCCGGCCGCGCGGCAGCCACAACCATAAGACGTTGGCAGCCGAAGCTCTGCTCTGGGAAAATCGCGCGGTCGGAACGGTTTGTCTCGTAGGGTTGGGGGAGAGCCTGATGGGGATAGAGTGTAGCGAGCGCTTGGAAACGAGCGGCCCCTGACGGGCCGGAGATAATGGAAGCCAAAATATGGCGGAATGGACCGAGACTTATCGCGGCGCGGTGGCGCCTTGGGAGTGCGACGTCACCGAGCACTTTACGATCGCCTATTACCTCGACCGCATCGATCAGGCGGGGGCGGCGCTCGCCGATCGGCTCGGCCTCGCCGAGGAGCGGCGCGCCGGCGGCTTTCCCCGGCATTTCAACCTCCGCTTCACCCACGAGCTGCGCGCCGGCGACAGCTTTCATATCGAGAGCGCGCCGATCGGGCTCGACCCGGCATTGCGGCTCGGCCACCGTATCGTCCACTCGGCCGGCGGCGAGACGGCCACCTGGGTCGAGGAGGTGTGGGATTTGCCGGCGCCTCGCCTGCCGCCCGCACGGCGCGAGGAAATTGGGCGTCGTATCGCGGCATGGGAAGGGCCGGCCGCCGAACCCCGTCCCGAGCCGCGGTCGATGGCCGGCGCCATGGCGAGCGCGCGGGGCCGCGTCTCACCGGCCGATCTCGACGTATTCGGACGGTTTTCGCTCGCCGCCTTCGTACATCGCTTTACCGACGCCCTGCTGCAGACGGCGGCGGCCTGCGGCATCACCGCAGAGTATATGAAAACAGCCCGCCGCGGCTACTCGACCTTCGAGCTCGTGCTGCGGATCGCCGCGACGCCGCTTCTCGGCGATCCCTATCTGGTCGAAACCGGGATCGCCCATCTCGGCGGCTCGTCGGTGCGCTTTGTGCACCGGATGTCCGATCCGCGCACCGGTGCCGAGCTGGCCCAGCTCGGCCAGTTCGGCGTCCAGCTCGACCTCGATGCGCGGCGGCCGGCGCCGCTGCCGCCCGAGATCCGCGAACGTGCGGCGCGGCTGCTCCTTCCGGTCGGCTGATCCGCAGCAGGCCGCGCCCTAATCCGGCCAGCGCCGGTGCACCCACAGCCATTGCTCCGGGCGGTCGCGGATCCACGCCTCCAAGGTAGCGTTGACCTGGACCATCAGGGCCGCGGCGTCGGCGTGCCGGTCGCCGCTGCGTGGCGACGGCAGCGGCGGGGAAATTGTGACCCGGAAATGCGCGCCGGCAAGCCGCTCGACGCGCAGCGGAAACACGTCGCAATCGAAGCGGAGCGCCAGAAAGGCGATGGCCGAGCTGGTCATCGCCGGGCGGCCGAAAAACGGCACCGGGATGCCGTCATTCATCTTCTGGTCGGCGAGCAGGCCCAGATGCATGCCCCGATTGAGAGCCGCAATCGCGCGCCGCGCCGCGACCGCACCCTTCGGGATGAACTCGTCGCGGTCGCCGCGCAATCGAGCAATCAAGCGGTCGACCAGCGGATTGTTGGCGGCGCGATAGATCTGGGCGACCGAGATCCCGTGCTGCACACCGGCCAGCGAACCGATCTCCCAATTGGCGATATGGCCGGAGAAAACGATCATCCGCCGCCCGGCCGCGACCGCCCGGTCGATATGTTCGAGGCCGTGCGTCTCGACACGCCCGCCCGGCTCGAAGACGCGGATATTCCGGAGGTGGGGGAATTCGGCCGCGACGCGGCCGAGGTTGTCCCACATGCCGGCGACGATGCGCGCGATCTCGGTCTCGGAAAGCTCGGGAAAGGCGCGTCGCAGGTTCAGCCGAGCGCGCTTAGAGACGCCGAGAAACGGACCGATGCGGCGCGCCGCGGCGCCGCCGATGGCGGACGCCCAATCGAGCGGAAGCAGCCCAAATACCGTGAAGAAGAGGGCCGCCCCCCAAGCCTCCAGGCGATGGGCCAGGCGGGGCGCCTCAACAATAATGTTCGTTTGGGTCGCGTCCATTGCCTTGGGCGGATAGCACGACGGGTCCGATAAGGCCAGCGAGCGCCGCGGGATCGCTCCAGCGGATTTCGACCGACAGCACCTCGATCCCGGCACGCACTGCAGGAGCAATCCGCACGATGTCCTTGGCCGTGGTGACGAGGCGGGCATGGGCACGATCGGCAGCGCGCCAATAGCTCGTCGAGGTCGCCGCTGCGGTACGGAAAATGGTCGGGGAAGGCGTGGGCGTCGATCAAATCGGCACCGAGCGCGCGCAAGGTCGCGAAGAATTTCTCCGGCCGGCCGATCCCGGCGAAAGCGAGAAGGCGCATGCCGGCGAATCGCCGGCCGGCGATCGGCGCCAGCACCGCCCTCAGCACCGGCAGCTCGCCCGCGATTGTCTCCGCGTTGCCCTCGTCCCCCAGCAGCACGACGGCATCGGCGCGCGCCAGCCCGCGGCGAAGGCTTTCGCGCAGCGGCCCGGCCGGGATCACCCGCCCGTTGCCGAAGCCGTAATCGGCGTCGACCACGATCAGCGACAGATCCTTTTCGAGAGTCGGGTTCTGGAACCCGTCGTCGAGCAGGATCGCGCCAGCACCCGCCGCGGCCGCGGCGCGGGCTCCGGCGGCCCGGTCGCGCGCGACCCAGCTGGGCGCATGCAGGGCCAGCAGCAGCGCCTCGTCGCCGACTGTGGCGGCGTCGTGGCGGCCGGGATCAACGCGAACCGGACCGGCGAGGCTGCCGCCGTAACCGCGCGACACTAGATGCACACCCACGCCGCGCTCGGCGAGGTGGTCGGCGAGCGCCATCGCCACCGGCGTCTTGCCGGCGCCGCCGGCGACGAGATTGCCGACGCACATCACCGGAACCGGGGCACGGTAGGGGCGGGCAAGCGCGCGACGCAGCCGTCCGGCCGCGTCCCAGGCGGCTCCCGCCGGTTGCAGCAAACTCGAGACAATTCCAGGAGGGTCCGTCCAGAAGAGAGGGGCGGCGCGCATCAGGCCCGCATCGATCGGCGGGATTCGACCTTGCCGCGCGCTGGCGCCAAAGGATCGAGCCAGGGGGCGAGGCGATCGAGCACTGCATCGAGAACCCCGAGCCCCGCCGCGGCGGCTCGCGCACCGGCCGCGGCCCGCCGCGCTCTGAGCGCCGGATCGCCAAGCAGCGCCGAGACCGACCGAGCGAGACCATCGGCGTTCGCCACGGTCTCGGCCGCACCCGCGGCGGCGAGCGCGGCCGCCATCGCGGCACAGTTGCTCATATCCGGCCCGTGCAGGACAGCGCAGTCGAGGCGCGCCGCCTCAAAGGCATTGTGGCCACCCTTGGCGGCGAGCGAGCCGCCGATAAAGGCAATCCCCGCGAGGCTGTAGTAGAGCCCGAGCTCGCCCATCGTGTCGGCGAGATAAACCTCGATGTCGCCGGCGATCGGCTCGCCGCGGGCACGCCTTGCGACGCGCAGCCCGTGCGCGGCCAGCATTTCCGCGATCGCGTCGGCGCGCGCCGGGTGACGGGGGGCGATGATCGTCAGCAGGCCCGGATGGCTCGCGGCGAGGCCGCGATGCACCGCCGCCGCGGCCTCTTCCTCGCCGGCATGGGTGCTGGCGGCGAGCCACAGCGGGCGCGGCCCGATCCGCTCCCGCAGCCGGCTCAGCTCGGCCCGATCGACCGGCAGTGCACTGGCAGCGGCCTTGATGTCACCGACATTCTCAACCCGCTGCGCGCCGAGGCTGCGCAACCGCTCGGCCTGCTGCGCGTCCTGCGCCAGACACAGCGCAAAGGCGCCGAGGATCGGCTCGATCATGCCGGGCCACCATCGCCAGCGCGAATGGGATCGCGCGGACAACCGGCCGTTGACCAGGGCCATCGGGATGCCGCGGGCATGGGTCGCCAGCACCAGATTGGGCCACAGCTCGGATTCGACCCAGAGCGCCAGATCGGGCCGCCAATGGTCGAGAAAACGGGCGACCCAATGCGGCAGATCGACCGGCACGAACTGGTGCCGGGCGCCCGGCGGCAGCCGCTCTTCCAGAAGCCTGGCCGAGGCCACGGTGCCGGTGGTGACGAGGATCCCGAGCGCCGGGCGCTCATGCAGCAGCCGCTCGATCAGGCTCGAGACGGCGGTCGCCTCGCCCACGCTCGCGGCGTGGATCCAGACGAGCGGGCCGATCGGCCGAGGGAGGCCCGGGATCCCCTGGCGTTCGCAAAAGCGCAGGGCGTCCTCCTTGCCGTTGCGGCGCCGCCGTCTCAGGCAGACGAGCGCGATTGGCGCCAGCGGCCGAGTCAGTGCCTGGTACAGTCGGGGCAGCATCAGGGCACCTTGCCGATACTTGTGCAGGCGCCGGCCGGGATCATCGGCGGCAATGTCTCGTGCCCCACCCGCCGATCGGCTTCGCGCACCATCTCGACCATCCGCGTCTCGATCAGGCGCCGGGCGTGCTCGATCCCGGCCTCGTCGAGATCGGGGTCGAGCTCGATCGGCTCGCCCCACAAGAACACGCCGCGCCCGAACGGCAGGGCAAGATGGTAGCGGTCCCAGGTCGGCAGCACGCGCCGCCGGCTGGTCGCGTAGGTGATCGGCTGGATCGGCACCCGGGCCAGTCGGGCGACGTTGACGATGCCGGCGCTCGCGGTCATTGCCGGCCCGCGCGGCCCGTCCGGAGTGATCGCGACGCAATCGCCCGCCTCCAGCCGCTTTAGCATCGTGCGCAGCGCGGCCGAGCCACCCCGCCGGGTCGATCCGGCGATCGACTGAATGCCGAAATAGGTCATCGCACCGGCGATCAGCTGCCCGTCGCGATGCGCCGAGATCAGCATGTGCATCGGCGCCAGCCGTTGCCATCCCATCGGGATCATCATCATCCGCCCGTGCCAGAAGGCGCCGATGAACGCCCGGCCCTCGGACCGCAGCCGGCGCGGCCGCTCGCCGCCCTCGATGCTCCAGCGATTGGTCAGATAGACAAAACGGATGCAGAGCTGCATGACCCAGCAGACGACCCCGCGCACGCGCTTTCGGCGCAGGAGGCGCCGCCATGCACCGGGCTTGGTGGGAGAGATCCTCACGCCGCCACGGTGGGCTCGGTCGCGAGGTCGCTCTCGGCGGCGAACTGCATCGCGTGCAGGCGGGCATAGAAGCCGTTGCGGGCGAGCAGCTCGGCATGCCGGCCGCTCTCGACGATGCGGCCGCGGTCGACGACGCAGATCAGGTCGGCGCCCTGGACGGTCGACAGCCGGTGGGCGATGACCAAGGTCGTGCGGCCCCGGATCAGCTCGCGCAAGGCCGCCTGCACCTGCCGCTCGGATTCGCTGTCGAGGGACGAGGTCGCCTCGTCGAGCAAGAGGATCGGCGCGTCCTTCAGCATCGCCCGGGCGATCGCCAGCCGTTGGCGCTGCCCGCCGGAAAGCCGCACGCCGTGCTCGCCGACGAGGGTATCGTAGCCCTGTGGCAGCTCGCCGATGAACCCTTCGGCGCCGGCTGCCCGCGCCGCCGCCTCGATCTCGGCGTCGGGCGCGCCGAGCCGGCCGTAGCCGATGTTGGCGCGCACCGTGTCGTCGAACAGGCTGATCTCTTGAGAGACGAGCGCAACAGCCCCGCGCAGCGAGGCGAGCGTCACCGACCGGACATCCTGCCCGTCAATCGCGATGCTGCCTTCCTTGACGTCGAAAAAACGCGGGATCAAATTGAGAATCGTCGATTTTCCGGCACCCGAGGCGCCGACCAAGGCAACCGTGTGCCCGGCGGGGACGGTCAGCGAGACGCCGTCGAGGGCGACGACACCGGAGGCATAGCCGAAGCGGACGGAATCGAAGCGGATCTCGCCGCCCGCGATGTTGAGCGGCGCAGCGCCCGGCCGATCGCGGATCATCGGCTCGACATCGAGCACCTGGAAGATCCGCTGCGCCGCGGCCAGGCCTTCCTGCAGCGAGGCGTTCAAATTGGCGAGGCTCTTCAGCGGTTGATAGGCGAGGAGCAATGCCGTAACGAAAGAAAAGAACGCGCCGGGGGTGCGGGCGCCGCCGATGACCTGATGCCCACCGTAAAGGATCACGATCGCGATCGCCGCGCCGCCTAGCGTCTCCATCATCGGCGACGCCCGCGACCGGGTTCGCGTGGCCCGGTCGATCAGCGTGAAGATGCGCTCGAAGAGGCCGGCCGCACGGCTCTCCTCATAGGCCTCCATGCCGTAGGCCTTGACCAGCCGGGCGCCCTGGAAGGTCTGGCTGAGCAACGTCGTCAACTGGCCGTATTCGGCCTGGGTGTTGGCCGAAACCCGGCGCATGCGCCGACCGATGCCGACGATCGGCCGGATCGCCAGCGGAAAGACGAAGAACGAGACCAGCGCCAGGAGCCAATCCTGGTAGAACATCACGCCGACCAGAAAGATCACGGTCAGCGCGTCCTTGCCGATGGCACCCAGGACATTCGCCGCCGCACTGCGTAAGAGTGCGGCGTCGCTGGTGAAGCGCGAGATCAGCGTGCCCGTCGGGTTGGCGTGAAAATAGGCGAGGTCGGCGCGCATCATCCGGGCGAAGAGCGCCTTCTGCACATCGGCGATGACGCGCTGGCCGACGCGGTTCATCAGCACCGCCTCGCCGTAATCGGCGAGGCCTTTGACGAGCGCGAGGCCCAACGCACCCCCCGCGATCAGCAGGAGCAGCGAGGCTTCGCGCCCGACGAAGATGTCGTCGAGCACCGGCTGCATCAGCCAGGCGCGCAACGCAGTGCTGCCGGCGGCAGCACCCATCAGCAGAAAGGCGAGCCCGACGCGCAGCGCATGCGGGCGCATGAAGTCGCGCACGAGCCGCCATACGAGCGCGGCCGAATGCGCCCCATCACGCAGGATCAGCGGCTTTTCGAGCATGGGTCCCCGCCGGCAGTGTTAATGGCGGCTCGCCGCCTTGGCAAGGACGGCGCCGCCTATAGGACCCCGACCCCGACGGGCCCCATGCTCAGCCGGTCACGTCACGCCGGATAGGAGACGAAGCACTTATCCGAGGCAAAGATGTGCGTTTCGATGTAATCGTGCACGATCGGGCGCCGGTCGAGCCTCTCCATCGCCCCCATCAGCGCGCACCAGTTCAGCATCTCATGCTGCCCGGCCTGCTCCATCGCCTTCAACGGGCGCTTGCGCCAGGTCTCGTAATCGCGTTGCGATAGTGCGTCGAACAGCAGTCGGTCGGCCTTTTGGTCAGGCCACATATAGCCGTTGGTCGGCGACAGGAAGCAATGCGACCAGCTCGACGACGCGATCACCGCCACCCGCCACGGCGAATCTGCGAAGGTCTCGGCCACCGCCTTGCCGACCTCCATGCAGCGCCAGGGATGCGGCGAGGGCGGGTCGCCGGCGATCGACGGATCGCGCGGCGGCATGAACAGAGCCGCGGTGCCGCCCTTGGCGTGCAAGAGGTTGCTGCCGTAGCAATTGATCGCGAACGGCACCACGGGATACGGAAAGCCACTCCGGTCCCAATCGAGATAGAGGAACGTGTTGGTGAAGGCGTGCGCCAGCGGATGATGCAGCGGCTTATAGGCATAGGCCATGTCGATGCCGCGCTCGATCAGCCCGGTGGCGAGGTGTTTGGCAGCCTCGCGATGGCCGTGCAGCTGTAATGCCCAGTCGCCGGGCTCGCCCCAGCGGTTCGTCCTGCCGCCATTGCCGTTCTTCCACGGCTGGACCGCGAAATCATCGTCATAGCCGAGCAGACAAAAGGCCGGGATGATGTCCTCACGGAAATTCTCGTACTGGTCGTCGCCCCACACCAGCACGACATCCGGGTTGAACGCGTCGAGCGACTTGCGCACGGCACGAAAGCCCTCGGCCATCCGCGCGCTGTAGCGCCGGGCCGAGGACAACCCCTCGTCGTTGCCAAGCTCGGCGACAAGGTCGGCCGGCCAGTTCATCGGGTTTTTGTAATGCTCGGGCACGTTGGGTGCGGTCAGCAGGCGGTGGAACAGCGACGGCAACTGCTCGTCGGGCACCGTCAGCCCCGGGTAGTGGGTGCAGCCAAGTCCGATGATCTCGCCCATACTCCTGCTCCTCTCCTTTGCACCGCGCGCAGCCGTTTCGGGCCGGACCCGATCTTATCGTATTTCGCAGCGGCGCGGCAGGGTCATTCACGCCGATTTATTGTTAGTTGCCCGGTAGCCATTCCTTGAACAAGGGGGTTCGTGTGCATCGGCCTTCGCCCCAACCTCAAGCGCCCGCCACGGTGAGGTCGTCGATGCGCAGGGTCGGCGAATCGGCGCCGGCCTTGAATTCGAGGTCGTCGGCGGCGACGAGGCGAAGGAACATATCCCTCAGATTGCCGGCGACCGTCATCTCGCTGACCGGGAAGACGATCTCGCCCTTGTCGATCCAGAAGCCGGCCGCACCCCTGCTGTAATCGCCGGTGACGCCGTTGACCCCCATCCCCATCATCTCGGTCACGTAGAAGCCGCTCTCGATGTCGGCGATCAGCTGCTGCGGGGTCACGGGACCCGGTTCGATCCACACATTGGTCGCCGACGGCCCCGGGGGCGATGAGGTGCCGCGCGCGGCATGGCCGGTGGTTTGGAGGCCGAGCTGGCGCGACGAGCGCAGGTCCAAGAGCCAGGTCGTCAGCACCCCCTTGTCGACCAACGCGCGGCGGCGGTTGGCGATGCCCTCGCCGTCGAACGGCTTGGAACGCAGACCACGCCGGCGGTGCGGGTCGTCGAGGATGGTGATCGCTTCGGGGAAGACCCGCTCGCCGAGCCGGTCCTTCAAAAAGCTTGTGCCGCGGGCGATCGCCGGCCCCGAGATCGCGCCCAGCAGATAGGAGATGAAGCCGCGGGCGACACGCGGGTCGAATACCACCGGGCAGCGGCAGGTCGGCATTTTTCTGGCGCCCAGGCGCTTGACCGCACGTTCGCCCGCACTCCTGCCGATCGCGGCCGGGTCGCGCAGATCGGCGGCGTAGATGGCGCTGGCGAAATCGTAGTCGCGCTCCATGCCCGTGCCGGTGCCGCCGATGACGCTGGCGCTGACACCGTGGCTCGACCCGGCATAGGCACCGGCAAAGCCGTTCGAGGCGGCGAGCGCCACCCGCGAGCGGCCCCAGCCGGCGTCCGCCCCTTCGGAGTTGGTGACGCCGAGAACCGCAAGTGCCGCCTCTTCGGCCGCGCGCGCCCGCTCGATCAGCATCTCGGCGCTCGGCTCCCCGGGGTCGAGCATGTCGAGAGCGGGCCAATCGTGTGCGATCTCGGCGGGGTCGGCGATGCCGCAATAGGGGTCTTCGGGCACGGCGCGGGCCATCGCAACCGCGCGCTCGACCAGCTCGCTCAGCGCGTCTTGTGACCAGTCGGTTGACGACACGACGGCCTGCTGCCGGCCGATGAAGACCCTGAGCCCGAGGTCGTGGCCTTCCGAGCGCTCGAGCTTCTCGGTCTTGCCGAGCCGGCGGGTATGAGACAACGAGGTGCCCTCGAACAGCACGGCGTCGGCGGCGTCGGCTCCGGCGCGGCGGGCGCGCCCGATCAAATCCTGCAACAGGTCGAGCCCCGCTCCGGCTTCCTTGTCGATTGCGGTCATTTCTTCTCCGGTGGTTTCCAGATCGGCCGGCCCGAGCCGGGGAGCCCGTAGCTCGGCCACTTCGCCGTCACCTCGGCGACGATCGCCTCGGCCATGCGGATCGGCCGGCCCCATTCGCGTTTTGTCTCCGGCGGCAGTTTGCCGGTTGCATCGAGGCCGATCTTGCCGCCGAGGCCCGGCTCGGGCGAGGCGAAGTCGAGATAGTCGATCGGCGTGTGGTCGATAAGGGTCACGTCGCGCACCGGGTCCATGCGGGTCGACACCGCCCACATGACCTCCTTCCAGTCGCGCGCATCGATGTCGTCGTCGACGATTATGACGAATTTCGTATACATGAACTGGCGCAGGAACGACCAGACCCCCATCATCACCCGCTTGGCGTGGCCGGGATAGGCCTTGCGGATCGCCACTACCGCGATGCGGTAGGAGCAGCCTTCGGGCGGCAGCCAGAAATCGACGATCTCCGGAAATTGCTGCTGCAACAGCGGGATGAAGACCTCGTTCAATGCCTCGCCGAGGATCGAGGGCTCGTCCGGCGGCCGGCCGGTGAAGGTCGAGAGGTAGATCGGGCGCTGCCGCATGGTGATCGCCGAGAGGCGGAAGACCGGGAAGCGCTCGACCGCGTTGTAATAGCCGGTGTGGTCGCCATAGGGGCCCTCGTCGCCCAATTCGTCGAGCGCTACATGGCCTTCGAGCACGATTTCGGCGTGCGCCGGCACTTTAAGGGGGACGGTCTTGCAGTCGACCAGCTCGACCCGGCGGCCGCGCAGGAGGCCTGCGAACTGGTATTCCGACAAGGTGTCGGGGACCGGCGTCACCGCGGCGAGGATGGTTCCCGGATCGGCGCCGATCACCGCCGCCGCCGGCAGCGGCTCGCGGCGCTCCTCACCCCAGCGCCGGTGATGCTGCGCGCCGCCGCGATGCGCCAGCCAGCGCATCAAGGTGGTGTCGCGGCCGGTGACCTGCATCCGGTAGATGCCGAGGTTGAAGGCGTCCTCGCGGCGATCGCCGGGCCCTTTGGTTACGACCAACGGCCACGTAATCAGCGGCGCCGGCTCGCCCGGCCAGCAGGTCTGCACCGGCAGCATGCCTAGGTCGATCTCGGCGCCCTTCAGCACGATCTCCTGGCAGGGTGCGGCGGCGACGGTGCGCGGCCGCATCGCCATGACTGTCTTGAGGAGCGGCAGCAGGTCGAACGCCTCGCGCCAGCCGCCCGGCGGCTCCGGCTGCTTCAGAAAGGCGAGGGTGCGGCCGATCTCGCGCAATTCACCGGGCTCGCGGTCCATGCCCCAGGCGACCCGCTCGACGGTGCCGAAGAGATTGACCAGCACCGGCATCGCATAGCTGCCGCCGGCGGCGTTCGCGACATTCTCGAACAGCACGGCGGGTCCGCCCTCGGCCAAAAGCCGCGTCTGGATCTCGGTCATTTCGAGAACGGGCGAGACCAGGGCCTTGACCCGCACCAATCGCCCCGCGCCTTCGAGGCGGTCGATGAAATCGCGCAGGCTCGCATAGGGCATGGGGCGATATATGGGAAGCGCCGGCCGATGCCGCGAGCCGGGCGCGGCGGCGGCAACAATTGCGCGGCGAGCGGGCGC
>CAWAFE010000025.1:0-43401 GCA_963781215.1 uncultured Alphaproteobacteria bacterium
GCGCGGCGTGGCGGCTGCGAACTTCTACCAAGTCAAAATCCGTGCCTGGGGGACTGTTTGCTACAGCGCCGGCCGCCTGTCGCGCCACGGCGTCGCTTGCTCGTAGGCGTGCGCGAGGCGCAGCACCGTCGCGTCGTCGAAGCGCTTGCCGACGATCTGGAACGAAAGCGGCAGGCCGCCATCGGTATAGCCGCAGCAGACAGACATCGCCGGGCTGCCGGTCACGTTGAACGGCATCGTCAGCAACGGCCGCTCGAACGTCGCGAACTTGCCGACCGCGTCGATCGGCGGCGCTTCGGTCGGGGCGGCGGCGGTCAGAAGGAGGTCGAGGTCTTCCATCGCCCGGTCCAGTTCGTCGATCAATTCGCGGCGGCGGCGCAGCGCCTGCACGTAATCGGCGCCGGTGATCAGCCCGGCCAACGCCATGCGGTCGCGAAACATCTCGCCGTAATCGGAGAAGCGGCGGCGCAGGTTCCCTTCGTGGATCGCGTAGGCCTCGCACAGCATGATCACGACGCCGCAGGCCACCCAGTCGGCGAGCGGCGACAACGTCACCTCGCGCACCGAGCAGTCGAGCCCCTCCAGCGTGCGCGCGGCGGCCGCGATCGCATCGCGGGTCGCGGCGTTGGCCTTGTTGTCGCGCTCGTAGAAGTGACGCACGAGGCCGAGGCGCAGGCCGTTTGCGTCACGCTGGAGCGCAGCGCGATAGTCGGGGATCGGGTGGTCGGCGCTGGCCGGGTCGGTTGGGTCGTGACCGGCCATCGCCTGTAGCATGATCGCGCTGTCCTCGGCGGTCCAGGCGAGAGGGCCGGCATGGTCGAGCGAGAAGGCGAGCGGCAGGATGCCCATGCGGCTGATCAGCCCATAGGTCGGCTTGATGCCGGCGAGGCCGCAATAGGCGGCCGGGCTGCGGATCGAGCCGCCGGTGTCGCTGCCGGTGCCGCCGAGCACGAGCCCGGCCGCGACCGCCGCGCCGGTGCCGCTGGAGGAACCGCCGGTGAAGCGGCTCAAGTCCCACGGGTTGCGCGCCGGCGGCCAGGGCAGATCGAACGAGGGACCGCCGAGGGCGAACTCGTGGGTCGCGAGCTTGCCGACGACGATCGCGCCGGCCTCACGCAGCCGCTGGACCGAGAAGGCGTCTTTCTGCGGCACATGGTCCTGCATGACCTTGGAATGGCCGGTCGTCGCGACGCCGGCGGTCTCGTAGATGTCCTTGAGGCCGATCGGGATGCCGTGCAGCGGGCCGCGATATTTGCCGGCGGCGATCTCGGCCTCGGCGGCACGCGCCTCATCGCGCGCCGCGTCGGCGAGCACTCGGATGAAGCTGTGCAACCGGCCGTCGAGCCGCGCGATGCGGTCAAGCCGGCTGTCGACCAATTCAACCGGCGACAATTCGCGCTTCTCGATCAGCCGCGCCGCTTCGGCGATCGTCAGGTAATGCGGGACCATGGTTCAGCCTTCGGGAAGACGAACGACGTGCGCCGGCTCGGCGGCGACGTCGCGGCCGCCGACCGGGCGCAGCCGCGCTACCATGTCCTCGATCAGGTGTGCCGCCGCGACAATCTCGTCGCGCTCGCCCTCCGGCACAGCGAGCCCGAGCCGCGCCAAAGCCGCATCGAGTTCCGCCCTGGTCATGTCAACCTCCCGAACTTCGATCGCCCACGCTGAAGCCGCCAGCAACCCTTTTCAGTTTACATCATGTTCCCGCCATCCCTGCAGCGATCACGTCGACCTCGTGGACAACGAGGTGGGCGAACGATGCAGGCGGCTGCAAGAACACCGACTGAGCCCGGCCGGGGTGCGGAGAACTGAGGCAATCCTACCCGCCTCAGCAAACCGCGCTCAATCCGACAACCATTTCTTGTAGCCGCGGCGAAACACCTTCCCGAGGCGGTGGGCGTTGTCCGTCCAATCCCCTTGGGCCACCTTCGGGGATGTGGATTCCCGCGCTTCCTTAATCCACCGGCCGAGCCGGACGGCATGGTCGGTCCAATCGCCGGCAGGTGCCTCTGAGGCTCGAAGCCGGCTCTCCAGGCGTTTCTTCAGGGCTTCCGCATTGGCCTTTTCAGGCGCGGTGGCACCGGGATCTTCGATCACCGCGGCGAGGGCCCGCAGCTTGCGGCGCAAAACGATGACCGACCCGATGAGCCCATAGACCTGCATCGAAAAATCTTAACACGGTCGAGCTGTGCCGGAGCCGCCAAAACAAGCCGCGCTCATTCGCCGAAAAATCCGCGCGCCAGCCCGACCAGTGTTGCCGGCGCCTGCAGGTGCGGGAAGTGCCCAGCATCGTCCAGCACCTCGAACCGCGCTCCCGGCACCAAAGACGCCACTTGTCGGCCGATCGATGGTGGCCACAGGAAATCATGCGCCCCGGAAGCAACCAGGACCGGTGCCCGGATCCTCCCCCAATCCGCTTCTGTCATCTCCAACCTCGCCAGCGCCAGCGACAGTTCGGCGTAGGCGGCCGGGTCATGGCCGAGGTAGATCCTGCGATATGCCGCCCGCTCTGCCGGATGTGACGGGGGAAAGGAGTTTGCGAGACTGGCTTCCGCCACACCGCGCATGCCCGCGACTAGCACCTTCTCGGCCCGCTCCTCCAGATAGGTCCGCGTCGCTCCGGCCATTTCCGGCGCGACCGCACACATGATCAGCCGTCGCACCCGGTCGGGATGACGGATTGCCAGTTGTGCGCCGACAAGGGACCCCAGCGCCGCGCCGATGACGTCGACCGGCGCCTCAAGATCGAGCTCGTGCAGCAACGCGTCCAACTCGTCCGCGACATCAGCGAGGCCGAATGAACCCGGCGGCTTCTCCGACCGGCCCGCACAGCGCAGATCCACCGCGATGACGCGGCGGTCCGCCGCCAGGAGAGGAGTTACCGCGCGCCAGCTTTCACTGCTGCCGCCAAGTTCGTGCAGCAAGATTACGGGAATGCCGCCACTCCCGGCATCCTCGAAGAAAAGGCTGATGCGGCCGGTGTCGACGTACGGCATTCGAGCGCTTACTGAGCGATATAACCGCCGTCGATGACCAGTTCGGTGCCGGTGATGAACGATGCCTCGTCGGAGGCGAGGAACAGGACGCCGTAGGCCACTTCGAGCGGTTCGCCGAGCCGGCGCAGCGGGGTCAGCGCGATTTTGTCGGCACGCTCGCCGGCGTTGGTCGCGTTCAGCATCGGTGGCATGTAGCCGGGATGCACCGAGTTGACCCGCACGCCCTGGGGTCCATAGCGCACCGCGGCGGCCTTGGTATAGATCCGCACCGCGCCCTTCGAGGCACAATAGGCCGGGTGGCCGCTGGCACCGCCGACAAACCCCATGATCGAGCTGATGTTGACGATCGAGCCGCCGCCGTTCCTGACCATCCGCTCGGCCGCCAGCTTGGTGCCGAGAAAGACGCTGGTCTGGTTGACCGCGATGATCCGGTCCCAACCGTCGAGCCCGTCCGGGTCGCCGACCGAGCTGCCGGAAATTCCGGCGTTGTTGACCAGGATGTCGAGCCGGCCATGCGCCGCCAGTGTCTTGTCAATCAGCGCCTGCCAGCCGGCCTCGCGGGTCACGTCGATCGCCGCGGCGATCGCTTCGCCGCCGCCGGCGCGGATATCGGCGGCAACCTTCTCGGCATCGGCCGCGAGGATGTCGGCGGCAACGACGTGGGCGCCCTCCTTCGCGAAGAGCCGCGCTTCGGCCTCACCCATGCCGTGCGCGCCACCGGTGATGATTGCGACGTTGCTCAGTATCCAGATTAGCATGGCAGCGGTTTAGAACCGGTCGCCTTTTCGCAGGAGGCGTTGATGGTGGCGAGCAGCAAGATTCGGGTCGGCATCGTCGGGGCCAGCGCCAGCCGGGGGTTCGCGTCGGTTGCCCATATCCCCGCCTTGCGGGCATTGCCGCAGTTCGAGATTGCCGCGGTCTGCACGACCCGCCAGGATTCGGCGGAAGCGGCAGCGCGGCATTACGGCGTCTCGCTCGCGTTCTCGGATCCCGGAGAGCTGGCGCGGCATCCCGATGTCGATCTGGTGACTGTCAGCGTCAAGGTGCCCGATCATTACCGGCCGGTCATGGCGGTGATTGAAGCCGGAAAGCATGTCTATTGCGAGTGGCCGCTCGGTCGCGACACCGATGAAGCGATGCGAATGCTTGATGCGGCGGAACGCCGGGGTATCCGGCACGCGGTCGGGTTGCAGGGTCAGCTGTCGCCGGCGATCAATTACGTCAAGGACCTTGTCGCCGAGGGCTATGTCGGCCGGGTGCTGACCGCGACAATGATCGGCTGCGCCCCGAACTGGGGGGCAACGATCGATCGCGCCTATCAGGCCGATCGCGCCAACGGCGCCAACCTTCTGACGATCACCGGGGGGCATCAGATCGATGCGCTGTGCCACTGCCTGGGCGAATTCCGCGAGCTGACCGCGTTTGCGGTCAGCCAGCGCGACCAGATTGCGCTGGAGGCGACCGGCGAAATGGTCGCGAAGAGCTCGCCGGACCAGCTTGTTGTCAACGGCATCGTCGGCGACGGAGCGGTTGCGTCATTCCAGATCCGTGGCGGCATGGCTCGCGGCACGGAGTTCCTGTTCGAGATCCATGGTGAGGCGGGTGACCTGACCTTGACCGCAACCGCGCGCGCCTCGATGCAGCGGCAGGAGCTGACGGTACGGGGGGCGCAGGGCGCCGCAAGGGAATTAGCCGAGCTGCCGGTGCCGGCAAGATACCGCTGGGTGCCGGAGGAGATGCCGGGCGACTCCCGGTACAATGTCGCCCAGCTCTATGCGCGCTTGGCCGAGCGCATTCGCGACGGCCAGCCCGCCAGCCCCAGCTTCGCCGCGGCGGTCACGCGCCACCGTCTGCTCGATGCGATCATGCGAGCTTCGGAAACGGGACGGAAGCAGGTACTTTGATCTCGATCGCGGCAATGGCCCGAGCCTTGGCTTGGGGCTGCTAACGCCCCGCCTATGGGAAGGATGGCTTTCGCCCGCCCGCAGTACCAAGCTGACCCTGCGGCCCTTCCCACAGCCTTCCGAGACATCGGGGCTCGTGCGATCGTGACGGGGCCGCGGGCAACTGTCATTGCGGGGGGCCACGCGGGAGTAGGGTCTTTAGCGATCCAGGGCGACAGAACGGGCCGCTTTCGCCTCCGCCTATGTTGTACCCGAAGCCGCGCGCGAATAGGGTTTTCACGAAATTGATCGGCGCTGTTTCAGAATTGATCGCCGCTATCTGAGGATCGGGCAGCCATGACCGTAGCCGGCGATCTCGCCGAATTTCTCGCGCGGACGGATTATCGCGAGCTGCCGCCGCAGACGACGGAGTACGCGGCGATGCTGATCGCCAGCACGCTCGCCAGCGCGGCGTGCGGCAAGGAGATCCACTCGTCGGTCATCCTCCGCGACATCGCCCGCGAACGCGGCGGCACGCCACAAGCCTCTCTGTGGTTCGATGCCGGGCCGAAGCTCCCGGTCGCCGAAGCGGCGCAGGTCAACGCAGTGATGAGCGATGCCGCGGCCTCCGACGACAGCGATTTGCGGGCAATTGTTCATTGCGGCACACCGCTGACCGCGACCAGCCTGGCGCTCGCCGAGCGAACCGGCGCCAGCGGACGCGATGTGCTGGCGGCAATCGTGCTCGGCTACGAGGCGGCCGGCCGTATCGGCGACCCGATCAGCCCGCAATTTCGCGAACGCGGCTTCCACGGCTGCGTGATCGCGATATTCGCCGCGGCGGTAGCCGCAGCACGGCTTCTGAGGCTCGACCCGCCGCGTCTGGCGCAGGCGATCGCGCTCGCCGCGACCTCGATCGGCGGGCTTGCCGCCGCCGCCAACACTAGCGTTGCCCGCGAATACCATGCGGGCCTGGCGGTTCGTTCCGGCATCGACGCGGCGCTGGCGGCAGCCCGGGGCTTCATCGCCGAAGAACGCATCCTCGAGGCCGACAAAGGCTTCTTCCAAGCGTTCGGTGGGACCGCCAGCAGCGGCGTCACCGCGGCGCTCGGCACGGAGTGGGACATCGCCACCGACATGGCGGTGAAGCTTGTTCCCGGCGGGCATCCCTACCACGCCTTCGGAGAGGCCGCCGCCGACGCAGCGCGCGCCGGGAACATCAAGTCCGAGGAGGTCGTGAGCATCATACTGTCTCGGCCAGGGCTGACCCGTCTCTCCGGGCCGCTGCATCCGCGTGACCTGATCGATATGGCGCATAGTCCGGCGTATTTCGCGGCCGCAGGTGTTGCCGACCATCAATTCGGGTGGGCTCACGCCAGCGCCGCAAAGATCGCCGATCCGGTCATCCATCGGCTGATCGACAAGGTTTCGGTCGGGCCGCAGCCGACCGGCGACGCCGCCCGCTACCGGCAAGGCGCAATGGTGACCATCCACACCCGCGATGGCCGCAGCTTTATTAGCACGGTGTACGCGCCGAAGGGTTCGGCCATGCTCGGCATCGCCTGGACCGACATCGAGGCCAAATACCGGACGTTGATGCCGAATTCCGGGCTCGACGCCACCCGCATCGAGGAAAGCCTCGCGATGATCCGCAATTTCTCGGAGGCCGGCAGCGTATCGCCATTAGTCGAGAGGGTGCGGGCGCGGTGAAATATTCACCCTCCAGGATCATGGAGGGATGTTCGGCGGCGCGAACGGGCTCGTGCGTCTGACCCGGCTTGGACGCGAGGTGCCGTGGGCGAAGGCGTGCGGTCTTGTCCGAGAGCCGGATGCAGGGAAAGCCGCATGTCCGGTTCGATGAGAGGGATGTGGAAACGGAGCTACGGGCGAGCCACTAAGGCACCGCCAGACGAAAGGGGCGGAAACAGACATGCACGGCCTACCGCCACCGCGCCACATCCCAACTCTACCCGGTTAAGCCATTCGCGGCGCGTTGAGCTCATCCACCGCCCTCGACCCCGAGCCAACGGCTCAAACCGACCGAGGCTGTGGGAAGACGCGGCGTAGGAGGTGAGCGGGGCGCTGTGTTTTTCGGCCATACGGTCGAGACACCGTAGATCGGCTGGCGCGTGCGGCGTGAGCGAGGCGATCAGGCTTTGATCGCCGCTATCAGCGGTCCCGCACCGAAGATCGCGATCATTCGCTTCAGGTTATAGGCCAGAACGTGGAGGCTCATCTCGGTTCGGACCTTGTCGAGGGTCCTGGTCAGGAAATGGGTGCCGCCCATCCAGGCTTTGAGGGTCCCGAACGGGTGTTCGACGGTCTGTCGCCGCACGCCCATGGCCTCGGGCATGCGGTCGAGGCGGTCCTGCATCCTGTCGAGCACGTCCTCATTCTCCCAGCGCTTGATGATCCGCCGCTGGGTCGGCGTGCACCGGGGTCTGAGCGGACAGGTGAAGCAGGCGCTCAGATGGCGGTAGCGGTCGAAGTCTTCGGTGTGATCGGCGCGGCGATGGATTTTGGTGAGTTTTGCGCCCGCCGGGCAGATGTAGTGGTCGTGCCCGGCGTCGTAGATGAAGTCCTGCCGGGCAAAGAGGCCGCGTTTGGTCCCGCTTGACGTCAGGACCTTGGGCACGATCGGCGCGACCCCAGTGCCTTCGCAGGACAGGACTTGGTCGCCGCTGAAGTAGCCGCGGTCGGCCAGGGCGGTGACCTGCTCGCAGCCCGTGGCCTGCTGCGCCTTCAGCGCCATGGGTGCGAGCTGGTGGCGATCGTATCCCTGGTTGATCACCTCGTGGGTCACGATCAGATGGTGCGCGGCGTCGACCGCGATCTGCACATTGTAGCCGACAGTGGCCGTCCCTTTGCCGCTGGTCGCCATCGAACGGGCGTCGGGATCGGTCAGCGAGACCTGCTGGTCAGGTGCGTCCTGAACCGTCTGCTCCATCACCTTCAAGGCCTGCATCTGTTGGCGCAGGCGGGCAATCTTCTCCTTCAGCCGGACCGACTTTGCCTCGGCGATATCGCTCTCTTCGCGGTCGGCCCGGTCCAGTGCTCTCAGGTAACGCGCAATGCTGGCGTTGACCTGTTCCATTCGCCCGGTGACCTTGGCGACCGTGTAGTTCTTGTCGCGATTGTTAACTGCTTTGAACTTGCTGCCGTCGATGGCAAACACCGTTCGGGTGAAGAGGCCCAGCTGGCGGCAGAGCTCGACAAGCTGACGACACACCGCCCGGATCGCCGCGCCATTGTCCTTGCGGAAGTCGGCAATCGTCTTGAAGTCAGGGGCGAGCCGCCCGACCAGCCACATCAACTCGATGTTGCGTTGCGCTTCCCGTTCCAGCCGCCGGCTCGACTCGAGGCGGTTGAGGTAGCCGTAGAGGTAAATCTTCAGCAGCGTCGCGGGATGGTAGGCTGGCCGGCCCGTCGCCGCTCGCGTCATCCCCGAAAATCCCAAGCCGGCAAGGTCCAGTTCGTCGATGAAGACCTCGATCACCCGAACCGGGTTCTCCTGGTTGACATAATCTTCCAGGCTGTTCGGCAGCAACGTCTGTTGCATCCGATCTTCGCCCTCGATGAACCGATGCATCGCCACACCCTCGAAGCCCCAAGCTTCGGGATTTTAAAGCAGATTCGATCCAGGCGGAATCCGACAGCAGCAAAATCTCAGGCCGTTTTCACACGGGCTGGACCCTTAAGAGCCATTCGTGATCGCGCCAGCGGATCGTCGGTTTGACCAGGAAGCAGTCATTCGCGCCGGATTTCCGCCATGGTAACTAACCGCCGGCTCAAGCCAACTCGTCGAGCAGCGTCTTTGTCTCTTTCAGATCGGGGGTGTCAAAGCCTTCGGTGAACCATCCGTAGACCGGGGCGAGAAGATCGCGGGGTTCCCCGCGTCGACCCTGTTCGACGCACAGGTGGGCGAGGCTCGTCGCGGCGCGCAATTCCCAGAGCTTGGCTTCCTGCTCCTCAGCGATGCTTAGGGCCTTGCGGTACAGCTCCTCGGCTGTGTTGGTATGCTCTTGCCGCAGTAGCAAGCGGCCTTTGTTCCTGTTCAGCTCAGCTGCGAACCAGCGCTCCCCTGTCCCTTCGACGATCTGCAAAGCCTCGTCTAACAGGATCAAGGCCTCGTCAGTTTGCCCCGCGATCTCGCCCTTGATGGCCGCTAATGCCACCTTCGCCTTGAAGCCGGTGTATGATTCCGGCGCGCCCTCTTTGTCATGTTCTCTCCTGATCCCGCGGCGATCCTCGCCGCCCTCAGGCAGAAAATCCACTTATCCTACTGTCCAGATTCCCCGAGCCAGGTCTAAGTCCCATAATCTAGCCTATTGAAAGCCGCCTGCATCACGTTGAACATTCCGATTATAGCCTGCGTAAGCCTATCTAGACGCTGTTTGGTTTCGTCGGATTTGTTAGATGCGTAAGCGTCTTGAACCGTCGACAACGCCCCCCTCGAAGCCTTCACCCCGCAGCTTCGCTTCCCACGAGATGATCCTGAGGTCATCATCGATCTCGGGTGCGCCGACAAGATATTCAAAGGCTTCGTTCGCATGCCAGCCACCCCAATTTCGGCTGAAACCGGCTCCTGTGAACAGGTAGTGGTGCATCTTCAGGTTTGGTTGTGGCATGTCCGCGCAAAATTCATCCCGTTGAAGCGGCTTCCCCTATGGCCTCCGCGGACTGAAGTCCGACTCTAGCCGAAATACACTGTCGGCTCATAGAGCCACCTGGACGAGCTCGTCTTGAAGCCCGGTTTGGGGCATTCTCGCCTCATCGGGGAAGCGATGTTGGGAACTCGATCTGGGAGCGGGTAAAATCGGGCATCTACGTCATCCGAGCCCATCATGTTCGCCTGTTGTTCTCAAATAGCCGAGGGCCCGCACGCCACAACATTTTGTGGCCCCGGAAGCAGAGGGATAAGCCCTCGGAGACGATAGCTTGTAGCCGAGCATTCCAGGGATCGAGCGCCCGTCGTTTCTCTCGGTCATAGGCGTAGTGGTCGTACCGACTGGTCGCTGTCCTCGAGTCGCTTGACGTGTGATGTCGGATCTTGCCTACATCGAATTGTGAAATCCCCATAGCCGTCATGTGGTTGGTCACTGTGTGCAGCAGGTCGTGGCGTAAAATGCGCGATCGCAGTATTACGGACTAGCCTGCGAAACGGCCGGGTCACGTTCGTCTCCGGAACCGGCCCGCCACCTGCGGTTCGCGGAAATACCCACACCGGATCGAGGCTAAGTTCCTTGATCTTGTCGATGATGGCAAGCATAGCGGGCGTCAGTGGCACGCGGTAGGGCCGCTTGGTTTTTGTCAGCTCGGTCGGTATATTCCAACAGTTCTCCCGCCGATCCAGATCCATCCAGCGCTTACGGGAAATCTCGTTTCGACGCTGCGCCGACAGCAGCATTAGCCGAAAGACGCCGTGAACAATTGGCTCTGCATCGTCAAGCGCTCCCCACAGCACCTGCAGCTCGTCGGCTGTCAGCATCCGCTCACGGCGGGTCTCGTCAGCCGGTTTAGACAACTTGGCTGCTGGGCTCTCGGCGAGAATTTCTTCCTTGATCGCCCAATTGAACATCCGCCGCACGACCTCAAAGGTCCGGTTGGCCTCGATCGGCGCTGGCCGGTTCTTGATCTTCATCAACTCGCCGCGCAGATCGGCCCGCGTGACCAGGTGCGCTTTCTTGCGCCCGATCTCGGGTAGAACGTTCCTATCGAGCAACCTCCGGTCTTTCTGTCAGTTCGCTTATTAGGCTTGGCGTATTCATCGATGTAGCGATCGGCGAGCTGACTTAGGGTCGGAGCCTCGCGGTCGCGGTGCTTCTGAATTACCGGGTGATCGCCGCGCCCTGCGGCCTTCAAAGCCTCGCGCGCCTTTCGCGCGCATCGGCGAGGGGCAACACGTCGAAACGGCCGAGCGTCAGCCGGCCTTTGACGCCGTTACAGCGATACAGGACTTGCGCCCTTTGTAGGACACCCGCAATCCAAAGCCGGGCAAACTATCGTCGAAGTAGTCCAGCTGCTGCGGCGTGGGCGGTGGTTTCAGCGCCTTGAGGCCACGTTCGGTAAAATGGATGCGCCGGCTAGCCTGTCCTCTCGGCATCGTATAGGTACCAAATAGGTTCCACTCGGACGGAACAGTGTGCAACGCATCGAGCATCGTCGCAACGATTTTGGGAGATTTGATTGACTGTTTTGCAATGGCTTGGGTGGTACCGCAGGATACATCGGGTTTCATACGGTTTCAATTGGAGAGGGGTTCGATCCCCCTCGGCTCCACCAATTACGACGACAGGCTGCGTAAACAAGCCGGATTTTGTTTATGGTAATAACAGCAGCTTGCGGGGGCGATCCGGGTCCAGCTGTTCGATATCGGCGCTCTCGCCGGCGCCAGTAGTGCGCCGGATCAGGCCTCGCCAGCCCCCAGCATGCGGTGCTCGCCGCAGCCGGATCAACGCTTCTCGAACACCGCGCAGGTGATGCGGTATTCGGCGGCGAGCCAGTAAAGTTTCGTCATCGAGCGCTTCCATCGCGCGAACGACAGAAACGGCGCCGGAAAACGCGCGACGTGGCGCAGCAGGATCCAGGGGCGCGCGCGCACGTCGTCGCGATAGGACATGCCCGCACCCAGGATCGTGCCGTCGAGCAAGCGGGCGTTGGAGAAGAGCCGGGCGAGCTCCGCGGGGCTCGGCCGATACATCGTGTCGATCGGGTCGCGATGATAGGGATAACTGAACGGCACCGTGACGAAGGCCAGCCCGCCCTCTGGCAGCAGGTCGAGGCAGTGCCCCGCCAGCCGGCCGCGGTCGGCAACATGCTCGAGCAGGTTGCAGCACAGCAACGCCTTCGGCCGCAGAGCGCGCAGCCGGCAGAGGTCGGTGGGATCGGTCAAATCAGCGCGGATATCGACCCCCGCCCCCTCGCGCATGTCGACATGAACGGTCTCGATCCCGCGGGCGCGCAGCGGGCAGAACAACTCCGCCTCGATCCAGGGCTGCACGGTTTTGCGCACGCTTTCCGTGCTGCTGCCGAGGTTGAGCAGCGGCGACAGCCGCTCCGGCGCAAATGCATCGAGCGTCCGGCAAAGCCAGCGCGCTTCGGCTTCGAACATCGGGGTCTCGGGAAAGTGCGGCCTCGCCCGGCCGGTACTAATGCATAATCGCTTCCCGTGCCAACCCCGACCACTGTTCCACTGCCACGCCCGAGTGCCGGCGCCTTTCCCCGAGGAACGCCGCTCAATGCTTTCTTTGCGTGGAACGAGGCGAGGCTGGTGCGCGACCGCCGCTACATCATCGCCTGCGACATCTATCGGCTGGCGAGCAGATTCGGCAAAATCCCCGACGAACCTGCTGCCGCCATGCGCGGGGTCTTCGACACGCTGCTTGCCGCCATCGGCTCCTCCGATCCGGCCGCGCACGCAGCGGTTTTTCGGGCGTTCGAGGCATTGGCGCGATGCGTCGATCTGAGCGCCCTCGCCCGCCGGCGCCTTCGCCTCCGCAACCCGGTCAAATTCGTCCAGAAGCGGGAGATCCTTATCATCAAGCTTGGCGCGCTGGGCGATTTCGTCCAGGCGCTGGGTCCCATCCCGGACATCCGCCAATATCATGCGGGCGACCGGATCACCCTTCTGACGACCGCACCCTATGCGACGCTCGCCGCGCAGACAGGGTTCTTCGACGACATTCTGATCGATCGCCGCCCACGGAGGTTCGATGTCGGCGGTTGGTTGACGCTCCGCCGCATGCTGCGGCAGCGGCGTTTCGAAAGGGTCTACGATTTCCAGACCACCGACCGGACCAATTTCTACGCCTGGCTGCTCCGCCCGGGACCGACGCCCGAATGGTCCGGAACGGCCTGGCGGTGCTCGCACCCGCACGCCAACCGCGAGCGGAACAACCTGCACACGATGGACCGCCAGGCCGAGCAGCTGCTGATGGCCGGGCTCTGGCCCGTCTCGCTAACACCCGCGCTGCCGGCGGTCGGACCGCTGCCGCCTGCGGTGGCGGGCCGCCGCTTCGCGCTGTTGATCCCGGGCTCGTCGCCGCGCCACAAGGAGAAGCGCTGGCCGGCGGCGAGCTATGGCGAATTGGCACGCCGGCTGTGCCATGCCGGGTATCTGCCGGCCGTGATCGGCGTCGCGGGCGAGGAAGAGATCGCCCAAACGATCCGCGGCATCTGTCCCGAGGCCGTCGATCTCGTCGCTCGCACCGATGTCGCCTCGCTCGGCGCGCTCGCGCGCGCGGCCGCGCTGACGATTGGCAACGACACCGGTGCCACGCACGTCGCCGCGGCCGGCGGCAATCCGGTTGTGGTCCTATTCTCGCGCGCCTCGCTGCCCAGCCTCTGCGCGCCGCGCGGCAAGGCCGTCCGTGTGCTGGTCAGGCCCGATCTCAAAGACCTCGAGGTCGAGGCAGTGTTCGCCGACTGTCTCGCCCTGGTGCCTGCAGTCGCCTCTTAACCTCGCTCAGAACCGCTCGACCCAGGGCCGCAGCTCGACCTCCCAGGTCCAGGCCGAGCGCGGCTGGTGGAGCACGCCGAGATAGGACGCGGCGATCGCGTCGGGGTCGAGCATGCTGTCGGGCCGGTCCGCCGGCTCGACCCGGCCGGGGTTGCGGATGGCGCCGTCGATCACGAAATGGGCGACGTGGATGCCTTGCGGGGACAGTTCGCGCGCCATGCTTTGGGCGAGCCCGCGCAGCGCGAACTTGCCCATCGCGAACGGCGCCGACAGGGGATAGCCCTTGACGCTCGCCGAGGCGCCGGTGAAGAGAACGGCACCGTGGCCCTTCGGCAGCATACGCTGCACGGCCTCGCGGGCGACGAGGAAGCCGGCGTAGGCGCTGACCATGATCGCCCGCTCGACTTCGGCCGGAACCAGCTCGGCGACTGGGCCGCGGGCGCGCGCGCTGGCATTGTAGACGACGACATCGGGCGCCCCGGAAGCGGCCTCGACCGCAGCGAACATGCTCGCCACCTGGGCCGGGTCGACGGCGTCGCAGGCAAAGGCCTTGGCGCCCGTCTCGGCGCAGAGCCCCGCCAGCTTCTCCGCGTCGCGCGCGGCCAATGCCACCTGCATTCCCTCTTTGGCGAAGAGGCGCGCCAGCGACGCGCTGAGGCCGCGTCCGGCGCCGACGATCAGCGCGTTCTCATAGGTTGGCTTGGGCATGCTCGATCTCCTGGCAAGATGGTCCGGACGTGATCATCTGACACCATAGCATTCGCCGGGACCCCGTTTGGGAGGTGTTGTGATGAACCCGCACCGCATCGAGCCCCACGCCAAGAGATTCGTCACGGTCGATGGCAGGCGGATCGCCTATGTCGAGCTCGGCGCCGGCGATCCGGTGTTCCTCTTTCTGCACGGCAACCCGACCTCGTCCTACCTGTGGCGCAACGTCATGCCGGAGGTCGCGGGGCTGGGCCGCTGCCTGGCGCCGGACCTGATCGGCATGGGCGATTCCGACAAGCTCGATGCGCCCGGCCCCGGAACCTATGACTTCTTTGTCCATCGCGAATTCTTGTGGGGCTTCATCGACGCCGTGGTCGGCGACCAGCGCCCGATCAACTTCGTCGTCCACGATTGGGGCTCGGCACTCGGCTTCGACTGGGCCATCCACCACCGCGACCGGGCCGCCGGGCTCGCCTATATGGAGGCGATCGTCCGGCCGCTGACTTGGGCGGAATGGCCCGAGGGCTCGCAGCGCGCCTTTCAGGGCTTTCGGTCGCCGGCTGGCGAGGACATGATCCTCGCCAAGAACATGTTCGTCGAGCGCGTGTTGCCGGCCTCGATCCTGCGCAGGCTGGAGCCGGCGGAGATGGCGGAATACCAGCGCCCCTTTGCCGCGTCGAGCGAGCACCGCTGGCCGACCCTCGCCTGGCCGCGCGACATCCCGATCGACGGTGCGCCGGGCTCGATCGTCGAGCTCGTCGACCATTACGCCCAGTGGCTCGCGCTGAGCGACATCCCCAAGCTCTTCGTCAACGCCGAGCCCGGGGCGATCCTCGTAGGCGCGCAACGTGAATTCTGCCGCCGATGGCCGAACCAGACCGAGGTGACGGTTGCCGGCAGCCATTTCATCCAGGAAGATTCCGGCCCGGAGATCGGCCGCGCCATCGCCCTTTGGGCGAGCCGCCGTCAATAGATGCCGAGGTGCTGGTGCAGGTCCGTGCCCTCGCGCTTCAGCGTGGCGGCCGGGGCGTCGATGACCACCCGTCCGCTGTTCAGGATCACGATGTCGTCGGCCACGTCGAATGCGAGCTTCGGGTTCTGCTCAACCAGCACGATCGAGAGCCCGTGCTCCTTGAGCCGGCGGATCGTCGCCATGACCTCGGCCACGATCTGGGGGGCGAGACCCTCCGACGGCTCGTCCATCAGCAGCACCCGCGGGTTCGAGACCAGCGCGCGGCCGATCGCCAGCATCTGCTGCTCCCCGCCCGACAGGGTCCCGGCATACTGATCTCGCCGCTCCCTCAGCCGCGGGAAGGTGGCGAATACGGTGTCGAGGGACCACAGCAGCGGCCGGCCGCCCCTCGGCTTGCGGGCGGCAACGGCGAGATTCTCGCGCACCGTGAGGCTGCGGAAGATGCGCCGCCCCTGCGGCACGAGCGCAATGCCGGTTGCGGCGATCGCTTCGGGCGGGCGGCCGGTGACCGGGGTCCCATAAACCGCGACGGCACCGCGGCGAGGCGGCAGCAGGCCGACGGTCACGTTCATGCTCGTTGTCTTGCCGGCGCCGTTGCGGCCCAGAAGGCCGAGCAGACGGCCTTCGCCGCAGCGGAACGAGACGCGGTGCAAGACGTGGCTGTCGCCGTAGAAGGCGTCGACTTCGCTGAGCGAGAGGGCGTCATTCGCCAAGGTAGATCTCCTTGGTCCGGGGGTGCGCCACAATCTCGGCGCGCGTGCCTTCAACCTCGATTCGGCCGAAATGCAGCACCGTGATCCGCTCGGCGAAATCGAGCGCCACATCCATGTCGTGCTCGATCATGATGATCGTCACATCGCGCGGGATCGCCGCCAGCAGCTCCTGCACATCGCGCCGCTCCTCGATCGAGAGCCCGGCGAAGGGCTCGTCCAGCAGCAGCACCTTCGGCTGCTGCGCCAGCGCCATCGCGATCTCGACCCGGCGGCGCTCGCCGTAGGCGGTCTGGGAGAGCGGCCGTTCGGTCAGGTGGTCGAGCCCGACCCGCGCCAGCGCGGCGCGCGCGCCCTCGATCAAGGCCGCTTGCCGGTCGAGCCGCGCCATCGGGTTCCAGCGCAGAGGCGACAAGCCCAGCAGCGACAGCATGACGTTGCGCAGCAGGGTCTCGCCCGGAAAGAGGGTGATGATCTGATAGGTCCGGGCGAGGCCGAGATGAGCGCGCCGCCGGCTCGGGACCCGGGTGATGTCGCTGTCGAAGAGGCGAACGGCACCAGCGTCGGGGCGCAGCTCGCCGGTGATCAGATTGAAGAGCGTGGTCTTGCCGGCACCGTTGGGGCCAATGATCAGGCGGCGCTCGCCGGGTTCGACGCTAAGGCTGACCGCGGCGCTGACGCGCAACCCGCCAAAGGATTTTTCGAGCTCGCGCAACTCGAGCGCGCTCATTCGCCGGCCTCCCGCCCGGGTGCGGATGCGGCCGCGGGCAGCGGCTCGGCGGGGCGGATTCTCGCCGCGGCCCACCGCCACAACCGCACCGAGCCGGGCACCAGCCCTTCCGGCACAAAGATCACGATGGCGACGAAAATGGCGCCGAGGACGAAGTTCCAGCGCTCGATATAGGCGCTGGCGACATTCTTCATGACGACGACCAGCGCCGCCCCGACGATCGGCCCGAGCAAGGTCCCGGTGCCGCCGGAGATCACCATCAGAAGCGCCTCGGCCGAGGCGCTCAACGCCACCACCTGCGGGCTGACGAACTGGTTGTAGTAAAGGAACAGCATGCCGGCGACGCCGCTCCACAGCCCTGAGAACAGAAAGGCCAAAAAGCGGATCATCCAGATGTGATAGCCGAGTGCGGTCATCCGCCGCGGCTGGTCGCGGGTACCGCGCAGGCTGGCTCCGAACGGCGAGGCGGCGAACACCGCAATCGCCGCCAGTGCGACCAGGAAGACCACCAGGGTCGCCCAATAGAGGCCAGACGCGTCGGCGAGCGACAGTCCGAAGGGGCTCGGGCGCGAGGCGATCGAGACGCCGTTGTCGCCATTGGTGATGCTGATCCAGCGATAGGCCACACCCCAGACGATCTGGCCCAAGGCCACCGTAATCATGACAAAGCCGAGCCCGGTGCCGCGCAGCGCCAGCACCGCGAACATCGCCGCGGCGAGCACCGTTACCGCGAGCGCGCCGACGATCGCGACGAAGTGGTTGTGCCCGCCGTTGATCAAGAGCGCGCCGGCGTAGGCCGCGATGCCGAAGAGCCCGGCATGGCCGAGGGTCACAAGCCCGGCATAGCCGACCAGCACGTTGAGCCCCAGCGCGAAAATCGCATAGAGCAGGATCTGCGCGGCGATGTTGACGTAATAGGTGTTGCCGACCCAGAAGGGCACCGTCGCCAGGACGGCGAGCGCGACGGCGACGGCCAGACGTTTCATAGTGCTGCCCTGCCGAAGAGGCCGCTCGGCCGCACCACGAGCACCACGAGCATCGGCAGGAACAACACGACATAGGCGAGCTCAGGCAGCATCGCCTGCCCAAAATTGTAGAGGAAGCCGACGACGAAGCTGCCGACGAAGGAGCCCAGAAGGCTGCCCGAGCCGCCGAGAATGACGACCACGAGCGCCAGCGGCAGCATGTCCTGGTCGAGGCCCGGATAGACCGAGAGGATCGGGCCGCCGATCACCCCGGCAAAGCCGGCGAGGCCGGCGCCTAGCGAGAAGACGATCGTGAACAGCCGCGAGACGCGGATGCCGACGACGCGCGCGATGGCCGGGTCGTCGACCCCGGCACGGATCATCGCACCCAGCCTCGTCCGGTCGAGCAATCCCCAGAGCCCGGCGGCAATGACTACGGCGATGACGATGATCGCCAGGCGATAGGTCGGAAACGCGACATGCCCAAGCGAGGTGGCGCCGCGCAAGGCCGGCGGCGTCTCGATCGAGATCGGGTCGCCGCCCCAACCCATCAGGCACGCGTCGGCGATCATGAAGGAGAGGCCGAGCGTCACCAGCACTTGCGCCAGTTCGGCGCCGGGCAGCCGGCGCAGCAACAGCCGCTCGATGAGGCCGCCGAAGATCGCCACGCCGAGGGCGGCCAGGATCGCGGCCGTCCAGAAACCGAGGCCCCAAGCGATCAGGCTGACGCCGAAATAGGCGCCGAGCATAAACAGCGAGCCGTGCGTCAAATTGGGGATGCGCATCAGCCCGAAGATCAGCGAGAACCCGGCGGACAGCAAAAACAGCAACCCGCCAAAGGCGAAGCTGTTTTCGGCGAGCACCAGCCACAAATTCATCGCCGCGCGCCGCTCGGAGCTGCGACACAGCGCGCTTCGCCGGGCGCCACTCTGTTCACCTCATCGAGGGCGGTAGTCGCACGAATGGGCCGACCGCGCTGGAAGCCATTCCCTGGTCCGACCAAGCGCACCCCGGCGGTCGGCGGTGTAGTATCCTTTTCGGCAGCGTTGCTATCCTTGGGTCGGGCCTTGGGTTGGGCGCTGCGATCGTCCATGGGGCTCGGCTCGCGCCGAGGAGTTGGCCGAGTTGATCGGCTGATCGGCGCTCCGATCACCGCGCTGGCGGCAGTTTCGAGCGCCTGCTCCTATTTCGATTCGAGAGCAAGGGCCGGAGTGCGGATTGGAAGTTGAAGGGCCAGATTGGGCGCATGACAAATGGATCGGAAGGATTGGCGATGCCTACCTCCTTAGCGGAAATCCCGAAGCGGCCGGCGGGTCCGACGACCGCGCTGGACCCGCGTTGGGCCCGGGTCGCGGCGCGCGACCGCTCGGCCGACGGCGAGTTTTTCTACTCGACGGAGACCACCGGGGTCTACTGCCGCCCATCGTGCCCGTCGAGAACCCCCAATCCAAAGAATGTCCGCTTTCACCGGACCATCGCCGAGGCCGAGGCGGCGGGGTTCCGGCCGTGCCGGCGGTGCAAACCCGGCGAGCCGTCGCTGCGCGCGCAATACGCCGCCAAGGTGGCTGGCGTCTGCCGGCTGATCGAAGACGCCGACGAGGCGCCGACATTGGCCGAGCTTGCTTTGGCGGCCGGCCTCAGCGCCTACCATTTCCATCGCGTGTTCAAGGCGGCCACTGGCGTGACGCCAAAAGCATACGCCGCGGCGCACCAAACGAACCGGGTTCGGGATCGGCTCTCGAAGAGCGCCAGTGTGACCGAAGCCATCTACGAAGCCGGCTATAATTCGAGCGGCCGCTTCTACGAAATCTCGGCCGGGATCCTGGGCATGACCCCCAGCACCTATCGCGCCGGCGGCGCCGATGCCGAGATCCGCTTTGCGATCGGCGAATGCTCGCTCGGCTCGATCCTCGTCGCCCGCAGCGAAAAGGGTGTTTGCGCCATCCTGATGGGCAACGACCCGGAGGTGCTGCTGCGCGATTTGCAGGATCGCTTTCCGCGCGCCCGCCTGATCGGCGGTGATGACGGGTTTGAAAAGCTCGTCGCCCGGGTGATCGGCATGATCGAAGCGCCCGGCATCGGGCTCGACCTGCCGCTCGATGTGCGGGGCACTGCTTTTCAGCAGCGGGTCTGGCAGGCGCTGCGTCAGATCCCGGCCGGCACGACGGTCAGCTATGCCGAGATCGCCAGGCGGATCGGCGCGCCGAAATCGGTGCGGGCGGTCGCCGGCGCCTGTGCGGCCAACCCGATCGCCGTGGCCATTCCGTGCCATCGCGTCGTCAGGACCGACGGCGCGGTGTCGGGCTATCGCTGGGGCGTCGAGCGCAAACGCGCGCTCCTCGCCCGCGAGGCGAGTGCAGCCTGAAACGGCGGGGATGAAGGCCCTGATCCAAGGCTCTGGAGACGATATGATTGCAGCCGCATCGATACGCGAGGTTCCGGCCCCGAGGAGGGGTGTCGCGGAACGGGTGGAGGCAATCGATTGGCCTTGTGTCGGCGCCCACCTCGACGGACACGGTTGGGCGCAGATCGAGAAGTTGCTCTCGCCGAGGGAATGCGCGGCAATCGCCGGCCTTTACGACAACGGCGAGCTGTTCCGCAGCCGTGTCGTCATGGCGCGCCACGGCTTCGGCCGCGGCGAGTACAAGTACTTTGCCTACCCGCTTCCCGATCTCGTCGGAGAGCTCCGCACCGCCATCTACCCGCATCTCATGCCGATCGCAAATCGTTGGCACGAGGCTATGCGTATCGATGTGCGCTTCCCCGAGGCGCATGCCGATTTCATCGACCGTTGCCGCCAAGCCGGCCAGACCCGCCCGACCCCGCTCCTGCTGCAATATGGCAAGGGCGACTACAACTGCCTGCATCAGGATCTCTACGGCGAACATGTCTTCCCGCTTCAGCTGACGATCCTCCTCTCCGAGCCCGATGGCGACTTCACGGGCGGCGAGTTCGTGCTGACCGAGCAGCGCCCGCGCATGCAGTCGCGGGCCGATATCGTGCCGTTGCGCAAGGGCGATGCCGTCGTCTTCGCCGTCAACAACCGGCCGGTGCAAGGCGTGCGCGGCTCTTATCGCGTGAGCCTCCGCCACGGCGTCGGCACCGTCCGCTCGGGCCATCGGCGCACCATCGGGATCATCTTCCACGACGCTGCCTGACCCGGCCCGTTCAGGGTTGCTCAATCCGCCACCCGTAGCGGCTCGGCTGCGGTCGGATGGACGATCGCACGATATCCGGCGGCGCGGGCGCGAACCGTCGATGGCGCGGTCAGGAGGCGGGCATCTGTCAGCGAGGGCGCTCTCGCGGCAGCCGGCGTCGGACCGCAGCGGCGCCGATGCCCGGTCGATTACGCCGTGCGTTGGCGCGACCGCGCCGCGGGTGCCGCCGCCATCGCGGCTGCGATCTGGTCGGGGCGGGTGAAGGCGAGATATTCGGCCGCGTAATCGGGCGGCAGGATCTCGACCATCGACTGGTTCTCGACCCACACCTCGATCACATGAAAGGGGCCGCGGTTGCAGCGGAAGCATTGCCAGCCTTCGCGGCGGGCGATCGCCTCGACGGTGTCGGCTTGCGTGGCGACGCTGAGCGCGAAATGGGTCGGGCCGAAGCCTCGCCCGCCATGCGGCCGCTTCGCAAAGCCTGCACCGTCGGCGCCGCCCGGCTGCAGCTCAGTGCCGGCCGGATAGACCTCGACACCCGAGCCGTGCTCATCGAGCTGGAGCGCGAAGAAGCTCCCCGGATTGGGCGGAAACGGGACCGCGGCACCGCCCATCAGCTCGGCCAGAACCCCGGCAACGTGCTTGGGATCATGCGCGGCAATGGAAAGATGGTGGATCATGGCTTCCTCACGAATTTTCCTGCGGTAGGATAGCACGGCGCGGCCGCCGGATGCGACCCTGAGCTGCTGGCGGCGGCCGATTGCCGCGATGGCCGACGGGCCTTCCGGAATGCCGAGCGGCGGCGGCAATTCAGCAGGAGACAAAGAGTGCCGGGTGTGCTCGACGGTATTCGCGTCCTCGATTTCGGGCGCTACATCGCGGGGCCGTTCTGCGCGGCGCTGCTCGCCGATCTCGGCGCCGAGGTGATCCGCATCGAGCGGCTCGGCGGCGGCGAGGACCGCTTCTTCATCCCGGTCGGGGCGGGACCCGAAGGGGGCGGCGCGATGTTCCTGGCGATGAACCGCAACAAGCTCGGGATGACTTTGGACCCGGCCGCACCCCAGGGCCGCGAGATCGTCCGCCGGCTGGCTGCGACCGCCGATGTCGTCGTCGCCAATTTGCCGCCGCAGGTGCTGCGCGCTCTCTCGCTCGACCTCGACAGCCTGCGTCTCGTCAAGCCCGACATCATCCTGACGACGGTCACCGGTTTCGGCGCCGGCGGGCCGCTGAGCCGCAAGCACGGCTTCGACGGCATCGGCCAGGCGATGAGCGGAGCTGCCTACCTCTCCGGCACGCCGGAGCAGCCGATCGCGATCAAATTGCCCTGGGTCGATTTCGGCACCGCCTGCTTGTCGGCTTTCGGCACGCTCGCCGCGTTGATCGAGCGCGGCAAGACCGGGCTCGGGCAAAAGGTCGAAGGCGCCCTGTTGCGGACCGCGATCGCCTTTGCCAACGCGACCTTGATCGAGCAGGCGCTGACCGGGGTCGACCGGGTAGCGACGGTCAACCGGGGCTTCAACTCGGCGCCGGCCGACATCTACCGCACGCGCGACGGCTGGATCGTCGCTACCGTCATCGGCCCGGCGATGTTCCGGCGCTGGGCCGGGATGATCGGCGAGGAGCATTGGCTCGCCGACCCGCGCTTTGCCGACGACCAGTCGCGCGCCGACCACGGCCAAATCATCTCGGCCCGGATGAGCGAATGGTGCGCCGCGCGCAGCAGCGCCGAAGCCCTGGCCGCGCTCGAGGGGGCGAACATCGTCGCCGGCCAGGTCTATTCGCCGCAGCAGGCGCTCGACGACGTGCACATCCGCGCTGCCGGCCTGTTGCAGGAAGTGCCCTACCCCGGCCTCGCCACAACAGTGCCGCTGGCCCCTACCCCGATCGAGCTCTCCGAAACCCCCGGCGCCTACCGCCGCCCTGCCCCGCTGCTGGGCGAGCATACCCACCAGATCCTGAAGAGCCTCGGCTACGATGATACCGAGATCGCCGCGCTGCGCGACGCGCGGGTGATTTGAAGGGCGTGTTTTACGACAGGCCGGCTCGCGTCCCGGCCGGAAATGCGCCGCGCGGTGAGGCGGCCCGAGACAGATGCCACGGCGTCGGCTCGCGCCCGCCACGAGCAGCGTCAGCGGCGTTCGAACACCTCCTTCGCCACCAGGGCCGCGGTCATCGCCGCCGGCCAGCCGGCGTAGAAGGCGAGATGGGTAATCAGCTCGCCGAGCTCGTCCTTGCTGAGGCCGTTGTCGAGCGCGCGGCCGAGATGGCCGACCAACTGCTTGTCGCGGCCGAGCGCCACGAGGGTGGCGACCGTGACCAGGCTGCGGTCTCGTTTCGACAGCCCCGGGCGCTCCCAGACGTCGCCATAGACGACCTTCTCGGCGAGGTCGATCAGCTTTGGCGCGATCGGGCGCACCTGCTCGCGGGCGGGCGAAGGCGGGGTTACGGGCATATGGCAATCTCCTTGGTTCGGGACACCGTCCCATTCTCGTCTCGTCGATAAGCCGCGCTAGAGTAGCGCCGATCGCCCGCGAGATCAGCGGGGCGCAGCCAATCCGGAGGGTACCATGCGCATAGCCGTCATCGGCGCCGGCGGCATCGGCGCGATCTACGGAGCATCGCTGGCCAAAGCCGGAGAGGAGGTCGTCTTTGTCGCCCGCGGCGCTCATCTCGCGGCAATGCAAGAGAACGGCCTGCGGATCGAGGGTGATCGCGGCGAAACCCATATCCGGCCGGTCCAGGCCACGGACAACCCCGCGAGCATCGGGGTCGTCGATTACGTGCTGTTCAGCGTCAAATTGTGGGACGTCGAGAGCGCCGGCGAGCTGATCCGCCCGATCGTCGGAAGGGAGACCGCGGTGATCCCGTTGCAGAACGGCGTCGACGCGGCCGAGCGGCTGATCGCGATCCTCGGGCCTGAGCCGGTGATGGGAGGTACCGCGTTTGTCACCGGCTCGATCGTGGCGCCCGGAATCGTCCGCCAGACCGGCGCCTATCAGCAGATGACCTTTGGCGAGCTCGACGGCAGGATCAGCGAGCGCGGGCCGCGCCTGCGTGACCTTTGCGCCGCGGCCGGGTTCGAGGGCGTGCTGAGCCCCGATGTGCGGGTCCCGATTTGGGAAAAATTCGTCCTGCTGGTGCCATTGAGCGGGCTCAACGTGCTGACCCGATTGCCGCTCGGCAAATGGCGTGCCGACCCCGACCTGCTCGCGCTGTTCAAGGCGGCGTTGGACGAGACGGTGGCCGTCGGCCATGCCGAGGGGGTCGCGATCCCGCCCGACAGCGGCGAAAAGGTCCTCGCCACGATGTGGTCGATGCCCGACTACCACATGACCTCGACGGGCAACGATCTGATGCACGGCAATCGTCTCGAACTGCCCTGGCTCGCCGGCAAGGTGGTCGAGCTGGGGCGACGCCACGGCGTCCCGACCCCAGCCAACGGCTTTATCTACGCGGCGCTGAAGCCCTACGCGAACGGAGCGCCGGCGGCGTGACGGCTGCTCGTTCTCCCCTTCCGATTGCGGCGGTTCAATAGACGCCTTCGCGAACCTTGTGCTTGAGCCGCAATCGGCCGCGATCGAGAGCATAGACTTCCTCCACCACATAGGTGCGGTGTCCGCTGAGGCAGCCCTCGGGCGGGTTGTCCTCCGGCTCGACGGCAAAGCTCCCATCCTTCGCGACGCCGAGGATCGGCTTGACGCAACAGATTTCGAGGTCGCGCAGCCAGCTCCCCTTCGGCAGCGGGAGCTCGCTGGTCCGCACCGCTCCGCGGTCGCTCCGGACCAACGCCAGGCGGGGGCACACGGCCTCGGGGTCGGCTTCGGCGCGTTCGCTCCAAGAGACTTCCGCCCGTGGCGGCAGGATCGTCAGGCAGCTGTTTCTCGCGTTCGGCACGGCGACGGCATTGTCGCCGGCGGGGAACGGGCAGGCGGGTGCGGCGAACCTTCCCTTGGCGCGCTTTTGGAGGGCCAGCGCGGCGGCGATCGACTGGCAGTTCGGCGCCACCATCGGGCAACCGCCGGTACACAAACGAAGGTTGAAGAGAACCCCTCTCCTTACCTTTTCCGGCAATTCGGCGAGACGAGCCTCGGAGCCCTTGGCGTCGGGCGCATAGGGCACCAAGGTTTCGGCGCAGGTCTCCGAATCGCCGGCATGGTAGGCGGCAATCGCCAGATCGCTCAGCACCGCCGCGGCGAGCGTGCCCTGTGGATCGCCGCCGAAACAATCCTCGAACGGCCCGAGGATGTTGCGGGCGCGCGCGTAGTCCTTGGCCTGGTAGAAGGTTCGGAACTCCCGGCGCGCGGCGTTGACGCCGGCGGGCGAGCAGTCGGTTTCAGCCAATGCGGGCGCCGCCGCGACGAGCAGCAGCGCCAGGACCGACCACACCCGCATCAGTCGGAGACGTTCCATTCGACATTGTCGTCGAGCGGGATCACCGGGCGCGGCAGGCGCTGCCAGTCGAAGCGGGCGAGCATCGGCGAGGTCAGACCCGGGAGGTCGACCTCGACGATCCGGTCGGGGCCGAAGAACTCGTCGAAGCCACCGCGAAAATGGCCGCGCGATTTGACGACGACCGAACGCGCGCGGCCGATGTCGAGCCCCATCATCTCGAAAAAGATCGGGTCGGCGCATTGCACGCGGTGCGACACGACGACGACCGCGATGCCGCCGACCTGGAGTGCGGCGCACGGCCCCAGCACGAGGCGCATGCCGGCATAGATGCCACGGCGGCCGACGCAGTTGCCGTCGGTCAGTGCGACTACCGTTGCGGTCGCCGCATAGGGCTCGGAAAATTTCGTGATCTCCGAACGGTTGAATTGCGCCGCGAAACTTGCGCCGACCCCCAGCCGGTGCGCCTCGGCGGCGAGGTCGGGGTCGTAGAAGATGCCGAGGAGCGCGCCCGCGACCCCGGCGTCGTGAAACGCGCGCAGCAGGTAGACCGTGTTGCCGCGCCCGCCGCCGCCCGGATTGTCGGCGACATCGGCAAAGGCGAGTGCGGGCAGCGCCGGATCGCGGCCGGCCGCCAACGCCTTCTCGACCGCGTCGTCGAGCGAAGTCAGCCGCGGATAAAACCGCGCGCGGTTGGCCCAGCCGAATTCGGCGATCTCGCGTGCCAGCGCCTCGGCGTCCCGCTTGTCGTGGCGCGCGGTCACCACGACGGTGAGGCCGTTCTTCGCGGTATCGGCAAAGGCAAAGCCGCCCATGACCGAGACATTCATGATCGCCGGGCTTATCCGCCGCTGCCCGAGCTCGATCATGTCGGCGTAGGGGCCGGCTGCGGTCAGCATCGTCACCGTCGGCGGCACGATCGGCAGGCGAATGAAGGCCCGCTGCGGCCTGAGGCCACCCAGCATCTCGCGGATCGCCGCCGCCGCCTCGACGCCGCGCTCGCGCATGTCGAGATGCGGGTTGGTGCGGTAGCCGATAAAGGCGTCGATCGACCGGACCATGCGCTCGGAGACATTGGCGTGCAGGTCGAGGGTCGCCGCGATCGGCACATCGGGTCCGACGATCTCGCGTACCATCTCGAAGAGGACGCCGTCGGGGTCGTCCTCCTCGGTCGTCAGCCCGGCGCCGTGCGAGCAGATATAGACGGCGTCGACCGGCAGGGCCGCGCTGAGCCGGCCCCGGATCGTGTCGAGCAGCTCGACAAAGAAGGCATGCTCGACCGGCCCGTTGGGCTCGGTCATCGCCAGCGCGACGCCGACCGGCGTCCACGGGCCCGAACTATCCATCGCCGCGACAAAGCCCGGCGTCTCTGCCAGCATGGCCGGTGTCGCCGAGCGCGCTTCCGCGACGATCGCGTCGCCTTCGAGATAGGTGCGGGCGAGAAAATGCGACTTCTTTGCCGGCGGCGCGAATTTGTTGCACTCGATCGAGAAGCCGAGGAGCGCCACGCGGGGGGCGGATGATGCGGCCATCGTCATTGACCTGCCGGCAGTTGTCGCAGCCGGCGATCCTAAAGAAGACAACGTCGACTCGTACATAAAGCTGTCGTCGCGACCCGCGGGCCTGACCCGCGGGGAGGCAATCTCGCCGGATCAAGCGCTGGCTGCGTCCTCACCATTTACCGGTCGCCCATGGCTCCGCTTGCGGCGGCGGTTCCCATTTCGGCTTCCTGTCGTGCTCCGCCCAGCGCGCCGCGGCCTCGCTGCCGGCGATCGCGCGGATCGCGGTCTCGACCACCTGGGACAACTCGAACGCCTCGCCGGGGGTGACCCGGCCGTCGGCGACGGACTCGGCGACCGCCGCCATCACCGGAGCGGGATCAAACGCATTGCGCAGCGGCGGCAGAGCAATCTGCACCGAGCGCTCGCGCCGCCGCGGATGGAGGCTGTCGAAGCAGAGCTTCAGCGCGGTCGGGTCCCCGGCGAGCGCGAGCTCGATCGCCTTCCTGGTCAGCGCCAATGCCTCGTCTTCGAGCAGCAGCTCGGCGGCGAGCGTATTCCGGTTGCGGGAACCGCGCGGCCGCCCCGCCGGGTTGCCCGACTCCCCCTTCTGAAACGGCCGCCCGAACGCCTTACGCGGGTCCGCCGCCGCCGCTGTTTTCGCTGTTGTCTGCAGAGAATCTACAGCCATTGACCAAATCTCCATCGGGCCGGCAGCCATTCCCGCCAAGCCATCGCTGGCGCAAGGATATGATGCGAATGTGGCAATTCTTGCGTTGGAGAAATGGGGATGCCGCAGGAGCGCCAACTCCCTGGCTTGCAGGCAAAGGCAACTTGGCTTTTTTCTGTGCTCTTGATGGCCGCGGCGGCGCAGCGTTGTCGCCCTTCTCCGCAAAAGAGAAAGGTTGTTGTAATATACGGTGCCGAGAACAACGTTTACCATGCCCGCGAGCTTTCTGGTCTTGCGTCGACAGCCAAATAGTGTCAAACTTAAGCTTTCGATGATGTCGGTGCGTACGAAGGAAGGAGCCTGCACATGCTTAAGCGCAAACATGGCCTCATTGCCGCAGCCCAGTTGTTGGTTTTGGCGCTGATTGTCACGGTGGCCGCCCCGGGACGCGCGGAGGCTGCCCCGTATCAAGTGGTTCTGAGCGGCTCGATGGCGGCCGGAACCGCGGGGCTGAGCCTCACATTCACGGTGCCGAAGGTGGCGGGGAACCCCAGATTTCACATTCTGTACGCCTCGGGCAACTGCTTTGCGCCGACCGGCCAGATTTGCGTGCTGTCGGTTTTGACCGAAGTCAACGGGGTCACGGTTGGCACGCCTTTTAACCTGGGAACCTCGAATGTGGGGACTTACAGCGGCGGCGATAGCCTATGGAGAGCCGGCACGAATGTGAATCTTTGGGCCGATTCCGGTACGACCGTGACGCTGAGGTCCGATCGCAACCTGACTACCGGCGCCGCCAGCGTCACCATGAGCGTTTCCGGTACGCTGGAGTAGGCCGGGGTTACGGGGGAGAATAAAGACCGACCGCCTCACCTGGGTCGACCAGCCAGCGGGGCCCGATTGGTCGGCGGAGCCGCCGCACCGCTGGGATAGTGTGCCGCCGGCGCTCGCTTTGGTTTATCTCGGTCGGATTACTACGGTGTCTGTGGTACGTACCTTATGCTTGCCTCCGTTGCTCTATGTCGCCCTGGCGGAGGCTTGGCCCAGGCCGGGAGCCGCACTGGTTTTGGGCACCGGCTTTCGCCGGTGTGACGGCAGATTGGTGGGCGTCCCGTATCGGGTTACCTTGACCCAGGTCAACCGAGGCGGAACGAGGGAAAGATGCCGGCCATCGATGGACAGCGCGTCGTCGCCGATTTGAAGCGTCTGGCCGAATTCGGGCGCTACAAGACCGGCGTCCATCGGCCGACCTATTCGCCGGTCGATGTCGAGTCGCGGCATTGGCTGGCCGCAAAATTCCGCGAGGCCGGGCTCGACACGGCGATCGACGGCATCGGCAACGTCATCGGCCGCAACCCCGGCGCGCGGCGGCGCCTGCTGGTCGGCTCGCACAGCGAGACCCAGCCCTATGGCGGCTGGCTCGACGGGTCGCTGGGGGTGATCTACGGGCTCGAGCTGGCCCGCGCCTTCGCCGCCGACCCGGGCTGCGCCGGGCTCGGCATCGAGGTCGCGGCCTGGGCCGACGAGGAGGGTCATTACGGCAATTATCTCGGCAGCCGCTCGTTCATCGGCGATCTTGCCGATGACGAGATCGACCGTATCAGAGGCCGCGACGCGGGGACTCCGCTGCGCGATGCGCTGGCCCGGGCGGGGCTCGCCGAGCAGCCGCGCGACCGGTTCGAACCCGGCCGCCATGTCGGCTATCTCGAAGCCCATATCGAGCAGGGCGACACGCTCGACACGACCGGATTGCGGATCGGCGTGGTCGAGACGATCGTCGGCATCTGGAACTACCGCGTCTCGCTGATCGGCGAGCAGAACCACGCCGGCACGACGCGGATGGTACGGCGCAAGGACGCCGGCGTGGCGATGGTCCGGCTGGCGACGCGCATCCACGACCGCTTCCCGGAGATCGCCGGACCGCGCACGGTCTGGACGATCGGTCGCATGTCGCTCGACCCGAACGCGCCCTCGGTGGTCCCCGGCCGCGCCGAGATGCAGGTCCAGTTCCGCGACGCCGACCCGCAAAAGCTCGCGCTGTTCGAGGAGAGCCTGCATGCGCTGGTCGCCGAGGCCGGCCGGGCGGGGCCCTGCCGGGTCGAGATCGAGACGATCGTGAAGACCGAGCCGCGGCCGATGGATCAGGGCTTTCAGGCGCAGATCGAGGTGGCGGCCGAGCGGCGGGCGCCCGGCATGCACATGCGGCTGCCGAGTGCCGCGGGTCACGACGCGGCGGTCCTCTCCGAGCGGATGCCGGCTGGGATGATGTTCATCCCGAGCCTCGGCGGCATCAGCCACCATTGGTCCGAGGACACCAAGGAAGAAGACATCGTGCTCGGCGCCCAAATCTTCGCCGACGCCGCCGAAGAAATCCTGCGCCGCGCGGGGTGAGGATGTATCGCGGCGCGTTGACGCTCGGCGCCTATCGGCGCGAAGGGCTCGTGGTCGAGCTCGGCCAGCGCGCCGACGCCCTCGGCTGCGCCGCATGCGCTGTAGCTTTGGGCCGGGATCGGGTCGAGGACGAAACGAGCCACGACCGAATTGGCGCCGGCGACCCGCTCGCGGAATACGTTCGTTTCCCTTTTCTTCGCCCTTAGAGCTCGCGCGTTCGGCGCGCCATCGCGGCATCCCATAAATCGCCGCGGTCGTCGTCGAAGATCAGCTTCGGCTCTTCGGGGGCCAGAAACCAGTCGCGGCGGTCGAGCTCGGCTTCGAGCTGGCCAGGCGCCCAGCCGGCATAGCCGAAGGCGAAGAGGCTCTTCTGCGGGCCGCGATGATGGCCGATGTCGCGCAGAATCTCCCGGCTCGCGGTCATCGCGAGGTGCTCGTCGACGGCGGTGGTCCCGGCACTCTTGTATTCGGCGCTGTGGACGACAAAGCCGAGCTCCGGCTGGACCGGGCCGCCGGCGAAGACCGGCACGCTGCCCTCGACTCCCGACGCGTCGCCGCCCGTCACCTCCAGGAGGCTCGCGATCGAGCGCTCGCCCACGGGCCGGTTGATGACGATGCCGAAGGCGCCGCTCTGGTCGTGCCGCACGACCAGGATCACCGTGTGAAAGAAGCGCGGATCGCCGATCGTGGGTGCTGCGATCAGCAATTCCCCGGCGAGCGAGCCGGCGTCGGGCGGGGCGCCGGCCTTGGCGGGGAGCAGCACCGCCGCCAGCAGCAGGGCCACGGCCGGCAGCGCCCGCGGGAGCGATGCGCGAGAGAACGGCATGCGGGCAATCTATATCCCCGGCCGCCGGCTCGCAAAGCGATGCTAAGATCGAGGCGACGGCAGAGGGGTCATAAACAGCGAGGTCATCAATCCATGGCGGAGCAGACCTGGATCATCACGACGGCGGTCGGGACCGGCGAGCGCGGCTTTGCCGGCGACGGCGGCCCGGCGGCGCGGGCATTGCTGAACGGGCCGTTCGACATCGGCTTCGACACCGGTGGCAACCTCTATTTCTCCGATACCTTCAACCACCGCATCCGGCGGGTCGACGCGCGGACCGGGGTCATCGCGACCCTCGCCGGCTCGGGCGAGGCGGGCTATTCGGGCGACGGCGGGCGGGCCACCGCCGCCCGGTTCAACGAGCCTTACGGCATCGCCGTCGACAAGAACGGGAATGTCTATGTCGCGGACCGGCACAACCATTGCGTCCGCCGGGTCGACGCCGCCTCGGGCATGATCACGACCGTCGCCGGCAACGGCGCGTCGGGGTTCGGCGGCGATGGCGGGCCGGCCCCGCGCGCCGGAATGGTGGAGCCGAACGGGCTCGCGCTTGATCCGGCACATGTCCGGCTCTTTATCGCCGACGTCGCCGACAACCGCGTTCGCGTCGTCGATCTCGCCGCGGGGACGATCGCGACCGCTCGCCGGCACCGGGGCGGCCGAGCACAGCGGCGACGGCGGGCCGGCGGCATCGGCCGGGGTCCACGGCGCCCGCGCCGTCAAGGTGGCGCCCGACGGCACCCTCTATATCCTCGAGCGCCAGGGCAGCACGCTGCGCGCGATCGACCCGCGCACCGGCGTCATCACGACCGTGGCCGGGACCGGTGCGCGCGGCTATTCGGGCGACGGCGGCCCGGCCCGCACCGCGGTGTTCGACGCGCCCAAGGAATTTGCCCTCGACCCCGGCGGCGACATCCTGATCGTCGACACCGAGAACCACGCGATCCGCCGGATCTTCCGGGCGAGCGGAATTGTCGAGACCATCGCCGGCGGCCGCAAGGGCGGCGAGGGCGACGGCGGCCCGGCGCGCGATGCCGGCCTCGGCCGCCCGCACGGCGTCGCCGTCGGCCCCGACGGTGCGATCTACATCGGCGACACCGAAAACCACCGCATCCGCAAGCTCGTCCGGCAAAATTAAAGCTGGAGCGCCTGCTCTCTCAGCCGAGGAAATCGCGCAGCGCCGCGGCGAGATCCTTCGGGTTGTCGCCCTGCACGGTGTGGCCGGCTTTGGGGATCGTCACCCAGCGCCCGTCGGGGAGCCCCGCCGCGAGGCGCTCGGCGTCCTCGTCGTGGAACACATCGCTCTCGCCACCGCGCACGACCAGGGTCGGGCAGGTGACCTGAGCGAGCCCGTCGGCGAGGTCGCGCCGCTCGGCGGCGTGCTGGTCGCCGCCCATCTGCTGAAACCGCCGACGGTCGTATTTCCAGACCCAATTGCCGTCTTCCTGACGGCGCAAATTGTGCATCAGGCTGCGGCGCAGGACCAACGGATCGCGGCGCGGGTTGAATGACAGCGCCCGCTCGATGATCGCTTCCAGCGTCTCCGGCTCGGCTCCGCCATTGACGAAATCGCGGATCCGGCGCGAACCGGGGCGCCTGCACATCGGGGCCGGCGTCGATCAACACCAGCGCCGACAGGGTTTCGGGGTAAGCGATCGCGTAGGCGAGCCCGTTGATCGCTCCCATCGACATGCCGACCAACACGAATTGGTTGAGCCCGACGGCCTCGGCAAAGCCTTTGACATCCTCGCGTTGGGCAGCGATCGAATAGTTGCCGTCGGGGGCCCAATCGCTGTCGCCATGGCCGCGCTGATCCAGTGCCATGCAGTGGTATTCATCGCGCAGCGCAAGACAGCATAAATCCCAAGTATGCGCGGTTAGCGCGCCGCCGTGCAGGAACAGGATTGGCCTTTGCCCCTTCATGCCCCAATCGAGATAGCGAAAGCCCAGGCCGTTGGCGTCGACGCGATGCTCCTGCGGCAGTACCACCTCGTCAAAGCTGAAGCCGGCACGCACCGAGGTAGTTTTCAGGTGATCGTGATATTCGGCGGCGGACAAATTCATGGCTTCAGGAGCTCCCATCGGCGTCGTGCGCAGGCTTAGGCTTTAGCACGAACCGCCTCCCTGGCCACCATTACCTCGCTTTCCGATTACCACCCCCGCGTCCTCGTCATGGCTGATTGCTCCCCCAGGGTGTGTCTCCGGCGCTGTAGGCGCTACACTCATGATCGAAATCACTCGCCTCGAGGAGAATACCGATGGCCTACGATCTGCTGATCAAGAACGGGCTGATTGTCGATGGCTCGGGGATGCCTGCTTTCCGGGGTGATGTCGGCATCAAGAACGGCAAGATCGTCGAAATCGGCAAGCTGAGCGGTACCGCTACCCGCACGATCGACGCCGACGGGCGCGCCGTCGCCCCCGGCTTTATCGACAACCATTGCCATTACGACGCGCAGGTGACCTGGGACCCGCTGTGCACCTTCTCGCCCGAGCACGGCGCTACCACCGTGATCTTCGGCAATTGCTCGCTATCGTTGGCGCCGGTGCGCAAGGGCACCGAGGAGCGGTTGGCCGAGTTCCTCAGCTATGTCGAAGCGATCCCGATGGAGGTATTGCGCACCGTCGCGTTCGACTGGGAGACGACCGGCCAATACATGGACCATCTCGACAAGCGCCTCGGCGTCAATGTCGGCAACCTGATCGGCCATACCGCGGTGCGCCATTACGTGATGGGCGAGGATTGCCAGAAGCCAGGCGCCTCGGACAACCAGATCAAGGCGATGCAGGATGTCGTGCGCGACGGCATGAAGGCCGGCGCGCTCGGCCTCTCGGTGTCGCGCGAGCAGGGTCATTATGACCCTCAGGGCTGCCACATCCCGGCCCTGTGGGCCGATGAGAAGGAGATTTTCGCGCTTGGCGACGTGTTGCGCGAGATGAGCACCGGCACGATCCAGGCCGGCGGCGGCCAGTATGTCGAGTTGAAGGACGGCATGATCCGGCGCCTCGCCGAGGCGACCGGGCGGACCGTCGTCTACAACAGCCTCTCGCAGACCATGCGCAAGCCCGACGAGTGGAAGGTGCATATGGCACGGGTCGAGGAGACCGCAGCACTCGGCATCCGCGCCTACCCGATGTGCAGCCCAAACCGCGTCACCCAGGACTTCACGATGAAGAACTGCCAGGTGTTCCGCGGCCTGCCGACCTGGCACCCGATCCTGTTGTCGTCCGACGAAGAGAAGATGAAGGCCTACGCCGACCCCGAGATCCGCGCCAAGCTGCACGAGGAAGCGGTCGTCAACAAGCCCGACACCGCGGTCGGCTTTTCCAAAACCTGGTGGAACTACATGTGGGTCAACGAGCCGGTGCTCGAAAAGAACCGGTGGATGCAGTTCAAGTCTATCGGGCAGATCGCCGAGAAGCAGAATAAGCGCGTCATCGACGCCTTCCTCGACCTCGTCGTCGAGGAAAAGCTCGAAACCCGCTTCCTGCAGGCCGAGAACAATGTCGACGACGAGGCGCTGACCAAGATCCTGACCCATCCCAACGCGGTGATCGGTCTCGGCGACGGCGGCGCGCATGTGCAGTTCCACGGCGGCTACGGCTACCTGACCAAGCTTTTGGGCGAATGGGTGCGCGAGAAGCAGGTGATGACCCTGGAGCAGGCGGTGCGGCGGCTGACCTTCGATAGCGCCTCGACCTTCGGGCTCTATGACCGCGGGCTGTTGCGCCCCGGCATGGCCGCCGATGTCGTGATCTTCGATCCGGCCACCGTCAAATGCGGCCACGAGGTCGTGGTCCGCGACTTCCCGAAGGGCGCCTGGCGCATCAAGGAGCCGGCCGAGGGCATCTTCGCCACAATCGTCAACGGCCAGGTGCTCTACGAGGGCGGCGCGCACACCGGCGCGTTGCCCGGCCGCGTGTTGCGCAACACCTACTGGCACGCTCATCAGGCATAATCGGCGAGGGGCGGAGGGGAAAAGCCTTCCGCCCCAACCCCTTCGGGCGGTTTCCGATCAGGTTGCACAAGATGTTGATCAGGAGGCCGCGCTACCGGCCGAGCTGGGCTATCGCGCTGCGCAAGGGCTCGTCGGAGATACGCATGAGGCCGCGGTAGGGGTCGTTCAACTCCAAGATAAGGAAAATCGCACCCGCGACCGAGAGTGCGCCCACCAACAGCGCCACGGCCACCGTCACATTAAAGCGCGCGAACAGACCGAAGCCGAGAAACAGCACGCAGATCCAGAAAACCAGCACCGTCAGGAACGGCCATGAGATCGAGCTGCCTAGCTGCGCGACCATCAGCAGACGTGATCGCCCGATGCTTTCTGACTCTTGCACGGCCCGGCTCTGCATCATCCGTTCCACATCGGTTTTTGGCGAGAGGCTTAGGAGTTGCTCGATGTTAGCGCTTACCGAGGCTCGTGTTGCCCTGGAGTCGAGGTTCTCCGGCCGGACGCCCTCCGGCGACCAAATCCGGTCATGCGTTTGCCGGACAACATCGCGCAGCCTTTCACGGTCCGCCTTCGCGTCTGGCCCGTAAAATTCAAGCGTCCGGTCGAGCAGGACGATGTTGGCGGAGAGCGCGTTCAGTTCATTCTTCTGCTGGTCGTAGGAGCTTTTCGCGGATGCGATGAGCAGGCTGAGCACCAGCGCGGACATGGTGGCGATCAGGCCCATGATCAGCTTCACGACATCCCGCGAATCCGTGTCCAGATGATGGTCTGGCAATTTGACGTGCAGGATCATTCCGATGAGGGCGGCCCCAAAGGAACCACCGAAAACGACCGAGGCGATGGCGAATGTCACCGGGGTACGATGCCTCTTCTGTCTTCAGGTATCGAGGATGCGGGCACCCCGTTTGGAGCGCGCTAAAGATATGCCTCCTGCGAGGGTTGTCCAGAAAGCCGGTTTATCCGACAGGGGGCCGCCCGCGCAGGTTCCGCCACTCCGATCGTGCGCCCGTAGGGCTCCCCGGATCGTCCGTTGCGGTACCATCAAACAATTGCACAACAAGAACCGCTAATGACAGCGTGGCAAGGCGTCAGCCGGCGTCGATCATCCGGCTGTGTTAAAAAATCTTATTCCGGTCTGGTGATCGATCACATGTCTTCCTCCCTGAACTCGTCCGCGGGGCGGGGGGTAGCCCCGCGAGCCGCTTCGCCGCGGCGCAGCTCTGCGCGGCGGATCTTGCCCGAGACCGTCTTCGGCAGTTCCTCCGTGAAGGCGATCCGGCGGATCCGCTTGTAAGGAGCGAGACGGTCGCGAATGTGCCGGAAGATGGACGTCGCCGTGTCGCGTGTCGGCTCATGCTCGGCGGCGAGTGCGACGAAGGCCTTCGGCACTGCCAGACGCAGCGGGTCAGGGCTGGGTACGACTGCGGCCTCGACTACGGCGGGGTGCTCGACCAGTACGCTCTCCAGTTCGAAGGGGCTAATGCGATAACCCGACGACTTGAAGACGTCATCCACCCGGCCAACGTAAACATAGGTCCCGTCGGGGTTCCGCTGCACGGCATCGCCGGTGCGGTAGTAGGGCCCCTGGATTGGCTGCAGGGTGTCATCGTCTTGCAGGTAGCCCAGCATCAGGCCGGGCGGCCGTGGCGACATCGGCAGGGCTAGTTCACCTTCTTCGACTTCCCGGCCTTCCTCATCCAGAATTGCTACCGAGCAGCCAGGCAAGGGGGACCCCATGGCGCCGAGGTTTACGGGCTGGGCGGGGACGTTGGCAATCTGACTGGTCATCTCGGTTTGTCCCCAGCCGTCACGGACCGTCACACCCCAGGTTCGCTGGACCTGCTCAATCACCTCTGGGTTCAATGGCTCGCCGCCGGACACCGCCTCCCGCAGAACCACGGGCCAGGCCGACAGGTCCTGCTGCAGCAGCATTCGCCAGACCGTCGGTGGGGCGAAGAACGTGTCCACGCGGTGCTCGACGAGCGCATCGAGGACGACGCGCGCGTCGAAGCGCGACTGGTTAAGCACCACGATGGTGGCCCCAGCATTCCACGGGCCGAACAGGGCCATGTAGCTGTGTCCCGCCCAGCCCGGTGCGCCGATTGCCATGTGCCGTTCGCCGGGCCGGGCGCCGATCCAGTACATCGTGGAGAGGTGGCCGACCGTGTAGCTGCGGTGGCTGTGCAGCACCATCTTTGGCCGCGAGGTGGTGCCAGAGGTGAAGTAGAGCAGCATCGGGTCGTCCGGCCGTGTCTCCGCATCCGGCTCGAACTCTTCCGACGCGTCGTGCAGTGAATCAAAGGACGTCCAATCCGGCGGCGGGTCACCGAGGCAGACGCGGAGAACGTTATCGCCGAGACCAGCGAACTTGTGAGTCTCGGAGATGGGGACGATCACACAGCGGACGCGGGCGCGCGTGACCCGCTCGGCCAAGTCGGCCGCAGTCAGTAGCAGGGTGGACGGGATCACGACCGCACCCAGCTTCATGGCCGCGAGCATGGTTTCCCAGTGGGGTGTGACACTGCCGGTCATTAGCAGGATCCGGTCGCCGCGCCGGACGCCGAGTCGACGCAGCCCGTTGGCAACCCGGCTAGAGCGTGCGGCCATCCCGGCGAAGCTGACCTCTTCGGCGTGTTCGCCAAGGACGTGCAGTGCGGGCTTGTCGCTCAGCGACCCGCGGGCCAGCTCCGCGTCGAACCAGTCCAACGCCCAGTTAAAAGACGCCGGTTCTGGCCACCGAAAGTTTTCGACGGCGCGGCGCCCATCGGTTCGACTCTCCAGCAGGAAGTCCCGGGCCACCTTGAAGTCGCTCGATCTCATGACCGCTCCTCCCGGCATACTCCGTGCACCGTCGGTTCCATGTTGCCCCGTTGTCAGCATGCGCTGATACCAACGTCATGGCCGATGGGCGGACGCACCCTCGCTATATTCAGAGAAAATTAAGCTAAGTGCAAGGTATCGGGCCGTCGCTCGCCGGGCTTCCTAAGCCGCATACACAGGCAGGTGTGCTGAAAGGTGAAAAGCGTATCGTTCAAAATTCCCTTGCCCCTGCTCGATCAAGGGCTTACGCTTCCCGTAAGATATGACCGGAACAAACCCGCAAAACCGCCGTCTCGGCTATGCCCGCGTCAGCACCTACGGGCAGACCCTAGACGCCCAGCTTGAGCAGCTTCGCGGCGCGGGCTGCACCAAGATTTACCGCGAGAAGGTGACCGGCGCGCACAACGACCGGCGCGAGCTTCTCAACATGCTCAAGCACCTCGCTCCCGGCGACATGGTGACAGTGACGCGCATCGACCGCCTGGCGCGCAGTACCTTTGACCTGTTCGCCATCGTCAAGCAGATCGTGGACGCCAAGGCGCAATTCCGTTCACTGGCGGAGCCGTGGGCCGACACCGGCACCAGCACCGGGCGGCTGATGATCGCCGTACTCGGCGGCCTCGCCGACGTGGAGCGCGACCTTATCCGCACCCGCACCGCCGAGGGCCGCAGCCGGGCGCAGAAGCGCGGGCAGCACATGGGCCGACCCTCGAAACTCACCGACGCACAGAAGGCCGAAGCACGGCGGCGGCGGGCGCAGGGTGCTACGCTTGCCGAACTTGCGCGCAGCTACGGCGTGGGCAAGAGCACGATTTCGCGTCTCGCCCCAACCATTACCCTGTAGAACGGCCCTCGCTACGAATTGACGAACCGTCAGAGCCATGTCCCTACCGACCGGTGATCCGAACCCGCCGAAGACCGACGAGGCCGCCACAGAAGTTCGAATACCAGACCGCCCGGCTGCCCCCAAAGAAATCGAAAAGCCTGCGTATCGTCGCCACGAGCGCATAAAGCTCGCGATTGAAGCCCTCACCCTTTGCGCAGTGATCTTCTACGGGGGGTCGCATATTATCAATGGAGGGCGATGATAATAGCAAACCAACAAACCAGAACTGCGCTGCATATTAGCCAACGTGCCTACATAACTACAGATGCACCGACGTTTGACAGTGCCAAAAAATTTATTAATTTCTTTATCAGCAACACCGGCCACATACCCTCCGGCCAGATCGAAATTATAGTGCATGAAGCCACAATGAATTCCGTGGTTCCTAACGCGAAGCCAGATATAGAAACGGCGGTTGAGGCGAGTTGGAAACACTACGATATTCCTTCACTGCCATCGGGTAGTAATCTCGTTGGTTACGAGATACCAGTACCAGAGTTCTCGGACTTTAAGTTCACGTCGCAAGGCGTGCATCAGGCCATGTTGGTCTCGGGACGTGTTTCTTACGACGACGGATTTCCCGATGATGGTGAGCAAGTGTGGTTGTTCTGTTTTCAGAGTGTTTATCATTTGGTACTTAAAAAGATATTTTTGGTACCTTGTGACGCAGCGGCCGTTCTTCCACAAATGCAGCGGCGCGACGGATACCCTAATAATGAACTACCCAATTAGGTCGACGCTGCGCCGCCAGAAGCGATTTCCATAAGGCACGTTATCCGACACACGAGCGACCGAGCGGCGGTTTTCCAGAACGCCGATTATGCGACATTCTGCGGAAGCTCCTCACGCGCGGCGGTGCGCATGAGCCTCGCTTGGTGGCGCCCCGGCACGCCGATGGAAGAATAGCCACAATCATATCGTACCGCTATGCCGTCGACTGTGGCGCGGGTAGAGGCGCCGGCTGGCGCATGCAAGGGGCGGTTCGCTGCAGATTCTCTGCAGATAACAGCGAAAGCAGCGGGCCGGAGCGCACGCCGCGGGGCGGCGAAGGCGTACGAGGGCGGCGCCACGGTCTGGTCGCGGTCGATGATCTTCTGAGAGGCGCCAGGTTTGGCTCTACCGCTTGTAGAACACGCGTCCTTCATGATGTGGGTCAGGTGCTCGCACTGGCCGTCGAGGCGCGCGATATCGGCGAGCGGGTCGCCGTCGACGGTGATCAAATCGGCGCGGGCGCCCGAGGCGACGACGCCGATCTCGCCGCCGCTCTCGGCCAGCTCGATCGACAGGGAGAAGCGAAGGAAACGTCGGCAAGGGCTGTCGCGACCGCGCCGGTGGCCTTCGAGATGTATATGCGCGCCCGCCCGCCATGGACGCGGACAGAAGACCACGCCCACATGCTTGAAGGCCTGCGCAAAGCCGGGTTGCCGGAGGGATGAGGGACGGCCCTCTGTCATTCACTCGGAGCGGAGCAGCGCTGCCTATGGAGGTTGCGATGACGGGCCGTCGTGTGGACTTATGGTGCGCGATCGCGGTGGCCGCCATTGCGGTGCTGCCGCGCCGCGCCGTGGGCCAGCAAGGGCGCGGGCCTCTCGTCGACATGCCGGCCGCCGGCCGGCGGCTCACTCTTTGACAGCTGAGGGATGACGAGCCTTGCAGCGGATCGGAATCGATGTCGGCGGCACCTTCACCGACCTCGTCGCGGTCGACGATACGGGCGGCGCCACCCTCGCCAAGGTGCCGTCGACCCCGGCCGACCCCTCAACCGGCGTCCTCGACGGGCTGAGGCTGCTCGCCGACACGCTGGGGCTCGATCTCGCTGCGCTGTTGGCGCAGACCGAGCGCATCGTTCACGGCACCACGGTCGCGACCAACGCGCTCCTCGAGCGCAAGGGCGCCCGGGTTGGGCTGCTGACGACTGCAGGCCATCGCGACGTCATCGAGATGCGCGATCTGTACATCGAGACCGTTCCCGAAACGTGGTTATCGCTTCATCGCCCCGCTGCGGGCGGGAGTGGACACTCAGCGAGAATCTGCGAATCCGAAGACTCCAACCCTCGCGCCCGCGTTGACTGGACCGGGTGAGCTGGAGCACCCCGCACACGATGAAACCTCGTCTCCGGCCAATGGTCGATTCTTCGCACGCATTAGTATTGCGGCCGTTGCACTGCTTTTCCTTGTTGCTGCCACTCTCATCCTCTTGAACGTGCGCGGCTGGCGCGACAGGGTCTTCGCGCGTTCCCCGCACATTCAGGCTTTGGCGGTTCTGCCCTTTACCAATCTCTCCAACGACCCGGGACAGGAATACTTCAGCGACGGCATGACTGACGCTCTCATCACTGAACTGGGCAGGATCGGTAGGCCCGCGCGTCATTTCGCGCCAGTCGATCATGAAGTTCAAAGGCAGTCAACAATCCATGGACCAGATTGCCCAGGAATTGAAGGTCGATGCCATCGTTGAGGGAGCCGTGGACAGTTATCTGGCCACCGGGTTCGCATCACCGTTCACCTCGCCCAGGGCAATCCGGAGCGGCAACTCTGGGCCGAGCAGTACGATCGCGACATCTGCGATGTGCTCGCGATGCAGGCAGACATTGCTCGACCCGTGGCAAGGGAAATCGAGGTAAAGCTGAGCGCGGGAGAGATGCGCAGCATCACCAATCGCCGCCCGGTCGATCCGGAGGCGCACACAGACTACCTGCAGGGCCGCTACGAGTGGTCGCGTGATGCTACTGAAAGGGCGATCAATCTATTCAAGAAGGCGATCGACAAAGACCCCGCATTTGCGCCTGCCTACGCTGAGTTAGCCATCGTTTACTTTTGGCAGGCTCACATCGGCGGACCATCTCCAAAGGAAATTCTCCCCTTGAGCCGCGCGGCGGCTTCCAAAGCCCTTCAACTGGACCCGGATCTTCCAGAAGCGCATTTCGCCCTCGCTTTGCTCGCCACATCCGCGGCGGAAGCAGACGCACGATACAAGGAGGCGCCCAGATTAAACCCCAGCTACGCGGAGTGTTATCACATGTACGGGGTGATGTATGAAGGCCAGGGGAGAAATGAGGAGGCGGTCACCATGGTCAGGCGGGCGATTGCACTTGATCCCCTGAACAACGATTCTCAGGTTCAGCTTGGAATGATCGCCTGGACCAGCCGCAACTATGATCAGGCGATCGCAATCTTCGAGAATCTGCGCGAGAGAGCCGCGTTCGGGCGCTCGCGGGAGCATACGCGGCTCGGAGACGGTTTTCTGAAGCATTCGTTGCATTGGACAAGTGCGGTTCTAGCGACGGGTGCCTCATGTACCGCGGATGGGTAAATGGCCAGGCGGGGAGACGGAGAGATGTGGTGTTAGTGCTTGGACGAGTTGAGAGAGGCTGGCCTGCGTTATTGTTACGTTTATTCCTCCGTCCTCCTCAACCCGTGTCTGGCCCGTCCGGCAACAAGGGCAGGGAGCTTCTACCTGGCTGGAGCGGGCCTATGAAGAGCAGGACCCGTGGCTGTTTTGGCTGAAGGTACATCCGATGGTTGACCCGTTGCGCGGCGAGCCGCGCTTTCAGGCCGTCCTTCGCAAAGTCTATCCGGAATAGGGCTGCATACCTGTCGACGAGCAAATTGCTTCCGCGTCCTTCAATCCTTATCACCAGCGTATATAGCCGCGATAGGTCTTCACCGCAGCGAAGCTGCGGAACGCGGAACCAATCCATGGGCCGTGCTGTCGCGCGAGTGCGGACGGGGTGCGGGTTCTTCCATTAGCCACATAAATTCAATTCCGAAATAAAATTGTCGCACGCGGCGCGGGCGGGCGCTATACTTCCGCGCGCACCAGAAAAACGAGAAAGGCCCAGAGCCTGCCCGAGACCGGAGAGGCGTGCGCCTTCGTGGACGGTCGCGTCACCGCGGGGCAGGGGTTCGCGAGCCGGACGATCGGTGCAGGGGAGCGCATTCATGCTGAAGGGACGGAGCTGGTCGGGCAAGGTGAAGACATTTGTGGGGCTGGCGGGGTTGGTGGTATTGGCGAGCGGATGGGTTTCGCTGGTTGCTGAAACAGCAGCGGGGCCGGCTGCCCCCAATACGCTGCGCTGCGAATACATGGACGATCCGCTGGGAGTCGATACCACGGAGCCTCGCTTTCAGTGGGTTCTGGAACACAGCGATCGCGCCGAAAAACAGACGGCCTACCAGGTGCTGGTAGCCACGAAGGCAGACCTGCTGAAGCAGGATCATGGCGATCAGTGGGACTCCGGAAAAGTGACAAGTGACGAATCGACGCAGGTGGCCTACGCCGGCAAGCCGCTCGAGAGCGGCAGGAACTATTTCTGGAAAGTGCGGTACTGGGACAAGGAGGGACGCCCGAGCGGGTACAGCGAACCGGCGGGGTCCGGGACCGCGCTGCTGAAGGCTTCGGACTGGAAGGCTCGTGGATTGGAGGCGGCGCGGCGAAAGGCAACGAGTTCCGCAAGGAGTTCGCGGTGCAGGGCAAGGTGGCGAATGCGCGCATCTATGTGGCGGCGCTGGGCTACTACGAACTGCGCGTCAACGGGCACCGGATCGGCCACAAGGTGCTGGACCCCGCATGGACGACCTATCCGAAGCGCGTGCTTTATTCCGCCTATGACCTGACCCCGGCGCTGAAAGACGGCCCCAATGTCATTGCGATCATGCTGGGCGGCGGCTGGGCCACGCAGGAAGTGGATGGCTCAGAGGTGTATTACAAGGAACCCGCCGCGCTGGCGCAGATGAACGCGGAGATGAGTGCGAAGAAGCCCAACTCCACCGACGCGACCTGGAAGACGGCGACGGGGCCGGTCGTCGAGTCGAGCGTGTATGGCGGCGAGGGGTACGACGCGCGCAAGGAGACTCCGGGATGGGATCAGCCCGGTTTTGCGGAAACCGGCTGGACCGCGGCGCAGGTAGTGGACGGCTCGGCGGGCGCCGGTCCTCGGAATGATGCCTCCGATCCGCGTGGTGGATGAAATGGTGCCGTTGAAGATGACGAGTCCCGCGCCGGGTGTCTACGTGTTCGACATGGGCCAGAACATGAGCGGCTGGGCGCGGATGCGGCTCGAGGGGCCGGCGGGCACCAAGGTGACGCTGCGCTACTCGGAACTGCTCTATGACAACGGCATGATCAACCGCGAAACCATCCGTGCGGCGAAGTCGCGCGACATTTACTTTTTGCGTGGAGGCGGCGAAGAGACCTATGAGGCGCGGTTCACCTATCACGGCTTCCGCTACGTCGAGGTGACCGGCTTTCCGGGAACGCCGAGCCTGGACTCGGTGCGCGGCGAGGTGGTGCAGCGGCAGCGAAGACGGTGGGCAGCTTTACGGCGTCGACCCAGATGCTCAACGATATTCAGCGCATCATCCGGTGGTCGCAGGTGACGAA
>CAWAFE010000026.1:0-117814 GCA_963781215.1 uncultured Alphaproteobacteria bacterium
GATGCTGAACGCGACCAACGCCGGCGAGCGTGCCGACAAAATCGCGCTGACCCCGCTGCGTCGGCTCGGCGAACCGCTCGAAGTGGCCTACGGCGTCCTGTTCCTCGCCTCCGACGAGGCATCGTTCATCACCGGCAGCGAACTGGTCATCGACGGCGGTGATATCGCTCAGTAAGCGCACCCATGCCGTACGTCGACACCGGCCGCGTCAGCCTGTTTTCGAGGATGCCGGGAGTGGCGGCATTCCTGTAATGTTGCTGCACGAACTTGGCGGCAGCAGTGAAAGCTGGCGCGCGGTAACTCCTCTCCTGGCGGCGGACCGCCGCGTCCTCGCGGTGGATCTGCGCTGTGGGCCGGTCGGAGAAGCCGCCGGGTTCATTCGGCCTCGCTGATGTCGCGGACGAGTTGGACGCGTTGCTGCACGAGCTCGATCTTGAGGCGCCGGTCGACGTCATCGGCGCGGCACTGGGGTCCCTCGTCGGCGCACAATTGGCAATCCGTCATCTCGACCGGATGCGACGGCTGATGATGTGTGCGGTCGCGCCGGAAATGGCCGGAGCGACGCGGACCTATCTGGAGGAGCGGGCCGAGAAGGTGCTAATCGTGGGCATGCGCGGTGTGGCGGAAGCCAGTCTCGCAAACTCCTTTCCCCCGTCACATCCGGCAGAGCGGGCGGCATATCGCGGATCTACCTCGGCCATGACCCGGCCGCCTACGCCGAACTGTCGCTGGCGCTCGCGAGGTTGGAGATGACAGAAGCGGATTGGGGAAGGATCCGGGCGCCGGTCCTGGTTGCTTCCGGGGCGCATGATTTCCTGTGGCCGCCATCGATCGGCCGACAAGTGGCAGATTTGGTGCCGGGAGCGCGGTTCGAGGTGCTGGACGATGCCGGGCACTTCCCGCACTTGCAGGCGCCGGCAACACTGGTCGGGCTGGCGCGTGGATTTTTCGGCGAATGAGCGCGCCTTGTTTTGGCGGCTCCGGCACAGCTCGACCGTGTTAAGATTTTTTGATGCAGGTCTATGGCCTCATCGGGTCGGTCATCGCCTTGCGCCGCAAGCTGCGGGCCCTCGCCGCGGTGATCGAAGATCCCGGTGCCACCGCGCCTGAAAAGGCCAATGCTGAAGCCCTGAAGAAACGCCTGGAGAGCCGGCTTCGAGCCTCGGAGGCACCTGCCGGCGATTGGATCGACCATGCCTTCCGGCTCGGCCGGTGGATCAAGGAAGCGCGGGAATCCACATCCCCGAAGGTGGCCCAAGGGGATTGGACGGACAACGCCCACCGCCTCGGGAAGGTGTTTCGCCGCGGCTACAAGAAATGGTTGTCGGATTGAGCGCGGTTTGCTGAGGCAGGTAGGATTGCCTCAGTTCTCCGCACCCCGACCAGGCCAAGTCGGTGTTCCTGCGCCCGCCCGCATTGTTCGCCCACCTCGTTGTCCACGAGCTCGACGTGATCGCAGCAGGGGTGGCGGGAAAATGATGTAATCTGAAAAGGGTTGCCTGCCGCTTCAGCGTGGGCGATCGAAGTTCGGGAGGCTGACATGACCAGGTCGGAACTCGATGCGGCTTTGGCGCGGCTCGGGCTCGCTGTGCCGGAGGGCGAGCGCGACGAGATTGTCGCGGCGGCACACCTGATCGAGGACATGGTAGCGCGGCTGCGCCCGGTCGGCGGCCGCGACGTCGCCGCCGAGCCGGCGCACGTCGTTCGTTTTCCCGAAGGCTGAACCATGGTCCCCGATTACCTGACGATCGCCGAAGCGGCGCGGCTGATCGAGAAGCGCGAATTGTCGCCGGTTGAATTGGTCGACAGCCGGCTTGACCGCATCGCGCGGCTCGACGGCCGGTTGCACAGCTTCATCCGAGTGCTGGCCGACGCGGCGCGCCATGAGGCGCGGGCCGCCGAGGCCGAGATCGCCGCCGGCAAATATCGCGGCCCGCTGCACGGCATCCCGATCGGCCTCAAGGACATCTACGAGACCGCCGGCGTCGCGACGACCGGCCATTCCAAGGTCATGCAGGACCATGTGCCGCAGAAAGACGCCTTCTCGGTCCAGCGGCTGCGTGAGGCCGGCGCGATCGTCGTCGGCAAGCTCGCAACCCACGAGTTCGCCCTCGGCGGTCCCTCGTTCGATCTGCCCTGGCCGCCGGCGCGCAACCCGTGGGACTTGAGCCGCTTCACCGGCGGTTCCTCCAGCGGCACCGGCGCGGCGGTCGCGGCCGGGCTCGTGCTCGGCGGCACCGGCAGCGACACCGGCGGGTCGATCCGCAGCCCGGCCGCCTATTGCGGCCTCGCCGGCATCAAGCCGACCTATGGGCTGATCAGCCGCATGGGCATCCTGCCGCTCGCCTTCTCGCTAGACCATGCCGGCCCTCTCGCCTGGACCGCCGAGGACAGCGCGATCATGCTACAGGCGATGGCCGGTCACGACCCAACTGACCCGGCCAGCGCCGACCACCCGATCCCCGACTATCGCGCTGCGCTCCAGCGTGACGCAAACGGCCTGCGCCTCGGCCTCGTGCGTCACTTCTACGAGCGCGACAACAAGGCCAACGCCGCGACCCGCGATGCGATCGCGGCCGCTGCGCGGACGCTGGAGGGGCTCGGCTGCTCGGTGCGCGAGGTGACGTTGTCGCCGCTCGCCGACTGGGTGGCCTGCGGCGTCGTGATCATGCTGTGCGAGGCCTACGCGATCCACGAAGGGAACCTGCGCCGCCGCTTCTCCGATTACGGCGAGATGTTTCGCGACCGCATGGCGTTGGCCGGGCTGATCACCGGCGCCGATTACGTGCAGGCGCTGCGCCGCCGCCGCGAATTGATCGACGAACTCGACCGGGCGATGGAAGACCTCGACCTCCTTCTGACCGCCGCCGCCCCGACCGAAGCGCCACCGATCGACGCGGTCGGCAAGTTCGCGACGTTCGAGCGGCCGCTGCTCACGATGCCATTCAACGTGACCGGCAGCCCCGCGATGTCTGTCTGCTGCGGCTATACCGATGGCGGCCTGCCGCTTTCGTTCCAGATCGTCGGCAAGCGCTTCGACGACGCGACGGTGCTGCGCCTCGCGCACGCCTACGAGCAAGCGACGCCGTGGCGCGACAGGCGGCCGGCGCTGTAGCAAACAGACCCCCAGGCACGGATTTTGTCCTGGTAGAGTCCGCAGCCGCGACGCCGCGCGAGATGCGAGGATGACTCATTGATTTTTGCGAGTTTACCCTCCGCCTTTCAAATATCCCCCCAAAGCCCTGCCGCCTTTTCAAAGGTGGCTCCGGCTCTCGCAAACCTTGGAGGGTGGGTGACCGGGAGCGGCGACGCACAAGCGGAAACGGCTCGAACCCGGTGGCCCTTCGGAGCCACGCGGACGGCTGCAATCCGGCGCAGACTCGGCGTTCAGGGTGGCCGGCGCGAACTGCCGGGTCGGGTGGTTTGCGGGCATTTCCAATCTGCCCAGCCTGTTATGCCCATGCGTTGGAAGCGGAGCTTCGCACGTCGGCGGCGGCGATGAGTCGAGACGGCGGAGCGGTGCACGCTGCATTCGGGGAACGACGATACCGCTGACGGCTGGAGCGGGGAACTGGAGCCGGTGGCCGCCCGATGGCGTGGGACCAAGATGTGACGGACGACGACGGCACAGTTGCGCTTGATCAAGTCACAGCGGCGAGATCCGGCGCTACGAGGCCGAGCCTCTCGCCATTTTGGCGGTCCGCGGGTCCGCTGCGATCGAATTTCGTTGCCTCGCGTCTCGCCGAGACGGAAAATTTGCCCAAGACACCGGGGGCTCCGGAGAATGTCGGTGAAGGCGCTGCTCAAATCGAGTCAGGTCGAGGTCGTCCATGCCTGAAATGTCCCGGCGCCATATCCTGGCTTTCTGTGCGCCTCGCGCTGCGGCTGCGAGGCGGTGATCGAGGACGGCCGGCTGGTGGCGCTCGAGCCGGACCCGTCGCACCCGACCGGCAAGGCGTTGTGCGCTAAGGGACGCGCCTCTCCGGCGCTGGTCGAGGCGCCCGAGAGGCTGCTTTATCCGCTGCGCCGCACCCCGGCCGAAGGGCGACCCGATCCCGGATGGCCGGTGGTCCGCGCCGCAGCCCGGCGCACAAATCGAGCCTTAACGAGCTTTAGGGAGGAGCCGCCATGCCGCAGACCGAGACCATGCCCTTGCAGGATACTCCGTCGCTGAGCGAAGCACCGGTATCGCGGCGCGCGCTGCTGGCGGCCGGCGCCGGGCTGGCCGGTGCCGCGGCAATAGCGTCCTCCACAGCGCTCGCGCAGGCGCCGGCGGCCGCGCCGCAGATGCCGCCGGTGCAGGCGCCGGTGCGGCAGGACTGGCTGGCCAAGCGCACCGAGCAGATCCTCGAACCGGGCCTGCCGATCATCGATCCGCACCATCATCTATGGGATGCCCCGCGCTATCGTTACATGTTCCCGGAATTGCTCGCCGATCTCGGCAGCGGCCACAACATCGTCGCGACGATGTACGAGCAGGCGCGCGAGATGTATCGCGCCGACGGGCCGGAGGAGCTGAAATCGCTCGGTGAGACCGAATTCATCACCGGCGTCGCAGCGATGAGCGCCTCGGGCAAATACGGCCCGACCAAGTGCGTGGCCGGCATTACCGGCTTTGTCGATCTGCGGCTCGGGTCGCGCGCCAAGGGCATCATCGAGCGCCACATTTCGGTGTCGGACGGGCGGCTGCGCGCAATCCGCAACGGCTCGACCTGGAGCGAGGACCCGGTGCTGAAGCCGATGAGCTCCGGCATGCCGCAAGGATTGCTGCTCGACAAGACCTTCCGTGAAGGGGTAGCCACGCTGGCCGGGCTCAATCTCGCCTTCGATGCGTGGATGTTCCAGACCCAGCTCGGCGATCTCGTCGATCTGGCGCGCGCCTTCCCGCAGACGACGATTGTGCTCAACCATATCGGCGGCCCGGTTGCGATCGGCCCCTATGCCGGCAAGCGCGACGAGGCGTTCAAGGAGTGGCGCGGCCTGATCCAGCAGATCGCCGCCTTCCCCAACACCTATGTCAAGCTCGGCGGCCTCGGCATGCGGATGATCGGCTTCGATTTCTTCAACAATGCCGAGCCGCCCACGTCGGAGGATCTGGCGAAGGCGTGGAAGCCTTATATCGAGACCTGTATCGTCGCATTCGGCCCGCAACGCTCGATGTTCGAGAGCAACTTCCCGGTCGACAAGGGCACCTGCAGCTATCCGGTACTGTGGAACGCGTTCAAGCGCCTGGCCGCCGGATATTCCGCCGACGAGAAGACCGCGCTGTTCAGTGGCGCCGCCAAAAAGACCTATCGTCTCGAAGTGTGAGCCCGGCCTACCACGCCGCCCATGCCGGTGAGAGCGCCAGCCGGTCGGGGCGCAGCTGGAAGTTGACGGCCAACGGGCTCGACAGGGTGTCTTTTGTCTGCCGGAGGCGCCCGGCGCCGGTGCGTCGCTCCCCTCGATGTGGAACGGCGTGCGGTTGCCCGAGGTCACCCACAGCCGGCGGCGTTTCCTGCCGGCTTTCGCGTCGTCGACGGGCCTTCGATCCCCTTGGTGAGAAACCCCATTCGGGTAGGGCACGCGCAGCTCGACGACCCACCCGGCGAGGGCGGACTGGGTCCCTGACCCTGAAAATCCTTCATTCCCGCACTACGTTTGAGCAGGCTTGCGCCGACAGATGCAGTCCATTGAACGAATTGGTGCAGCAAGTTCAAGCCGCACGGGATCAGCAAGTCTTATTGACCGACCCCGATCGACGTTCGATGGGTATCAGGGCAAAGGCACTGGCATCGTCGGCTACGATGTGCAGATTGCCGTCGACGCCGAGCACCATCTGTTGCGCGCGCTTTACCGATCAAGCCACACGTCTTCCATGCGCACCCCGTTGTAGATGGCGTTGACGAACATCGTGTAGCCCTTGACGTAGGGGTGCCAGCACGTTCCCGACACGCTGTGGTAGAGGATCGGCCGGGCAACGTCCTCAATCATCTTCTTCTCGATCTCCCACACCAGCTGCTTGCGCTTTTGCTGGTCGGGTTCCATCGATTGCCGGTCGACCATCTTGTCGAGTTCGGCGCTGCAATAGCCGTCGTAATTGCCCTCGGCGTTGCAAGTGAAGTTCTCGTAGAGCGTCTGGTCCGGCTCGTCGATGCCGTTGCCGATCAGGTTGAGGCCGATCGTGAAATCCTTCTTCGCCAGCCGCGGATACCAGACCGGCGTATCGACCAACTCAAGCTCGCCGTCGATATAGATCTCCTTCAGCTGGTCGATCAGCAGCACCGCCGGATCGCGGTAGGGCGGGATGTTGCGGGTCGACACCTTGATCGGGATACGGTTGTTCGGCCCGTAGCCCTGCAACTCCATCAGCTTGCGCGCCTCGGCGCGTCTCGCCGCGACATCGGGGCCGTAGCCGGGCAGGGTCTCTACCACATCCGCGGGCAAGCCCCAGACGCCAAAAGGCGGCGACATCAGAGCGCCGCCCATGATGCCCTTCCCTTGGGTCAGGGTGTCGATGAACGCCTTGCGGTCGAGGGTCAGCGCGATGGCGCGCCGCACCTCGGGCTTGCCGAACGGCGGCGCGTCGCGGTTGATGATGACGCTGCGCAGCACGTTGGTCGGCGCCATGTGGCAGACTTCCTGCCCGATCTGTTTGTTGATGTCGTTCAGCATCGGCACCTGAAGGAAGTACCACGAAGTCATGTCGACCTTGCCAGACACGAAGGCCAGCGAGCCGGTCGCCACGTTCTTTATGATCTGATACTCAATGCCGTCGAGATAGGGCCGGTCCTTCTTCCAGTAATCCGGGTTGCGTGTTACCTTGATGTATTCGTTGGGCTTGAACTCGACAAACTTGAACGGTCCGGTGCCGATCGGATGCTGCCGCATCTGGGCCGGCGATACGTGGCAGGGATAGATCGGCGTGAAGCCCGAGGCCAGCAGAGCGAGAAAGGCCGGCTGCGGCCGCTTCAACTTGAAAATGATCTCGTAATCGCCGTTCGACACGACTTCGTCGAGGTTACGGTACCACGCCTTGCGCGGATTGAGGCGCAGCCTGTCTGTCGCTTTGCCCTGCAAGAGGTCCCAGGTGCATTTGACGTCTTTGGCGGTGAAGGGCTTGCCGTCATGCCAGGTGACGCCCTGGCGCAATTTGAAGGTCAGTTCCTTGCCGTCCTCGCGCCACGACCACTCGCTCGCCAGGTCCGGAACGATCGAGTCCAGCCTGGCTTGCGGGACGTCCTGCTTGTACATGACGAGATTGTTGAAGACGCCCATCATCGGCCCTTGGCCGGCGATCGTCGCCTCCTCATGGATCGACATGCTGGCGGGGCTGTCGAAGAAGTACATCTTGAGGATGCCGCCGCGCTTTTGAGCCGCCGCGGGGTTCCCGGAGGCCATGGCAAGCGCCAGTCCGATGAGTGCCGCCGCCAATCGTGTGCTGAGGCTCATTGCGTCTCCGTTACCGTTTGGTTTGTGCGGGTTCGCCCCGTCTCGGTCGATTGCTCAGCGTAATGTCCGCATTACCGGAGCCGCTGTCAATTCCGGGTAGGCTTTGTCGATAGTGGTCAAAGTCTAACATTTGGTGCCCACGCTTGGCCAAGGTGGGCCAAAATCAGCGTGCTCCGATCTTGACGCAACAGAAAGACGCCGGGTCAGTTCAGCGGCAAGCCAAGGGCTGCCGCAACCGCTGGGAATAGTTGCGCGGCCAGCAGCCGATATCCTTCGGCCGTAAGGTGCTGCCCATCTGATCCATATCCTTGCCTGCGCATTTCTCTGATCAGCCGATTTTCGAGCATGATCACCGCGACCTGACGAGCCCGGAGCCGTTCGACAATCTGCGAAATATTGGCATCGCGCCAGATCGCTCCTCCATGTCGCTCGTCGTTGCCACCAGGCTGCACGATCACAACGCGTGTGCCCGCCGGCACGGCCGTTTCCAGACGATTGAGCATTCCCCAGGTAGTGTCGCCATTGACGCCGGCATTGGAAACACGGCCGTCATAGTGCCTTACTCGCAACATGGCCTCCAGCTGAGCCGGATAGGCCTCCTGTTGCGAAACACCCTTCCCAGCGGTGTTGCTGGCGCCTAAGCACACCACTTGTGCGCCGGCCGGGCACGCTACTGCCGCAAAGGCCGCTAACAGGACCGACATACGCAAAAACGCTGGTGCGCTTGTTGCCATCTCCCTTCTCACCGAGGCGCCGCCGTGAGCACTTGTGTTGTCATGCCATAATCATAACTTGCCATCCCGGCGGGCACCAAGCGTTGGATTTCATCCACCAGATGGATTAACTTGAGCGCAGAGAGCTGAGATGACATCCTCCGATCGCTTTAACCTGGAGCGCTTCGTGACGGCGCAGACGCAGGTCTTCGAGACCGTGCTCGACGAATTGCGAGCGGGCCGGAAGCGGACCCACTGGATGTGGTTCGTCTTTCCTCAGCTGAGCGGTCTCGGCCGATCCTCGACGGCCCGGTTTTACGGTATCGGCTCCATCGATGAGGCGCGCGCGTATCTCGCCCATCCGACACTGGGGCCGAGGCTCGGTCTCTGCGCCAGGATCGTGCTTGCGAGCGAGAGTTCATCCCTTCATGCGGTTTTCGGCTCGCCCGACGACATGAAGTTCCGGTCATGCATGACGCTCTTTTCCCACGCAGTGGACAATCCGGACAATCCGTTTTGCCATGCTCTTGACCGCTGGTGCGGCGGGCGGCCCGACGAACAAACGCTGACGCTTCTGAATGCGGGTGGACGATTTGATTGACGCCGCTCTGTCGCTTCCCGTTCGCTAGAGTCGGTGTTTCACGTCAACGCCGTCTTGCCCCTCATCTACTTTGATTGCGCCACGCCGGCGACGGCCGCTATGTTCGCCTCCTGTTATCCGGGCGGGTCGCGGACGGTTGCCGCTGAAAGGAGCGCTTCAGGCACAGGCGCGAACACGGTTGGCGGCAAGACGGCAGAGCGTGGGCCGGGATCTCTGATCTACGAGCCGTGCAACCTCGTCCATCAGTGGGCACCCCGGCAGCGAGTCGTTGACGTGGTCGTTGACCAGCCTGCGCGAGAAGCTGATCAAGATCGGCGCCAAGGTCGTCAGCCACGGTCGCTACGTCACGTTCCAGATGGCCGAGGTCGCGGTGCCGCGGCAGATGTTTGCGGAAATCTTGTCGCTCATCGCCCGGCTACAGGCGGCGCCCGCTCCGGCATGACAGCGGCGGTGTCAGATGAGACAGACGACGAAGGCAGAGGTGTGCCTGGAATGAAGCAAAGCCACGAGTTCCGGACCCGCGAGGCGAGCAACCTGAACGATTGGCTGCGAACGAGGCTGGGTGCGCCCGAATTTCATTGCGGTGTGCCTTGATGAGACGGAAGATCGCGCTCAACAGCCCCGGAATGTGGGGAATGTCGGCTAGGATGGCTCCCAGTTGGTGTCTCGTGTCTCTCCTGGGCTCCAGGCGTGAGGACCCGGTGCCAACGAGACGAGGCAAAACGATGGCGGCTACGCTTCACAGAGGAGACGGAAACATGGCACAAAAAGGTCGCGGGATTTTCATGGTGTACGTTGATATCGACGCCCAGCACGCGCAGGAATTCAACGAGTGGTATAACAAGGAACATCTACCGGAATTGCTGTCGGTGCCCGGCATTCTCTCAGCGGCCCGTTACGAGGCGGTCAAGGGTGGCCCGCAGTACCTGGCATGCTATGAACTGGAAAGCGTGGCGGTGATGCAGACGCCGGCGTTTACCAACCGGCCGCGGACGCCGTGGGGACAGAAAGTCTCGCCGTCCGTGATTGGGAAGAATTTGACGCGCATTGTCGGGGAACAGATTTACCCGGACGGCGTGGAAATGCCGGATCGTGGCATGGCGCCGGTGTTGCAGATTGGCCGCATGTCCGTCCCCGCCGAGGTCGATGCGGAGTGGAACGCCTGGTACAGTGGGGAATATGTGCCAGGCTACCGCAAGGTGCCGGGAGTGATCTACGCCCGCCGCTATCGGGTTCTCGAGGGGACCAGCGGCTACAGCACGGTCTACGAATTTGCCAGTACGGCCGTGCCCGAAAGCCCGGAGTGGAAGGAGCAACAGCAACATTCCTCACCCAATTCGCCGCGCATGCGGCAGGCCATGACTCATGCACCGGGTTCTGCCGGGGTGTACGTACGGGTGAATCCCTAAGGTCCAGGGTGCGCTAGATGTCCATTTTGTAAGTCCTGTGCCGGCTGTCTTGGAGCCGCGTGCGCATTTCACCAGAAAGGTACGGTTTCACGTGGCGAGCAAACGGTGAGGCAAAGCGCACCCGGCCGCCGGGAGCCACGCCGCCGGCACGCCCGGGCATGCCCCCGGCTGGCCGTTGTGTGCCCGGACAATCCGCGCGACAATACGAGGGGCAAGGCCCTATGGACTTCGCTGCCTTCACTGGGACCCCAGGAGGAATGCCCATGGCGTTTGTCAGATGTTATACCGGCACGGATGGTCAGTCACACTTTGAGGACCTGGACCTGCTCCCACCTGACATGGAGAGGTCAATCGAGCAGGCCGCCAGCAGTATCACCTTCACGCGTTCGCCCAACGGCCGTTTCAGCGATTGGCACAATGCGCCGCGCCGCCAGTACGCCATTTTCCTCTCCGGAGGCCAGATGGAGGTCGTGATCGGCGATGGGACCACCCGGCGGTTCGGCCCTGGAGACGCCGTCCTGTTCGAAGACCTCACGGGACAAGGGCACACCAGCCGGAGCGTCGGTGGGGACCGCCTGACCGCTATCGTGCCCTTAGCGGATTAGCCGTCGTCCAAACTGGCGAACGTCATGAATCAACGTGGATTGCTCGGTGAAGAAATTGATGGGGCTGCCCGGCTTCTTGGGCATGGGAGCAAGCTTTTTCATCGAGCGGCTTCCGATCAGGTTGCATAACCGGCCCGATTAAAGAAGTTGCGACATTCCTGCGGCGGATAACAATCCAAGGTGCGGCCAATGAGCTGCCACAAGCCCGCGCGGGTTCGCTCTGCGGCTTGGCGCAACGCCGCCTTAAATTTGGCGAAGGCCTGCTCGATCGGGTTGAGGTCGGGGCTGTAGGGCGGCAGATAGACGAGCTTTGCGCCTTGCGCAGCGATGGCTTCGGCGATGCCAGCAATCTTATGGCTGCTCAGATTGTCGAGCAGGACGATGTCTTCCGGCCGCAAGGTCGGTGCCAGCATCTGCTCGACCCCCGCCTGCGCGGGGGCAGGCGCCAGCGCGGAACCGTTCGCCGTTGATCGCGCCGTCGAAGACGCAAGGCGCGGTGATGCCACAGCAGCGCAGGCCGGCGATCACGGTGGTCACCTTCCAATGCCCATGCGGCACCGGCGCCAGCAACCGCAGTCCGCGGGCGGCCCGGCCATGCCGGCGCGCCATGTTGGTGGTGGCCCAGGTCTCGTCGATGAACACCAGGCGGCCGGGATCGAGCGCCGGCTGACGACGGATGAAGGCGCGCCGCGCCGCGGCGACATCGGGGCGATCCTGCTCGGCGGCATGCAGGCTCTTTTTTTGAGCGTGATCTGCTGGCCGGTGAGAAACCGCCACAGCGTCGTCAGTCCGACGGTGATCCCATGCCGCGCCGCCAACCTGCCGCGCATCTCCTGCAAGGTCAGGTCCGGCTGCTTGGCCACCAGGTCGAGCACCGTCCCGCGATGCGCCGCCAGCAGCGAGCGGTGATCGCCGCCCATGGCGCGCGCCTGGGCGTGACCTTCGGCCCGCCAGCGCTGCGCCCAGCGAATCGCCGTGCTGACGGAGACCCCAAACCGCCCCGCCGCCGACCGCGCCGATGCCCCCTGGGTCACCGCCACCGCCACCCGTTGCCGCAAATCCCCCCGAATAGGGTGCCGGCATATCGTCCCCCAACGACATGTTGCGTCACCACCTTCGTCGATCCTCTTCCTTTTGCAAATCTTTATCTTTTCGAATCTATCTGATCGGAAACCGCTCTAGCGCTATGGTTCGATGGAATAAATTTGGTGTTGAGGCGGTTTTTGATGCGGCGTGACTTGGGCCAGCTAAGCTTGGCGGCACCCCGGCGCCCGATGCCCGCAAAGGCAGGAAAACCCCGATGACATAGCCTTGACGGCACCATACCGAGCCTCACCCGCCCGATTTTCTCAGGCTGATCATCCGACCACCCCACCTACGCCACCGTTACGCAAAGCTCTCAATGTAATCGGGCTTGCATTTACTTTTATAGGCATCCTTATCCTCTTTAGATGGGGAATGACGTTTAGGGAGATGAGGCCATCTCGCGCAGGCGGGCGAGGCATTGGCTGCGGTCGGCGGTGAAGTCGCCGTCTTCCCACCACCGGCGCACCGCGGCGAGGAGCTCGCCGACGCGCTCGCCGGGCGGGATGCCGAGGGCGGTCACGTCGCGCCCGCCGAGCGGGAACCGGGGTGGGGTCCATTCTCGGGCCAGCGCGAGCAGCTCGGCCAGCCGGCTGGGGGTCATCCTGCTCTCCGCCGCCAGCAGCAGGGCGACGTCGCGGTAACGCTCGGCGCCGAGATCGTAGAGCGAGCGCCGCTGCGTTCGCCGATCGCCCTGCGGGTCGAGCGGCCAGGGCGTGGCGAGGCCGGAGAGGCGGTCGCGCCAGGCGTTCGGGAACCGCAGGCGTAGAGCGAGCGCCGCCGCCGCCTCGCCGCCGGCCTCGATCAGGGCGCCGAGCCGCCGCAGCGGGTCGGGGTCGGGCTCGATCGCGATCAGCCGGCGCAGCCGGTCGATGTGCCGCGCCTCGGGCAGCACCACGGCTAAGACGCCGTCCTCCTGCATCATCCGCAAGGCCGCGATCGGGTCTGCGGTTTCGAGCATTTTCACCAGCTCCTGGGCCACCCGCTCGGCCGACAAACCCGGCAGCAGGGGCGCGGCGGCGCGGCAGGCGGCGCGCGCCCGCGGATCGCCGGCGCCGGTGCCGAACCAGGCCTCGAAGCGGTAGTAGCGCAAGAGCCGCAGCACGTCCTCGGCGATGCGGGTTGCCGGATCACCGACAAAGCGCACCCGCCGCGCCCGCAGATCGGCGAGGCCGCAAACCGGGTCGTGGATCGTGCCGTCGGGGTCGAGAAAGATCGCGTTGATCGTGAAGTCGCGCCGTGCGGCGTCAGCGGCCCAGTCGGCGTCGAAGGCGACGCGAGCGCGGCGGCCGTAGGTCTCCACGTCGCGGCGCAGGGTGGTGATTTCGAACTGCCGCGGCGCGATGACCGCGGTCACGGTGCCGTGCGCGAGGCCGGTCGGCACCACCTTGATGCCGGCCCGCTGCAACAGCTCGATGACCCGCTCGGGCGGCGCCGGGGTGGCGATGTCGATGTCGCTCCTCCGGCTCGACCCGGGGATCGGCAGCCCGAGCAAGGCGTCGCGGACCGACCCGCCGACAAAGCGAGCCTCCACGCCGCCGGCGGACAAGGCCCGCAGCACGGCGAGAGTGGCCGGCTCGACCATCCAGGGCTGGGGCGTGACCCGCTGTGATTTTGTTTCCGCGGTCATCGGCGGTCCCTTGGAACCATATGGCCGGGAATGATCTCACCGTTCTCCCAGCGCGGAGGGACGTAAACCCCCCTCTGCGGCGTGCCGAAGCCAACGGTCACGACGACCAGCACAGTCGCCAGCAATGCCACGCCGGCGACGGCGAGCCAGACCCACGGCACCGCCGCCCACGAGATGCCGCCGCCGTCCTGCCATGATGCCAGCGTGCCGACCCAGAGCAGATAGAGCGCAACCGGGAGTACGAGCGGCAGCACGATCGTAAGGAAGACCCGCAGCATGGCCTCACGAGCCGGCGAGCACCTCGGCCAAGTTCACCAGCATCCCCGCCGTCGCCCCCCAAATGAAGCGGTTCTCGAACGGCAGCACGAAAAAGGTTCGCGTGCGGTGCTCGACGACGCGGTCGGTGCGCTGATGGTTGCGCCGGTCGAGGACAAAGGAAAGTGGCACCTCGAACACCTCGGATACCTCGAACGGGTCGGCGGCGAGCGGAAAGGGCACGCTGACGATGCCGACCACCGGGGTGATCTCGAACCCGGTGCCGGTGACATAGGTGTCGAGCCGGCCGATCAAGGTCACATGGTCGCGCGTAAGGCCTACCTCTTCCTCGGTCTCGCGCAGCGCCGCCGCCGTCGCATCGCGGTCGGCGGCCTCGATCCGCCCGCCGGGAAAGGCGATCTGGCCCGCGTGCTTGCTCAGATGCGCCGTGCGCTGTGTCAGCAGCACCGACATCCCCTCGGCGCGGTCGATCAGCGGCACCAGCACGGCGGCTGGCCGCAATTCGGCGCTCGGCGGGGTCATCCCCGGGTTGAGGTCGTGGTCGCCGCGCGTCGCCCGCCGCAAGGCCGCCGCTTCGGCCCCGTCGGCCGCACCGCCGAAGCCCCGCCGGCCGGGCTCGCCCTGCCGCGCGAAACGCGCCGCCGCCCAATCTCGCGTCACCAAATCATCCCTCGCCGCTCACTCCCAGTCCGGCCCCGGCTCGCCGAGCCGAAAGAACAAGCCATTGCTCCACACGCCGAACAGGACCGTGTCGGCAATCCGCTCCTCGACGCCAAGCTCGACCAGATCATAGAACACCGGACGCGCGATTTTAGCTTCGAGCCGGTCGCGCACCAGAATATAGGGCGCCGGCGCGCCGTCGGCAGCCGTCTCGACGCGCAGCGGATGGTCCGGGCCGGCCGTCACAATATCGTCCAGATTGGTGCGGAAGATCAGCCGCTGCTGGCGGTCCCCGCCTTCCGCGGTCAACGCCACCGCGAGGAACGGGGCGTCCTCGACCTCGATGCGGCCGCGCTCGGCCGGGGTGACGAGCCAATAGCCGCCGTCCGCTTCGCGGCGCAAGACCGAGGCGAACAGCTTGACGAGCGGCAGCCGGCCGATGGGAGAACCGCGATAATGCCAAGTGCCGTCACGGGCGATCCGCATGTCGAGGTCGCCGCAGTCGACCGGCTGACGTTTGCCATGGCCCGAAGAGCCTATTTTTGGGGAATTGCCGGCGCGTGCGTTTTCGATCAGGGTCGAACCCGCCGCGGCATTTGAAGAGGGATCCGACTGCTTGTCCGCCACCGCACCCATCAACCCGTCCCCTGGCGATCTGGTCGCCGAAATCGAGGCGCTCGGCCGCAGCCTCGGCTTGGTCCGCGCCCGGATCGGCGAAATCATCTTCGGGCAGGCCGAGGTCGTCGAGCAAGCCCTGATCACCTTGCTGTGCGGCGGCCACGCACTCTTGATCGGCGTCCCCGGGCTCGCTAAGACCCGGCTCGTCGAGACCCTGGGCGCGATCCTCGGCCTCGACGAAAAGCGCATCCAGTGTACTCCTGACCTGATGCCGGCCGATATTCTCGGCTCCGAGGTTCTGGAAGAGAGCGAAACCGGGCGGCGATCGTTCCGGTTCATCCAGGGGCCGGTCTTCAGCCAGCTCCTGATGGCCGACGAGATCAACCGGGCGAGCCCGCGCACCCAATCGGCGCTGCTGCAGGCTATGCAGGAGGGCCGGGTTTCGATCGCCGGCCAGTACCACCCGCTGCCGCGCCCGTTTCATGTGCTGGCGACACAGAACCCGCTTGAGCAGGAGGGCACCTACCCGCTGCCCGAGGCGCAGCTCGACCGCTTCCTGTTGCAGATCGACGTCGACTACCCCGAGCGCGAGGCCGAGCGGCAGATGCTGATCGCCACCACCGGGGTGTCCGAGGATCGGCCGCGGCCGGCGATGAACGCCGCCGAGCTGATGGCGGCGCAGCGTCTGGTGCGGCGCATCCCGATCGGCGAGAGCGTCGTCGAGGCGATCCTCTCGCTGGTGCGCTCGGGCCGTCCGGACAGCGCCGAGGCCGACAGCGTGCGGCGCTTCGTCTCCTGGGGGCCGGGGCCGCGCGCCAGCCAGGCGCTGATGCTCGCCTGCCGGGCGCGGGCGCTGATCGACGGCCGGTACAGCCCTTCCGTCGACGATGTCGTGGCGCTGGCGCCGCCGGTGTTACGGCACCGCATGGCGGTGAGCTTTGCCGGCCGCGCGGAAGGGGTGACGGTGGCGCGGATCGTCGAGCAGATATCGGCGCCCTTCCGGTGAACTCCGCCGAATTGAGGTCGCGGACGGCATTTCTGACCCGCCGCCGCGCTCCGCCCAGGGCGTTGCGCGAGCGGGCCGAGGCCGCCGCCGCCGTCCTGCCGCCGCTGTTGATCGCGGCCGAGCGGGTCGCGGCCACCGTGGCTCAGGGCGTGCACGGCCGCCGTCGGGTCGGCCAGGGCGAGACCTTCTGGCAATTCCGGCAATACCAGCCCGGCGACGCCGCGGCGCGCATCGACTGGCGCGAAAGCGCCAAGTCGCAGCGGCTCTATGTCCGTGAAACCGAATGGGACGCCGCGCAGAGCGTGTGGCTTTGGCGCGACGCCTCGGCCTCGATGGATTACACATCGGCGGAATACCTCGCCGGCGCCGAGTGGCCGACCAAGCGTGACCGCGCAGAGCTGCTGCTGGTGGCGCTGGCGAGCCTCTTGGTCCGCGGGGGCGAGCGCCTGACCCTGCTCGGCAGCGGCATCGCACCGATGAGCGGCCGCGTCGCGCTGTCGCGGATCGCCGAGGCGATCGGCCGCGAACGCGACGAGCCGGAGAGCCTGCCCGCGTTCGAGCCGCTGCCGCGTGCCGCACAGATCGTCGCGATCGGCGATTTCCTGTCGCCGCTCGATGCGGTCAATGCCGCCATCGCCCGCTTCGCCGGCGCCGGGCTCAACGGCCACATGCTGCAGATCATCGACCCGGCCGAGGAAGACCTGCCGTTCGACGGCCGGGTCCGCTTCGCCGGCATCGAGGAGCGCGACGAAATCATCGTCAGCCGAGTCGAGAGCATCCGCGACGACTATTCGGAGCGTTTTCGCCACCACCGCGACGGCCTCGCGGCTATCGCCGCGGCGCTGGGCTGGACCTTCAGCTCGCATCGCACCGATCGGCGGCCCGAACTCGCCCTGCTGGCCTTGCACGGCGCGCTGTCGGCCGACCGCGGACGGTGAGAGATCGGGTGCGAATTGGGCTCGGAATGACAGCGGGCGCGGAACCGGCGCCGTGCGTGGTTCGAGACGCACCTTCGGCGCCCCTCACCATGAGATACGTTCCTGATGGCACTAAGAAACGATTTCATCCTGAGGAAGCCGCAAAGTGGCTGTCTCGAAGGACCCACCGCGCCGATTCGACGGGCTTCCTCGTGACCGCGGATCAAGACCGGGGATAGGCTGAGCGATGCTGGCGCTCGGGTCTCTCGCCTTCGCCTCGCCATGGCTGCTCCTGGCATTGACGGCATTGCCGATCATCTGGTGGCTCTTACGGGTGACGCCGCCGGCGCCGCGCCGCATCGCTTTCCCGGCGATCCGGCTGCTGCTGGGCCTGGTGCCGCGCGAGGAAACCCCGGCGCGCACCCCGCTGTGGCTGATCCTGTTGCGCATGGCGCTCGCCGCCCTGGTCATCCTGGCACTCGCCCACCCGCTGATGAACCCACAGCAGCGCCTGGCAGCCACCGGGCCGATCCTCTTCATCGTCGATGACGGCTGGGCCGCGGCGCGCGATTGGCCAGTCCGGCAGGCGGCGCTCACGGGCCTTCTGGCCGAGGCTGGCCGGGAGGATCGGCAGGTCGTGCTGGCAACCACGGCCCCCCTGGCCGGAGACGAGGCGCCGCCGGCATTGGCCCCGGTCCGCGCCGCCGACGCGCGGGCTGCGGTGCAGTCGCTGCTACCCAAGCCCTGGCCGGTCGACCGCCGGGCCGTGCTAAAGCGGCTCGAAGCCCTCTCGCTGCCGGAGGCGAGCTCCGCCATCTGGGTCAGCGACGGCGTCGCCGACGTCGGCAGCGAGGCGCTCGCCAGCTGGCTCACCAGGCGCGGCAGCCTGCGCTATCTTGCCATGGAACCGGACAAGGCACCGCTGCTGCTCGTCGCCGGCGAAGCCGAGCCGAAGGATTTGACCGTCGCGCTGCGCTCGCTGCCGGCAACGGCGCCACGGCTCTATCAGGTGCGGGCGAGCGGCGAGGATGGCCGCCTGCTGGTGCGCCAGGCGGCGACCCTCGAACCCGGCGCGAAATCGGTGCAAGTCCGGCTGCCGATGCCGAGCGAGCTGCGAAACCGAACCACCCGCGTCGAGATCGAGGGCGAGCAGTCGGCGGGTGCCGTGCTGCTGGTCGACGAGCGCTGGCGGCGGCGCCCGGTCGGCATCGCCGCGCCGACGGCCGGAACCGGCCAGCCGCTTCTCAGCGAGAATTTCTACCTCGAACGCGCGCTCGGCCCCTTCGCCGAGGTGCGGCGCGGCCGGGTGTCGGATCTTTTGAAGCGCGAGCTCGCGGTCCTGGTCTTTTCCGACACTGGACCCGATTCGCCGACGGAAGCGGAGACGGTCGGCAAATGGGTCGAGGCTGGCGGGCTGCTGCTGCGCTTCGCCGGACCGCATTTGGCCGAGCAGGAGGACAAGCTCTTGCCGGTGCGGCTGCGCCGCGGCGGCCGCACGATCGGCGGTGCGATGTCCTGGGAGCAGCCGGCGCGGCTGGCGCCCTTCACCGCCGACAGCCCGTTTGCGGGGTTGGCGGTCCCGGCCGATGTAACCGTCTCGCGGCAGGTGCTGGCCGAGCCCGATCTCGACCTCGCCGGCAAGACCTGGGCGCGGCTCGCTGACGGAACGCCGCTGGTCACCGCCGAAAAGCGCGGGCAGGGCTGGATCGTGCTGGTGCACACCACGGCGAATGCCGACTGGTCGAACCTCGCCCTCTCGGGGCTCTTTGTCGAAATGCTGCGGCGGATCGTGGCGGTCGGCCAGGGGGTGAACGAAGCCGGCAGCGAGGCATTGCCGCCGATCGAGACCTTGGACGGGTTCGGCCACCTGCAGCGGGCGCCGTCGACGGCCCGCCCGATTTCGGGCAAGGAGATCGCCACCGCCGCGGCGTCGCCGCGCCATCCGCCCGGCTTCTACGGTACCGCCGATGCCCGTCGCGCCCTCAACCTCTCGGGTGGGATCGCGGAGTTGAAGCCGATCGACGATCTGCCACCGGATACCGTGCGCGAGACCTTTGCTCATGGCCGCGAAATCGATCTTCGGCCGCCATTGCTGACCGCGGCGTTCATTCTGGCGCTGGTTGACCTCCTGATCGCCTACGCGCTGCGCGGCCTCCTGCGGCGGCGTCCGGCGCGGGTCGCGGCCCTGGTTCTGCTCGCCGCCGCCGTGCTGCCGACCGCACCGCGCGCCGACGACGCCTTTGTCGTCAAAGCGGCCTCGGAGCTGCGCCTCGCCTATGTTCGCACCGGGAACCAGGATGTCGATGCGCTGAGCCGCGCCGGGCTGATCGGCCTGACCGGGACGTTGAACCGACGCACCGCGGTCGACACCGCCGAGCCGCTCGCCATCGACATCGAGAGCGACGAGCTGATCTTCTTCCCGCTGCTCTACTGGCCGGTGACCGCCGACCAGCCGCCGCCTTCGGCCAAGGCGGTCGAGCGGATCAATCGCTATCTCGAGACTGGCGGCACGATCCTCTTCGACACGCGCGACGGCGACAATCAGAGCCCCGGCCCGTTCGGCGGGGCGGCGATCGCCGCGCAGCGGCTGCGGCGCCTGACAGCGGGGGTCAAGATGCCGCCACTGGCGCCGGTGCCGCCCGACCACGTGCTGACCAAGTCGTTCTATCTGATGCACGAGTTCCCCGGCCGCTGGAATGTCGGCACCCTGTGGGTCGAGCCGGTCGAGGACCGCGTCAATGACGGGGTGTCGAGCGTCATCGTCGGCGCCAACGACTGGGCCGGCGCCTGGGCGGTCGATGGCGAGGGCCGGCCCGCCTTCGCGGTCGTGCCCGGCGGCGAGGCGCAGCGCGAGATGGCGATGCGGTTCGGCGTCAACCTCGTCATGTATGTGCTGACCGGCAACTACAAGTCGGACCAGGTGCATGTGCCGGCGATCCTGGAGCGGCTCGGCCAATGAGCGGCAGCGCCCTCTCGCTGGCTTTTGCGCCGCTGCTGCCGTGGCTCGCGATCGCCGGGCTCGCCGTCGCGGGCGCGATCGTGCTGGGCTTCGGGATTTGGCGTCGGGCGCGGGGCCTGTGGTGGCGCGCGGTTGCCGCCGCGATCCTGCTCGCGGCCCTCGTCAACCCCTCGCTGATCGAGGAAAAGCGCACGCCGCAACGCGACATCGCGATCGTTATCGTCGACGATTCGCCGAGTCAGCGGATCGGCGACCGCCGGCAGGCGACCGAGGCTGCGCTGGCGACGCTCAAGGACCGTCTCGCGCGTGCGCGAGACCTCGATGTCCGCGTGGTCAGCGCCGGCAAGCCGCAGCCAGGCGCCGGCGACGACGGGACCCGGCTCTTTGCCGGGCTCAACCGGGCCATGGCCGATGTGCCGCGCCAGCGCCTGGCCGGCGTCGTCATGATCACCGACGGCCAGGTCCACGACGTTCCGGCCGGCGACGCGAAAGCCCTCGCCGAGGCGGTCGGCGCGCCGCTCCACGTCTTCCTCTCCGGGCGCCCCGACGAGCGCGACCGCCGGCTGGTCGTGGCGCGGGCGCCGAGCTTCGGCCTCGTCGGCAAGGAGCTGACCTTGACGGTCCGGGTCGAGGATCTGCCGGCGGACGCCAAGAAGCCCGAAGGGTCCGGCGGCCAGGCCAGGCTCACCTTGCGCAAGGACGGCGGTGCGCCGCAGCAGCTCGTCGTGCCCGTGGGCCGCGATGTCCCACTCAAGATCCCGATCGATCACGGCGGGCCCAATGTGCTGGAGCTGGAGGTCGAGCCGGGGCCGAGCGAGCTGACCCTCGACAACAACCGTGCGGTCGTGGCGGTCAACGGCGTGCGTGACCGGTTGCGCGTGCTGTTGGTATCGGGCGAGCCGCATGCGGGCGAGCGGGTGTGGCGCAACATCCTCAAATCCGATCCGTCGGTCGACCTCGTCCACTTCACGATCCTGCGGCCGCCGGAAAAGCAGGACGGCACGCCGATCCGCGAATTGTCGCTGATCGCCTTTCCGATTCGCGAGCTGTTCGACACCAAGCTCGACGATTTCGACCTGATCATCTTCGACCGCTACAGCCGCCGCGGAGTGATCCCGCAGGCCTATCTCGAGAACGTGGTGCGTTATGTCCGCAACGGCGGCGCGTTCCTCGAAGCCGCCGGCCCCAATTTCGGCACGCCCTTGAGCCTGTCGCGCACTCCGCTCGGCGCGATCCTGCCGACCGAGCCGACCGGCAACGTCTTCGAGGAAGGGTTCAAGCCGCAGCTGACCGATCTCGGCCGCCGGCATCCGGTAACCGAGGGGCTTTCGGGCGCAGGGCCGACCGACGGGCAGCCGAGCTGGGGGCGCTGGTTCCGCCAGGTCGACGCGCGGGTCAACCACGGCACCACCGTGATGAGCGGCGACCACGGCGACCCGCTCCTCGTCCTCGACCGTGTCGGCGAGGGGCGGGTAGCGCAGCTGCTCTCCGATCAGATGTGGTTCTGGGCGCGAGGGTTCGAAGGCGGCGGCCCGCAGGCGGAGCTGCTGCGCCGGCTCGCCTACTGGCTGATGAAGGAACCCGATCTCGAGGAGAACGACTTGCGCGCGATGGTCGAGGGCGACCGGCTCGTCGTCACCCGGCAATCGCTCGAGCCCGACGACCACCCTGTGAGCGTGACCCTGCCGGACGGGTCGAGCCGCGCCCTAACCCTGACGCCGGAGAACGGTGGGCGCAGCAGCGGCGGCATGAACATCGACGAGATGGGGCTCTACCGGGTGACCGACGGGAGCCGCACGGCGTTGGCCGCGGCCGGCCCGCTCAACCCGATCGAGTTCGCCGATGTCCGCACCACACCCGATAAGCTCGGGCCGGTGGTGTCGGCAACCGGCGGCGGCGTCTTCTGGGTCGGCTCCGGCGCTGTGCCGGAGGTCCGCCGGGTGGCGCCCGGCCGGACCGCCGCCGGAAGCGACTGGATGGGCTTGCGCGCCAATGGCGAGTATACCGTGGCCGGGCTCAGCGAAACCCCGCTGCTGCCGGGCATCGCGGCGCTGCTGCTGATCGTCGGCGGGCTGCTCGCAGCCTGGCACAGGGAAGGCAGCTGACCCGCCTGAGCGTCGTCGTTTGCTGGTGGTATTTTCGTGCTGAGACGGGTTCTCGCTCCGTTGCATCCGGACGGCTTCAAATTCGTCTTGGGCGCTGCGCTCGCAACCCTGGTGCTGTTCCTGCTATGGCGTCCTGCCGGGTGGGCGGTTCTGATCGCGACCTTGTGGATTGCCTATTTCTTCCGCGACCCGTGGCGCGTCACCCCGAGCCGGGTCGGCCTCCTGGTCAGCCCGGCCGACGGCGTAGTGATGTCGGTGGCGTCCGCCCCACCGCCACCCGAGCTGGCGATGGGCAATGCCGAATTCGTAAGGGTCGGGATCTTTCTCAGTATTTTCGATGTGCACGTGACGCGCTCGCCGGCCGCCGGCCGGGTGGCGGCGCTGCGCTATACCAAGGGCCGGTTCCTCAATGCGAGCCGCGACGAAGCGAGCCGGCACAACGAGCGCATGGCGATTCGCGTCGCCCCGCCCGAAGGGCCGGAGATCGTTTTTGTCCAGATCGCCGGACTCGTCGCCCGGCGGATCGTCTGCGACTTGCGCGAAGGCCAGGAGATCGCAGCCGGCCAGCGCATGGGGATCATCCGCTTCGGCTCGCGGGTCGACATCTATTGCCCGCCGCCTTATGTGCCGCTGGTCGTCGTCGGGCAACGCATGGTCGGCGGGGAGACCGTTATCGCTGACCGTCTCGCGCGGGAGCCGGCGCGCGAAGGCACCGCACATTGAGAGGAGGCTCGATTTGAGACGGCGTTCGCCACGGATGCGGCGGCCGCGAGTCCGCCGGCTCGCCGACCGCTCGGTCAACCGGATGGTGCCGAACATTCTGACTTTGCTCGCGCTGTGCGCCGGGATGACCGCGATCCGCTTTGCGATGAACGGCGATTTCCAGGCCGCGGTGTTCTCGATCATCGTCGCCGGCATTTTCGACGGCCTCGACGGACGCATCGCCCGCCTGCTCAAATCAACCTCGAGCTTTGGCGCCGAGCTCGACAGCCTGGCCGATTTTGTCAGCTTCGGGGTGGCACCGGCGGCGGTGCTCTATTTGTGGACGATGTCGGCGCTGAACAGCTTCGGCTGGGCGATCGTGCTGTTTTTTGCGGTCTGCTGCGCACTGCGCCTGGCGCGCTTCAACACCCAGGCGGCGACGGACCTGCCGCCCTACGCCTCGCCGTTCTTTACCGGCGCGCCGGCGCCGGCCGGGGCCGGGCTGGTGATGGTGCCGATGTTTTTGAGCTTCGAATGGGGCGATTGGCTATTCCGCTCGCCTTATCTGAACGCCGCGACGGTGACGGGGGTGGCGCTCCTGATGGTCAGCAAGGTCCCGACCGTCTCGCTCAAACGCATCCGCATCCCGCACAACCTGGTGGTCCCGACCCTGCTCGGCGTCGGCGTTTTGACCGCTTTCTTCACGACGGCACCGTGGCCAACCCTGACAATCATCGGCATCGTCTATGTCGGCTCGATCCCGCTGACGGTCCGCTCCTACTACCGCCTGCGCCGCGCCGCCGAGGCGCGCCGCGGTGAGCCGGCCCAAGCCGCCGCCCTGGCGCCGCCCGCTGCTGCCTATCCTTTAAGCGAGAACAGCGCTCCGGCCAGGGAAACGCGCGACTGAGCACAGACCGGTCGACTGGCCGCCTCCCGTCGCGGGCAAGTATCCGGCCCCGCTCGATGGCCGCGGGCTATCCCCGATCCTCTCCTCGGACCTAAAACCCACCGAAAACCGGGCTTCCTATTTCTTCGCCCCCGGAGTGCGCACGGCCCGACGGCCGGCGCCACGGCCGAGCCCGATTCTCTTGGCGAATTCTGAGCGCTGCTCGGCGTAGTTGGGCGCCACCATCGGATAGTCCGGCGCAAGACCCCATTTCGTACGATATTCGTCCGGGGTCATGTTGTAGGTCGAGCGAAGATGCCGCTTTAGCATCTTCAGCTTTTTGCCGTCTTCCAGGCATATCAGAAAATCCGGGGTGATCGATCTTCGGATCGGCACTGCCGGCCGTCGCAGCTCTGGCGGCACCTCGGCGGTTTGACCGTCGAGGGACCTCAGAGAGCCGTAGACGGCATTGATAATGTCGCCCAGCTGACTTGTGGCCAAAACGTTGTTGCGGACGTAAGCGGCGACCACATCCGCGGTCATCCGCAGCAACTCCTCCCGCGCCGTCTGCGGCGCCGCCGCTTCTGCCATGTTCTTCTCCGGTAAATCTGGAAATGTTCGAGCCCAAACCGATGATTGCAGCATGAATTTCTTGTGTCAACGGAAACTTTTGAGGGACCACAGTAATCGACATTGAGACGGTTGTCGCAACAACTTTACAATCGCACGTGAGCTTCCGGCGCATGTTGCTCTAGTTTGACGCGCCTTACGCCCGCGCTTGATACCGCCGGGCCGCGCAAAGGATGTCGCCGGCGCGCCGCAAAACCGGTTGTCACAGCCTCGCGGTCGACGCGAGTTATGGTAGGCAGTTGGCATCATCAATCGAGATTTGGTAGAGTGCCATTCGTCGGAGGCTAGTCCCCTGCGGATGATCGCGTCTGATCCGGAATCCGCTTCTGCACCATGCTGCGGTGCAGCGGCCCGTCCTGTCCATGACGAGCGGTCGATCGATGCCTCCAGCCTCATTCTCCTTGCGCGCTCCCGTCGCCGACGGCTTTTTTTCCGAGACCCTTCTCGAAGTCGATCCCGAACTGGCCGCGGCGATCGACCGCGAGTGCGGGCGTCAGCAGTCGCAGATCGAGCTGATCGCGAGCGAAAACATCGTCTCGCGCGCGGTGCTGGAGGCGCAGGGTTCGGTGCTGACCAATAAATACGCCGAAGGATATCCCGGGCGCCGATACTATGGCGGCTGCGAGTTCGTCGACATCGCCGAGAAGATTGCGATCGACCGCGCCAGGCGGCTCTTCGACTGCGCATTCGCCAACGTCCAGCCGCATTCGGGCGCGCAGGCGAACCAGGCGGTCTTCCTGGCGCTGCTTGCACCGGGCGATGCCATTCTCGGGATGTCGCTGGCCGCCGGCGGCCATCTGACCCATGGCGCCTCGTTCAACCTCTCGGGCAAATGGTTCAACGCGTTCGCCTACGGGGTGCGGGCGCAGGACGCACGGATCGATTTCGACGAAATCGAGCAACTGGTCCAGTCGCATCGTCCAAAGCTGATCATCGCCGGCGGCAGCGCCTATCCGCGGATCATCGATTTCGCCCGGTTCCGCGCGATCGCCGACAGCGTGGGCGCCTATCTGATGGTCGACATGGCGCATTTCGCCGGCCTCGTCGCCGGCGGTGTCCATCCGAGCCCGCTGCCACACGCGCATGTCGTCACCACGACGACCCACAAAACCCTCCGCGGGCCGCGAGGCGGGCTGCTCCTCGCCAATGACGAGGACATCGGCCGCCGCCTCAACGCCGCCGTCTTTCCGGGCTTGCAAGGCGGCCCGCTGATGCATGTGGTCGCCGCCAAGGCGGTGGCGCTCGGCGAAGCGATGCGGCCGGATTTCGGGCATTATGCCGCCGCCGTGGTCGAGAACGCCGCGGTGCTGGCGGCGACATTGGCCGAGGCGGGGCTCGCCATCGTCTCGGGCGGCACCGACACGCATCTGATGCTGGTCGACCTGCGGCCCTTGGGGCTGACCGGGCGTGATGCGGAAAGCAGCCTCGAACGCGCCGGCATCACCTGCAACAAGAACGGCATCCCGTTCGACCCGCAAAAGCCGGCGGTCACCTCCGGCGTTCGTCTCGGCTCGCCGGCGGCGACGACGCGCGGCTTCGGACCCGAAGAATTCCGCGCCGTCGGCCGGATGATCGTCGAGGTGCTGCAAGGGCTCGCCCGATCGCCGGCGGCGAACGGTGCGGTCGAGACGCGCGTGCGAGAGGAGGTCCGAGAGCTCTGCGCCCGCTTCCCGATCTATCCGGACGGTCGGGACCAAGCAAGGGCGGGATAGGGAGGAGGAGATGCGCTGTCCGTTTTGCGGAACCGACGACACCCAGGTCAAGGATTCGCGGCCGACCGACGATCGGGGTGCGATCCGCCGGCGGCGTTTTTGCCCGAACTGCGCAGCCCGCTTCACCACCTTCGAGCGAGTGCAATTGCGCGAGCTGACGGTGGTCAAGAAGAACGGGCAGCGCGAGCCCTTCGACCGCGACAAGCTCGCCCGCTCGATCTACATCGCGCTGCGCAAACGCCCGGTCGAGCCCGACCGGGTCGAGCGCATCATCAACTCGCTGGTCCGCCAGCTCGAAAGCTCGGGCGAAACCGAGATCCCGAGCGATATGATCGGCGGCCTCGTCATGGAGGCGCTGGCGAGCCTCGACCAGGTCGCCTATATCCGCTTCGCCTCGGTCTACCGCAATTTCCGCGAGGCCAAGGATTTCGGGGAGTTCGTCGGGCGGATCGCCGCCGATGGCCAGTGAGGCCGCCGCCTGGCGCCTCGACCTCTTCGCGATGCGGGCGGCGCTGGCCCTGGCCCGGCGCGGTCTTGGCATGGTTTGGCCGAACCCGGCGGTCGGCTGCGTCATCGTCAAGGAAGGCCGCGTCGTCGGCCGCGGCTGGACCCGTCCCGGCGGCCGGCCGCACGGGGAAACCGAGGCGTTGCGCCGGGCGGGCGAGGCGGCGCGCGGCGCCGCCGCCTATGTCGGCCTCGAACCATGCTGCCATTGGGGCCGCACCCCGCCCTGCGCCGATGCGCTGATCGAGGCCGGGGTGCGCCGGGTCGTCGTTGCCATCGAGGACCCCGATCCGCGCGTCGCCGGCGCCGGCATCCGCAGGCTGCGCGCCGCCGGCATCGAGGTCGAGCTCGGGCTCTGCGCCGGCGAGGCGGCGGAGATCAACGCCGGCTTCCTGACCCGCCTGCGCGAGGGTCGGCCGCTCGTCACCTTGAAGCTCGCGACCTCGCTCGACGGCCGTATTGCCACGGCGAAGGGCGAGAGCCAATGGATCACCGGTCCGCCGGCGCGCGAGCGGGCGCATCTGCTGCGGGCGCAGCACGATGCGATCATGGTCGGCACCGGCACCGTCCTCGCCGATGACCCGCAGCTCACCTGCCGCCTGCCCGGCCTCGGCCGGCGCTCGCCGGTGCGCGTCGTCATCGACCGGGATCTGCGCATCCCGCCGCAGGCGCGGCTGATCGCCGATGCGCGCCGGGTGCCGACCTGGATATTGACCCTGCGCTCGGCCGACGCGGCGCGGCGCCGGGCGTTCGTGGAAAGCGGCGTCGAAGTGATCGATTTCGACCCGGACCTGGAGGGACGCATCGCTCTCGAGGCGGCACTGGCCGCGCTCGGCGGCCGCGGCATCACCCGGCTCCTCGTCGAAGGCGGCGCCGGGCTCGCCGCCGCCCTGCTGCGCGCCCGTCTCGTCGATCGCCTCGCCTGGGTTCACGCGCCGCTGCTGATCGGTGGCGACGCGATCCCCGCCATCGCCGCCCTCGGCCTCGACGCGCTCGCCGCCGCCCCCGGCTTCGCGCGGATGTCGACACAGACCGTCGGCGACGACGTGCTGACCACGTTCCGGGCGCGCAGAATGACCCTCGCTCGGTAGCCTATAGGCCGCTCGGGCCTGCCGGCGAGGGTGGTCAGGCGCCCGCCACCTACCCTTTGAGGCAGGTGCTCATGAACTGCTGGCGCGCGTCGCCCTTGAGGCTCTGGCTCGAGGCCTTGGCGTTGCAGCTTTTCATCAGCTCCTGCTGCGGCGTCAGCGCCGCCGGCGCCGCCGACGTGTCGCCGCTCAGGCACGTCTTCATGAAGGTCTTGCGAGCGTCGCCGCTCAGCTTCTGCTCCCCGGCCTTGGTGTTGCAGGTCTTCATCAGCTCCTGCTGCGGGGTCAGCGCCTGCACGGGAGAAATCGACAGCGCGCCGAGGATCAGCACCGAGCCGCAAACCGCTGCGACAAAACCCTTCATCACGGCCTCCTGATCTGATTTCGTTGCGAGAGGACATCCTCTCGATCGACGTCGTTCGCGTAAAAATACTATCCGGCTCGGCGTGTGGAAAGCAGCTCGTAGAGGCCGACCGCGGCGGCGTTCGAGACGTTGAGGGTCGGTTGCGCGGCGAGCGTGGGCAGCCGGGCGAGGTGGTCGCAGTGCTCGCGCACCAGCCGTCGCATGCCGCCGCCTTCGGAGCCGAGCACGATGGCGACCCGCTCGCCGAGATCGAGGGCGGCCAGCGGCTCATCGGCGGTCTCGTCGAGGCCGCAGACCCAGAAGCCGCCTTCCTTGAGCTGGTCGAGGGTGCGCGCGAGGTTGACGGCACGGATCAGCGGCACGGTTTCGAGGGCGCCCGAGGCGGCCTTGGCGAGCGCGCCGGTCGCCGGTGGCGCGCCGTGCGCGGCCAGGACCACCGCGAGCGCGCCGAAGGCCGCTGCCGAGCGCAGCACGGCGCCGACATTGTGCGGGTCGCTGACCTGGTCGAGCAGCACGACGACGGCCCGGCCCGGCGCGATCGCGGCGCGGCGCAGAACATCGTCGAGATCGGGCGCGGCGAGCGGCTCGACTTCAAGCGCCAGCCCCTGATGCACCGCGGCGGGCGGCAATATCGCCGCCAGCGCGTCGCGCTCGAGCACCCGCGTGGGCGCGCCGTCGCCTTGTCGTTCTGCCACGGCCGCGGCGAGCAGCGCGCCCGCCTCGGCTTCCTGTCCGGCAAGCACGTTGAGCCGTCGCCAGCGCCGCTCCGGATTGGCCAGCGCCGCGGCGACCGCATGCCGCCCGTAGATCAGCCGGCCGGTGTCGGACGTCGCCCGCGCGGCGCCGCGGGAGCGGGCGCTCGTGCCGCCCCCTCGGGGTTTGACATGGCCGCTGCGATCCCCGCGCGACGGTTCTGAACGGCGCATTCCGGTCGGCTCCCTAATTCTCGAACGATCGAGTACCACAGCGGCCGATCCTCGGCCAAAGCCCGGATTGACAAAGCCTTGGCCAAACCTTATCTCGGCCTTTCCGCTGCGCCGGGTGGCACGCGATCCCGGAGGGGTTGCCGAGTGGTTAAAGGCAGCAGACTGTAAATCTGCCGACGTACGTCTTCGTTGGTTCGAATCCAACCCCCTCCACCATTGCGCTTTCGGGCTTGGATCGAACGACTGGCCGTCGCGCCGGATCGACCGAGGAGCAGACAGCGCAAGGATAGGGTGGCAATGCGCTGCGGGGCGCGGGTGTAGCTCAATGGTAGAGCTCCAGCCTTCCAAGCTGGCTACGTGGGTTCGATCCCCACCACCCGCTCCAGCCCGCACGCAGGGGTAACCGGACGGGGAGCGGAGAAGAAGGCGATGTCGAAGGCGAAGTTTCAGCGGACCAAGCCGCACTGCAACATCGGGACGATCGGTCATATCGACCACGGCAAGACGACGTTGACGGCGGCGATCACCAAGGTGTTGGCGGAGGCGGGGGGTGCCACCTTCGTGCCGTTCGACCAGATCGACAAGGCGCCGGAGGAGCGGGCGCGGGGGATCACGATCGCGACGGCGCATGTCGAGTACGAGACCCCTAACCGGCATTACGCGCATGTCGACTGCCCGGGCCATGCCGACTACATCAAGAACATGATCACCGGGGCGGCCCAGATGGACGGCGCCATCCTGGTGGTGTCGGCGGCGGACGGGCCGATGCCGCAGACCCGCGAGCACATCCTGTTGGCGCGCCAGGTGGGGGTGCCGGCCTTGGTCGTCTACATGAACAAGGTCGACATGGTCGACGACCCGGAGCTCCTCGACCTGGTCGAATTGGAGATGCGCGAACTCTTGTCGTCCTACCAGTTTCCGGGCGACGACATCCCGGTGGTGCGGGGCTCGGCCCTGGCCGCCCTGGAGGGGCGCGACGCCGAGCAGGGGCATGATTCGGTGATGGCGCTGATGGCGGCGGTGGACGCCTACATCCCGCAGCCGGAGCGGGCCAAGGACCGGCCGTTTCTGATGCCGATCGAGGATGTGTTCACGATCTCGGGGCGCGGCACGGTGGTGACCGGCCGGGTCGAGCGCGGCATCGTCAAGGTCGGCGACGAGGTCGAGATCGTGGGGCTCAGGCCGACCGCCAAGACGGTGGTGACCGGGGTCGAGATGTTTCGGAAGCTCCTCGACCAGGGCGAGGCCGGCGACAACATCGGCGCGCTGTTACGCGGCACCAAGCGCGAGGAGGTCGAGCGCGGCCAGGTGCTGGCCGCCCCGGGCTCGATCACCCCGCACACCCGCTTTCAGTGCGAGGCCTACATCCTGACCAAGGAGGAGGGCGGCCGGCACACGCCGTTCTTCGGCAACTACCGGCCGCAATTCTATTTCCGCACCACCGACGTGACCGGCACCGTGCACCTGCCCGAAGGGCACCGAGATGGTGATGCCGGGCGACAACATCTCGATGGAGATCGAACTGATCGCGCCCATCGCGATGGACGAGGGGCTGCGCTTTGCGATCCGCGAAGGCGGCCGCACCGTCGGCGCCGGCGTCGTCGCCAAAATCATCAAATAAGGGCACAAGCGGCTGTAGGCTGTACCCGCCCGACACTACCGAACATCGTCATAGTCGGACTTGTTACGGTCATCCACGGACCGGCCCGCGGCACGTTGGAAGACGTGGATGCCAGTGACGAGCACGGGCATGACGTGTCGTGGTTGAGGCGCAACATCAAGTCAACAGCAGATTTCACTGAACCCGACAGCGGTGAGCTCGACCCGGACACCCACGCCCTCCGCCGCCGAGTTTATGATGCCGAACTGTTGAATTGTGCCGAGATCGAGGGCCTTCGCCGAAGCCGTGCTGAACCCGCCGCCGCTGGCTCCGGCAATGAAGCGAGCGATCGAGCGCTATCGGACGATCATCACGGCTTCGCGTTGAGCGAGGGGTTCATCGTCGAGCCGTTGCGGTCCGGTCACAACCGCGCCGACTTTTCCTGCGGCAGCGACCCGCTCGACCGCTATCTGTGCGAGCTGGCGACCCAAGATATGCGGCGCCGGATCAGCAATTGCTTCGTCGCGCTCGACAGCGCCGGCACGGTAGCCGGCTATAACACTTTTGCCGCGACCGCCACCCCCGGTCGGCGAACTGTCGCCCGAGGAAGCCAGGCGCCTGCCCCGCTACCGGGTCCTGCCGGCCGGACTGATCGGCCGGCTCGCCGTCGATCAGCGGTATCGCGGCTGCGGGCTCGGAGGAGCGCTGATCATCGGCGCGATTGCCCGCGCGGTCCGCGCCGAGCCGGCGATCTTCGTCCTCGTCGTCGACGCCAAGGACGATCCCGCCGCAGCCTTCTATTGGCACTACGGCTTCCGCCCGTTCACGAGCCGGCCGCAGACCCTCTACCTGCCGATGGCCGAAGCCGCCCGTCTCCTCGCCGCCGCAACATGAAGCGCGCCCGCGAGCGTTTAAAAACTTCCGATCGAACGATAGACGTGGAAAGCTCTTAAGAGCATAATAACACTAATTTCGTAATCACGAAATACGCAGTTGCTTGGGAGATGGCTTCGTGAATGGGGCAGATGATCTACAGGTGCCTTGCGCGACAGATGAGGAGGGGCGCGCGGCCCCTATCGTGGCAAAGCTTGCCGAGGTCATCGGAGCATTCGCGGGGGCCGAAGGTTTCATCGCACCCACGCGGTTCGAGAAGACGATGCTGGTGGCGGAGGCGATCGGCAAGCTGTTGGATGAGCCGTCCCTGGTCCGGCTTCTGGTTCTGCGCTCGCTATCGGCACCGCTACAGCCCTGGACAGCAATTAGCAACCTGAAACCGGTCGCTTTAAGCCTGTCTGCGCCCGCGCGTGCCGCAATAATCCACGAGCTGGCCCCGCTGATCGACAGCGGCGCCAGGCCGGTAATTCTAGGATTTGTCCCGGATCTTGCCGACGCTCTCGGTTTGCCGCCCCCAAATGATCTAGGTCACAATGGAAAAGGGGTGTTCGATACGGTGGGGTCGTTCGCAGAGCGTGCGATGAGGCTCGTCCGTTCAGAGCCCCGGCTCGTAGCCGAAGCGCGCGAGTTTGCTATGAATTTCGAGGAAGCGCAGCTCCTCAAGGAAATAGCGACGGCACAGCAGGCGGGGGATATACTCGGGCTTGGTCCTTCCCTTGGGGCGGCGATCGATAGAGCACACGAGGGTATTGCCAACGTCTCGCGTGCTGCCGAAGCCTACGCGGACGCGTTGTCCGTTGCCCACGAACTCGATGATGCCGCAGATCAAATCGAGCGTGTCGCTCGTCAGCGATATGCCGCCATTACGCGTCGTGCAACAATGCTGAAGCGCCACATTAGAGAAGACCTTAACCTCCTCGCCGAAGATGCGGCAGAGGAGTTCGAGGTCGATTTTCGTCGCTTGGCGGAAAAGAAAACCGCGTGGTTCGGCAAGCTGGACACCGCTGATTTGAATGACCGCCTCGTAACCAAGAATTTGGAGCAACGCTACGGGAACCTCACGCGACGATATCAAGATCAACTGGAGCTGCTCGATACCGAAGTTTCCGAGTTCTGTGACGAATTCACGCGTGTCGGCGACGAAGCGCTGCGTTCGATGGCGCGCCACGAATTCCGCAAAATCGCTCCACATCCATCCCTGGAGCTTCGCGTGAAGGCCGCAGTTGATCGGGCCAGCACCAGAACGTTGCTCAGCGGTGCTGCTGGTGCGACGGCCGCGGGTGCAGCCATGCACGCGGGCCTGATGTCTGGAGCAGCCATCGCCGGCGTTGCAGCGGCTCCAGTGGGTGTCGTCGTGCTGGGAGTGATCGCCTTGGCCGGCGTCTGGAAGGTATTTGCTAATCCAGGGGAGCGCCGGAAGCGCGACCCGCGGGAGCGTGCGCGAATGCTCAATGAGAGGCTACGGCAGGAGATCATGGGGAATCCGCCGCGCTTCGATCAGGCGGTGGACGCGATCCTGGACCGTTACCGCGCGGTTGCGGTTCCTGACATTGCTGGCCCGCGTATCGAGGCCGAACGTATTCGCGAAATCGCCGCGGCGCATCGCATCGTCGCGCGCAGCGTGGTCGAAGCAGCAAACGCACGGATCGAACGCCTTATTCGCGCCTCTCAATCGTAGCAGCAAAATTGCTATAATCTCATGATATCGCTCCACTCGCCGCATACGTGGGTGTCCACCGATGCCAGCGGGTGAAGGGAGCGGTACGCGTGTATTTTCTCCTGTAATAACAGGCGGGACAGGCGGGACGGCGGTGGGGTTAGCCGGCGGTGCGGTGGCGGAGCAGGAACTCGCGGCCGGCTTTGACCATCGGCTCGCCGTCATAGGCGACGATGTCGGCGGTGGCGTAGGTCTCGCTCCACAGCTCGGGGAGGTAGGAGCCGGTGCCGATCGCGTCGATCGGCGCGTCGGCGGCGGCCATCATCCGGCATTGGCCGGGCCGAAGCCCGAGCTGGCGACGATCTTGACCGCGCGAACCCGGCCTCGTCGAGGCTGCGGCGGGCGAGCCAGATCGCCGTAGCGCGGAAGAGCGCAGCGCCTTCCGCCCTGAATTGTCGCCGATTATCCGACCGCCGCGTTGCGGTGCGCGCGGCAGCTCCGGCGTGGATTGCGTCACGGGTCGGAGCCCGCAGTGTTATACCATCACGCAATTGCCATATTGACATGATATCGCTGCGGACATCGACGGCTGCGCACGAGCGCGGGATCACCAATGAAGGGCTGCGGCTTGGCGGGGATGCCGGAGCCCGGCGAGGAAGAAGCGTCTACGGCCGGGTCAGAAGCGGCGCGGCCATTGCCGCGACGTATGGATGACGGCGAGGACGCGAACGATGCCCTGCGCGACCCGGTAGACGACGATATAAGGGAGGTTGGCGACGATCAGCTCGCGCGTGTCTTCGACCCGCCCGGGCCGGCCAAGGTTCGGGTGATCGGCCAATGGATCGATCGCGGTCTTTATCGCTGCGAAAACGCGCGTTGCCGCTCGGGGATTGTCTTGGGCGATGAACTCGCGGATCGCTTCGAGATCGTTGAGCGCGGCGCGGCGCCAGATGATCTCCATAAAGCGCTAGGATTTCTTCGGCTCCGGTCGGGGCAGCTCACGGCCGGTTCCCCAGGAAGCGAGCCACCGCGCAACTTCCTCGTGCGGCACACCCGCGCCATCCGCCTCGTCCTCGGCGAGCGCGGCTTTGATGTGGGAGATCTGCCAAGTGTGGCGGTCCACATAGGCCGCGATCGCTTCGTTCGCAAGGTCGGATTTGCTGCGTTTCGTCTCTTGCGCCAGCGCGTCGAGCTTCTCGTGCACCTCCGGCGTCAGGCGAACGGTCGTGATCGCGCTCTTGGTCATATCCTCGTATCCAGGACTCAACAGGCTGAATTATATCACGATAGAACTTGCGGGTCAGGTCGCGCCGCCGGTGGCTATAGAGGCGGCGTGAGAGCGAGCACCTGTATTTTCCCTGTATTAACAGGCGGAACAGGTCGGCGCGTCACCGCCGGCTAGCTCGCGGTGCGCTGGCGGAGCAGGAACTCGCGGCCGGCCTTGACCATCGGCTCGCCGTCATAGGCGACGATGTCGGCGGTGGCGTAGGTCTCGCTCCACAGCTCGGGGAGGTAGGAGCCGGTGCCGATCGCGTCGATCGGCGCGTCGGCGGCGGCCATCATCCGGCATTTGGCCGGGCCGAAGCCCGAGCTGGCGACGATCTTGACGCGCTCGAACCCGGCCTCGTCGAGGCTGCGGCGGGCGAGCCAAAGGGCCGCCGCCGAGACCCCGGTGCCGACCAGGTAGCGCAATTCCTGCTCGGTGCGGTAGCCGCGCGTCGCATGCGGCGCATGGCGCTCCAGCACCTCGTAGGAGCGCGCGAGGTCGAGCCCCTCGACATAGCGGCCGCCATGGGTGTCGATCCGCACCGCGAGCTCGCCCGCGGCGGCGAGCTCCGGGAAGCGGCGGGCGACCGCCACCGTGTCGGTGATCTCCCGCCCGAAATAATCGACCAGCACGGTCATCGGCTCGTCCGGGAAGACCTCGCGGTACATCTCGGCGGCGCGCACGGTCGAGCCGGCATAGCCAATGAGCGCGTGCGGCATCGTGCCCACACCCTTGTCGCGGCCGAAAAAATGCGCGGTCGCGTCGGCGGCACAGCCGACAAAGCCGACCGCAGCCGCCTCGCGCCGCGCCACCGCGGAGCCGACCGAGGCGGCGTAGGCCATCATCAGGGCCATCTCGGCCCCGGCGCAGTGCCGCGCGTCCATCGCCAGGAACGCGACCTTGGGCAGATCGGCGCACATCGCATAGGCGTTGTGAGCGGCGACGCAGGCGGGCCCGAGCCTTTGCAGCAGCACGGTTTCGAGATCGACCAGATGATAGAGCGGGCCGGTCAGGTAGAGGATCGGCTCGCCGGCGCCGACCAAGGCACCTTCGGCATGGTTGAGCTCGATTTCGAACCGCGCACCGCGGTCGGCCTGCGGCCCGTTCGAGAAACTCGACGGCGAGCCGCGGCGCGCAGACGACCGGACGGCGCAGGAACACCGCATAGGTCGCGGGGCGATCGCCGAACCTGCCGACGATCGCCTTGGTTTTCAGGAAATAGCTGTCGGTGCGCGCCGCCAGCTCATCCTCCGCCAACGGCCGGCTCCCGCTAGTCCGCGGCGAGACGCCGCGAAACGCCGTTCGCCTGACGCCGGCTCTTCAACGCCTCGGCGATCTCGAACGCCAGCTCCAGCGCTTGGCTGGCATTGAGCCGCGGGTCGCAATGGGTCAGGTAGCGGTCGGCGAGCGAGGCCTCGCTGATCGCCTGGGCGCCGCCGATGCATTCGGTGACGTTCTGCCCGGTCAGCTCGAAATGGATGCCGCCGGCATGGCTGCCCTCGGCGGCATGGATCGCAAAGGCGCCGTGCAGTTCGTCGAGGATGCGGTCGAACATCCGCGTCTTGTAGCCGTTCGACGAGGTGATCGTGTTGCCGTGCATCGGGTCGATGCACCAGACGACGTGGCACCCCTCGCGACGGACGGCGCGGACCATCGGCGGCAACAGCTTCTCGACCTTGTCGGCGCCCATCCGGGTGATCAGGGTCAGCCGGCCGGGCTCGTTCTCGGGATTGAGCTGGTCGATCAGCCGCAGCACGTGGTCGGGCTCGGTCGTCGGGCCGCATTTCATGCCGATCGGGTTTTTGATGCCGCGCAGGAACTCGACATGCGCGCCGTCGAGCTGCTTGGTGCGGTCGCCGAGCCAGACCAGATGCGCCGAGCAGTCGTACCACTCGTCGGTCGTCGAATTGACGCGGGTCAGCGCCTCCTCGTAGGCGAGGAACAGCGCCTCGTGCGAGGTGTAGAACTCGGTCTCGCGGATTTGCGGCGTCGTTTCCGAGTCGAGCCCGCAGGCCGCCATGAAATCCAAGGTCTCGGTCAGCCGGTCGGCGAGCGCGCGGTAGCGTTCTCCTTGCGGCGAGTCGGCGACGAAATCCTGGTTCCAGGCGTGGACCCGGTGCAGATCGGCATAGCCGCCCTGGGCAAAGGCGCGCAGCAGGTTCAAGCGTCGCCGCCGACTGGCTGTAGGCCTGAACCATGCGCTGCGGGTCGGGCTCGCGCGCGGCCTCGTCGAACTCGAGGCCGTTGATGATGTCGCCGCGGTAGGAGGGCAGGGTCACGCCATTCTGCGTCTCGGTGTCGGACGAGCGCGGCTTGGCGAACTGCCCGGCGAGCCGGCCGAGCTTGACCACCGGCAGGCCGGCGCCGAAGGTCAGCACCACCGCCATCTGCAGCAGCACCTTGAACATGTCGCGGATGTTGTTCGGGTGGAACTCGGCGAAGCTCTCGGCGCAGTCGCCGCCTTGCAGCAGAAAGGCCTTGCCGGCCGCGACCCCGGCCAGCCGCTCCTTCAGGCGCCGCGCCTCGCCGGCGAAGACCAGCGGCGGATAGCGGTGCAATGTCTCTTCGACGCCGGCGAGCGCGGCTTCGTCGGCATAGCCGGGCACCTGCCGGATCGGCAGGCCGCGCCAGCTATTGGGGGACCATTTTTCAGTCATGTCGCAACATCTCCTCCGGGGTTGGAGGCCGCTCCAACGGTCGGCGGGATTCGGATCCACGATGGTATGAAACACGAAAGCCGCCTCGGTGGGGCGGCTTCGGGAACAACGCGCAAACGCGATCCTAGGCCGCCGTCTTATACCGGCGGTACCAAAATCGCGCACCAGGGCGGCCGCAGCCGGCCGTTACTTCTACCATCGCGCGGACGCTAGCGGCGAGACGAGGCCGATGCAAGCCCTTTGTGCAAGAAGTCGCCGCAGCAGCGGCAAGGCGGTGAAGGGCGCGGGTCGCGTGCCCCGTGGGGCGCCGCCCTCAGCGGCGGGCGGGGCGGAAGCTCGTGTCGAGGGCCGGCGGTCCGTCGCTCTCGGCGATGCCGCGCCCGACGAGGTCGATCAGATGCGCCAAGACCGAGCGCCCGGCGGCGCGGCGCAGCCCCGGCGGCAAATCGAGATAGAGCCGCTCGACGATCGCGTCGATCCGCTCAATACCGGCCGAGAGGCAATCGAGGATGCCGTCCTCGCGCTCGCGGCGATGGGCGATAAAGGCGCGGACATGGGCGTGCGGCTCGGTGATCGCCGGCCCGTGGGTCGGCCAATAAACCTGGTCCCGGCGTTCGAGGAGCTTGTCGAGCGAGGCCATATAGGCGGTCATCTCGCCATCCGGCGGCGAGATCACGCTCGTCGACCAGCCCATCACATGGTCGCCGCTGAACAGGACGCCGCTGTCCGGCAAGGCGAAGCAGAGATGGTTCGAGGTATGGCCCGGCGTGTGCACCGCCTCGAAGCGCCAGCCCCGGCCGGCGATCGTCTCGCCGTCGCGCAATGTGACATCGGGCGCGAAGTCCCAGTCGCCGCCCTCCTCGACGCCGGGCTCGCCGCGCCGGCCGCCGGCGTGCGGGCCGAACCCGTAAGTCGGGGCGCCGGTCGCCGCCTTCAGCGCCGCCGCCGCCGGCGAATGGTCGCGATGGGTATGGGTGACCAGGATATGGGTCACCCGCTCGCCAGCGAGGCCGGCGACGAGCGCCTCGACATGCTCGGGGAGATCGGGGCCGGGATCGATCACCGCGACCTCGCCGTCGCCGACGACATAGGTCCCGGTGCCGCGGAAGGTGAAGGGTCCGGGATTGCGCGCGACGATGCGGCGGATGCCGGGCGCTACCGGTTCCAGGCGGCCATATTCGAACGAAAAGTCGCGGCGGAACGGAATCTCGACAGCCATGTCCGCGAGAGTACACGAGATTGCGCACGCCGCTACGTCTAAGATGCCGGCGGCGAAAGGGAGGCTCGCGATGAAGATCAACCTGGAAATCGACTGCACGCCGGACGAGGCGCGGCAATTTTTCGGGCTGCCTGAGGTGAAGCCCTTGCAGGAGGCGCTGTTAAAGGAAGTGCAGGAGCGGATCAGCGCCAGCGTCAAGGCTATGGACCCCGAGGCCATGTTGAAGACGTGGTTGCCGGCTACCCTGAAAGGGTTCGAGCAGTTGCAGGAGATGTTGCTGTCGCAGCTCTCCGGCCGCGGCAAGAAATGACCGCGCCCGTCTCGCTGCGGACCGCGCGCCTGCTGTTGCGGCCCTGGCGCGACGAGGACACGACCGCTTCCGAGAAGCTCTCGGCCGATCCCGTCGTCATGGAATACCTGATGCCCCGGCCGGGCTGGGCGGCGCGGGTGCAGGCGCATTGGCGCGAGCACGGGTTTGGGCAATGGGTCGTCGAAATCCCCGGCGAGGCGAGCTTCATCGGCGTCGTCGGTCTCAGCACCGTCGCCTACGAGGCGGCGTTCACGCCGGCGGTCGAAATCGCCTGGCGGCTCGGCCGCGCCTATTGGGGCCGGGGCTACGCCACCGAAGCCGCGCGCGCCGCCCTCGCTTACGGGTTCGCGGAACTGCGGCTCGCCGAAATCGTGGCGACGACTGTACCGGCCAATCTGCGCTCGCGCCGGGTCATGGAAAAGCTCGGCATGACGCGCGTCCCGGAGGATGATTTCGATCACCCGCGCGTCCCGGAAGGGCCGCTGCGGCGGTGCGTCCTCTACCGCCTGCGCCGCCCCGAGGCCGCGGCATGACGATCCTCCTCGTTCGCCACGGCGAGACCGAATGGAACCTGGCGCGGCGATACCAGGGCCGCTTCGATTCGCCGCTGACGCAGCAGGGCGTCGCCCAGGCGCAGGCGATCGGACGGCTTTTGAGCGGCCTTTCCGAGGCGGCCGCGGCGGCGATCGTCGCGAGCCCGCAGGGCCGGGCGCGGCGAACCGCGGAGATCATCGCCGAGTTCTTCGAGGCCCCGGCGGAGCCTCGCCAAGACGACCGGCTGCGCGAGCTGTCGCTCGGCTCCTGGGATGGGCTGACCTACGCGGAAATCGCCGCGCTGCGGCCCGGCATCTTCGACGGCGACGGCCGGTATGAATGGTATTTCCGCTCGCCCGACGGCGAAACATATGAGGCGTTCAGTGCCCGCGTCGGCCAATGGCTCGACGAGGTCCCCGACCGGCGCACACTTATCGTCGTGACGCACGGCCTGGTGACGCGCGTTTTGCGGGGCCTTTATGCCGGCCTTTCGCGCGATATCGCGCTGACGCTTCCCGTCCCGCAAGACCGGGTCTTTCGGCTCGCCGGCAGTGCTATCGAGGAAGTCGCCGCCTAACGCTCGACCAACGCGACGGCGCGGTTGTAGAGGTTCATGACGAGCGAAATCGTCAGGCTGATCGCCAGATAGACCGCCATGATCATGGCGATGCCTTCGACCGCCTGCCCGGTCTGGTTCAGGGTTGTGTTGGCGATCGAGACCAGGTCGGGATAGCCGATAATGACGGCGAGCGAGCTGTTCTTGGTCAAATTCAGATATTGGCTGGTGATCGGCGGGATGATGACTTGCAGCGCCTGCGGCAGGACGATGAGGCGCATCGTGGCGCTCGGCTTGAGCCCCAGCGCCAGAGCCGCCTCGGTCTGCCCGTGGCTGACCGAGAGGATGCCGGCGCGCACGATCTCGGCGATAAAGCTCGCGGTGTAGACGGTGAGCCCGATCAGGAGGGCGGCAAACTCGGGCGAGATCGAAGCACCACCGGTGAAATTGAAGCCCTTGAGCTCGGGCCATTCGAGACCGCAGCGGCGCCCCGGCCGCGGCGAACACCAGGAGCGGCAGGCCGACAACGAGCGCGGCGCCGACCCAGCCGACCGGGAACTGCACCCCGGTCGAGGCCTGCCGGCGTCGCGCCCAGCGCCTGATCGCGATGGCGCCGACAATACCGAGCATGAGCGCCGCCAGCATCCAGCGATGGGCCGGGTCGGCGAACGGCACCGGGAAGCCGACGCCGCGATTGCTGACGAATACCCCCGGCAGCGGCTGCCAGGCCTGCCGCGGCCCCGGCGCACCCTCGCGCAGCAATGCCCACCAGAACAGCAATTGCAAGGCGAGCGGGATGTTGCGCAGGGTCTCGACATAGACCAGTGCCAGCTTGGCGACGAGCCAGTTGGTCGAAAGCCGGGCGATGCCGATTATCGTGCCGAGGACCGTTGCCAGCACGATCCCGAGCGCCGAGACGAGGAGCGTGTTCAGGAGCCCGACGAGAAAGGCGCGGGCGTAGGTGTCGGCCGGGGAATAGGCGATCAGCGACTCGCCGATCGCGAAGGACGCCTCCCGCCCGAGAAAGCCAAAGCCGGTGGCGATGTTCTGCCGCTGCAGATTGACCAGCGTGTTGTGGACGAGAAACATCCCGACCGCCGCCGCGGCCGCGACGAACAGCACCTGATAGACGATCCCGCGCACCGCCGGGTCCCGCCAAAACCGGGGGCGGGCCGGTTTTCGGATGATGCCCGCGGCCTCGCCCGCCATCCGGTCGTCCTTCGCTCGGCGGGACGGTCAGCGGACCGGCATCGCGTACATCAGCCCGCCATGGGTCCACAAATTGTTGAGGCCGCGCTCGAGTTTGAGCGGCGAGCCCTGGCCGACGTTGCGCTCGAAGATCTCGCCGTAATTGCCGACGAGCTTGATCGCGTTGTAGGCCCATTTGTCGTCGACGCCGAGCGCCTTTCCCATCCCCGGGGTGGTGCCGAGCAGGCGTTTGATGCCAGGGTCGTCCGATTTCAGCATGTCGTCGACATTCTTCGAGGTGATCCCCTTCTCCTCCGCCTCGATCAGCGCGTAGATCACCCAGCGGACGAGGTCGTTCCACTGGTCGTCGCCCTGGCGCACTGCCGGCGAGAGCGGCTCCTTCGAGATCACCTCCGGCAGGATCACGTAATCGTCGGGATTGGGCGCGCGCGCGGCGCGGGTCGCCGCCAGCCCCGAGCGGTCGGTCGTGTAGGCGTCGCAGCGCCCCGAAAAGAAAGCGCTTTCCACCTCGTCGAGCTTCTCGACGACGACCGGCTTGAAGTCGAGCTTGTTGGCACGGAAATAATCGGCGAGGTTGAGTTCGGTCGTCGTCCCCGGCTGGACGCAGATCGTGGCGCCGTTCAGCTCCTTGGCGCTCTTCACGCCGAGCTTCTTCGCCACCATGAAGCCCTGGCCGTCATAGTAGACGACCACCGTGAAGTTGAGCCCGAGATCGGTGTCGCGCTGCAAGGTCCAGGTGGTATTGCGCGAGAGGAGATCGACCTCGCCCGATTGCAACGCGGTAAAACGCTGCTGCGCCGTCAGCGGCACATATTTGACCTTGCCGACATCGCCGAAAAGTGCGGCGGCGAGCGCCTTGCAGATGTCGACGTCGAGACCGGCATAGCGGCCCTGGTTGTCCGGCAGGGCAAAGCCGGCGAGCCCGGTATTGACGCCGCAGACGATCTGGCCCGCCTGCTTGACCTTGTCGAAAGTCGGCCCAGCCTGGGCTGCATGGCCGAGCATAACCAGTACCCCGGCCGCCGCGAGCCCGCCTATCCGTCGCCTGATCGTCATCGCGCTCCCCCTGTCCGCCAAGCGTCTGGTCTAGCACAGGCGCGCCGCGAGCGGCAACGTGCGGTGGCAAGACGGCGGCCGCCACGTGACGACCACGGGGTTTGGCTGTCACCTCGGCAGTCTGTTATACGTCCTTTCGGCGGGGCTCGAGGCAGGAGAGGAAATGCTGCGGACCAGGTTGTCTCAACCCAAGCCGATGCCTATCTCGACCCCACTCGCAAGCTGCCGCGCCGACCTTCGCCACCGCTCGGCTCCGGCTTGAGGAGCTTACGGGCTCAATTGCCCTCACTCGTCGAAAATGATGGATAAGTCCCCGTAGCTCAGGTGGATAGAGCAACAGTTTCCTAAACTGTGGGTCGCAGGTTCGAGTCCTGCCGGGGACGCCAATTATACGGTATTATGCAGCAAACGCCACCTCGAGACCGTGTAACCGGACTTGCCTCTCCCTGGCGTTGGAGAGCGCATAACCTGAATTGTCGCGCGCGGGGTTTCAGGTCGGGTAATGGCGATTGCCGGTCGGAAGCCGGTTCCCGGGCAAAGCTCCTAGGGGTGAGACTGAGGGGAATAGAGACGTGCGGGGAACGAGCAGCGCCAGCGGCGCAGCAGCACTCATGACCGCGATCGACGACCTTGCCCTTTCGCTTGGTGGCGCACGGCCGCGTCCGGTTGCGCTCTATGGCGCGCCCGAGGGGTGGGACGCCGCCCAGATCGGCGCCTTCGTCGAAGCGGGCGTGGCGCGCCGCTGGCTGCATGTCTGCCGCGACGACGGCAGGATGGCGCGGTTTTCGGCGGCGCTCGGCTTCTTCCATCCGGGGGTCGACGCGCTGACCTTCCCGGCCTGGGATTGCCTGCCCTATGACCGGGTATCGCCCAATGGCGAGATCGTCAGCCGCCGCATCGACACGCTGACGCGGCTGGCGATGGATGGGGGCGAGACGCCACTCGTCGTGCTGACCACGGTCAATGCGCTTATTCAGCGGGTGCCGCCGCGCAGCCTCTTCGACGGCCGCGTGCTGGCCCTGCGGCCCGGCGGGCATATCGGCCTCGACCGGCTGCAGAGCTTTTTTCGCAACAACGGCTACATCCGCACCGACACGGTGCGCGAGCCCGGCGAGTTCGCGGTGCGCGGCGGCATCGTCGATCTCTACCCGGCGGGCGCGGCCCAGCCGCTCCGGCTCGATTTCTTTGGCGACGCGCTTGAATCGATCCGCAGCTTTGACCCCCTGACCCAGCGTTCGACCGGCGAGGCTGGCGAGGCGGTATTGCGGCCGGTCAGCGAAGTCCTGCTCGACGACGAGGCGATCCACCGCTTCCGCCAGCGCTACCGCGAGCAGTTCGGGGCCACCGGCAACGACGACGCGCTCTACGAGGGGGTCAGCGCCGGGCGGCGTCATATCGGCATGGAGCACTGGTTGCCGCTCTATTACGAGCGTCTGGAGACCCTGTTCGATTACCTGCCGGGCGCCGGGTTGTCGTTCGACCATCAGGCCGACGAGGCCTTCGCCCACCGGCTCGAGCAGATCGGCGAGTTCTACACCGCCCGCCGCAGCCTCATCGGTGCCGCCCGCGGTGGCGCCCCGGTCTACCGCCCGGTCCGGCCCGACCAGCTCTATCTCGACAACCTCGAATTGCAGCGGCGCTTGGAGGGGCGGCCGGTGGTGCGGCTGTCGCCCTTCGCCGCGCCTGAAGGCGACGGCGACCAGTTCGACGCCGGCGCCCGCCCGGCGCACAATTTCGCCGCCGAGCGCGCCGACCCCAAAGTGGTGCTGTTCGAGGCGGTATGCGACTGGCTCGAGGCCGAACGCAAATCCGGCCGGCAAGCCGCAATCGCCGCCTTCAGCGAGGGCTCCGCCGACCGCCTCTCGAGCGTATTGCACGAGCGCGGCCTCACCGATCTGCGCCGGGTCGCCGACGGCGAGGCGCTTTCAGTGCTGCCGCGATCCGCCGTCGGGCTCGCGGTATTGCCGCTCGAGCAGGGTTTCGCGACCGACACGCTGGTCCTCCTCGGCGAGCAGGACATTCTGGGCGACCGGCTGGCGCGGGTGCCGCGGCGGCGGCGCAATCTCGACCAGTTCATCGCCGAGGCGGCCAGTCTTTCGCCGGGCGACCTCGTCGTCCACGCCGACCACGGCATCGGCCGCTACGAGGCGCTGGAGACGATCGATGTCGCGGGGGCGCCGCACGACTGCGTGCGCGTGCTCTATGCCGGCGACGACAGGCTCTACGTGCCGGTCGAGAATATCGAGGTCCTGTCGCGCTTCGGCTCCGAGGATTCCGCAGTGCAGCTCGACCGGCTGGGCGGCGTCGCTTGGCAGTCGCGCAAGGCGCGGGTCAAGCAGCGTATCCGCGACATCGCCGGCGAGCTGATCCGCGTCGCTGCCGAGCGCCAGCTGCGCCCGGGCGAATTGCTGACCCCGCCCGAAGGGATCTACGAGGAGTTCGCTGCCCGCTTCCCGTATCCCGAGACCGAGGACCAGCTGAACGCGATCGCCGACACGCTCGCCGACCTGGCCGCTGGCAAGCCGATGGACCGACTGATCTGCGGCGATGTCGGCTTCGGCAAGACCGAGGTGGCGTTGCGCGCCGCCTTTATCGCGGCGATGGCGGGCGGCCAGGTCGCGGTCGTCGTGCCGACGACCCTGCTGGCGCGCCAGCATTTCCGCAGCTTTACCGAGCGCTTTGCCGGTCTGCCGCTGCGCATCGGGCAATTGTCGCGGCTGGTTCCGGTGAAGGAGGCGCGCACGGTCAAGGCGGAGCTGGCCGACGGCCGCCTCGACATCGTCATCGGGACCCACGCGCTTCTCGCCAAGGATGTCGGCTTCGCGCATCTGGGGCTGCTGGTCGTCGACGAGGAGCAGCATTTCGGCGTCGCGCAAAAGGAAAAGCTGAAGCAATTGAAGGCCGACGTCCATGTCCTGACATTGACCGCGACGCCCATCCCGCGGACCTTGCAACTGGCGCTGTCGGGGGTGCGCGAGATGAGCATCATCGCCTCGCCGCCGATCGACCGCCTGGCGGTGCGCACCTTTGTGATGCCCTATGACCCGGTGACGATCCGCGAGGCGGTCATGCGCGAGCGCGACCGCGGCGGTCAGATCTTTTATGTCGTGCCGCGGATCGCCGATCTCGACGAGGTGCGCGAGCGGCTGCGCCAGATCGTGCCGGAGATCAAATACGCGGTGGCCCACGGCCGCATGGCGCCTTCCGAATTGGAGGCGGTGATGACCGCCTTCGACGACCGCGCCTTCGATCTGCTGCTGTCGACGAACATCATCGAATCGGGCCTCGACATTCCATCGGCCAATACCCTGATCGTGCACCGCGCCGACATGTTCGGGCTGGCCCAGCTCTACCAGCTGCGCGGCCGCATCGGGCGGGCCAAGGTGCGCGCCTACGCCTATCTGACCCTGCCCGAAAAGAAGAAGCTCTCGGCGACGGCGCAGCGCCGGCTCGAGGTCATGCAGACCCTCGACAATCTCGGCGCCGGCTTCCAGCTGGCGAGCCACGACCTCGACATTCGCGGCGCCGGCAATTTGTTGGGCGACGAGCAGTCGGGCCATATCCGCGAAGTCGGGATCGAGCTTTATCAGCACATGCTCGAAGAGGCGGTCGCCGCGGCTCGAATCGATGGCGGCGATGCCGCCCCGCCCGAGGAGTGGAGCCCGCAAATCACGATCGGCACGCCGGTGCTGATCCCCGAAGCCTATGTCGCCGATCTGGGCGTGCGCCTCGGCCTCTACCGCCGCATCGCCGCCCTTGCCGACAAGAGCGAGATCGACGCCTTCGCCGCCGAATTGATCGACCGCTTCGGCCCGTTGCCGGCTGAGGTCGAGAACCTCCTGCAGATCATCGCGATCAAGCGCTGGTGTCGCGAGGCCGGGGTCGAGCGGGTCGAGGCCGGTCCCAAGGGCGCGGTGGTCACCCTGCGCGGCAACCGCTTCGCCAACCCCCAGGGCCTGGTCGAGCTGATCCAGCGCAACGCCGGCACATTAAAGCTCCGCACCGACCACAAGATCGTCTATCTGCGCAACTGGGACGATGAAAAGACGCGCCTCGCCGGCGTCGCCCGCCTGTTGCAGGCGCTGGTAAAGATCGCCCGCGCCCCGAACCCCGAACCCGCCGCCTCGCCGCAGTCGGCGTCCGAATTGGTCAAGCCAATGGTCGCACGCAGGGCTTAACCATGTATTCGGACCGGGCGTTCAGAACGAGTCCGGCCAAATCTGGGCACCATGAACACGGCCAGGACCTCTATCCGTTCGTCGACGAGGCGATAGGACGCAAGCGGAAATTCGCACGGCCGGCTTAAGGCGCGAAGGAGGCGATCTCGTGAGGCCGCCGCCACCCCACCGATTTGCTCAACTTCTACTCGATGATCTATGATGGCAGACGGCCTTTATCGTATGCCAATAGTTTCGAGTTACCGCTCAGCGTTCTTGCGCCTCCCGTTTTCCGGCGGTACCGGCGGCATACGTTCCTTTCCGGGGCGTTGTACGGCGGATTTGAGCGTCTGCCGGATGAAGCGCTGATAGGGAAGTCCGGCGCTCGCCGCCGCGGCTTTGACGGCATCGAGCAGCCCTTTCGGGACCCGCAGATTGACCCGCTCGCTTTTGGGCTGAAACTCGAACCGCACCATCCGCAGGCCGGAGAGGTCGTATTCGGTCAGGTCTGCTTCGGCGACAAACCTTTCTGCCTCGTCATCGCTCTGCAATCTCGGCAGCGGCTTCTTCATAGTGTTTTACCTCCTTCGCATGCATGAAGCGCGCGCCGATCGGGCGGATGAACGTCTGTCCCTCATAGGTCCGCAGCGTGAATACGATCAACACGTGCCGCCCCTCGTCCGTCCTGCCGACCGCCTTGAAACGCTCCTCATCACGAGAGTGGGCGGGATCAGGGAAAACCGCGATGGGCCTAAGAAATGCGGCCTCGATGGCGCCAACCGGGACACCGTGCTTACAGCATTTATCCCGGTTGGCGCGATCCCACTCAAACCCGGCAATCTCAACGGCCACAACTTCACATGTGAGGTTTGGCACAAATTGTCAATACAAACGCATGACGCCTGTGTGATCGGCCGAGCCAGGCACGCCGTCGGACGAAGAGCGGACAAGTGCGCCGCCGAAATTGATCTACCGCTTCGGCCCGTTGCCGCCCGAGGCCGGCAATCTGCGGCTAGATCATCGCGATCAAGCGCTGGTGCCGCGAGGCCGGGGGATATCAACGAGTTTCAGGTTTTTCGCCGCCAAGCGGGCGAGACCGCGCTGATGCACTTCCTCAGCCAGCTCTCGCATCGCGACTCCGAGTGACGATAAGTCTCACCGCGTGCACGCGACGCGTCCGCTTCGTCGATCGCGGACACGATTTCGTCGCGCCGCCGATCGCGCTCCATCCACAAGGCCAGCGCTTCCTGAACCGCGTCTGCGGCCTGCTGAACTCGGCCAGTTTCGACGGCGCGGCGGATGAAGTCTCACCCAGCCTTCAGCCACCGCGCCGCATCCACGGCGGCGTAGGTCAGGATGCCGTCGGCGCCGGCGCGCTTGAAGGCGATCAGGCTTTCCATCACCGCCCGTTCGCCGTCGAGCCAGCCGTTCAGTGCCGCGGCGTGCAACATCGCGTATTCGCCGCTGACCTGGTAGGCGTAGGTCGGCACCCGGAACGCCTCCTTGACCCGGCGGACGACGTCAAGATAGGGCATGCCGGGCTTAACCATGACCATGTCGGCGCCCTCTTGCAGATCGAGCGCCACCTCGCGCAGCGCCTCGTCGCTGTTCGCCGGGTCCATCTGGTAGGTGCGCTTGTCGGCGCTGCCGAGTGCTGTCTTGGAGCCGATCGCATCGCGGAACGGGCCGTAGAAGGCCGAGGCGTATTTTGCTGCGTAGGACATGATGCGGACCTGGGTGAACCCGGCCTCGTCGAGTGCCGAGCGGACCGCACCCACCCGCCCGTCCATCATGTCGGAGGGGGCGATGATGTCGCACCCGGCCTCGGCCTGCACGACCGCCTGCCGGCGCAGGATCGCGACCGTCTCGTCGTTCTCGACGTAGCCGGCACGGATCACGCCGTCATGCCCGTGCGAGGTGAACGGGTCGAGCGCCACGTCACACAACACGCCGAGCTCGGGCACCTCCTTCTTCAAGGCCGCGACTGCCCGGCAGACGAGATTGCCGGGGTTCAGCGCTTCCGTCCCTTCGGCATCCTTCAGAGCCGGCGGGACCGCGGGAAAAACCGCGATCGTCGGGATGCCGAGCGCCGCCGCCGCCCCGGCAGCATCGACCAAGGCGGGTATCGGCAGGCGAAAGACGCCCGGCATCGAGGCGATCGGCGCCTTTTCTCCCTCGTCGTGGACAAAGACCGGCCAAATCAGATCACCGGCGGTCAGCACATGCTCAGCGACGAGCTTGCGCGACCAGGCGTCGCGTCGGTTGCGCCTGAGCCGGAGGCGAGGATAGGGGGCGAGCGGCGGCAAAAACTCGGTCACGGGATCACTCCCGATAAAGCGGCGGTGCAAACCAGGGGCTCAGGCAGAATAAGGATTGTCGGCAAAGTTGACAACTCGCGGGTGCGCCAATATCGCCACACCGGGTCTCGCCGAAGGTCGGCACAACTGGCGTCACGTTCGCGGTAGCGCAGCGCCTGGATATTCGCGGTGAAGTCGAGGCGTGGGTGCGGAAGTCCTCGCAGTCTCCGCCTAGTTGCAATCGACAAGCCTCCCGCCGCGGTGGAGAAGACCGGGGCGGCGTGATATCCCCTGTTTGCGGATTTTACGGGAGCCTTCGCCATGGTCGATTTCGCGGGCAGCCACGTCGTCGTCACCGGTGGCACCGGAGCGTTGGGCAGGGCGGTGATCGCAGCGTTGCGCGCCGCCGGAGCGGTGTGCCACGTGCCGAATCTGATGCCGGCCGAGCTTGCCGATTTTCCCCATATGGGCGATCCCGGCGTGCACATCGCTCGCGGCGTCGATGTCGCCGACGAAGCGGCAGTGAGCGGCTTCTACCAGGAGCTGCCGCCGCTCTGGGCCTCGATCCACCTCGCCGGGGGGTTTGCGATGGCGCCCATCGGCGAGGTCAGGGCGGCGGATTTCATTGCCCAGCTCCGCATGAATGCGCTGACGACTTTTTTGTGCTCGGCGGCGGCGGTCGCCGCGTTTCGCGCGCGCCGGACGCCGGGTCCGGAGGGCGCCCGCGGCGGGCGCATCGTCAACGTCTCGGCGCGGCCGGCGCTGGAGCCGCGGCTCGGCGCCGGCATGGTCGCCTACACCGCCGCGAAATCGGCGGTGGCGGCATTGACCCAGGCCCTGGCCCAGGAGGTCGTCGACGAGGAGATTTGGATCAACGCTGTGGCACCCTCGATCCTCGACACCCCGGCGAACCGGGCGGCGATGCCGGACGCCGATTATCGCCGCTGGGTGGCGCCCGCCGATCTTGCGGAAATGATCGCTTTCCTCGCTTCCCCCGCCAATCGGGTGACCCGCGGCGCCGTGATCCCGGTCTACGGCGGCTCATGAGGCGATGAAGATCCTCGTCCCGGTCGACGGCTCGCCGCCGGCGAACCGGGCGGTCCGCCATGCGATCGAGCTGGTCGGCCGCGCGGACGAGGGCAAACTGCTGCTCGTGAATGTTCAGAGCCCTGAAACGCTCGATGTCTCCGACATCTCCGCAGTCACATCGCGCGGCCCCGACCGAGAGCTGGCGGCGCAGCGGTCGCACAAAGCGCTGCGCCGGGCCGTCCGGCTGTGTCGGGAGGCAAGGGTCGAGTTCGAGTGCCGGGCCGAGCTCGGACCGGTGGGCGACACGATCGCCCGCCTCGCCCGCCGGCTCGAGGTCGATCAGATCGTCATGGGCAGCCGCGGCCTCGGCGCCGTCGGCCGGCTCTTTCTCGGTTCGGTCGCAAGTCGGGTCATCCATCTGACGCGCCTCCCCGTGACCCTCGTCAAATAAGCGGCGGTGCAGCAAATACGCTGATTTGTGCATTCCACGTTTGCACGAAATTCATGCTGCGCCGCAGCAAATTTGCCCTATGCTCGGCTCACTCAGGGATGAGCATGAGGTCTTCGATGAAACGGCATCTGACCCGCCTCGATCGGGCGACTGGCGAAATGAACGCATGGCTTTTGGCCCTGGCAATCGGACTGGGCATGCTCGATCTGACAGTCTTCGTCGCCAAAAACGCGCCTGCCCTACCGCCGACGCCGGCCGTCGTCGATGTCGCCGCTACCGGCAGCGCGACCGCCCCACCGCCGGCATCGCATCCTGGCGAGCCGCAGCGCTGACTTGGTCTAGATAACCAGGAAATCAGTCTGCGTACTTCCAGGCATCCCGTCACTGTGGCGAACTGCACAGAAGCTCCTGCGCCGATTCCATTTTGCATCATAGGTAACGCCTGCGCGACAAAGGTGTTGGCGCCTTTGGTAGCCTACAGGCAATTAGTCGGTCGTGAGCGCACCTCAGGAGTGATCACTTTGGATCACCTCATCGAGGGGCCGTATGAATGCCGAACTGCGCTCCCGCTGTTGTTCAGCAATGCCTCGGATCGCTGCGCGCTGTCCACGCCGGCGCCTTCCCTGCCGGTCGAGACAACGGTCTGCAGCGGGCTGCTCGTATTCGACTAATCACGTGCCATCCTCATTTCACTGATTCAAGCGGCGACGCGGGTCGGATATTGCGGTCGCGAAAGCATTTCTTGAACCATGAGGTGGGAGTGGTAGTGCATCGCACATTTGATCGCGTAATTCTGTATCATCTCCGGCTCCCACCGACGCCAGGCGAACCGCAACAGGCGGCGGCGATATTCGCGCCGCAGCGCCGGATCGGGGACACCCCGCATCAGCAATAGGAAGATCGCGAACGCTTCGGCGAGGAGGCGGGCGTTGAGAGCGAACCTGCGCAGCGGACGGCGCCGCAAGTAACGCATGCGAGCTTGTCCCAGCCGCAGGCGCGCATCGAGGTAAAGCGCGTCGAGCCGCCCGAAATAGGCGTCGGGTGCGTAAAGGTCGCGCATCAGCCCGACGAAACCAACACGCAATGCTTCCCGACTCAGTCGGCGCGGAATGACGTTCGTGCCAAAGCTGCCCCAGGCCCCGGCATCGTTCGACAGGTCGAGCCGCCCTTCGCTCCGGAGCCGGGTGTAAAGCGGGGTTCGTGGTATCGCGACCAGCATGTTTACCATCGCCTGGACAATCCGCGCCTCGCGCACAAAACGGCTCTGTGCAGCGAAAATGCCGAAATCATCATTGTCGAAGCCGACGATCATGCCGCACCAAACTTCCAGTCCCATTTGTTGAATGCGATGCACCTTTTCCAGCATGGTGCCGCCGCGGGCGCGCAGGTTCTGAAGCTTCTTGGTCTCTCGCAGCGCCTCCTCGTTCGGGGTCTCGATGCCGACGAACACGTTGCCGATGTTGGCCTCGACCATCAGCTGCATCAGTTCCCGATCCTCGGCCAGATCAATCGAGGCTTCGGTAGCGAACATCAGCGGGTAACCGTGTTCTTCCTGCCAGACGACGACATCTTGCAGCACCGATTTGATCGCCTTTTTATTGCCGATCAGATTGTCGTCGACGATGAACGCCGAATGTTTGCCCGCGGCGACAAGAGCATCAAGTTCGGCGAGGATTTGAGCGGAAGTCTTTATCCTCGGGCGGCGGCCAAAGGTGACGATGATGTCGCAGAATTCGCACTCGAAAGGACAGCCACGCGAGAACTGCACACTGCCGAAGGCATAATCCTTCATCCTGATGAGATCGAGGCGCGGAATCGGAACGGTGGTCATATCGGTGCGCCCAACCTGCTCATAGCGGGTCTGATGACTCCCGGCCGACCACTCGGCAAGAAACCGCGGCCAAGTCTCCTCGGCCTCGCCCACGAAGACGACGTCGGCCAGGCCGGCGAGATCCTCCTCGCCCACCGTGGCCCACGGACCGCCGGCGACGGTAAAGACTCCTCGATTCTTTAGCAGCCGGAGAATTTCCTTCATCCGCGTGCGCTGCACATTCATGCCGGTGAGGCCGACGATGTCGGCCCGGCCGCAACGCTCGAAGTCGATTGGCTCTACATTCTCGTCGACCAGGGTGACATTATGCCCGGGAGGGGTTAGGGCCGCGAGCAACGGCAGGTTCGCCACCGGAAGGATTGCCTTGACGCCGAGGAAGGGCATTGCGTGCTCGAGCCCCCAATAGGAAACCTCGAAGCGCGGATTGATCAGAACGATGTCGGCCATCTGACACCAGCCCTCGCAAACCTCACTTCTTGGTCGAGGGACCGGACAGTGCCGGGACGGCACCGCCGCTGCTGTTCAGCAATGCCCCGATAATAGCCGCGGCGCTGTCGAGGCCGCCGCCCTGTCCCCCGGTCGACACCACGGTTTGCGGCACCAGCCGGCCGATCAGCGAGACGATTTCAGGCTTGTCCTGAATGGTTTTCAGAAATTGCTGAACAAGATTGATCGTCAATACCCGGTCCTGACCGAGCACGTCGGCCTGCGCCCTCTGGCCTTGCGCGATCTCTTCCAGCTCGAGCTTCTGTCCCTCGCCGCGCAGCTTGGCTGCGTTCTTGTTCTGCTCGGCCACTTGCACGCCGATCAATGCTTCGACGAGCTGGTGCTGCTGCTCGGCGGTGGCGCGCGCCTTTTCGGTCTCGATCCGCTGCGATTGCGCCTTCTGCTCCTGCTGATAGGTGACCTGGAGCTGGTCGGCCAATTGCTGGCGCAGCCGCGACACCAGGAGCTCGGGCGGCAATGCCGGGTCGCCGAACTTGACCTCCTTGATGACGATCCCGGCGCGCAGCCCTTCGGGACGGATCGCGTCCTCCACGGCGTGCTCGACCTGGGCGCGGTTGTCGGCAAGGTCGAGGACGTGCCGGCCTTGGGCGCCGACCACGTTACGCACAATTGAGCGGATCGTCGGCACCATGATGTTGTTCTCGATTTCCGGCAATCCGCCGACCGAGGCGACGACAAAGGGAGCGTTGTCCGGGGTCACCTGGGCGAGCACCCGCAGCTCGAGCGGCACCTGCCAGCCCTCGACAAAGGGCGTGATCGCCGGGTCGGCCGCACCCTGGGGCACGGGGATGTCCTGCGAGCGCTGCGTCTGCGTCAGGTTGCCCGCCTGGTCGAGGCTCAGATCGATATAGCGCCGCTTGTAGCCGCCCTTGAACTCCCAGGTCTGGACGCGGGTGCTCATCATCGTGATCTTGTAGGCGGCCTCGTTGACGTAATAGCGGCCGGGCTGCAGTGCCCGCTCCCAGATGCCGATGCAGCCGACCGGCACCAGGATCGCGGTCAGCTTGCCTTCGTCGGGCTTTCGCTGGTCGGCGGCGACGGCCTCGCCGCTCGAATTGGTCGACACGGTCTTTTGATAGCACGAGGTCGGCTTGTCCACGATCAGATTGCCGAAATGCACCGAATCGATGACGTTGGATTTGACGACGCCGACAAATCCTTCGGCGATATCGACCGCGCTGAAGACGCTGACGTCCCAGAGGTAGGTGTTGAGCCGGTAGTTGCCCGGCGTCAGGATCGTGGTCTGCGGCCCGCGCTGGCCGCCATGCGTCAGAAAATATTGCGCGTCGAGCATGTCGAGCTCGCGGTCGGCGGGAAAGGCGTCGGCCAGGAACTGGTCGGATCGCAGCGGCGCCCCGTCCTTCGCGCTCAGGAACCCGTATTTGCCCGACGGAATCGACACCACCTTCTTGTTCTCGACCTGGTAGATCACGTTGACGAGAAACCAGGGATGCCAGCCGGGCGTCAGGATCTCGGCCTGCGGCCCCTTCTCGCCGTTGGTTGCGATGATGTGCTCACCGGGCAGCGAGGCGGTCCCGTAGATTTTGTTGAGGACGGCGATCTCGTCTGATTCGACATGGACATATGAGGTAGCCGCCAGGCAGACGAGCGCGATCGCCACGAACACGATCCGCAGCGACAGCGACAATGTGCCGAAATCCGGCCGCGCCCGATTGACGAAGAGGCCGAGGATGGCGGGCGCCACCGCCGCCAGTACAAAGTACAGAACCGCTACGACGACCCAGAACATCGCAACCTCCGGCGTTCCGCCGACCCGGCTGGCTCAGGTCAGGACGAGCTCGGCCGCACCCAGCCCCGACACCTCGACCAACACCCGGTCGCCGCCGGCCGGGTATTGGATCGGCACCATGCTGCCGGTCATCACGATCATCCCGCGCCGCAGCGGCGTCCCCTCGGCAGCGAGCTTGTCCGCGAGCCAGGCGAGCGCGTTCAACGGGTTGCCCATCACGTCGCCGCCGCTTCCGGTACCGATCTCGCGACCATTGATCGAGAGCCGTGCGCTCGCCTGCGCGAGGTCCACCGCCCGCCAATCGGCGACCGGTGCTCCGAGCACGACCCCTTCGTTCCACACATTGCCCGCGACGATCGCCGCGGCATCGAGCCGTTGGTAATCATAGCGCAAATCGTCGAGCAGCTCGATCGCCGCCATCGCGCTCTCGACCGTTGCGGCCAGCCGTTCCCGGTTGCCGCCTTGCGGCAGGTCTTCGCCCAGGCGCAGCGCGATTTCGGTCTCGACCCCGATCCGACAATATCGGGCGGCGGCAAGCTCGGCCCGGCCGTGGTGGACCTCGCTCTCGAAGATCGCGCCATAGCACGGCTCGTCGATGCCGCAGAGCTTCTGCATGACCGGCGTCGTCAGCCCGATCTTGTAGCCGGCGACGGCACCCCGGCCCCGCTCCTCCTCGGTTTCCTGAAACGCCCGGCGGATCGCATAGGCCTCCTCCAGGCTCGCCGGATAGACCTCCGCCGGCAATATTTCGGTCGGTCGGCGGCTGCGGAACAATGCCGCGATGCGCTCGGCCTTTTGCCGCGGATCGAGTGCCGGCATGCCGTTCCTCCCTTTCTCGCCGCTCTACCATCTGCGAACCTACGCCTTCCACGTCCTCCCGTCACTGCCGAGCCGGGCGATTGCTTGACGAACCGCCGCCGCGGCGAAATATAGAGGGCCGTATGGAGCACCTGGTTCAGCCGACGCTCGCCTTTATTGCCGCGCATTCCGGCTGGGCGGGGGCGGTCATGTTCGTCACCGCGTTCGGCGAGTCGTTCGCCTTCCTCAGCCTCTTGTTTCCCGGCACCTCGCTGTTGATCGCGGCGGGGACGCTGATGGCGAGCGGCACTCTCTCCTATTGGCCGATCCTGATCGGCGCCATCCTGGGCGCGGTCCTCGGCAACTCGGTCTCGTTCTGGATCGGCCGGCGGCTCGGCGGCACGGTCGCCCGGGTCTGGCCATTTTCGCGCAACCCGGACCTCCTGCGGAACGGCATCCGGTTCTTCGAGCGGCACGGCGGCAAGAGTGTCTTCATCGGCCGCTTTTTCGGCCCGGTCCGCGCCGTGATCCCGCTTGTCGCCGGCATCATGCAGATGCCGCGGGACCGCTTCTGGCTCGCCAATGTCGGCTCGGCGCTCGTTTGGGCGCCGATGCTGCTATTTGCCGGCGACGTGATCGGCAAGGCCGGCGACCATCTGATCGGCTCGGCTAAGACCGCGGTGCTGGTCTTTGGCGGCATCACCCTGTTCGGGATTGCCGGGGCAGTCTGGGCGCTCCTAAAGACGGCGCGGTCGCGGTCGTGAGCCCGACCGCGGCCATGAACCCAGGGGAAATGGCCTCGTTCTTCTCCCCCTACCGTCATCAATTCATCCGCGTCGGCGCCTGCGTGCCGCCGGTCGCGGTCGCCGAGCCACGGTGCAACGTCGACCAGATGCTGGGCCTGCTGGCCGCCGTCAATAAGGCGCGGGTGGCGCTGCTGGTATTCCCGGAGCTCTGCCTGTCGGCCTATGCGATCGACGATCTGTTGTTTCAGGAGGCAGTGCTCGATGCGGTCGAGCGCGAGCTCGGCAGGTTGATGGCCGAAAGCGGCAAACTATTCCCGGTCCTTGTCGTCGGCGCGCCGCTGCGGCATCGCGGGCATCTCTACAATTGCGGCGTCGTCATCCATCGCGGACGCCTCCTCGGCGTCGTCCCCAAAATCTATCTGCCGAACTACCGCGAGTTCTACGAGCGCCGGCATTTCACCTCGGGCGAGGGGATCTCCGGGCAGACGATCGCCGTCGCCGGCCACGAGGTGCCGTTCGGCGCCGACCTGCTGTTCGCCGCCGCGGGCCGCACGGGCTTCACGTTTCACGCCGAAATCTGCGAGGATTTGTGGGTGCCGCAGCCGCCGAGCACGCGGGCCGCACTCGCCGGCGCCGAGATCCTGCTCAACCTGTCGGCCAGCAACATCACGATCGGCAAGGCGCAGATGCGCCGGCTCTTATGCGCATCGCAATCGGCGCGCTGCCTTGCCGCCTACGCCTATTCCGCCGCCGGTGCGGGCGAGTCGACGACCGACCTCGCGTGGGACGGCCAGGCCGGCATCTTCGAATTGGGCGAGGACCTCGGCGAGACCAAGCGGTTCTCCTCCGACCCCGAGATGGCGGTCGCCGACGTTGATCTCGGCCGCATCCGCCAGGAGCGCATGCGCACCAACACCTTCGGCGATTGCGCCCGCGCCGAAGCCGGGTCGGGCACCGCCTTCCGCACCATCAACTTCGATTTCGCCGAGCCGCGCGAGCCTCTGGCATTGCGCCGCAATATCGAGCGCTTCCCGTATGTGCCGGCCGATCCGGCGATGCTGCGCGACAATTGCTACGAGGCCTACAACATCCAGGTCCAGGGCCTGGGCCAGCGACTGAAGGCCACGGGGCTCAAAAAGCTGGTGATCGGCGTCTCCGGCGGGCTCGACTCGACCCAGGCATTGATCGTCTCGGCCCGCGCGATGGACCGGCTCGGGATGCCGCGCAGCAACATCCTCGCCTACACATTGCCGGGCTTCGCCACCAGCGACGCGACCAAGGCCAATGCCTGGCGGCTGATGAAGGCGCTCGGCGTCAACGGCGCCGAGATCGACATCCGCCCGGCCGCTCGGCAGATGCTGACCGATATCGGCCATGCCGCGGCGTCGGGCGAGGCGCTCTACGACGTGACCTTCGAGAATGTCCAGGCCGGGCTGCGGACCGACTACCTGTTTCGCCTCGCGAACCACAATGGCGGGCTGGTGGTCGGCACCGGCGACCTCTCCGAGCTCGGGCTCGGCTGGTGCACCTACGGGGTCGGCGACCAGATGTCGCATTACAACCCCAACGCCTCGGTGTCGAAGACCCTGATCCAGCACCTGATCCGCTTTGTCGCCGCCTCGGGCGACGTCGACGCGAAGACCGCGCGGATCCTGCACGACATTCTGGCGACCGAGATTTCGCCCGAACTGGTGCCGCCCGGCGCCGACGGCGCGATCCAGTCGACCGAGAGCATCGTCGGCCCCTACGCGCTGCAGGATTTCAACCTCTATTACGCGACCCGCTACGGCTTCAGCCCGTCGAAGATCGCCTATCTGTCGTGGAACGCCTGGAGCGATGCGAGCCGCGGAGAATGGCCCGCCAACACCCCGGACGCGGCGCGCCGCGCCTACGATTTACCTGAGATCAAACGCTGGCTGCGTGTCTTCCTGCTCCGCTTTTTCCAATTGAGCCAATTCAAGCGCTCGGCGCTGCCCAACGGCCCGAAGATCTCTTCGGGCGGCTCGCTATCCCCCCGGGGCGACTGGCGCGCCCCCTCCGACGCCACCGCCACGGTCTGGCTCGACGACCTCGAGGCTTGTGTCCCCGACCAGGAATGAGCGCGCCGCTGCGGATCACATCCGATGGCTGGAGGGATGGCCTAACGGTCCGGCGCCGGCTGCTCGGGCCGCCCGGCTGGACTTTGCCGGTCTGCGCGATCGACCCGACGATGGTCCTGCTTCAGATCGGCCGCGAAGAGCGCCAGCGCGGAAAACGTGCCGGGCGCTGGCGGCACGACGATCTCGGGGATGTCGAGCTCGTCGAGGCCCGACGCGCGGAGCGAGGAGCGTGTCGCCGGTGCCGATCATGGCGATGCGTGGCCAGTCTCCGCCGCGCAAGATCGGCGACGAAATTCGGCGCCGCTGCCACACAAAACGATAGGCGACGCCCATCCCAGCTGGGCCACCGCGGTCGATGCCGGGGGCTATCTTCGCCGACGCCGCACGAGCGCCCGAGCAGCGGCCAGACGAGCCTGCCCGTGGAGCACGCGAAAGCTGGCGAGCCATAGCGCCAGCAGCGCCAGCGAACTTGGCTCCGGCACCGCCGCCGCTACCGCCCCGGCCGAAGCGGCGCCCGGCAGGTAAGAATAGGAGAGTGACACGATCGCGCCTTCCATGGCCGTGGAGAGCAGGTCGGCGCTGCCGGGCAGGTCGGCGAGCAAGGTCCCGACCGCGTCGAGCTCCAGGCTCAGGACGCCTAGGCCCGAGAACAGCGAGAGATCGGTGCCCGTGGCGGCGGAAATCGCGGCGGTGGGGCTGAGGAGCGTGTCGGAGGTTGTCGTGCCGAACGGCGCGGTGAAGTCATCGGCACCCGAGAAAGGGTCGAGCATTCCCGAACGGGTGGACTGGGCGGCGACGCTGCCCAGCGATGTGCGGTCCGGCCGCAGCAGGTCGAAGGTGACCGTCCGATCGACCTTGTAGGCGCCGCCGCCGGCGCCAGTGTTCTGGACCGAAAGCCGGGTCGTCGCATCGCCGCTCAATGCGATGTCGGCACCAATCAAGGTCCCGAGCGACGGGTTGAAGCGATCGAAGGCAACACCGCGCGTCCAATTGCCGACCTGGTCCGACAATGTCCGGGTCTGCACCGCCGTGTGCTGCACGCCGAACGGCGGAAGGTTGACAAGCCCAAGGGTGGAGCCGAAGTCGATGCCCGCGCCGACACCAGCGATCGGCTGAGACGAGGCGGCACCGTATTGCACGGAGACGTTCGCGCCGGCCGCCGCCTGCGTCCGGGCGGCGAGGTTGAGCGGCCCTGCAAGGCTGGCGTTGGCCGACGCGGTCATCGGCAGGGCCACGGTCCCTTTGCCGATGAAGGGCGCCGTCGGGATCTGCAATCCGGGCGCGCCGACGATGTAGGTCGTCTGGGCGCTTTGCGTTGCGGAAAGGCCGGAGAAGGTGCGGCCAGAGGCGCCGCTGAAATCGGTCTTGCCGTCATAGGCGGCCAGATCAGCGCTCGCGCCGACCGCCGGTGCGACGCTCAGGATCGCAGGGCCGCCGCCGGGGCTGAAAAGGCTGATCGTCGAGGCGATGCCGGCACCTACCGTTCCGGGCATCGCATCTAGGCTCTCGACGCCGATCGTCCCCCTCAAGGTGCCGGTCAATCCGAGACCGATCGATTGCAGAGTGCCGGTCGACGGGTCGAATTGGCCGACGTCGGCCGGGATCGACCAGCTGGTCGCGGTCGCCGGAATGGTCGCCGATGGCGTTGCCGGCCCGGCCAGCGCCGAGGCCGCCCCGCTCAGCGCGCCAAGCAGCGTCGAGCCGAATAAAAAGGGCCGGCCCTTCGTCGTCTTGATGCAAGTCATCGGCACCTCCCTCCGTTGCGCAAGATATAGCGGAAGCGCCGACGAGCCGATGTGAGCCAGGTCACATAGCCCCGTGGATCGGATGAATTTTGGTCGCGGGCTGGCCGGGTCGGCACGAGTGCGGCATGCGAGTATTCACGCTGGTCTTTATCACGGGCAAACCAAGCGTCAGCCGGGTGGTTCGCGCGAAATGCTCAAAAGGCTGAGATCGAAACGCTCCGATTACCTGGAAAATTTTGTCATATCGGCGCTTATACAAGTCGCTTTTTCGGTGATCCCGCCCGGCGCAGACCCGATGACGACCTCGGCCTGCTCGAGTCCGAGGTGAGGTGCGGGAGCGCCGGACTCCGCTATCCGGCCTAATGCCGATAACTCCCCTTCTGTTGTGAAGGGCCGTTCCTACGTCATACCCGTGAGAGCCGGGCCTACTTCTTCTTGGCTGCCCGCCCCGCGCGCGCGGCGGCGTTGGCCGCCACCGCGGCGCATATGAGTTGCTTGAAGGCAGCTTCGTCGATTGTCTCCCCTTCGCGCAGGTCGATCGCCCGCCGCGTGTTCCCTTCCAGGCTGGACGAGTGTGAGTATGGGCATCATAAAGATCTTTACGAGATCAGGAAGGGGTGTATCGGAAATAACCTTTAAGAAATACTTTGGAGTGATCTGAAGATTCAATAAGCTTTGCCACATCTGCGGTGTTGCATACGACCCTACGAATGGCCGCCCGCAATGATTTTCGCCGCGCCGTCTTATTCCTGAACATCATCCGTCTTTCTATGTTTTGCGTGACGGGGCTTCGGGGTCGATAGCCCCAGATGACGACGGAAGAGGTGCGCCTTGATGATGGCAGACCGGCGCGTTCCAGCGGCCTGGTACAGTCAACGGGCTGATTCAACCGCCTGCTCCGAACGTCGCGTGCGATTTGCCGTTGTCGAAGACGCCCAAAGGGGCAATCCTGGCCTCAGGACCGCCGGGAATCCGGGGAATGTCGGTTAAAGCGGCTCTGGTGGGTACCTGTATCCCACTTTGACGAACCGAAAAGAGGAGCGGAGGATGCCTATACCAATTCCGGACGCTGCGGCCTTTGCGGAAAGGCTTGCTGGCCTGTCGGTGGTGAAATGCCAAACCGGCGAGACCGTGCTGACGGCTGGTTCAACCACGGGGAGGCTGCTTGTCCTCAGGAGTGGCGTTGTGGAGGTCGTCAAGGATGGAATTCAGATCGCCAAAGTCTCGGCGCCTGGCTCGGTGTTCGGCGAACTGGCCGTTCTCCTAGATCAGCCCCATACGGCGGACGTTAGGACCCTGGAGCAATGTGAATTTCACGTCGCCGACGCGTCGGCGCTGCTTGCTGGCGATCCGACCGTCGCCCTCTATGTCGCCGCGATCCTTGCGCAACGTCTCGACGGCGCTAACCGAGCCCTTATCGAGGTTAAGCGTCAGCTCCAAGCTGGCGAGCCTCGAAGCGTGATCGGCAGGACGGTCGAGAAAGTGGAGGAGCTGTTGAACTCCAGCGGCAGCGCTAGTCTCGCCTACGCCGGTTATCCCTATGATCCATTCGGGCCCGACAAATCGATGCGCTGATTGCTCCGGTCAGCGGCGGTCCCGCTTCTCCCGCTGAAACCCCCTTCAGAGGGTCGGCGATCGTCATACGTTCTTTCCAGAGTCTGAGCCGGGTTGACAGGCGCACCGCGAGAACGGCGTGAGACCGGAGCGCAGCCCCAACGTTCGGAGCTCCCTTCCGCTGCTCGACTTAGATGCGCCGTCGACCGTCCTTGCAGGCTGACGGCGAGGCCGTAGCAATGCGCTGTCGGACATAGATGGGTCCATCCCTGGCTCCCAACATCGAAAGGCGCAAAACGTGAATGACTGGCTGCACAACCTGCCGCTACTATGGATGACGCTGGTCGTTTTCGGCGGTATTTACCTGGTCACGGCAGTGATCTATGCGGCCGTGATTGGCCTTGCGGCAGGGGAGCGGGCGCGCGCATTCAAGGCCGTCTCCCCCGGTATGCTGCCACCGTTGGGTATCCTCTTTGCGCTGTTCATCGCCTTTACGGCTTCCCAGGTTTGGAACGATACCGATCGGGCCAACACAGCAGTCGTCCGCGAGGCTAGCGCGCTCAGGGCCGTTGTGATCCTGGCCGCCAATTTCCCGGGTGAGCCGGAAGCGCACATGCGCCGCCTGATCCAACGCCACATAGAAGAGGCCGCAACTCAGGAGTGGCCGAAGATGGCGCAACACAGGGCCAAGCTGACGATCATCCCCGGACCCCTTGCCGAGGCGGTGCAGTTGGCGCTTGCCTTGACTCCCAGCAACCGAGGCCAGGAGATAGCGCAGCGTGGAATGGCCACCGCGCTTGAAAACGCACTCGACGCGCGCCGGCAACGCATCATCGTCAGCCGGTCGCAAGTCAATCTAACCAAATGGACGTGCCTGCTGGTGCAAGCGATCTGCATGCTGATAGCCATCGCGATGGTCCACAGCGACAACCGGGGCGCCGTTGCTATTGCAATGGGCTTGTTTGCGAGCGGGGTGGCGGTCTCTGTATTGCTCATCCTCGCCCATGACCGGCCGTTTACCGGGGCAGTCTCGGTTAGTCCCGCCCCGCTGCTGCAGGTCGTGCCGGAGAGCGTAGTCCGCCCGAACTAAACCTACGAGACATAATTTCGCGATCAATTCAGGGTTCACCCTCCAATCTTCGGGCTCCCACTCCAAGTTGGCGCACTCAAGGGGGCGTTTCGATATGAGGACACACGCTCCAAGACGAGTAGGCAATGCACGGGGTGGATAAAACCCATGATGACAACGCGACCGGCTTTAAACTCGGTTTCGGGACACGACACAACCTGCTCGAACAGACGAGCAAGCAAGTTCAGGTCTTCCGCGACCAGGACGGTTAGGTCTCGTTCGAGCGCGAATTTCAGCGTCAAAGCCCCTAAAGTGCGCCGCTCATATGGCAGCAGTTCGATGTGGAGATTCATGGCGGAGAGGTTTTCAATTCTACTCGGCCCGCCCGCTTTTCTATAGGGCACGTTATTCGTCTTTGGCATGTAGGCGCCCGATCAAAATGTCACCGGCTGTGCCAATTGGAGATGACACTCGTCTGGGACTTTTCGGGGGCTGGCCACATTGAGATCATGTACCCAACGGCGATGCGTCTTTCCGTCTTTATCGGTATTTCCGCACGATCTCTTTCCGCATGGGTTGGACCGATCCCAATCCATTCCACCTGAGACGCGCCGTGGAAGGGTGCGCGTGGACCCATTGTGCCGTCGGTAATGTTGCCATAATGGCATGCTACCGTTCCTGTATTGGGGCCTCCGGGAAGCGGACGCGCCAGACAGATCGTGAGAAGCGGGTGCCTGTAGATTCCCAGTATTATCAGGCGGAACAGGCTTGGTTGCCGGCGGGGCGAGACACGGAGAGGCCCTGGCGCTCTCTCGAATGATCGAGGCCGCGATCCGGGCGATTGCGGGCGGCGGCGAGGGCGGAGCTCGTCCGCCGCGCGGCGCGCCCGTGGACACCCAGCCGGGTTTTCTGCCTTGGCGAGAGCGCGCCGGTGCCGAACCGGGGCTCTGGAACAGCTTTCGAAAGCGCCCGTGGATTCCGGAGATCTCACACGGCCGGGCGGGCGCGGATGTCGTCGCCGATCTTGCGCGGCAGGAACTGGCCGTCGCTCGGGCTGGCGAGGAAATTGCCGTTTTCGACTGCGATCTTGCCGCGCAGGATCGTCATGCTCGGCCAGACCGCGACCTCGTGGCCCTCCCACGGGGTGTAGTCGGTCTCGTGCAGATCCTCCTTGCGCAATACCCGCCGCGCGCGCGGGTCGAGCAAGACGATATCGGCGTCGGAGCCGACCGCCAGCGCCCCCTTCTTTGGATAGAGCCCCATGATCTTGGCCGCGTTCGCCGAGGTGAGGCCGACGAAATCGCCAAGGCTGTAGCCGCGCTTTTCGACCATGTGCGTGTACATCAACGAGACCCGGGGCTCGACCCCGGAATTGCCACCGGTGGTGTCGTCGATGCGGCGGCCCTGCAGCTTGACCTGCAGCGGGCAGCACACCTCGTCGGTGGCGATCGCCTGGATCGCACCATGGCTGGTCGCCGCCCACAGCGCCTCCTGGTCCCTGGCGAATTTGAGCGAGGGATAGGTGTGGAACATCTGTCCGCCCGGCCGTTTGTAGTCCTCGGCGGTGTAGAGCAGGTATTGGTGCAGGGTCTCGCCGTAGATCGGAAAGCCGCGCGCCCGCGACGCCGCGATCGCCGCCACCCCGGTCGCGGCCGATACGTGGACCATGTAGAGGGCAGCGCCCTCGACGTTCTCGGCGAGCCGGATCACCCGGTTGAACGACAAATCCTCGGACAAGGTGTTGTGCACTTCGGCCATGTTCTCGAAGCCGGTGCGGTCCTCGCGGAACAGCTTCTCGTACATGTGCATGACGATGTCGTTGTCCTCGGCATGGATCGCGGCGATGCCGCCCTCGGCGCCGAGGATCTTCAGCACCTCCCAGATGTCGCCGAACCGCACCATCCGGCCGGCGTTGGACGGGCGGATATCGGTGGTGAAGATTTTGACCGAGGCGTGCCCCTGCTGGATCGCCTCCGGCAAGGCGCCGAGCACGCCTTGCGACAGCGTGCCGCGCAGCAGCAGATGAAAACCGTAGTCGCAATAGCAGGCACCCGCCCACTCCCGCTGGCGCGCTTCGATCGATTGCTGCAAGGGCTGGTCCGACGGGCAGGGCGCGAAATCGAGGAGTGTCGTGGTGCCGCCATGGAGTGCGGCGCGGCTGACCTGCTCCGGTGGCGCGCTCAGCAGCTCCTCGTTGCGGCCGGGGAAGACGATCGGGAAGCTGCAATGGATGTGCGGGTCGATCCCGCCCGGAACGACGATCTGCCCCGACGCGTCGACGGTGCGCGCCGCACCTGCCGCGGCGAGGCTGCCGGGCGCGCCGATTGCCGCGATCTTGCCTTGGGCGACGCCGATATCGGCGGCCTGCGTAGCGCCCGGCATGACCGCGATGCCGCCGGAGACGATCAGATCGAGCATGGCGCACCCCCATTCAACCGCAGCCGCCGTAATGGCGGAGCCGTGAGTTTCAGGGGTTCAGGGATCGCCGTCCAGCGGATTGCGCCGCGGCCGCGGCCGGCACCAATCCTCGCGCTGCTCGAAGGGGGCGGAGACCGCACGCCGGCTTTCCCATTGGGCGGCATAGGCCGTCGCGACAGCCGCCGAGACGACGAGGTTCAGATCCTCGTAATTGTGGGCGGCGTTGCGGCTCCAATTGTAGGAGCCCATCAGGGTCACCCGGTCGTCGATGACCATGGTCTTGGCATGGGCGATGCGCACGGTGTAGTCGATCCAGATGGCCGCACCGGCCTCATACAGCGGTTCGAGGCCGGCGTTGCGCTCGCAGGGCGTCCTCTTGTCGGCGATCAGGCGCACCTCGACGCTGCGCTCCATGGCGCGCAGCAGCGCCTCGACGATGCCCGAACCCGTCGTCAAATTGTAGGCGCTGACCAGGATCCGCCGCTGCGCCGCGTCGATCGCGCGGACCGCGAAGGCGGCGCAATCCTCCTCCGGGGCAAAGCAGACGGCGATTGCCGCCTGCGGCACCGAGGTCCCGGCCGGCAGCCCTTCCGACAGCAGCCCGAGCGCCAGCAGCAGAGCACCCGATATCACGCATCCAAAGATAGAGGGCGAAAGTTAAGACGGGGTTTCCGGCCGATTGGCGCTGCGTATCCGGCGGATGCCGGTTCATATTCGCGCGATGCGCCACGAGGCCGCCCTCAGACGGATTCAATGACCGGGGTGCAAGGTCGCGAGCGCGGCTTCGGCGGCGGTGACGCCGCTCTGATAGGCGCCGTGGGCGGTCGAGAAGAAATTCGGCGAAGTGGCCTCGCCGGCGAAGAACAGGCGGTCGTCGACGGGTGCGCCGAGAAGCGCGCGGTCCTCGGCGTGGCCGGGCATCGCATAGGAATAGGAGCCGCGCGCCCAGGGGTCGTGCAGCCAGCCGGTCGCGGCGAGCGGGGCGATTTGCCGGCGGACATCGTTGCCGAAAAGGCGCGCGAGCTCGCCCGCGGCAAAGGCGAACATCCCGGCCTCGCCTTCCTCTTCGAGTGCGGCCGCCCAGCGCCCGCCGAAAAAGCAGTAGATCGCCGGGCGGTCGAAGGGCCGCACCTGATAGCTCATCGTTTCGCGCGAATTCGTCGAGCCGATGAGGTAGGCGTCGTGCTCGATCCCGGGGAACGTGCCGTCGAGCGCGATGAAGAGCTTGTCGGCAAGCCCGAGCGGCAGGCCCGCCGCCGCCGCGAGCTTGTCCGGCAGTGGCGGGTCGAAGCGGATCAACTCGGCGGCGAGGATCGAGGTCGGCACCGTCACGATCGCCCGCGCCGCGGTCACCGTGCCGCGTGCGGTTTCGAGCCGGATCGCCCGCCCGCCATGGTCGATCCGCGACACCGCGGCCTCCAGCGCCACCGGCAGGCCCTGGGCCAGCCTCTCGAACAGCCGGCCATAGCCTTCATGGAGCCGCCAGTTGGCGCCGCTGTCCTCGTAGCGGACATTGTCCTTGATCGAAACCCGGTCGAGCTCGGCGCCGTTCGCCCAGCTGCTGGTCGCATCGAGCAGCCGGTTCCAGCGCCCGCCCGGCGCCAGCACATCGGCCAGCGGGCCGTCTTCCGGTCTCTCCGCCGCCCTTCTGAGCGCCCGGCGATGGGTCTCGCGGGCGGCAAGCCAGTCCGCCTCGGCCTCGATCGTCTCGCCGCTGCGGCGCAGCCGGGTGGTCCATTCCGGCGGGCGGCGATGGATCGAGAAGCCGAGATCGCGGGCGATCGGCGACAGCGGATTGCGGTCGGCCGAATGCAGCCATTCCGCACCCCGGTCGAGCGCGAAGCCTCGGGGTGCCACGGTATGGACCCGGCCGCCGACCCGGTCGCGCGCCTCCAGTACCAGCACCGAGATATCGCCGGCCTCGCGCAGCCGCCGCGCCGCACCGATCCCGGCGGCACCGGCGCCGACCACCGCGACATCGACCTCCGATGGAAAACCCGTCATTTCCGCCCTCGCCTCTGGTCGCGCCGACGGCTAGCGTAGCGCGATTTTCGACGATAGGGGGCCGCGATGCGCCTGACCGATTTCAAGGTTCTGACCTTCGATTGCTACGGCACCCTGATCGATTGGGAAACCGGCATCGCCGACGCGCTGCGCCCGCTGCTCGAGCGGGGCGGCGCCGAGCGCGCGCGGGACGACGTCTTAGCAGCCTTTGCCCGGCACGAGGCGGCGCAGGAAGCCGAAACACCGGGCATGATCTATTCCGAGCTTCTCGCCCGCGTTCACCGCCGCCTCGCCGCGGAATGGGGCATTGCCGCCGACGAAGCGGATCACCGTACCTTTGGCGCCTCGGTCGGCGAGTGGCCGGCCTTTGCCGATACGCCGGCCGCGCTGCGATACCTCGAGCAATTCTACACGCTCGTGATCCTGTCCAATGTCGACAACCGCAGCTTTGCCGCCAGCAGCAAGCGGCTTGGCGTCACCTTCGACGCAATCTTCACCGCCGAGGACATCGGCTCCTACAAGCCCGACCCGAGGAACTTCCGTCACATGATCGACGCGCTGAAGAAGGGCGGCCACGCGCCGGGCGACATCCTGCATACGGCGCAGAGCCTGTTCCACGACCACGCGCCGGCCAACGCGATTGGCCTCCATTCGGCCTGGATCGATCGTCGCAAGGGCATGGCCGGCCTAGGCGCAACGCCGCCGTCGCCCGCCAGCGTCCACTATGACTTTCACTTCGGCAATATGGCCGAATTTGTCGAAGCGCACCGGATCGAGCCGCGCGGATAATCCTGATCGAGACGCTCCTTACAATAAAAGATCACTATCGACGCTCAATTCGACGGTTGTGTTAAATCGGCGTCGGCTGTTAAGGTAATTGATGATGCCGGCGGGAGCGTCGTGTGGCCATTCGTTAAAGAGCCCACCGCTGCGTGCATCAAAGCGGAGTAGCCCGTGACCCCTGACGCGTTTACGACACGGTCTCTCCACCCTCGCGATCAGCTCGAAGCTTGGCACGAGTGGTATCGGCCGGTCCTTGAACTCGTGCCCAAGCACCCGACGGACGTGAAATTTCCGGCGGAGATCCAACTGTGGAAGCTGGGCGGTCTGGCTCTGAGCCGAACCACCGCGCCGTCCGTCGATGTTGTGCGAAACAAGGGCAATATCCGGCACGACCCGGTCGATCACTGGGTCGTCAGCTATTGCATCCGGGGGGCGCACCTTGCCGACACGGCAGGGAGTGTGCTCGAAGTCCCCGCGCGGGTGCCGTTCATCTGGTCGCTGGGACAGGAATTCCGGCATGAGCGCACCCATGTCGACCGGATCCAGCTCTTGATAGCGCGCGACACATTCCGCGAGCTGGCACCTCTGCTCGATGCTGCTTGCGGGTCGGTGCTGGATACGCCTCTCGGACATCTGCTCGGCGACTACATGTTGGCTCTGGAGCGCCACCTGCCGGCCGTGACCGAGGACGACTTTCTGCGACTGACAAACGCTGTTGGCGCGATGATCGCCGCGGCGGTCGCTCCATCGACGGAGCGTATGGCCGTCGCCAAAGGGCAAGTCGATCTCGGCCGCAAGGAGGGGGTGCGGCAGGCCGTCCGCCGGCACCTGCGAACGCCCACCTTAGAGCCGAAGAGCCTCAGCCGACTCGTCGGAATGTCCCGTTCCAATCTGTATCGGCTGTTCGAAGATGTAGGCGGCGTGGCCCGATACATTCAGCGTGAGCGGCTGCTCGAAGCGCACACCGTGTTGACCGATCCCACGACCACAATGTCGATCTCGGCGATCGCCGAGGATTTGTGCTTCGCGGATGCCTCCAGTTTTAGTCGCACCTTCAGACGGGAGTTTGGCCACAGCCCAGGCGAGGCGCGTTCGGCCGCGCTGGCCGGGCTGGCGCCATCCGCGATGCCGCACGGCCGTGCACCATCGCAAGGCGACGATTTCAGTGCCCTCCTCCGCGGATTCTAACCGGCGCGGAGGCCCGACCCGCACATCACCTCGGCCTCAATTTGGACGCGGTCGGACCGGTTCACGCGCGGACGGGATCAAGCGCTAAGATTGGGACGCTCGGTATCGTCGCGGGATTCCTGGCTCATCGCAGGCGCCGCCGACATTGCTACACTGCGAAGCAATATCCGAAGGGACAAAGAGGGCGACGCGTATGATCATCAGCACTGCAATAACTTTGGCGGTGGCGGCCGGTTCTCTGGCGGCGATCGCAACCACCCTGGCGGCTCACACGGGGGCGTCGCGACGGACCGTTGTCGTGAACCATCCCCCGATCGTCAGCCCGAGCGACGTGTCAGAGGCTTGGTCTGCGCACAAGAATGTGACCGGCAGCAAGCGTTAGAAGCAGCTGCTGAGACAAATCGTGCACGAGATGCCTCCATCCGACGATGCCGTCCGGTAGCTATGATAGATACGAGAGACGCGACAACAGGTCCAGCGGGAGGATAGGATCAAAGCTTACCGCGGTCGGCGAAGCGCAACCGAGCGCGGATCGCGATCAACAACGGTGCCATGTCAAAAAGCGGCATTGAAGGGAGTCAATGAACGCCTCCTCGGCTGTCACGATCGTTGGTGGACTAGGCCTGTTTCTGCTTGGCGTCCACCATCTCACCGAGGGGCTCAAGGGTCTTGCGGGAGACTCACTGCGCCGTGCGCTTCAGGCGATGGTGGGCGGCCGATCGAGCGCGATCATATCGGGCGCGCTGTTCACAGTGCTGGTTCAATCGTCAACCGCGACGACGCTGACCGTCATCGGCTTTGTCAGCGCGGGATTAGTCACCTTCCCGCAGGCGGTCGGGGTCATCATCGGCGCGACTTTCGGCACGACTTCGACGCCGTGGCTGGTGGCGATCTTCGGCCTCCGCCTGCGCATTTCCGCTTTTGCCATGCCAATGCTCGGAATTGGCGCCTTCCTCTGGCTGATCGCCAAGGGCAAAACGCGTTCTGCCGGGGCTATCCTGGCCGGCTTCGGACTGCTGTTCATCGGGATCGAGTATCTGCAGACCGGAATGGAAGGCATTTCGTGGAACCTCGATGCCATCGGCGGAAGCGGTTTTGGCTGGCAATGGATTCTCGCTGGGATCGGGATCCTGATGTCGGTTGTCATGCAGAGCTCCAGTGCCGCTGCGGCGACGACGCTCGTGGCGCTAAATGCGGGCTCGCTGACGTTTGATCAAGCTTGCGCATTGATTGTAGGACAGAGTGTCGGGACCGCAGCGACGAGCGCGATGGTTGCAATTGGCGCCGGGCTGGCGGTGCGGCGCGCGGCGCTGGCGCATATCGTCTACAATGTTGCCATCGGCATCATTGGTATCCTGCTGCTCGGACCGATGGCGGCTGCTTCTCACTGGGTAGGTACTCAATTCGATGATCTCAATGGTGTGCTGGCCCTGGCGGCATTTAGCAGCATCTTCAAGCTTGTGGGGATCCTTGCGTTCTACCCGTGGCTTGATGGTTTCTCACGATTGATTATCAGGATTTCCGGCAAGGGTACCGAGTCGGCTGTCAGCCATCTCGATCCCGTCCTCGCCAACGCGGGAGGGGCCGTCGCGCTCGAGGCCGCCTGGCGGGCGACCCTGGAGCTTTCGCATGGTTCGGTCGATGCCGTCCGCCGCTGGCTCGCCGGCGAATCCGTCCGCTACGACCCCCCGATCGAAGCGGTCCGGCAGATAGACGATTTCCTGGAAGCGCTGTCGCTCGAAACCACCGATTTGAGCACGATCGAGCCCCGCCTCGTCCGCCTTTGCCACGCGCTCGATCATCTCACCCAACTCAATGACGACCTGACGCAAATCCCCTCGGCGGTCGGCGGCCGGCAGCCTCCGGCTGGTGTCACGGCGGGCGAGCGGGCGCTTGCCGGGTGGCTCGGCGCCACGAAAGACCCCGAGGCGGCATCCGGTCCGGCGATCTTCGAGGCGATCGAAAATGCTTCGAAACAGCTCACCGCCGAACGCAGGGCCGCACGCGAAAAGACGTTGGAAGACGTCGCCCTGCAACGCACCCCGATCGCGACGGCCCGCGCGGAGCTCGTAGCGCTCGCATGGGCGGATGGCGCCCTTTACCACGCATGGCGGCTCGCCGAATCGCTCAGAATCGCTTCCGGCGAACGATCGACCGCGGATGCGATCCGTAACTCATAACCGAGGAAGGAGCCGATGAAGCGCAAGGAATACGAAAAGGCGCTGCGCAAGCTGCAGGTCGAGCTTTGCGCATTGCAGGACTGGGTCAAGCATCAGGGCCTGCGAGTGGTCGTGGTCTTCGAGGGCCGCGACGCCGCCGGGAAGGGCGGCACGATCAAGGCCATCACCGAGCGGGTCAGCCCCCGCGTCTTCCGGGTGGTGGCGCTGCCGGCGCCGTCCGATCGAGAAAAGGGACAACTGTACCTGCAGCGCTACGTCGCGCACCTCCCAACGGAGGGGGAGATCGTGATCTTCGACCGCAGCTGGTACAACCGCGCCGGCGTCGAGCCCGTCATGGGCTTCTGCACGGAAGAGCAGCACAGTCGCTTCCTCAAGGTGTGTCCCGAGTTCGAACTCTTCATCGTGGATGACGGGATACTGCTGATCAAATACTGGTTGGAGGTCAGCGACTTGGAGCAAAAGCGCCGCTTCTTGGCCCGTATCGAGGATCCGCTGCGCCAGTGGAAGCTAAGCCCGACAGACTTGTGCTCCCGAAGTAAATGGTTCGAATATTCGCGAGCGCGCGACACGATGTTCGCGGCGACCAACACAAACTTCGCACCCTGGTACATTATCCGCTCGGACGACAAACGCCGCGCGCGCCTCAATTGCATCCGCCACCTGCTCAGCCTCATTCCCTGCGAAAAGGTGCCGCAGAAGAGGGCAAAGCTCCCCGACCGCTCGATGGAGGACGCTTACGACGATATGGCCTCGCTTGAAGGCATCCAGTTTGTCGCGGAGACTGCGTGAGGCCGTGGGAAAAGCAAGGGAGGACGCAATATGTCTGGGGCAGTGAGTGCCGATCCTGGCACCGAAGCCGTCGCCTGGCATGCCGTTCCGGCAGATCAAGTAGTCGGCCGGCTAAAGACAGATCCGGCAACGGGATTAGACACAGCAGAGGCATCTCAGCGGCTCGTAAAATATGGTCCCAACCGCTTGCCGGAGGGCAAGAAGCGGGGGCCACTCATCCGGTTCTTCGCTCAGCTCAACAATGTTCTCGTTTATGTGCTGCTCGGTGCCGGCTTTGTAAAGCTGATGGTCGGGTTGTGGCTCGACGCCGCCGTCATCCTGGGTGTGGTGATCATCAACGCCCTGCTCGGGTTTATCCAGGAAGGCAAGGCGGAGAAGGCGCTGGATTCGATCCGAAATATGCTTTCTGCGGAGGCCAGGACCGTACGCGGCGGCGAAACCCGCCTGATCCCGGCCGAGGAATTGGTGCCGGGCGACGTCGTGCTCCTCGAGTCGGGCGACCGCATCCCCGCAGACCTGCGCCTCGTCGACGTGAAGAACCTGCGGACCGAGGAAGCGGCGCTGACCGGCGAGTCGGTGCCGATCGACAAGACCACCGGCGCCGTGGCGGAAAAGGCGACAGTGGGAGATCGGGAAGGCATGGGTTTTTCTGGGACCCTCGTCTCGTCCGGGCGCGGGACAGGGGTGGTCGTCGCCACCGGGAGCGAGACCGAGCTGGGCCGCATCAATCAACTGATGGCTGGGGTGAGCGCGCTCGACACGCCGCTGCTGCGCCAGATCAAGAAGTTCGGCTACGCGATCACCGCTGTGATCGCCGTCGTAGCCGCGATCGTTTTCGCCTACGGCAGATGGGTCCAGGGAATGGATTTCATTGCCATCTTTCAGGCGGTCGTCAGCATCGCCGTCTCGGTGATCCCAGAGGGGCTGCCGGCGCTGATCACCGTCACTCTGGCGATCGGCGTACAACGCATGGCTCAGCGCAACGCCATCATCCGACGGCTGCCGGCGGTGGAAACCTTGGGCTCGGTCTCGCGGATCTGCTCCGACAAGACGGGAACCTTGACCTTGATGGAGATGATGGTGGTGTCGGCCGTCAGTGCCGATGCGGGCTACAAGGTCACCGGCCAAGGTTACGCTCCCGATGGCGCGGTGCTGAAGGACGGGATGCCGGCCGGGGAGGACGCTGTTCTCGGGCTGATGGGGCGCGTCTCCATGCTCTGCAACGATGCGGAGATCCACCAGGAAGAAGGGGCCTGGAAGGTGGAAGGCGACCCGACCGAGGGGGCCCTCTACCCGTTCGCCAACAAGCTCGGCCTCGAACGGCAAGCCCTCCAGGCGGCCTATCCCCGGATCGACGCGATCCCGTTCGAATCGGAGCACCGGTTCATGGCGACCTTGCACAAGGACACCGCCGGCAAGCAGTTTCTGCTGGCCAAAGGAGCGCCCGAGGTGATCCTCGAGCATTGCGACCGGCAGGCAGCCAGCGGCGGGCAGACGGCGCCCATCGACCGGGACCATTTCTCAAACGCGTCGGACGAGCTGGCGGCGCAGGGTGAGCGGGTGCTGGCGTTGGCGTGGCTGGAAGATCCAGGGCTTACGGCGGGGAACCTCGGCCCGGCGGATCTGCCGAAGAACCTGGTTCTGCTCGGCCTCATCGGATTGCTCGACCCGCCTCGGACCGAGGCGATCGAGGCGGTGACAGAATGCCATGCCGGCGGCATCCGGGTTACGATGATCACCGGTGATCACAAGATCACCGCGGCGGCGATCGCCAAGATGCTCGGGATCGGCGACGGGAGGACCGCGATCACAGGAGCGGAAATCGAGGAAATGGACACCGCGACATTGCAGGAGCGGGTCCGCGACGTCGACGTTTTCGCGCGCGCGAGCCCGGAGCACAAACTCCGCCTCGTCAAGGCGATCCAGGCTAACAGGCAGATCGTCGCGATGACCGGCGACGGAGTGAACGATGCGCCGTCGCTCAAAAAGGCCGATGTTGGCGTCGCGATGGGGATCAAGGGCACCGAGGTCACCAAGGAGGCCGCCGAGATGGTGCTGGCCGACGACAACTTCGCGTCGATCACCGCCGCCGTCAAAGAAGGGCGCACGGTCTACAACAACATCGAAAAGGCCATGCTCTTCATGCTGCCGACAAACGTCGCCCAAGCGCTGGTCATCATGGTGGCGATCTTCGTCGGCTTTACCGCACCGATCACCGCACCGCAGATCCTCTGGGTCAACATGGTGACGTCGGTGGCACTCGGGCTCGTCATCTCCTTTGAGCCGCACGAGCTCGACGTCATGCAGCGGCAGCCGCGCGCGGTCGACCGACCAATACTGGACGGCTTTCGGAGTATGGCGCGTCGTCTTCGTCGGACTGGCGTTGCTCGCGCTGACCTTGTGGGCGTTCTTCTGGATGAAGTCGAAGGGTGCGTCCGACGAGCTTGCCCGGGCGGTCGCCGTAAATGCGCTGGTGATCGGTCAAATCTTCTACCTGCTCAACAGCCGGTACAAGCTGGAGTCGTCTCTGTCTATCAAGGCCCATCTCGGCAACAAGTATCTGGCGATGGGGATTGGCGCGGTCGTGATCCTGCAGCTGCTTGTTCACCTACGCCCCGCCGTTCCAAACTCTCTTCGAGACCGAGGCGATCCCGCTCTGGGTCTGGCCATGGTTGTTCCTCGGCGGCCTTGTGTTCTTCCTTGTCGTCGAGGCGGAGAAGCTGATCATTCGTATCGCGCGTCCCGCGCCTGTCGCTCCGGTTCTGGCGGAATCGACCGCCTGAGCCGGTTATCGCGGCGAGTAGAGGCGTAACCGGCGGTTAAGAATGGGACGCCCGGTCTCGGATTGGGATTCCAGGCTCATCTCCAGCGGCGCCGAAACGGCTATTCTGCAGTCACTGCTGCGCTTTCGGATCGATCGCGGCGGCGATTGGAAGAGGATCGAGCCTTGTCTGATCTGCTCGCCATCGAATTTTCGAGCGAAGAAAAGGCGGAAGGCGTGCGCGAGATGCTGCTTGCGATGCAGAAGGAATATCTGATCGAGCCGGGTGATGCGGTCATCGCGGTCAAGGATGCGAGCGGGCGCGTCAAACTCAATCAGGTCTTTCAGCCTGTCGCACGTGGTGCGGTCTCCGGCATGCCGTGGGGCTCGCTGATCGGGCTGTTGTTTCTAATGCCGAGGGCCGGCGCTGGGATCGGCGGCCGGCTCGCCGATCTCGGCATTAACGACGATTTCGCGGGGCAGGCGGCCAGATCGCTGCATTCCGGCAACGCCACCCTGTTTCTGCTGATCCGCAAGACGACGACCGACAAGGTGCTGGCCGCCTTGCGCGGCGTCCGCGGCACGCTGCTGCGCAGCTCGTTCGACGAGACCAAGAAAGAAGCCTTGCCGACGGCGCTGGCAGATGCTCGGACGGCATCTGCGGAACCCACGGGTTGAGCCAAATCGAAGAGCAAACTCCACACGCCATCAAATAGGGAGGATTGACATGTTGTTTCCAGGTGGCTTCACGTTTCCCAACTTTCTGGTCGACGTTTTTTCGATCTTCATCTTCGTGATGTGGTTTTGGTTGCTCATCACGGTCTTCGGAGACCTGTTCCGTCGACGGGACGTGTCTGGCGTGGCCAAGGTGATTTGGGTGATATTGCTGATCGTGGTCCCCTATCTGGGTGTGTTCATCTATCTGATCTCGCAAGGGCGCGGGATGGCGGAGCGGCGCAATGAGCGGGCCCGGCAAGCTCGCGACGAGATTCGCCAAGTGGTCGGCTTCAGCGTGTCCGATGAGCTCGAGAAGCTCGAACGACTGAAGAATTCAAACATGATATCCAACGAGGAATACACCCGGCTGCGCGCCCGCGCCGTGCAGTAGCCGGTGAGGCGGGCCCGCTGTTTGGGACGGCGGGCAGGGTCTTGGGACGGTCAACCCTTGATCGCCGCAACATCAGTACGTGATTATACCAAAAATGCAAGCGTGCAGGCTAACCGCCGGGTGAAAGACCTGCGCAAAGGGGATAAACGTGGCCGAGCAGACGCAGACTGAAACTCAGAAATTCTCGCTGTTCGCGCTGACCATGATGGTGGTCGGCTCGATGGTCGGGGCCGGCATCTGGTCGCTGCCGCGAGCCTTTGGCACAGCGACCGGCGTCTTCGGCGCGATCGTCGCGTGGTGCATCGCCGCCGGCGGAATGTACACGCTGGCCCGCGTGTTCCAGGCGCTCGCCGAGCGCAAGCCCGATCTCGACGCCGGCGTCTACGCCTATGCCAAGGCCGGGTTCGGCGACTATCTCGGGTTCCTGTCGGCCTTCGGCTATTTCATCAGCGCCTGCCTCGGCAACACCTTTTACTGGGTGCTGATCAAATCGACGCTCGGCCGATTTTTCCCGATCTTCGGCAACGGCGATACGCTGGCCGCCGTCGCGGTCTCGTCGATTTGCATCTGGGTCTTTCACTTCACGGTGCTGCGCGGCGTGCAGCAGGCCGCCACGATCAACAAGATCGTCACGGTCGCCAAGGTCGTGCCGATCATCCTGTTCATCCTGATCCTCGCGGTTTCCTTCAAAGGGCATCTGTTTGCCGCGAACTTCTGGGGCGGCGAAGGGATGCCCGAGACGAGCCTGTTCGAGCAAGTCCGCGGGACGATGCTCGTCACCGTATTCGTATTTCTCGGCATCGAGGGCGCCAGCGTCTATTCCCGCTATGCGCAGAAGCGCTCGGATGTGGGCACGGCGACGATCTTCGGCTTCATCGGGGTGACCGCGCTGATGGTGCTGGTGACACTGCTCTCCTATGCAGTGCTGCCGCGCGCCGAGATCGCCGGCTTGCAGCAGCCCTCGATGGCGACGGTGTTGGAGGCGGTGGTCGGGCATTGGGGCCTGATCTTTATCAGCCTCGGGGTGATCGTGTCGGTGCTCGGCGCCTATCTGGCGTGGCAGATGATCGCCGCGGAGGTCCTCTTCAACGCGGCCAAAACCGACGACATGCCGAGGATCTTTGCCACTGAGAACGAGAACAAGGTTCCGGCGGCGGCCCTGTGGCTCAGCAACATCATCGTCCAGCTCTTTGTGATCAGCACGCTGTTCTCGGAGGACGCGTTTACGCTGGCGTTGAAATTGTGCAGCTCGATGTCGCTGATCCCCTACCTGCTCGTGGCCGGGTATGGGTTGCTGATCACCTGGCGCCGCGAAACCTACGAGACGAGGCCGGAGGAGCGCAGCCGCGACCTGAAGATCGCCGTGATCGCGACGGTGTATACTGCGTTCCTGATCTTCGCCGGCGGCATGAAGTTTTTGCTGCTCTCGGCGATCATCTATGTGCCAGGTACCGTGCTCTACTTCTGGGCGAGGCGGGAGCAGAACAAACGGGTCTTCACCGCCGGTCGAATGGGTCGTCTTCGCCGTTGCGGTGATCGGCGCTGTTATCGGCATCCACGGGCTCGCAACCGGCTACATCACGATTTGAGGCAATGGGAGGTCATCATGGCAAATACCCAAAGCGCACCCTACGGCGTGCACTCCGAGGTCGGCCAACTGCGCAAGGTGATGGTTTGCGCGCCGGGGCGCGCCCACCAGCGGCTGACGCCGAGCAACTGCGACGAGCTGTTGTTCGACGACGTGATCTGGGTCGAGACCGCCAAGCGCGACCATTTCGACTTTATGCAAAAGATGCGCGACCGCGGGATCGAGGTCGTCGAGATGCACAATCTGCTGACACAGACAGTGGCGATCCCCGAAGCCAAGAAATGGATCCTGGACAACCAGGTGGTCCCGAACCAGGTCGGGCTCGGCCTCGTCGACGAAATTCGCAGCTACCTCGATGGCCTGCCCAACCGTGAGCTGGCGGAAACCCTGATCGGCGGGCTGTCGACCGAGGACTTCCCGGAAACCCACGGCGGCGAGATGCTGAAGCTCGTCCGCGAGGCTGCCGGCATCACCGAATATCTGCTGCCGCCGTTGCCGAACACGATCTTCACCCGCGACACGACCTGCTGGATCTACGGCGGCGTCACGGTCAACCCGCTCTACTGGCCGGCGCGGCACGAGGAAACGATCCTGGTGACCGCGATCTACAAGTTCCACCCCGATTTCGCCGGCAAGGTCAACATCTGGTGGGGCGACCCGACCGAGGATCATGGGCTCGCCACTCTCGAAGGCGGCGATGTGATGCCGATCGGCAAGGGCAATGTACTGATCGGCATGGGCGAACGCACGTCGCGCCAGGCGATCAGCCAGCTCGCGGCGGCCTTGTTTCGCAAGAAGGCGGTCGAGCGCGTTATCGTCGCCGCACTGCCACGGCTGCGCGCCGCGATGCACCTCGACACGGTGTTCACCTTCGCCGACCGCGACTGCGTGCTGCTCTACCCCGACATCGTCAACAATATCACTGCCTTCTCCTATCGGCCAGCCAACACCCCGAGCGGGATCGAGCTGAGAAAGGACGAGAAGCCGTTCGTAGACGTGGTCGCCGAGGCGCTCGGCCTCAAAAAGCTGCGCGTCGTCGAGACCGGCGGGAACGCCTATATGCGCGAGCGCACGCAGTGGGACAGCGGCGCCAACCTCGTCTGCGCCTCGCCCGGCGTCGTTTTCGCCTACGACCGCAACACCTATCACCAACACCTTGGTGCGCAAGGAAGGGATCGAGGTCGTCACGATCTCGGGCAGCGAATTGGGCCGCGGCCGCGGCGGCGGCCATTGCATGACCTGCCCGATCATCCGCGACCCGGTCGATTACTAGGCGCACGGGCAAATGCGCCGATGGTGGGGTCCGGGTGCTCGGCGGGCCACGTCCCTGGCCCTCTTGCTGGCTGCGGCAGGGCTGGGACGACCCGCGATGGCCCAGTCCGCGAACAGCAACAACGATCTCATCGGCAACCCCGGATTGATCGAACTCGATCCTGGCGACCCCGAACCGCAAGACGCCGGTGCCGCAGGACAATGACTTCGCGACCGCGCCCGGCGTCGAGCAGCCGACCCCGACGCCGCGGTTCACGCTGAACGTCCTGGCCCCGCTGTTCTTGAACTCCAATCCCTTATTCCAGAGCTCGGGCGGGACCGCGGCCTTGCAGGGCAGCCCGGTGGTGAGGCTCGGCTGGGCGAGCCAGCTGTTCGACAGCCCCATCCGGTTTTCCGGCGCTGCCAGCCTCGAATGGGAGCGGTATGCCAATCAAAGCGCTGCCGACATCGACTATTTCCGCAGCTCGGCGCGGCTGCAATATACGCCCCCCGGCGACGACCAGGGTTTCTCGCCGTTTCTTGCCTACGTCCCGCGGATGGATTTCGATCCGACCCTGGCGCACAATTTCGCGACCCGCCAGGACCTCAATCTTGGCGTCGACAAGGTGTTCAATTTCGACGGCGCCTTCGACCGGCTGCCGGCTTCCGCCGACAGCGGGTCGGGGGCGGTCTGGTCGCTCGGCTACGCCTTCGGCGGCCAGCGGCGGTTCCGCAATCCCGCGCCACAATCCTACGCGCTGTTCTTCAACCCTTCCGCGGGGTACATCATCTCGGATGAGTGGAACGCAAGCTTCTCAGCGACGACGACCCGCCGGTGGTTCGACACCACTGACGCGATCGGCCACCGCGACCTGACGGTCGAGCCGACCGCAATTCTCGAATACATTGTTCCCGGCCGCTGGGTTGGCGGCGAGAACACGGCGCGGGCGCTGGGCAGCCCCGCCGTCGACTTCTTCGTGTTGTTCGAGCGCAACTGGTCGAACGTCTCGGGCGGCACCTACGGCCAATGGGTCGCCGGTCTCGTCTTGAAGACGGGCTGGCGCTTCTAGATCAGGGAATCGTATCATGGATCGAAAGGGTTGGACCGTGTTCAAGGGATCGTTGCTCCTGCTGCTCATCACGGTGTGCGCGCCATTGGGAGTCGTCTCGCCGGTGCGGGCTGTGGAACCGGTGACTGCGACCCCCACCACCCAGCTAGCCGACGGCATTTGGACCGTGCAGGGACGAGCAATCCAAGGCACCCGCCGCTGCGGCGATTGGCTCGTTCGCCTGACCAATAGGCAAGGTCAGTTGTCCGGCGTCGTCTCGCTGGCGCGATCGAGCGTGCCGATACAGAATCTGGTGCTGCAGTCGGACGGGAACTTCTCGGGAACTACTCAGGCAGGCTTGACAGGGTCAAGACATACGCGTGCTTACAAAATCACCGGGCAGTTTTCGGGGGACACCGTCAGCCTTACCCTCGAAAATGATGTCTGTCCCCCTCGCCACGGCGTGGCCACTCGCCGCGCGGCAGGCGGCTGAAGCGAGCCCGTCATTCGTGACTAGATCGGAGCGGTAGATGACAAGAAAGCACTCGGGCCATGAGTGAGCCGAGGCGCGCCGGTGCGATGACCAAGACCGCCGAGGCGCCGAAGACGGCTCTGCAAAGGCTGCTCGACGTCGTCGAGAGGGTGGGGAACAAGGTCCCGCATCCGGCGGTGATATTCTTCGTTCTGTCCGGTTTGGTGATCTTGCTCTCGCACGTCCTTTATCTGTTGGGGACGAGCGTCAGCTACGAGGTGGTCAACCCGAAAACACACCAAGTCGAGCACGCGACGGCCACCGTCAACAGCCTGCTGAGCGGGGACGGCATCCGTTTCATGCTTACCTCGATGGTGCGCAACTTTATGAATTTCGGTCCGGTCGGCATCATCCTGGTGGTCATGGTCGGCGTCGGGCTGGCCGAACAGGCGGGCCTGATCGACGCCTTGATCAAGAAGATCGTGATCGTGACCCCGCGCCGGGCTGTAACCTGGATCCTGGTGACCTTGGGGGTGCTGTCGAGCGTCGCTTCCGATGCGGGCTATCTGGTTCTGATCCCGCTCGGCGCCGCCGCGTTTCTGAGGCTCGGTCGGCATCCGCTAGCCGGGCTGGCGGCTGCGTTTGCCGGTGTCGCCGGGGTATTCGGGGTCAATTTCCTGATCGTGCCGATCGACGGCATCCTGACGGAAATCACCAACGACGCGATCCACCTGCTCAATCCGACAAAGTCGATTGGGCTGACGGCAAATTTCTATTTCGCGGTCGCCTCGAGCCTGGTCCTGATCGTGGTGTGTTCCCTGATTACGGAACGGGTCGCCGAGCCCCGGCTGGGCAAATATCGGGGGGAGGTGCCCGCCGACAGCAGCGAGGACGTGTCTCCGCAGGAGGCGAGGGGGCTGAGGTTTGCGCTCTACGCGCTGGTGGCGAGTGTCATTGCTGTCGCGCTGCTGACGTTTCCGGCCGCGGCGCCGCTGCGGGACCCGCAGACCGGCTCGATCATGGGCAACTCGCCCTTCATGGACAGCTTGATCGTGCTGATCATGCTGGTGTTTTTGGCCGTCGGGATCGGTTATGGCGTCGGCGCGAGGACGATCGCCGGTATGGTAGACGGCATCGCCGCCGTCACCAAAACCTTTGCCGGGCTCAGCGGCCTGATCTTTCTGCTGTTTGTCATCAGTCAATTTCTCGCATATTTCAACTACAGCAACATTGCGACGATCGTGGCCGTCGATCTGGGCGACGCGCTCGAACATGCGAATCTGGGGACAATTCCATTATTGTTGGGGTTTATCACGATCACCGGTGCTGTCGGCGTCTTGATTGTCGGCGCAATACCGAAATGGGCGATTTTTGCGCCGATTTTCGTGCCGTTGTTCATGAAGCTGGGGATCGCACCCGAAGTTGTGCTCGCGGCATACCGGGTCGGTGATTCGCCGCCCAATGGCGTGTCGCCGCTGATGCCCTATTTCGCGCTGATCGTCGTCTTCGCGCAGCGCTACGACAAAAACGCGGGGGTCGGGACCGTGGTGGCGATGATGCTGCCCTATGCGGTGGCGATCTCGATCGTGTGGATCGTGCTGTTCCTCGCCTGGGAACTCCTCGGGCTTCCCTACGGGCCGGCGTGAAGTGGACCCCGACCGCGCCGTGCGTCTTGCGTGTCTGCTTCATGTCCTGCTCCCGCGCCATCGCGCTTCCCTTGGGGGCAGGGCTTCGCCTTGACCAACTGTCCCGTTTTCGAGGCCCACCTCAGTTTTCCCGCTCAGACGGCTCATGAAAATCCGTGCGCGCGGCCTGTGGGTCGGAGAAGCCACGCCGGCGATGCACGCTTTGCCGTTCGGGTCTCGCAGGGCGTCAGCAGGATGGTCGGTCTAAATTTCAGGAAAGGGTGGCGCGCTTTAACGCTGCGTGGGCCGAGGCGACAACGTAAGAGTTGGCATTGCTACGGGGCGTCAGGTATCAGGGCGACATCATGCGGCAGGAAACCGAGTTCGATTACATCGTCGTCGGCGCGGGCTCGGCGGGATGCGTGCTGGCGAACCGGCTGAGCGCGGACGGGACGACGCGGGTATTGCTGCTGGAGGCAGGCGGCAAGGACACGAACCCGTGGATCCACATCCCGGCCGGCTTCTACCGCAACATCTACCACCCGAAGATCACCTGGCAGTTCGAGACCGAGCCGCAGGCCGAATTGGGCGGGCGGCGGCTGCCGTGGCCGCGCGGCAAGGTGCTCGGCGGGTCGAGCTCGATCAACGGGCTCATCTACATCCGCGGCCAGCGCCAGGATTTCGACCTGTGGCGCCAGCTCGGCTGCACCGGCTGGTCGTATGAGGACGTGCTCCCTTATTTCCGCCGCGCCGAGGACCAGGAGCACGGCCCCGACGCGCATCACGGTTCCGGCGGCCCGCTCGCCGTCTCGGACCTAAGAGCGCGGCACGAATTGCACGACGCCTTCATTTCGGGGGCGCAGGAGGCGGGCTACCCTCTAAACCCCGATTTCAACGGCGCCGAGCAGGACGGGGTCGGACCGCTGCAATTGACGGTGCGCGGCATGCGGCGCGCCTCGACCGCGGTCACCTATTTGCGGCCGGCGCTGAAGCGACCCAATCTGCGGGTCGAGATCCGCGCGCTGGCGCATCGGGTGCTGTTCGATGGCAGGCGTGCGGTCGGCCTCGAATATGCGCAGGACGGCGTGGTGCGGCAGGCGCGGGCGCGGCGCGAGGTGTTGCTCGCCGGCGGCTCGATCAACTCGCCGCAGCTGCTGCAACTCTCCGGTATCGGGCCTGGCGAATTGCTGCGGCGATACGGCATCGAAATCGTGCTCGATCTCCCGGGCGTCGGTGCTAACCTGCAGGATCACATCAACGCCCGCGTCGTCTATCGCGCCCGGCGGGCGAACACCCTCAACGAGATCTCTCACAGCCGGCTGCGTCAGATGCGCGCCGGGCTCGAATATGCGCTGATGCGCCGCGGCGCCTTGATGATGGGGGCGGCCCCGATCGGGCTCTTTGTCCGCACCCGCCCCGGGCTCGATTCGCCTGATGTGCAATACCAGTTCCTCGCCGGCAGCTTTGTCACCCCCGGCGGCAAGATGCACGACTTTCCGGCCTGCCAGGCGACCTGCATCCCGTGCCGGCCGGAGAGCCGGGGCTGGCTCCAGATCCGCTCCCCCGACCCGGCGCAGCCGCCGGCGATCCAGCCCAACTACCTGTCGACGCAGGCCGACAGGGACACGCTCGTCGCCGGGCTCCGGATCGCCCGCAGCGTGCTGCGGACCGCGGCGGCGCAGGAATACATCGCCGACGAGTTCCTGCCGGGCGCGGCGACCGAGAGCGACGAGGACTGGCTCGACCATATCGCGAAGACCGCCGGCACCACCTACCACCCGACCTCGACCTGCATGATGGGCGCGCAGGAACGCGCCGTTGTCGACCCGGAGCTGCGCGTCCACGGCGTCGAGGGGCTGCGCGTCGTCGACGCCTCGATCATGCCGGCGGTGGTTTCCGGCAACACCAACGCCGCCACGATCATGATTGCCGAAAAGGCGGCCGATATGATCCGCGCCGCCGCCCGCGCCGCCCCTTCGGTCAGGGCCGCGGCGTAGCGGCGCGGGTCGGGCTGAGCCGCGCCGGCAGAGCCAGGGCCAGCAGCAGGCTGACCACCGCGACGAGGGTCGCGACGACGTAGACGTTTTGCAGCGCGGCGGCGATCGCCTCGCTCAGATGCGCGATCTCGGCGGCGCCCAGGGTCTTGCGCCCCGCTGGCGACAGCAGCCGGTTCACCGCGTCGCCGGCTTCGGGCATTCGGCGGAGGATGCCGAAGTTCAGGATCGCGCCGAACACCGCCGCACCCACCGACTGGCCGACGATGCGCATGAACATCGTCGCCGAGGTCGCCATGCCGCGCTCGTTCCAGCTCACGCTCGCCTGCACCGAGACGATGAAGGCGGTGTTGCAGAAGCCCATGCCGACGCCGAGCAAAAACGCGCCGAAGGAGGGAAGAAAGAGGCCGCTAGACGGCTGGATCGCGATCAGCACCAGGCTGCCCGCGACCAGGCAAACGCCGCCAATCGTCGCCGCCAGCCGGTAGGAGGTGCGGATCATCAAGCGACCGCCGGCAAAGCTCGCCAACGCCCAACTGACCGATGAGGCGGCGAGCACCACCCCCGAGGCGGTCGCGGTCAGCCCCATCGCCCCCTGCACATAGGTCGGCATGAAGGCCGACAGCGCCATCATGACCGCACCATTGAAGAACCCGGCGAGGCAGCCGATTGCCACCACCCGGTTGCGCCACAGCGCCACCGGCAGCATCGGCTCGGCAGCGCGGCGCTCGTTCGCCGCCAGCCCGACGAGCGCGGCGACACCGGTCGCCGCCAGCCCTACGATCGTCAGCGCACCCGATTGCCCGATCTGGACCAGCGCCAGCATCGGCGCGCCGATGCCGAGCACCAGGAGGCCAGAGCCGAAATAATCGATGCGATGGCGGCGCGGCTCCCGGTCCTCGTGCAGGAAGAGGCCGAACATAATAAAGGTCGCCGCCCCGATCGGCAGGTTGACCCAGAACACCACCGGCCAGCCCAAATGCTCGACGACAACCGCACCCAGGGTCGGGCCGATCACCGCGGCAACGCCAAAGACGCCCGAGATATAACCCTGCATCCGCGCCCGCTCGACCGGGCCGTAGATGTCGCCGATGATCGTCGTGGCGATCGGCTGAACCGCACCGGCGCCGATCCCCTCCAAGGCCCGAAACAGGATCAGCGGCACCATCCCCCAGGCGAGGCCGCACAACGCCGAGCCGAGCAGAAATATGCTGGTCCCGGCGAAGAACACCCGCTTGCGGCCGTAAAGATCGGCGAGCCGGCCGTAAATCGGGATCGACACTGCCTGGGCCAGCAGATAGGCGGCAAAGGCCCAGCTGAACAGGCGAAAGCCGCCGAGGTCGGCGACGATCGTCGGCATCGCGGTGGCGACGATGTAGCTGTCGATCGCGGTCATGAAGATCGCCAGCATGACCGCCGCCAGCACCGCGCCGCGCCCCGACCTCGCGCCGGTCGACGAATGCCCGCGGCGGCGGGCGGTGATCTGTTCGAGCAAAACGCACCCCGCTGCGCCGTGGCGAAACCTACGGCGCCATCCATCGGAAAGGCGGGGTTCTAGGGCAAGCCGGGATCGCGCGCATCAGGAATGCGCAGAATTTGGGCAAATCGGCCGGCCCGCCTTGTCTGGCCGGGCGACGCCCTCGCTTAGGCTGCCTTCACTGCGTCGTACACGCCCTTCTCGAACTCGCCGTAGAGCGCGACGGATTTCGTGTCGGCGAAAGGCAGGACCTGCATCAGAATCACGCCGGTGACGTGCTTTTGCGGGTCGATCCAGTAATAGGTGTTGAAGATCCCGGCCCAGGTCAGGCTGCCGGCGCTGCGGCCGTTCGGCCCCGGTTGCGTGTTGATCATGTAGCCGAGCCCCCATCGGCACGGGTTGCCGGGGAAGAAGTCGACATCGTTCGAGCGCTCCGGGTTCGCCGTCTTCAGAATGCCGGCATTGATGTCGCCGATCTGGTTTTGGCCCATCAGCGCCACCGTCTCCGGGCGCAGCAGCGTGGCGCCGTTGAAGCTCCCTTGATGGAGCAGCATCTGCACAAAGACCAGGTAGTCGCGCGCCGTCGAATAGAGCCCGCCGCCGCCGCTCCAAAACTCGCGCTGCGGTGGTGCGGCTTCCACCGGCTGCGCCGTCAGCGACCCATCGGCCTTGCGCTGGTGCACGCTGACCAGGCGGGGATGCTGCGCCGGCGAGAAGGCGTAGTCGGTGTCGGCCATACCGAGCGGGTGCAGGATGTGGTCGCGGAAATAGGCGTCGAGCGGCTGGCCGCTGACGGTCTCGACCGCCCGGCCGACCCAGTCGAGATTGATGCCGTATTCCCAGCGCTGGCCGGGGTCGAAGACCAGCGGCAATTTCAGTGCGGCAAGCTTGCCGGTGGCGCCGCTCGGCGTGCCGGTGGCCTTGATATAGCGCTGGATCGCCGGGTCCCAGATGTCGTAGGCGAAGCCCGCCGTGTGGGTCAGCAGCAATCGCAGGGTGATCGGCTTCGCCGCCGGCCGCAGCTGTGGCGCGCCGGACGCGTCGAACCCCACCAGCACCTGCGGCGCCGCCAGCTCCGGCAGGATATTGCCGATCGGCTGGTCGAGCTGCAATTTGCCTTGCTCGACGAGCTGCATCGCCGCGACCGAGGTAACCGCCTTGGTCATCGAGGCCATGCGAAAGATCGTGTCGAGCGTCATATCTGGGCCGTTGGCGAGATCGCGCGTGCCGAAGGCACCCTCATAGATGACGCCCTTGTCCGTCGCCGCCGCGGCGACGACGCCGGGCACCTCCTTCGCCGCAGTGGCGCGGCGCAGGACCGCGTCGATCTGAGCATGGGCCTGCGCCCCCTGCCCTTGCGCGGCGACGCGGCGGGCGACAGTGCCGATCGACGCAAAGGCGCCGAGCGCCACCGCGCTCTTGAGGATTTCGCGACGGCTCTGCTGCCTTCTGATCATGGCGCTTCTCCCTATCGGTTCGGCCTACCGGCGACGCGGCGAGGCGTCCTTGGCCAGTTGCGAAGTAATGTCGGCGAAGGTTACGGCGAGCGAGGTCCGCACGTCGATCACGGTTGGGGCGCGGATCGCCAACGCGTCGGACAAGGCCGGTGCGAGCGCCGCCGGGTCCTCTACCCGCACCCCGCGGCAGCCCAGCGAGCGGGCGATCGCGGCGTGGTCCCAATCCTTGAACTCGGCGGCGAATGGGCCTGAGCCGTGCAATACCCAACCGAGCGCGTTGTTATTGAAGACGACGGTGATGATCGGGATGTCCTGTTCGACCGCCGTCATCAGCCCGTTCATCGTCATCGCAAAGCCGCCGTCGCCGCACACCGCGACGACCGGACGGTCGGGATGGACGAGCTTCGCGCCGAGTGCGGCCGGGATCGCGAACCCCATCGGCCCGGAGCCGGCCGCCTGCAGAAACCCCTCGGCCCGTTTCGTCTGGTAGAAATGCGTCATCATGATGCGGTTCTCGCCGGCGTCGCAGGTGACGATCGCATCCTCCGGCAAGCCGCGCTGCAATTCGCCGATGACGCGTTGCGGCAGGATCGGCTTATCGTCGGCGAAGTAGGCCCGGTCGTTGAAGTAGCCCAGCCGCTCGCGGTGTGCCGCGACCCGCCGCTCGGCCTCCGGCCGGCGTGGCTGCCCGTGCGATTTGACCGCCTGGAGCAGCTGGTCGAGGATTGTCGCGGCGTCGCCGAGCAGCACGTGCTCGGCCGGATAGTTCCAAGATGCGTTGCGCGGCTCGACGTCGACCTGCACAAAGGTCTGACGGGTCGGGTCGAGCAACGCCCGGTTCTCCCACGCGGTATCGCTCGGCGACAACTTCGAGCCGACGACGACGACGAGGTCGGCCTCGCCGACGCAGGCATTCCCCGCCTCGGTGCCGAAGGTGCCGAAGACGCCCAATGCCAGCGGATGGGTCTCGGCAAAAGAGCCCTTGCCGGCCGCCGTCGTCGCCACCGGCAAGGCCGCGGCCTCGGCAAAGCGAACCAGCTGGTCGTAGGCCTGGGCGATGCGCACGCCGTTGCCGGCGATCATGACGGGCTTCTTTGCCGCGAGGATCGCCTGTGCCGCTGCCTCGATCTGGCGCTGATCGGCTGGCGGCGGCGCTCCCGGCAGGTAATGGCGGGTCGGGTACAGCATCGGCTGCGAGTTGGGCATCACCGTGCCGGCCAGCGAGTCGTGGCTGTAGAGGATGGCGACCGGCCCCGGCTGTCCGGCCAGCGCATGCTTGATGCCGAGCTGGGTCGCCTGCACCGCGGCGATCGGTTCGTGCGCCTGCATGACGTGCTTGGTGACGCCGCCGAAGGCGCGCCGCGCGTCCCAGCTGCCCCAGTCGCCGGTACCCTGCTGGTAGGGCGCGTGCAACGCAAAGCGCGGCGCGTCGCTGAAATCGGTCAACAGCAGCATCGGCGAGCTCGACAGATGGGCCTCGATTATCCCGATCATCCCGTTGCCGAGCACCCACGGGCCCTGCCCGAGCAGGACGCCGGGTCGCCGCGTCAGCCGGCCATAGACCTCGGCCATGACCCCACCCAGCGACTCCTCGCGCACCAGGACGGTGCGGATCGAGTTCTGGTATTGGCTCAGTCCCTGGACGATCCGGCCGGTATGGCCGCCGGAAATGCCGAAGACCATCTCGATCCCGGCCTCTTCGAGCACCCGCGCCACGAGCGCGTTCGCCGGCATTTCCTCGGTCAGCATCGGCGCGATCGTCATGACTCAATCCTCCCACGCTTGCGGCAGCGACAAAGCTTGCCTTGTCGCCCGCCCGAACACAACGCGCATCGACTGCCCCGCCGATGGGGGCGACCGCGATCCCAATATCGCCGTAATGGCGTGCTATGCGGAAAAAGCGCCGAGGGTCCCGACGCGACATAGACAGTGGAGCCGTCGCTGTTCTTCCGCTGCGGCCATCGATGAAAAGCCAATGATTTCAACGCATCGCCGGCCCGCCCGCTGTTCTTTCGCTGTATTATCAGCGAGATCAGCGAAGTCCCTGCCGTTCCTCGCGCGCCAGTAGGCGGCATTGACAAAATTTGCCAAGGTTGGAAAGGAGGGAGGGACGAGCACCGAATGCCGAGAGGATCTTGAAATTGTTTCTCGACGAGCGTCCCCTCGCGCGTTCATGTTTCGCCGAACTCGAGGGAGGTGCGCCGTCATGAGCCGCTCGCGCTCGGCCCGGTTGCTGGAGCTGATCCAGCGCCGCGATAAGGTGCTGGCGGTCATGCATCCGCCGACTGCGGCGCATGCGCGGATCATGGAAAAGGCCGGCTGCGAGGCGTTGTTCGTCGGCACCGGCGGGGTGGTCGGCGCCTATACCGGGCTCGCCGATGTCGGCACGGCGACAATGACCGAATGCGTCACCATCGCCGGCTGGATCGCCGACAGCGTATCGATCCCGGTCATGATCGACGGCGATACCGGCCATGGCGGGATCATGGCGGTGCGGCGCCTCATCCGCGAGAGCATCCGCGCCGGGATCGCCGGCATCCGGCTCGACGACCAGCCGATCGAGGGCAAGCGCAAGACCCAGAACGCCGGCATCGACGTCGTGCCGCTCGATCAGGCGATTGCGCGCTACCGCGCCGCCGTCGACATGAAGAACGAAATCGACCCGAGCTTTGTCGTGATGGCGCAATGCTATGCTCGCGACGCCAAAGGCGGGACAATCGACGACACGATCACGCGGATGAAGGCGTACCGCGAGGAGGCCAAGGTCGATTGGGTGCAATTCGAATCGCCGCATTCGGTAGCCGAAATCCGGATGGCCCGGGCCGCTGTCGAAGGCCCGTTCTCGTTCATGCGCGGCAAGCTCGGCCGCTATCTCGACCTCGACGAGCATCTGGCGCTCGGCGTCAACATTGCCTGGTACCCGGGTTTCAGCCATGCCGTCACCTGGGCGGCGCTGTGGGATTTCATGACCGAGTTTCAGGTCCGCGGCACCAAGGCTTGGGATGATTTTGTCGCCAGCCGGCGGGATCGCCCCTACCCGACGCCCGAGACACCGGCCGAGGGCGAAGGCGACGCCAAGCAGCAGGAGCTCGAAGGGCGCTATTTTGGCGACCCATCGGAAGGCAGCTAGTGGGCGGAGGCAGGCAATGGCGCGCGACGGCTACCGGATCTTCGATTCCGACACGCATGTGGGTCCCGACGCGGCGATCCTGTCCGCCTATCTGAGCGCGGCGGAGAGGGACCGCCTCACGAGCTGGGCCGCGTATGAAGCGCGCGACCGCCACGGTCGGGTGACCTATACCAAGGGCCAGCGCCGCTATCGTCGTCGCCTGGGCGATGCCCAGCCCGATCCAGCGCCGGCCGGGTATATGGCAGGCTTTACCGGTGTCGAGCGCACGCGCGAGCCGTCGCCTCGGGTCGATGCCGACCCAGCCGCGCGCATCGCCGACATGGATTTCGAGGGCGTCGATGTAAACCTGACCTTGCCGTCGGGCTGGTTCGGCACCTGGACCGCCGGCGACGATATCGCGCTCGAAATGGCGATGTACCGCGCCTACCACCGCTGGATGGAAGACTATTGCGGCGCCTATCCCAAGCGGCTCGGCGGCGTGGTCCTCGCCGGCGCTCGCGACCTCGACGGCAGCCTCGCCGAGCTGAGGCGCTGGGGCAAGTCGGGTTGGGCCTGGGGGATGATGATCTACGCGCCCTTTGGCATGCCGCTCGATCACCCGTCGCTGGAGCCGTTCTATGCCGAGGCAGCGGCGCTCGACCTCGCGGTCGTCCTCCACACCTTCACGGTGATGCCGCCTTATGCGCCGGGCGGGCAGGACACCTGGGACAATCTGTGGCTGCAGCGCTCGGCGGCGCATCCCTGGTGCGGCATGCGCAACATGGCGTCTCTGATCGGCAGCGGGGTGATGGACCGCTATCCGACCTTGCGCGTCGGCACCTTGGAGGCCGGGCATGGCTGGCTGCCGTTTTGGATGATGCGGCTCGACGAGCATGCCCGGACCATCAAGGCCGCACTCCCTAAACTCGCACAGCTCCCCAGCGAGTACGTCTGCGGCGGCCGCTATTTTCAGAGCATCGAAATCCCGGAGGGGGTGCTGCTGACCAATGCCGTAGCCGATCTCGTCGGCGACCACATTCTGATGTACGCTTCCGACTATCCGCATGGCGAAAGCCATTTCCCGGAATCGGCCGGGCTCGTCACATCATGGGACATGGCGGACGAGCGCAAGCGCAGATTGCTTTGGGACAATGCGTCGAGGTTCTACGGGCGCGCTCGGCTGGATTGAGAAATTCGGACTATGGCGCTACCCGCGGAGACCGCAATATCGTCCGTGATTGCGTGGTATGGAACGGAGGCAGCGCAAGTTCGCTGTTCTTGCACGACAGTGGCTTCGGACAATGCCGCGGACCAGGCCGTGAAGCGCGCCTGGCTGCAGGATTTCGGAACCCAGGTCGTCCAGGCGCTGCAGCGCCGCATCCTCGCCAGCAGCAAATAGCTATCGGTTAGCGTCATGAAGATTGTCGATATCCAAACCTATGTGCTGGAAGCCGCGCTGGTCGAACCCTTTGCCTATTCGCAGGCTTGGTACGACCGGCGCGGCGCGCTCCTGGTCGAGATCGTCGGCGAGGACGGGTCGAGCGGCTGGGGGGAGGCTTTCGGTCCGCCGCGGCTGACCGCTCCGATCGTCGAGTTCTACAAGCCGCTCTTGATCGGCGGCGACGCGCTGGCGACCGAGCTGCATTGGCAGACGCTCTACAACCGGCTGCGCGACCACGGCCAAAAGGGGCTGGCGATCGAGGCGCTGAGCGCGGTCGACATCGCGCTGTGGGATCTGAAGGGGCGGCATCTCGGCTTTCCCGTGCACCGCCTGATGGGCGGACCGCTGCGCAGCCGGGTGCAGGCCTACGCCACCGGCTTCTACCGCAAGGAGGGCGGCGATCCGCTCTCATACCTGCTCGACGAGGCGCGGCAGCGCGCGGATGCGGGCTTTGAGGCGATCAAGCTCAAGCTCGGTTTCGGCATCGTCGAGGATGTTCGGCTCTGCCGCGCGGTGCGGCAGGCGGTGGGCGGCGCGATGACGATCATGGTCGACGCCAACCACGCCTATGACGCAACCGCCGCGATCCGGCTCGGCCGGCAGATCGAGGACCTCGACATTGCCTGGTTCGAGGAGCCGGTCCCGCCCGAGGACCTCGCCGGCTATAAGGAGGTAAAATCGGCGCTGCGGATCCCGATTGCCGGCGGCGAAGCCGAATTCACCCGGTGGGGCTTTCGTCCGATCCTCGTCGAGCGGGCGATCGACATCCTGCAGCCCGACGTGTGCGCCGCCGGGGGGCTCTCCGAAAGCAAGAAGATCGCCGACATGGCGAATGCTTTCGGCGTGCGCGTCAACCCGCATGTCTGGGGCACCGGCGTGGCACTGGCCGCATCGCTGCAACTGATCGCCAGCACTTCCCGACAACCCGCCGGGCCTCCACCCGATCCCGCCGATCCTCGAATTCGACCAGTCCGAGCACCCGATCCGGATGGCGGTTCTGACCGAGCCGATCGCGCAGAACGGGCGGTTGGGTCGAGATCCCGGAAGGCCCCGGGCTCGGCATCGACATCGACCGGGCCGCGGTCGCGAAATTCCGGATCGGCTGACCCGACCGCTGCCTCGGCGCCGCAGGATCAGCCGTTCTTGCCGCGTTTTGCGTCGTCTTCCGCCGACATCGCCAGATAGCGGTTGCTGCCGTGGCGGTTGATCAGCACCAGCACATTGCCGTTGCCGGTCGTCGCCCCCTGACGCAGCTTGGCCAGGGCGTCCCTGGGCGATATGACGGGCTGTTGATTGACCGTAACGATCACGTCGCCAGGCAACAGGTCGAGATCGGCGAAGATGCTGCCGTCCTCGATCTCGGTCACGACCACGCCGTCGATCTGGCGCGGCACCCGCAGCTGCTGGCGCCACTTCGGCGTCAAGGGCGCAAGCTTCAAGCCGATGTTGACCTCGGCGTGGCCAGGGGGCTGTTCCCCGCCCAGGTTCGGCTTGAGTTCCGCGATCTGCCGGCTTTCCGGCATTTCGGCGATGACCGGCTGCAAGGCGATCTCGTGGTTCTTCCGCCACACCGTCACCTCGGCCGGCTGGCCGACCGGCATGTCGGCGACGATCAGCGGCAGATCGCGCATTCGGCGGATTTCGCGGCGATTGACCGAAAGGATCACGTCACCCTGCTCGAACCCGGCGCGCGCCGCCGGCGTGCCGGGGCTGACGCTGGCGACAAGCGCGCCCGCCGCTTTAGGCAGACCAAAGCCCTGGGCGATCTCCGGCGTCACCCGCTGGATCTGCACGCCGAGCCAGCCGCGCTCGACCCGGCCGTGCGCCTTCAATTGCTCGACCACCGGCTTTGCCAGGTTTGCCGGGATGGCAAATCCGATGCCGACCGAACCACCGCTCGGCGAATAGATGGCGGTGTTGATGCCGATGACGTTGCCACCGAGATCGAAGGTCGGGCCGCCGGAATTGCCGCGGTTGATCGCTGCGTCGATCTGCAGAAAGTCGTCGTAAGGGCCGGCGTGGATGTCGCGCCCGCGGGCCGAGACGATGCCGTTGCTGACGGTGTTGTCGAGGCCGAAGGGATTGCCGATCGCGATCACCCAGTCGCCGACCCGGACCGCGTCGCTGTCACCCCAGCGCACATATGGCAACGGCCCATCGGTCTCGACCTTCAAGAGCGCCAGGTCGGTCAAGGCGTCGCGCCCGATGAGGCGCGCCGAATGCTGGCTGCCGTCCTGGAAGGTGATCGTCACCTTGTCGGAATTTTCGACCACATGGTCGTCGGTGACGACATAGCCGCCGGGATCGATGATGAAGCCCGAACCGAGCGCGGTGCCCGGCGAGCCCGGCGACCCCTTGCGCTCCTGCTGCTCGAAGAACCGGCGCAGCAATTCGTCGAGCGCCGCAGACGGGATTCCGCGCTTGCCCTGGTCCTTGGCGCGGGCGGCGCCGGTCGGCGCTGCTTCGTCGGCCGATGCCCGGCTCGCCCGCTGCACCGCCGAGACGTTGACCACCGCCGGCATCACCTCTTGCACGACGGGCGCAAAGCTCGGCACCGACGCGCCCGAGAAGGCGCAGCCGGTCACCGCGCCGACGCCGAGCATGACGGCAGCAGCAACAGCCGCGCTGACCGGCGCCGTCTCCCTATCGACCCACGCATCGCTCACGATGCCCTCCAATCATCTCGCGGGGGATAATGTGGGGATGAAGAGCGCGCGTCGATACCGATCGATGCGCGCGCGGCGTTAAAATGGCCGGGTTGCCTTTCGCCTCGCTCCGCTTGCGGCTGCACGATCCCCGGCGGTTTGGAAGCCTTCAAAACGCGTTCTTGAATCGATTGAAAAAACGCCCATTTTCGAGGCAATTGGGCAGCATCCGGTGCAAGACGATAACCGGCAGGGTTTTTCGCCGCGGCTCCGGCCGCGATCGAATCGCGTTATCACGAACTCCGTCGGCGCCCGCGGTCTTTGGGACAAGGAGCAACGATGTCAAAAATTCCGCAGGGCGATTGGAACGCCATTGCGGCCCGGTATGCTAACGGCGAGTCGATCACCCGGATAGCGCAAAGCTACGGCTGCACTCCTCCCGCCATTCATTACATCCTCAAGCGCGCCAAACAACGCCCGGCGGCGGTCGATCGGGTGGCAACGGCTACTCGTGCCGGCGTTGCGTCCGCTGCGCCGCCGCGAACGGCGAGCGACCCTGCAATTGCCATGGTATCCTCCGCTTTCGCCGCCGGCTTGAACCGCGATCTCCACAGCCGCGCGGAGGCCGCGATCGCGGCGTTTCAGGCGAGCTTCGATGCGGCCTTGGCAGAAGGCTCGCCCGATCTGCGCCAGGAGCTTCGCCGGGCCGCCGCCGATCTGATGCGGGTCGCGGCACGCACGACGATCGTGCTTGACAGGCTGAGCGCCGCGGCAGAACGCAAATCCGGTGTTGCCCCCGATTATCCCAGGTCGGCGCACCTGCGCGGCCCGCCCTGACCCCGGCACTCACGCATCGCGGGTCCAGCCGACCCGGGCGAAATACCCGTCGGCGTCGAAGTGGATCTCGAGCGAGCCGTCGAAGGCACGTTTCAACGCCTCGCCGATGCGGCGGGGCAAATGAATGTCGGTCGTGCTAACGGTAATCCCGTCGGCGTCGTGCTCGATGCCGATGATCCGGTTGAGCGGATGCTCGTTCTTCTCCGCCTCCTCCTGATGCCGGACAAGACCGAGGATCTCTTCCTTGTGATCGCGGGCGAAGGCGCCTTGCACCGTCACGACGCCGGCGGGAAGCTTGTCGTTGGTGCGCCGGCAGGCCGGGCACAGCTCGCTTTCGCCGCCCGCGTCGGGTCGCGACCATTGCCAGCGACCTTCGTGGTAGACCGCGCCGCATTGCGGACAGGCTGTCGGCTCTCGTAGCTTCTGCTGCCGCTGGTAGGGATCGAGGATGTGGTCCTCCTGGGCACGCCCCGCGGTCCGGCGGCCCGATGCCCGTCTCGACGGCGAAGGGTTTGGTGATCTCATTTCGGCTCCATTTGCTCGCTGCTTTCGCCGGCGGCTTGCCCACGCGCCGTTATTGTCGACCCGTGTGCGATCGACGCTTTGCGCCGGATCAACACGGTACCACACGCCGGTTCGCCTTCGCGATGCCGATCGGTGAAGGGTGATAACGGCAATTCCGTCTCAACTGCGCCAGGATAGAATGACGGCGCGATGACCCGGCCGGAAGATTTGATCTACGCCGTCGGCGAACGGCCACCCTGGCCGCGCCTCCTGTTCCTCGGGGCGCAGCACGCGGTACTGATGTCGGTCTATCTCGTTCTGATCGTCATCGTGTTCCGGCATGCCAAGGCGAGCGATGCGGCGACTTTGAACGCGCTCGGCCTGGGGATGATCGCCTTGGCGATCTCGACCGTGCTCCAGGCGCTGTGGAAGGGCCCGGTCGGGTCGGGTTATCTGGCGCCGCCGGTCTTCTCGGCGATCTACATCGGCCCCGCCGTTCTGGCCGCCGACACCGGCGGCCTTCCCGCCGTCTTCGCGATGACGATCTTCGCCGGCCTCGTCGAGATCGGGCTGGCGCCGCTACTGCACCGGCTGCGTGCCCTGTTCCCGCCGGCGATCAGCGGGTTCATCGTCGCCATCGTCGGCATTCAGCTCGGGGTCATCGGCATCGGCGACCTGCTCGGCGTCGACCATGCCGACCGGCCGCAATTTCACGACCACCTCGTCGTCGGCTTTGCGACCCTCGCCACAGTGGTTGGCTTGAGCGTGTGGGGGCGCGGGGTCATGCGGCTGATCTGCTCGATGCTCGGCATCGTCGTCGGGATGGCCGGCAGCTTTGCGCTGGGACTGGTGTCGGCCGCCTCGCTGCACGGCTTTCTCGACACGCCGCTGGTCGCGCTGCCGGCGCCGCATTATCTTTCCTACGATTTTCGCCTCAGCCTGGTCCCGGCGTTCCTGATGGCCGGATGCGCCTCGATGCTGCGCACGGTTGGGGTCATCACGACCTGCCAGAAGATCAACGACACCGACTGGAAACGGCCAGAGCTGGGCTCGATCAGGGGCGGCATCCTGGCCGACGGCATCGGCTGCGCCATCGGCGGGCTGCTGGGCGCGATCGGCATGAATACGGCGCCGAGCCTCGTCGGGGTTTCCAAGGCGACGGGTGCGACGAGCCGGTACATCGCCTTTTCCTGCGCGGCGATCCTCGTCCTCTTCGCCTTCGTCCCGAAATACGCGGCACTGTTCCTGATGCTGCCGGAGGCGGTGATCGGCGCGGCTATGGTGTTCACCGCGTCCTTCATGATTGCCGGCGGCATTCAGATCATCGTCTCTCGCAATGTCGACAGCCGGACCACCTACGTCGTCGGGGTGTCGATGCTGCTCGGCCTCGCCCGCGAGATCTTCCCCGCCTATTTCAGGCAGGCCACGCCGCTCGTCCATTTGTTCACCGGCAGCATGATGTCGATCGGCGTCCTGTCGGCCTTTTTGCTCAACCTGATCTTCCGGATCGGCGCGACCCGGCGCGTGTTCCTCGAATTCGAGCGGGCAGGCACGTCGATGGCGGATTTCGAAAGGGCCCTGCGTGCCCGCGGCCGGGTGTGGTCCGTCCCTGCCGACGTGGTCGACCGCGCCGTCGCCACCACTGGGCAGGTCATGCATCATCTCGCCGCGGCCAGCCTGGTGACGGGGCCGGCCTCCGTCCTGATGACCTACAACGACCTCGATCTGACGATCTCGATCCGCTATCAGGGAGCGCTGCTGTCATTGCCGAATGTCGGCGTCAAAAAGCGCTTCTTCCTTGAGGAGGAATCGTTCTCCTACGGGCTGGCCGACTTTCTGACCGGGGTCTACCCGGACCGGATGGAGGCGCGGTCCGAGGGCCAGAACGCCGAGATCAGGCTGATATTCTCCGGCTGACGCCGCGCTGTCAGATCCGCTCCCACAATCCTGTCTCCTCGTCCAGACGATCGAGCTCGGCGCCGTTAAAATCAAAGCGCGAGACGATGCCGACGACCTTGCCGTTCTCGACCACCGGCAGATGACGGCAGCGGGCGTCTTCCATCAGGCGGAGTGCCTCGATTGCCATCCTGACCGGCGGCATCGCGTGCGGATCGGGGGTCATAACCTCCGCTAACGTCGTCTCGGCCGCGCTGCGCCCCTCGGCCAGAACGCGACAGACGGCGTCGCGCCCGGTAAAAATCCCGACAAGGCGGCGATCCCCCTCGACCACCAACACCGCACCCACCCGCCGCTCGCGCATCTGCTGGCACGCCTCTCTAACGGTCGCGCTCGGCGGTAAGATCAATGGCTTCTGGTTGCTGACGATATCCGACATGCGTCTCATCGCTGCGCTCCTCTCGGCGATCTGTCCCCCGACCTTACAACACGATTGCCCCATTTCGTTTGATGCAAATCAACTTGCATCGGCAACACCGATCCAATACAATCTTCGAAGCATGAAGAAAAACTCATCGGCGGCCCGCCGACTTTGTTTTATCTGTCTCCTCGCCCTGCTCGCGCTCGCGCTGCGACCGCCCCCCGCAATAGCGCAAACCGCAGCCAAGCCCGAGGAGGCGCCTGCCGCCGCTGCCGACAAGCAGCGAGTGGTGAAGGTGCCGATCCTCGTCTACCACCATGTCATGCCATCCGTGCCGAACGGCTCGCGCGGGCTGCGCCGGCTGACCGTGACCGCCGAAGCCTTCGACCAACAGATGAAATATCTGCAGGACAACGGCTATCACGTGATCACTTTCGCCGCTCTGTCCGACGCGGTCGACCACGGCCGGGAATTGCCGTCCCAGCCGGTGATCATTTCCTTTGACGACGGATGGGAAGACCAATTTCCCAACGCCTTACCCAGCCTGGAGAAGTACCACTATCCGGCTACGTTCTTCATCGTGACGAACTACATCGGCTATCGCAGCTTCATGTCGTGGCCGCAATTGCAGGCCTTGCTCGACAAGGGAATGACGATCGGTAGCCATACCCGCTCGCATCCCCGCCTTGGCAGGATCACTGATCCGGATGTATTGTGGAACGAGATCGCGGGCAGCAAACAGGTATTAGAGGCCAATCTCGAAATATCGGTGCACGACTTTGCCTATCCTTATGGGTCGTACAACGACACGACCGTCGCGATGGTCGGCTGGGCCGGGTACAGGACCGCTCGGGCCTGCTGCTCCGGCGCCCCCGACCTGCTGAACAATGTATATGCGCTGAAGGCGATAATGGCGCCCAACGATCTGGCGTCGTTTATGAAATATCTCGGCGTGCGAGCTGTCGCAAAGCCGCGGATTCAAACCGGGCGGTCGCCGTTGAGCTGAGTGCGGTGCATCAGCCGGCGTCGCGAGCGGAATTGCATCGGGCGCCTGCGCGGAAAGAATCGCTGGTCGTGCGATTGTAATCTCACGCCTCGAGGCCCATCTTCTTCGGGTCGTGTTTTGACGAGGGCTCGGCCCTAACCGGCGTGCATGCAAGCCGCCGGACGGCTCTTCCCCGAAATTGAAATGTGATCTGATCGACGAAGACGTCGACCAGGATTGTTGTCTTAAGGAAACTCTATGAACGGTACCGTAAAGTGGTTCAACGCCCAGAAGGGTTACGGCTTCATCCAACCTGACGACGGCTCGAAGGACGTGTTCGTTCACGTCTCGGCGGTCGAGCGGTCCGGGATGGGCTATCTGCAAGAAGGGCAAAAGGTCAGCTACGAACTCGAACGCGGCCAGCAAGGAAAGACTTCGGCCGTCAATCTCCAGGCGGCCTGATCCTGCATCTCCGGTGCGGCCCCGGCCGCATCGGAGCCTTCCGGAGGCCCAGATGTCCGAACACAAGTTCGCGGTAGGACAAACCGTAGAATTTTCTCCTGATTGGCCCAGCGACAGGTCGATCCGAGGGCAATACACGATCGTTCGCCTCTATCCCAAGACGGGTGACATCTCTCAGTATCGGATCAAGAGCAAACGGGATGGGCACGAACGAATGGCGCCGGAAAGCCAGCTCGACCGGCGTCCCGGACCGGCCACGGCGGCCAAAGGCCTATTTGCGCTGGGCACCAACGACAAGCGGTTACGCTGATGATTTGCGCATTCCTGATGAATATGACCGTCTCGCGCGCCTTTGCCGTGGGGCTGGAGGGTATGCGCGTGCGCTGAATACAACGAACACGCGACAATACGGGGCCCCGCCGATACCGGTCGGGGCCTTTCGTTTTCCAGGGCTCTCTCCGGCATCGGCGGCGCGGCGGCGGGGCATGGAGAGAGTCGGATGGACCTGATCTTTTCCGCCGATCGGCGCAGTCGCGCCGTTGCGGGCGGCATCCGCGCCGAGGTGCGCGCGACCCTCTCGCTGGCGGCGCCGCTGGCGGCGGCCAACCTCGCGCAGATGGCGATGGCCGTCACCAACACGGTAATGGTCGGGCGCCTCGGCGCCGTCCCACTCGCCGTGGCCGGGCTCGGCGGGATGCTCTACTTCACCAGCGGGGTCATGCTCCAGGGGATCCTTTTCGCCGTAGCGCCGCTGGCCGCGCATGCGCTCGGCGCCGGCGATCGCGCCGCGGCCGGTCGGATCGCCGGCGCAGGGCTGGCGCTGGCCGTGCTGTTGGCGCTGCCCTTCGTCGCCGCGCTGACGAGCCTGGATCGCCTGCTGCACGCGCTCGGCTACGATGTGATGCTCGCCGAGGAGATCGGCGTCTACCTGCGGGCGCTGGCATGGGGCGCGCCGGCCTTTCTCGGCTTTGCCGTGTTGCGCAGCCTCTTTGCGGCACTGTCGCGCGCGCGTCCGGTAATGGCGGTGCTGCTCCTCTGCGTTGCGGGAAACGGGGTGCTGAACTGGGTGCTGATCTTTGGCCATCTCGGCGCCCCGCCCCTCGGCGTCGCCGGCTCGGGCTATGCGAGCGCCGTCAATCAGTGGCTGATGCTGGGGGGTCTGGCGCTGTGCATCCGCCTGACGCCGCGCCTGGCGGCCTTGCGGTTGCTGCGCAGCGCCTTCGCCGCGAGCCGGGCCGAGATGGCGGGCATCCTGCGTCTCGGCCTGCCGATCGGCGGGATCCGAGGGATCGAGGCCGGCGTTTTCGCAACGACGGGCGTCCTAATGGGTCTCTTGGGGGCGGCGGCGCTGGGGGCGCACCAGCTCGTCGTCAATTGCGTAGGGATCAGCTTCATGGTGCCGCTGGGTCTGGGCCAAACCGCCACGGTCCGCGTCGCCCACTGGCTCGGCGCCGGCCGAGCGGCCGCGGCGCGCCGGGCCGGCTTTGTGGCACTCGCCCTCGGGATCGGGTTCATGGGCGTGACGACAGCGGTGCTGTGGACCTTCCCCCTCGCCATCATCGCGGTCTACGTCGATGTCGCCGACCCGGCCAATCGCGATACCGTCGAGGTGGCGCAGCGTCTGATCGCGATCGCCGCGCTCTTCCAGGTGTTCGACGGGGTGCAGGTGATCGCCGCCGGTGCATTGCGCGGCTACCGGGACACGATGGTCCCAATGCTGCTGGCCGCCTTCGGCTATTGGGGTGTCGGTTTTGCGGGAGGATGGCTCCTCGCCTTTCCGCTCGGCTATGGGGCTGTTGGGCTGTGGTGGGGTCTTGCCCTTGGGCTAGCAGCCGTCGCCGTCCTGCTGACCCTGCGGTTTCGCCGCTTGGCGACGCCGATCACCCCGGTCCATGACTCGGTCGCTTTGCGATAACGCGATCGGAGGGTACCCGACACAGTCTGAGCGCGCGTCCACCCTTAAGAGAGGACGGCTCGCGTTTGAAGGGCACGCGGGGCCGGGCCGCCGGTGGCCCAGTCGAGGAGCTCGACCGTATGCACCACCGGCACGCCGCCACTGGCGGTCAACTGGGTAATGCAGCCGATATTCCCGGTAGCGACGAGATCGGGCTCTGTCTTTGCGATATTGGCGAGCTTGCGCTCGCGCAGCTTCCCGGCGATTTCCGGCTGCAGCAGATTGTAGGTCCCCGCCGAGCCGCAGCAGAGATGCCCTTCCGGCACATCGAGCGTCTCGAACCCGGCAGTGGCCAGCAGCACCTTCGGCCTGGCGTGGATGCGTTGGCCGTGCTGCATCGAGCAGGCAGAGTGATAGGCAACGCGCCTGGCGCCGGCAACCGGCGCCGGCGAGCCGAGCCCGAGGCTCTCGACCACCTCGGTGACGTCGCGGGCGAGCGCGGCAATCCGCGCCGCCTTCTCGGCATAGGCCCGGTCCTCGCGCAGCATGAAGCCGTAGTCCTTTACCGTCGTCCCGCAGCCCGACGCATTGATCACGACGGCGTCGAGCCCCGAGCCAAGGCGCTCGCTCTCCCAGGCGTCGATGTTCTTGCGGGCCAAAGCGAGAGCCGCCGCCGCCTCGCCCAAATGGTGGACGAGCGATCCGCAGCAACCGCTGCCCGGCGCCACGACGACCTCGCAGCCGAGCCGGGTCAAGAGCCGGATCGTGGCCTCGTTGATCTCGGGCGCCAACACCTGCTGAGCACAGCCGGGCAGCAGCGCCGCGCGCATTCGCCGCTGCCCTTCAGCCGTGAAGACTTGCGGCCGGTCCCCGGGAGAGGCGGCGGCGATCGCTGTCGGGGCGAGCGCGAGGAGCGGCCGAAGCCGGCGGGGGAAGAACCGCGAGAGACGCTTGGCCGGGGCCGCGGCATGCAGCGTCAGGCGGAACAGAGACGGCCGGGTCAGCACCGCGCCGAGCAGCCGGCGGAGCGCCCGCTCGCCCCACGGGCGCCGGTAATTCTTCTCGATCCAGCGCCGGGCGTGGTCGACAAGGTGCATGTAATGGACGCCCGAGGGGCAGGTTGTCATGCAGGCGAGGCACGAGAGGCAGCGGTCGATGTGCTTGACCGTTTCGGCCTCGGGTGTGACGCCGCGCGCGAGCATGTCCTTGATCAGGTAGATGCGGCCGCGCGGGCTGTCGAGCTCGTCGCCGAGCAGGACATAGGTCGGGCAGGTCGCGGTGCAGAACCCGCAATGCGTGCAGGCACGCAGCACCTTTTCCGACGCGGCGACGTCGGGGTCGGCGAGCTGCTCCGCTGTAAAATCGGTCCGCATCGCCTCAGACCCCGTCGACCATGCGGCCCGGGTTCAAAACCCCGCGGGGATCGAAACTCCTCTTTACCCGAGCTGCGAGCGCCGCCAAGGCCGGCGGCTGTGGCTCGAAGACCGAAACGGCGCGGCGCAACGCCGGCACGCCTCGGATCAACGTGGCGTGGCCGGTGCCGCGCCCGTCGGCGCCGCGGATAGCGTCCCAAATCAGCGCCGCACCGCCATCCTCGGCCTCGGCGACCGCGAGCCACAGCAGCCCGCCGCCCCAATCGAGATACCAATCCGCCGCCAGCCGGCGCGTGACAGCTTCGCCAAGCTCCACACCGCGCGAAGGCGCCACCGAAATCCGCCATATGACGCGGTCGGCGAACCGGGCGAGCGGCTCCACATCGCGGACCGCGCGCCACAGCGCCGCCGATGCCTCGTCCGCCAAAACCGAGGTTTCGCCATCGGCTGCAAGCTCCGACAACAACCCGTCGCGCCGAAACGCGACCGAAGAAGGCGGGCCTTCGAGACGAAGCGCTATCGCGGCGGCCGCGCCCGCGACCGATGTCAGCGCCGCCGCGGCGGCTGCCGGCAGATAGGCAGCACCCGAAACCTCATGCGCCGAGGCGAGCGCCCGGCCCATGGCCCGCACCGCCGGCATCGCATCCAATCCGCACAACACCACGGTGCAAACGCATTCGGGCCGCGGCAATACTTTGACCGTTACCTCCTCGAGCGCCGCGAGCGTTCCGTACGACCCCGCCATCAGCTTGGCGAGATCGTAGCCGGTGACGTTCTTGACCACCTTGCCACCGGCCTTGAAGATTTCGGCGCGGCCGCTGACGCCGCGAAAACCGAGGAAATGGTCGCGCGCCGCCCCGGCCTTCGGTCGCCGCGGGCCCGACAGGTTGCAGGCCAGCACCCCACCCAAGGTGCGCCGCCCGCTTTCGCCGGCTGACACGCCCAACAGCGCGTCCCAATCGGGCGGCTCGAAGGCGAGCATCTGCCGGGCCTCGGCGAGCGCGGCCTCGATCTCGGCAAGCGGCGTTGCGGCGCCGGCGGTCAGCACCAGCTCGCTCGGCTCGTAGTCGCGAATGCCGCGCAGGCGCGAAAGGTCGAGCGTGCGCGGCAACTGCAACGGCCGGCCGAGCCCACGCTTCGAGCCGCCGGCGACGAGCTCCAACGGCTCTTCGGCGGCGAGCGCCTCGCCGACCGCATCGCGCATCTCTCTCAGATCGGCGGGCGAATACCGTGTCATGCGAGCAAATTACCCCAGCTGAGCGAGCCCGACATCATCGCTGTTGATCGCCCCGTACACGCCGGACGTTCGGCTGCGGGCGCGAAGTCCGATTGACGCCGCGCCCCGGCTTTGCCACATCTTCGCCTAAGCGTATCAGCAAAGGAGAGGACAGATGGCCGTGGCCGCGATGAACCACTTCACCGTGTTGAGCGACGACCTCGAAGCCACCCGCCGATTTTATTGCGATCTGTTCGGGTTCAAGGTCGGCTGGCGCCCGCCGTTTCAGTTTCCCGGCTGGTGGCTCTATGCCGACGACGACACGCCGATCCTGCACGTGATCCACCGCGATCCGTTGCCCCAGGAGCGCGCCGGCGTGCTCGACCACATGGCGTTCAGCGCCAAGGATCTCCCGGGCACGGTCGAAACCTTGAAGCGCGAGGGCATCGAATACGAGCTGCGCCGCCTGCCGGGCGGCGGTATCTGGCAATTGTTCTTCAACGACCCGCATGGCGCCAAGGTCGAATTCGACTTCGACAAGAACGAGAAGGCGCCGGCCGGCCACGCCGAGGCCTGACCCCCCCGCCCGCTGCCACTCGCCCGCGCGGCCGGTGACAGCGGGCGGGCGACCGTTTATCGCCGCATTCGATTTTTGTGCGCCGAACGAAGGAGCGACGAGCGCCATGGTCCTGTCCATTCACCCGGCCGATTCGGCCCATCCCGGGTTTTTCGGCGAGGTCGAAGGCATCGATCTGCGCGAGCCGGCGAACGCTGAGACGGTGGCCGCGATCGAGGCGGGAATGGACCGCTTTGCGGTCCTCGTTTTTCACGATCAGGGCATCGACGACACCCGGCAGCTCGCCTTTACCCGCAATTTCGGCCCGTTCGACCTCGCCGACGGCGACATCCGCACGCAATCGGAACGGCGGCTGCCAATGGAAGTGGCCGACATCTCGAACCTCGGCCGCGACAACGAAGTGTTGGCGCGTGACGATCGCCGCCGTCTCTTCGGCCTCGGTAACATGCTGTGGCACTCCGACAGCTCGTTCAAGCCGACCCCGGCCAAATACTCGCTACTGCACGCGCGGATCATTCCGGCGAAGGGCGGCAACACCGAGTTCGCCGATATGCGCGCGGCCTAGGACGCACTCGACGGCGAGATGAAGGAGATGATCGCCGATCTCGTCTGCGAGCACAGCCAGATCTATTCCCGCGGCGTGCTCGGCTTTACCGACTTCACCGACGAGGAACGGGTCAAATGGGCGCCGGTGCCGCAGCGGCTCGTCCGCCGCCACCCGGTGACGGGGCGCCGCTCGCTGTTCCTGTCGGCGCATGCCGGCGGCATCATCGGCTGGCCGATGCCGGAAGCGCGCGCCCTCTTGCGCGACCTGACCGAGCACGCCACCCAGCGCGAATTCGTCCACGCCCATAAATGGCGGCAATATCGATCTGGTCATGTGGGACAACCGCGTGGTCATGCACCGCGCCCGCCGCTATAACGCCGGCGAGGTGCGCGAATTGCACCGCACCACGGTCGCCGACATTGCCCCGACCTTGCAGCAGGCGGCCTGACCCGGCCGACTGCGCCTATCCCGATCGCGACCCCCCAATCAGAAAGGACGACCTGATGCTCGATCTGCATTTCTGGCCGACGCCAAACGGCAAGAAGGTGACAATCCTGCTCGAGGAGCTGGGCCTCAAATATAACCTCGTCCCCTGCAATATCGGGCGCGGCGACCAGTTCAAGCCCGAATTCCTGAAAATCAACCCGAACCACCGCATGCCGGTGCTGGTCGACCACGATCCGAAGGGCGGCGGCGCGCCGATCAGCATCTTCGAATCGGGCGCGATGATGATGTATCTCGCCGAAAAGGAGGGCCGCTTTTTCCCGCAGGACCTCCGAGGCAAGTACGAAGTGACGCAGTGGGTGATCTGGCAGATGGCCAATCAGGGCCCGAAACTCGGCGAATGCGGCCATTTCCGCCGCGCCGGCCCCGACGCCGGGGATCTGACCTATGCCATCCGCCGCTTTACCGACGAAGCCAACCGTCTCTACGGGGTCATGAACAACCGCCTCTACGACCGCAAATACCTTTGCGGCGACGAGTACACGATCGCCGACATGATTTCCTACCCGTGGACCGTCAACTGGCAAGCTCAGGGCCAGGAGATCGGCGAGTTCAAGCATTTCAAGCGCTGGTTCGACGAGGTCGGCAACCGCCCGGCGGTCAAGCGCGGCATGGACACCGGCAATAACCTGCGCGTCGATCCGGCGACCCTGACCCCGGCGCAACGCGAGCAGATGCGCAAGATCATGTACAACCAGCGCGCGATCCCGGCGCCGGCGTAAAATCTATCATACCTCGAAAGCCGGTATCCCATGCCAGACATGGGTTCCGGCTTCCTGTCGGGGCGACACATCCGGGTGGTGAGCCCTCAAACGCGAGATTCCTTCGACGCAATCTCAATGAACCGCGTCTCAGTGCCGGGCCGGCGAATGAAACCGAGCCCGGCAAGAGCGATGACGAGCAACGCCAGCGTTGACGGCTCGGGTACCAAGACCAGCAGAGCGTCGGTGATAAAGTTTTCCGCGGCCGAGGTCGGGTGAATTCCATCCCAGAACAGAAATTGCGACGGGTCGCAGTTAAGAAATTGAGCACACGCATCGGTCACGTTCGACAGACAGAGGGGAGGGAGAGGGGGGGGGGGGGGGGGGGGGGGGGGGGGGGGGGAGGGGGGGGGGGAGGGAGAGGAGGGGAGGGGGGAGGGGGGAGCGGGGGGGGGGAGGGGGGGGGGGGAGAGAGAGAGAAGCGGGGAGGGGGGAGGACGCGAAAGGGCGAAGCGGGCGGACGGGGAGAGCAGGGGCGGGAGCGAGTGGGCGCGCGCAGAAGGTAGCGTGCGCAGCGGGGCGGAGGGAGCGGGGACGCGCACAGCGCGTGGCGGCGGGAGGGTGGCCAGGGTGAGGAACACCAGACGCGGGGCAGCCGGCGAGCACCCACCGCGCCGCGCGGGGATGTCGGCGCGACCGCCACGGCGGCAGGGAAAGGTGACCCCCGCGAGCGAGAAAGCGCCAAACCGCGCAAGCTGGCGGGGGCCGCGCCGGCCAGCGGCCACCACCGCCCGCAGCGTCAAGTCCGGCCCGACAACCGTGCCAGCAGCCACCGCGCTCACCCGCCAGCCGCGCGGCGCCGCCCACCCACGGCGGCGGCGGCGCTGCCGGCGGCCCGCCAGCGCGCGACCACCTCACCACGCGGCCACGCCACCCAAACAACGCCGCCGTCGCCGGAGGTGCGGCCGCCCGTCACCGACGCAACCACCCGATCGCGCAGGTCCGTGAATAGGGGCATCGAGCGGCCCCAACCCCAGCGGATCAACACAAAACCAAGCCGTGAAAATGAAAGGAAGTCAAAGGCGCCAGGATTTGCGACGGCGTCATTGAGCAGGCCGAAGATGTCGAAGAGTTTGACGTCGAGGTCACTGGCGATCGCGCCGCCAATGCGTCGCTCATCGTCGAGGTGAGAGTGGTTCCGAGCGCCGAGGCCAGGGGACCCTCGCAAGGACCGCTGGCGTCAGTCCCGACGTCCGGCACGTTCCAGACGACGATGTTTTTCGCGCCCGCGGCCTCGAGCTCGGAATCGATCGTCAGGATGTCTCCTACGTAACCTGCGGTGGTTGACTGAATAATCCCGCCAATGCAGGCCAAATTGCCGCCGCAACCGCCGATCTCCACGAGCGCGTCTCGCGCGTTCTGCCCACCGCCTTCGACCACGTAGAGCGCATCGCCCGGAATTGCGGGTCCGTATTGGGATAAGAAAAATGCAGTCTGCGTCTCGAGGCTGGGAGAGACGCCGGGAGGGGTCACGAGCGGCCCGGTCTGGGCTCCGCCAAAGGCATAGTCGGTGCCGCCGGCCAACCAAGGGTTGGCGCTGAGGCCGAATTTGGACGCGAGGATTTGCGCCCATACTTGATCGTTGGTGTAGCGCCCGGATGCATAAGGGAAAAATGGGACGAAACTGTTTCCCGGGATCGGAACCGGAGTCACGCCGGGCGCCAGGACGATGGCGTTGTTGCCGGAATCCGAGATGCTGTCGCCAAAGACAAAGAGGTTGGAGTAGCCGGCAAGGGCGCTTGAGAGGGGGATGACGAGGACGAACGCAAACACCGAAGCCAAAACCGATTTTTTCATCGTCCCCTCCCACTCCTGCTGAGTCGTCAATCGTGCGCTTATACCGCTTACAGACGGCAGCGCGAATTGATCCACATCAAAGAACCGATACCATTTTCGTGATCGGCTGCGTAGGCGGTTATCGCATCGAGGTGCCGGCATTGGGTCGCTCCGATCGCAACACCGGGAGGGTCTCCGGCATCGCAGCCGTTGCCGACCGCTTCCGACGTCTGGTCGTGCAGCTCGATGGCAATGGGGTCGTGACGGGTCGGTGGTTGCAAAGCGCGATCTGCACTTCGGGCACGTGGGGTGTCGGAACTGCAAGTGAGGAATTCGGCGGTGACTGCCTGCCACCTCCTCCTGATACGGGTTTGCGTCCCGCGCAGGGTTGCCGGCCGATGAGTTGGAGGTCACGGAAGAGCAGCAATGGGGCTGATCAACGGGCGGTCGCCTCCATGTGCGAGCCTTCAGTGACAGGTCAGCGCGGGACCAGCTCGCCATTTCGTTCCGCCAGCCGGGCGTAGAGGCTGGCCCCGAACGGCAGGGCCGCGTCGTTGAAGTCGTAGCCGGGATTGTGCACCTCGCAGCCGCCCGTCACCCTCGCCATTGCCGATCTGGATATAGGCGCCGGGCCGATGCTGGAGCATGTAGGAAAAGTCCTCGGACGCCATCACCAGATTGCCGTCGCGGTTGACGTTGTCGGCGCCGACCAGTTCGGCCGCGGTGTCGGCGATGAAGCCGGCCTCGGCCGCGTCGTTGACCAGCGGCGGAAAAATCACCCGGAAATCGAGCTCGGCCGAAGCACCAAAGCCGCCGGCAATCGCCTCGGCCAAGCGTCGCATATTGCGCTCGATCAGCGCCATCGTCTGGGGCTCAAAGGCCCGCGCGGTGCCGCGGATGACGGCGGTTTCCGGGATCACGTTGTAGGCGTCGCCGCCGTGGATTTGGGTCACGCTGAGGACGGCGGTGTCGAGCGGCCGCACGTTGCGCGAGATGATGGTCTGCAACGCCGTGGTGATGTGGCTCGCGACCACGACCGGGTCGATCCCGGCTTCGGGGCGAGCGCCGTGCGCGCCCTTGCCGGTGACGGCGATGTCGAAATAGGCGCCACCCGCCATCATCGGGCCGGTGCGGATCTGGAACTTGCCGACCGCGAGCCCCGGCCGGTTGTGCATGCCGAAAATCGCGTCGCACGGAAAGCGGTCGAAGAGCCCGTCGGCGACCATCGCCTCGCCGCCGCCGAGTCCTTCTTCGGCCGGCTGGAAAATCAGGTGCACGGTGCCGTCGAAATTGCGGGTCTCGGCGAGATACCGCGCGGCACCGAGCAACATCGTCGTGTGCCCGTCATGGCCGCAGGCGTGCATTCGGCCCTCATGCCGCGAGCGGTAGGGAAGATTGGTCGCCTCGTCGATCGGCAGCGCGTCCATATCCGCGCGTAGCCCGATCGAGCGTAACCCATCGCCGGCGCGCAACCGGCCGACGACACCCGTTTTGCCGATGCCGCGGAACACCTCGCAGCCGAACTCGGCGAGCCTGTGCGCGACAAAATCCGCGGTCTGCCGCTCCTCGAACCCGAGCTCGGGATGCGCATGGATGTCGCGCCGCCATTCGGTCAACTCGCCGTGAAATTCCGCGATTCGCGGGATGGTCTGCATGATCGGCTCCTGCTCTCCTCAAGCCCACTCTCGCCGAGGGCGGGTTTTCGTGCAATCGGAAGGATCGAGATGCTCCTGGCGAGCTCACCGGCCGAGCACCGTCATCAGCTCACGCCATTCCCGAGGCGAGAGGCCGCTTGAAGACTGGTCGACACGCTCGCCGGCGAGGAGGCGGCGGATCAAGGCAAGGCCGGTCGCAGAAATCGTCGCCGCGTTTATCCGGTATTCGAGAAAGGCCGCATGCGTCATCGGAACCCAGCGGGCCAGCATGTCGAGCATCGAGTTCGGCGTAGGCGCGGATCTCGTATTGTGCGTGTGGATCGGCGCGCAGCGACAGAAAGTGCATCAGATTGTGCAGATCCGTCTTCCAGTACCACTGCGTGTAAAAGCCGAGGGTCAGGTTGATCCGGGCGAGCTCGCGGGCGAGCGCGGGCCGCGCCGGGTCTGCCGCGCCATCTTCGTTGAGCAGATCGGCGTAGCCGGCGTAGGCGCGTTCGGCATCGCCGCGCAATAACGTCAAGATATGCTGCGCCGCTTCACCGTCGAGCACTTCCCCGCGGCCTTGGCGGTTGGTCGTCGCCTGTGCGGCCAGATGGTCGGGTGCCGGGACATAGAATTCCTTGTCGAGGATCGAGTAGCGCGCCGAGTATTCGTTGACGTTTGCCGTGCGGTGGCGGATCCATTGCCGGGCGACGAAAATCGGCAATTTAACATGGTACTTGATCTCGCACATCTCGAACGGTGTCGTGTGACGGTGCCGCATCAGATAGTTGATCAGGCCCTGGTCCTCGCTGACGCGGCGGGTTCCCCGCCCGTAGGAGACGCGAGCCGCCTGCACCACCGCCGCGTCGTCGCCCATGTAGTCGACGATGCGGACAAACCCGTGATCGAGCACCGGCAAGGGCTGGTGCAGGATTTCCTCGAGCGCCGGCACCGTCGCCCGTCGCGTCGTGCGGGTCGCGGTGTGCAACTCGTCGATTTCGGCCTGTTGCTCCGGTGTCAGCCGCATCCCGCTCCCTCTCGGCATTGCGTCATCGTCCGCGAGATCCTATATTCTGCAGCGTCGGGCAACCGACTATGGCGATAAACGGCTTGTGAAATAAGCGTTGCGGACCCGGGGGCGGTACCCGGCGCCTCCACCAACCCCGCTCCGGCCACCCGCCGAGGCGAATCGAGGGGGCGAAACAGGCTCGACGCGCGTGGTAAAGGCAAGATCCGTCGCCCGGCATGATACCACCGTTATCGGGTCACAACCTAGCTGCGAACGACAACTTCGCAACAGAGGCGCTCGCGGCCTAACCCTTAGCGGGGTAAAAGCCTAGAGCAATTCGCGGTCCGAGGGGCACCGGGCAACAGAAGCCCCTCACTCATCCAATCTGCTCCACCAGCAACCTACGAGCCGCCGCAAATGGCCCAGGACATCTTCGACTACCCCAGTATGGTCGAAGCCGCGCTGCGCGGCGTCGTGCGCGAGGTGCTCGGGCGGGTGGCGCGGGACGGGTTGCGCGGCAACCATCACTTCTACGTCAGCTTCCGCACCACGAGCCCTGGCGTCGTGCTGCCCGACTATCTGAGGGAGAAATATCCTGACGAGATGACGATCGTGCTGCAGCATCAGTTCTGGGGCCTCAAAATCGAGGATGGGCGCTTCTCGATCAGCTTGAGCTTTCAGAACCGGCCGGAGGAGCTGACGATCCCGTTTGCGGCGATCACCACCTTTGCCGACCCTTCGGTCAATTTCGGCCTGCGCTTCGATGCGGGCGCAGCACCGCCGGCCGCCGGCCTTCCGGCAACGGTCGCGGACCCCGCCGGGCCGCCGGCGGCCGAGCGGCCCGCGGCCGAAATCGTCGCCCTCGACAAATTCCGCAAGCGCTAAGGTTCGGGCGCGTCTGCTCGGCCCGCGCCGCGGCTGTGTCAGATGACGCGGTCTCTTTGACTCAACCTCCACGCGACGCACACCCCAGCCCCGCGCCGCCGGGGATTGTGGAATGCCCGGAAAATACGCAATGTTGCCTCGCCTTGGCGCGACCCGGGAGATCACGCGGCAATGAATGTCGATAAAGCGGTCAATATCGAAGACCTTCACCGCATGGCCAAGCGGCGGCTGCCGAAGATCGCCTTCGACTTTATCGAAGGCGGGCTCGAGGATGAGCGCGGCATCGAGCGCAATACCTCGGCCTTTCACAAGCATCGGCTGTTGCCGCGCTACCTTGTCGATGTCTCCAAGCGCGACCAGTCGGCAACATTGTTCGGCCACACCTATGCGAGCCCGTTCGGCATCGCGCCGACCGGCGGCGCCGGCCTGTTCCGCCGGGGCGCCGACCTGATGCTGGCCGAGGCCGCAGCCAAGGCCAACATCGCCTACATCATGTCGGGCGCCAGCAATGATTCGATCGAGGCGGCGGCGAAGGTTGCGCCGAACAACGCCTGGTATCAGCTCTACGCCGCGAGCGAGGCCGGGATCCGCGAGGACATGATCCGCCGCACCGCCGATGCCGGGCTCGCCGCGCTGGTCTTGACGGTCGACGTGCCGGTCGGCTCGAAGCGCGAGCGCAACATCCGCAACGGTTTTGCCAACATCCGCGGCGGCCTCTTTCAGGCGCTGAGCCTGAAGCCGGCGATCCTCTTGGAGGCGCTGACCCATCCCGGCTGGATTGTGGAATATTTGAAGCACGGCGGCGGCACGCCGATGCTGCAGAACTGGCAGCCCTACGCCAAGAACGGCGCCAGCGCCGAGGAAGTCTACAATTTCTCCCGCTCGCTGATGCCCTACAATGCCCAGACTTGGCGCGACCTCGAAACCTACCGGCGCCTCTTCCCGCGCAACCTCGTCGTCAAGGGGATCATGAGCCCGGCCGATGCGCTGCGCGCCGCCGAGATCGGCTGCGATGGGATCATCGTCTCGAACCATGGTGGGCGTCAGCTCGACCAGGCCCCGGCTTCGCTCGACGTATTGCCGGCGATCAAGGCGGCGGTCGGCGACAAGCTGACGGTGATGCTCGACAGCGGCGTCAGACGCGGCGCCGACATCCTGATCGCACTCTGCCTCGGCGCCAAATTCGTCTTCATGGGAAGGCCGACGCTCTATGGTGCCGCCGCCGGCGGCATCGCCGGCGTCAACAAGGCGGTCTCGATCTTCCGCAACGAGATCGATCTGGTGATGGGCCAGATCGGCTGCCCGAGCCTCGCCGAGCTCGGCCCCGACTTTTTGTGGCGCGACGACTGGCCGCGCAACGACTGAGCTTGCCCGTTGAACTTCTTTGCAACAGAGCGGAGGTGCGGATGAAACTCGGGGTAGCCCTGCCGATTGTCGACATCGGCGGCGAGCCCGCGACCCTGCGGGAATTTGTTCAAGCGGCGGAGGCGATCGGCTATCACGGGATTGCCGCACCCGACCACGTGCTGGGCGCTAATGTCGCGAGCCGGCCCGGCTGGACCCAACCGCGTGCCCGGTCGACCGATCTCTATCACGACCCGTTTGTGCTGTTCGGTTTCCTTGCCGGTTGCACGAATATCCCGGATTTCTCGACCCAGGTGTTGATCCTGGCGCAGCGTCAAGCCGTGCTCGTCGCCAAACAGGCCGCCTGTCTCGACGTGCTGTCGGGCGGGCGGTTCCGGCTCGGCATCGGGGTCGGGTGGAACGAGATCGAGTTTGTCGGTCTCAACGAGAATTTTCACAACCGCGGCCGCCGCTCGGAAGAACAGGTCGAAATCATGCGGGCGTTGTGGGCGGAGCCGCACGTCACCTTCAAGGGCAAATGGCACACGATCGAGGATGCCGGCATCAACCCGAGGCCCTCCGGGCGCAAAATCCCGTTGTGGTATGGCGGGCACGCCGATGTGACGTTGCGACGCTGTGCGAAATGGGGCGACGGCTGGATGCCGCTCGCCTACCCGCCGGGCGAGGAAGCGCGCGCGGCCTTCGCCACCTTGCACCGCTACGCCGAGGAAGCCGGGCGCGATCCGGCGACAATCGGCATCGACACGCGGGTCTCTGCCGGCGCCGGCGCCGAGGCCGGATGGCGCGAGGAAGTGCGGTTTTGGAAATCGATCGGGGTCACGCACCTGACCCTGGCCAATTACTACGAAAGCGGCCACCTGCACCGCATCGCCGGCCGCTCCCTCGGCGACCACATCGAGGCGATGAAGCGATACTGGAACGCCGTCGCCGATCTGCTTTAGCGCTCATTTCATCGTCCCGATGGAAGAGCTTTTGCAAGATCCCCCGCTCGTGGTTGCCGGCGCGTTCCTTGGCGACGCGTCCACGCGCCTCGCGCGCGCGGGGCAAGAAGGGATCAGGAGCAAGCCATTGAGATTCCCGGATTCGAGGCTCAAAAAGCAGGTGATAGCAGGACAGTAAAGGCGGATCGGCGGCGATTTCCGATATTGGCGAGCCCCGATGGAAAGCGCGTCACGAACGAAACCTCGTGTTTTGCGGACCATGGCTTCGACGAGCCAGCCGAGCTTGGCCGCCTCGACCGGCGTGACGCCGCCCTGCGCGACGGCCGCTGCGACCGCCTGCATCATCGGCGCGATGTCGGCGGCGCCGCGTACCGGCGGCAGCCTGAGGCTGACCCCGCGCTCCCGGCAGGGCGCCAGAAGGCGCTCGAAGCACAGCCGCAACGACATCGCGTCGCTGGCGAGCGCCCGCCCGATGGCCTTGCGGGTCGGCCAGCCGGATCGCCCGATCGCCCCTTCTCGAACGGTCGCCCCTTCCCTCGCTGTTTTCGCTGTTATCTGCAGTGAATCTACAGCCGGCGACCAACTCGCCATGGGCAGTTCCCGACCGTTGCCGCACGACACCACAATCGTAGGCTACGATGCGATTGCGGCGATTTTACCGCCGTGTCGTCGCACCGCCGCTCTCCTCGGGCGGCGTGTCGCTGGTACCGGGCGCGAGGCAAATCTGAAACTTGCCCGGCCCAACAGCAGTGAACATCGGATGGTTTGAGCGGGAAGGCTAGGTAAGACCAGATTGGCTGGGTCAGCGCCCTCCACGGTTGAGTAAACTGTCACCGGAACCCGTTCTGTCACCGTAACCCGTCACCGTAACCCACCGTAACCCGCGAGGACGCGCTCGAATTGGCGCTGGCCATGTATATCGCCGCCAAGGAGCCGTTGCCCGCGCCGGCGGAGCCGCTGTCGGGCGAGACGCTGGTGCCGTTGTCGGCGCTGGGAATGGCGAAAGCGGCCCTCCACGAAGCGATGCGCGAACAAAGCGTCGGCCGCGCCGAGCTCGCGCGGCGGCTGCGATGGCATGTGCAGCAAGTCACCCGCGCCCTCGACGGCAGTAGAACGGCGTGCCGCAAGCGCCCGGTCGTCGTTGAGTAAACTGTCACCGTAACCCATGGTCACCGTAACCCATGGAGTAAACTGTCACCGTAACCCATGGGCCTTATACCGGGAATTTTCGCGGTTATCGTAGCGTGAGCACGAATAGACGAAGCGATTTGTGGTAGTATAGCAATGCGAAGCATCGCCGCTACCGAGAACCCGAATGAGCCAGCAGCTGATCGGCCGCTACCTAAACGAGTTGTCCGACCTGCGACGCGTATCGGGCGATGTCCGCGAATTGGTTGTCCGCGAGGCGTTCAAGACGCTGCTCAAGGATTGGGGGCGATCGAAGGAAACTTATCTTCGTTCCCGAATACCGTGCTCGACACCGCAACGCGCGAACGCCGCTTCGTCGATGGGGGGCTTTGTTGCATGAGTTGCGCGTGCCGTTCGGCTATTGGGAGGCGAAGGACGAGGACGACGATCTTAATAAGGAGATCGAGAAGAAATTCCGTCGCGGGTACCCGCAAGACAACATCATCTTCGAGGATTCGCGCGAAGCGGTGCTCTTCCAGGACCAGCCGAGAGGTCATCCGTTGCCTCGGTCGATGATCCGGATCGGCTGGAGAAGTTACTCGGGCTGTTCTTCTCGCAATGAACGCCCTGAGATCGCCGATTTCCGCAAGGCTGTCGCGCAGTTCAAGACCGATCTGCCGGCGGTTCTGGAAGCGCTGCGCGCGATGATCGAGTGTGCCGAGGCGGATAACCCGGCGTTCCGCGCAGCGGCCGTCTCGTTTTCTCAAGCACGCGCGAGAAACGATCAATCCCAAGCGTCACTGCGGCCGATGTACGGGAGATGCTGATCCAGCACATTCTGACCGAGGAAATTTTCTCCCACGTCTTCGACAATGCCGATTTTCACCGACAGAACAACGTTGCGCGGGAATTGTACTCGGCTGGAGGAAACCTTCTTTACCGGGGCGGTGAAGCACCAGACCTTGGAGGGGCTGAGATCGTATTACGCGGCGATCCGCTCGACGGCCGCACTGGTGGTCCAGCCATCACGAGAAGCAGACCTTCCTCAAGGTCGTCTACGAGAGTTTCTACAAGGTCTATAACAAGAAGGCCGCCGACCGCCTCGGTGTCGTCTATACGCCGAGCGAGATCGTGCGCTTCATGGTCGAAAGCGCCGACTGGCTGTGCCGGCACCATTTCGGCAAGCAGCTGATCGACCCAATGTCGAAATCCTCGATCCGGCGGTCGGCACTGGAACCTTCATCGCCGAATTGATCGAGCATTTCCGCGGCCAGCCGGCCAAACTTAAACACAAATACCGCGAGGAATTGCACGCCAACGAGGTCGCGATCCTGCCCTATTATGTCGCCAATCTGAATATCGAGGCGACCTACGCGGCCTTGACCGGGGAGTACGAGGAATACGCGAACCTGTGCTTTGTCGATACGCTAGACAATGTCGCTGGGCTGCGTCAGCGCGGCCGACAGGGCGATTTTCTCGGCGCGCTGTCGGAAGAGAACGTCGCCCGCATCAAGCGCCAGAACTCGCGCAAGATCAGCGTCATCATCGGCAATCCGCCGTACAACGCCAACCAGCTCAACGAAAACGAGAACAACAAAAACCGTACCTACCCGGCGATCGACCAGCGGATCAAGGAAACCTACATCGCCGCGTCGACCGCGCAGAAGACTAAGCTATATGACATGTATGCCCGGTTTTTCCGCTGGGCCTCGGACCGCATCGACGAGAATGGCATTGTGGGCGTTTGTCAGCAATCGAAGCTTCATCGATAGCCGCACCTTCGACGGCTTCCGCAAGATGGTGGTAGACGAGTTCAATGAAATTTGGGTTGTCGATCTTGGTGGCGATGTGCGAGCCGACCCCCGATTATCAGGACCTCGCAATAACGTGTTCGGGATTCAGACTGGTGTGGCCATCAGCTTTCTGGTCAAGCGAGCAAAAACTAAGGGTTGCCGTATCCACTACACACGCCGTCCACAACTTGAAATGGCTGAAGAGAAGTTAGTATTTCTTGAAAATACAACACTACATGATATAGAGTTTGATGGTATCGAGCCAGATAGAAACACAAATTGGATAAATCAGACCAATAACGACTTCGATTCTCACATTCCGTTAGCAGATGTAGAAACCAAGGAAACCCACCACGTCTCTCACGAACACGCAATTTTCAAATTGTACGGCAACGGGGTGAAAGCCTTATGCCTTTGCTTCCGGTGAGACCAACATCTTGTAGGGTCGGGGCGGCTTGGCGGCGGCGATGCCGAGGAGGGATCGGAATGCGGCATGCCGGGTGCGCCGACGATTGAAGCGGAAGACGAATTCATCGAGGTAAGATTGGAGGTGCTTGCGGCGCAGCCCGTGGTAAACGCCCAAGGCCCAGACCTTGAGGTTGGAGAAGATTCGGTGAACCCACGGCAAGACGATATGGGCCGCCATCTGGCCGACGACATGGGGATCGTGGGTGATGCTGGCGGCGCCGGGATATCCGGACCAGCCATCGGTCTTGGCGGTGGCGCCGGAGGCGACATTGGCGGCGAGAAAGGCGTGGAGGCTGGCGGCCGAATAATCGGCGACCTGGCTGAGGCGAATGCGGCCAGGGCCAAGGCCGCGATCTTCGACCTCGACGGCGCCGACAACCAGCATTTTGCCCTGATGGCTGCGCCCGCCACTGCCGGTGACCGGATCGTTTTTGCTGCGGCACGCGATTTCGGTTTCATCGACCTCGACCAGGCCGGCCAGCGGGCTGCGACCGGGCGCGAGCATGCTGCAGCGCAGCTTGGCGCAGATCAGCCACGCCGTCTTGTAGGAGCCGAAGGCGAGCTGGCGCTGCAGTTGCAGAGCCGAGATGCCGTTGGAGTGGGTAGCCATCAAATAAGCGGCCCAGAACCAGGCGGTCAGCGGCAGCTTGGAGTGATGCATGATGGTTCCGGCGGTGACCGAGGTCTGGCGACCGCAGCCGGCGCACTCATAGGTCCAGGCCTTGGTTTCCAGCCGCCAGGCTTTGCCACCCCCGCAGCCTGGGCAGACAAACCCGTCAGGCCAGCGTGCCGCTACAAGGTATCGAGCGCAGGCGGCCTCATCGCCGAAGCGCTGTTGGAACTCAATGAGGGAGCGAGGAAAGTCGGTCATCGCGGCCACCGAGAGGATTTAGGTTCGTGATTTGTTCTACCATGAACGTGCCCTCGCGGCTACAACATTTTGTGTCCCCGGACGCAGAGGGATAAGGCTTCGGGGTGAATACCGCTCGTGACGAATGGGCCGTTGATCCCTCCGCCGACCATTTGGCTCAACGAATTCGCTACTTTCTTGAGGAATATGATCAGCACAGTGCCGACACGAAAAAGTGGGACGATCAGATCAAGTGGTCGCGCAACCTAAAAGCTAAGCTAGCTCGAGGTAGAAGACAGGAATTTGATCAAACTTACATGGAGCGGTATGCTTATCGTCCTTTCGTTATCCGATATGCATATCTTTCTGACTTGCTTATCGATGAGCTTGGGCAATTGCCTTCATTTCGTATTGGACACAACCGCTATTTAACAATTTCAAAGGGATTGGACTTCAGATGCCTTGCAACCGACATTGCCTCGGATTTTCACTTCCTCGGCGAGACTCGCGTCTTAGGACGCGCAAAACTTTGGTCTAACGGGGAAACCGACAATATCACGAACTGGGCGCTCGCGCAGTTCCGCGCGCATTACCAAGCTGAAGGCGCGCTGAAATGTTCGATAACCAAGGACGCGATTTTTCACTACGTCTATGGCGTGCTTCACGATCCGACCTATCGCGATAAATACGCGCTAAACCTCAAGCGCGAGTTTCCGCGCATCCCGTTCTATGCTGATTTCTGGCGCTGGGCGGAGTGGGGCGAGCGGCTGATGGCATTGCATATCGGCTACGAGACCGTCGAACCGTGGCCGCTGCAGCGCATCGATGT
>CAWAFE010000027.1:0-135053 GCA_963781215.1 uncultured Alphaproteobacteria bacterium
GAAAGCCCGCCTTGCCGGGCGGGCTTTCGAAAACTCGTGACGGGCCTTTGCAGGCTACCGTTGGGAACATCGCAGCCCCCAACCTAGCCAATAGACGCCGCTCCTGTCAAACGGAAATTGCCGTTTCCGTTAACGGGGGAGGCGTGCCCGTCGCGATCCAACCACAGAGAGGGGGATCACGATGGTACAGGAACATAGCGCCCCAGGGGCGCCACGGGGGGGCTTTGCCCAGACCCCGACCGGCTTCCGGCGGCTGACGCCGGGGCTGCTCAAGGCCGACCGCACGGCCGAGGGCTTTCAGGGCCTGCCGGAGGGGGTGACGTCGCCCGGGCAATTGCTCGCCGCCTTGAAGGCGGCGGCACCCCGGCTCGGCATCCCGCCGCGGCTGGTGCATGCCGTCGACTGGCTGTTCCGCTTCACCCAGCCGCAGGACTGGGAGCAGGACAGCCGCCCGGTGGTATGGCCGTCGGCGCGGATGCAGCAGGAGGCGCTCGGCTTGTCGCCGACGCAGGCCAAGGAGATCAACCGCCGCCTGATCGAGCTCGGCCTCGTCACGATGAAGGACAGCCCGAACGGCAAGCGCTACGGCAAGCGCCATCCGCAGACCGGCCGCATCGTCGAGGCCTACGGCTTCGACCTGTCGCCGGTCGCGCTGCGCCATGCCGAGTTCGTGCGGCTGGCGGAGGAGGGGAGGGCGGAGCGCGCCGCCATGGGCCGGCTGCGCCGCCGCGCGACGATCGCCAGAAAGGCGATCGCCCAGATCCTCGAGACCGCCGCCGAGTACGGCTTTGCGGGCGAGGAGTGGATCACTCTTGCCGGCGAGAGCGAGGCCCTGACGCGGGCGCTGAGGGGTGTCGAGCGGGTCGACGAGATGGCGGCCGGGGTCGGGAGCCTGGAACGCCGGCAGGAAGCGGCGCGCGAGCGGCTGGAGAACCTTCTCGGATTAGTGAATTCCGTCCCCAAGGAGGCGGAAAACCGGCCCCACATAGACAACTACAAACCAAGCCCTGATCCTGACCAGGATACGGTAATCGCAGCCGAGCAATGTAGCGGGGCAGGGGAGGGGTCTCTCCCTCGATCTGCGGCACCGGTGCAGCGGAAGCGGCCGGAGAAGGGGATGGTGCACGGCATCGCCCCGGACGAGCTGGTGCGGCTGGCGCCGCGGCTGAAACCCTATCTGCGGCGGCCCAACCCGACCTGGCCCGATCTTGTCGATGCGGCGGACTGGCTGCGGCACGACCTCGGGGTCTCGAAACCGCTATGGGGCGAGGCCTGTCTCGCCATGGGCCGCGAGTTGGCGGCGGTGGCGCTGGCGATCGTCTCGACCAAGGAAACCGAGCACTTCCGGACCTCGCCCGGCGGCTACTTCCACGGCATGTTGACCAAACACACCGCCGGCGAATTGCACCTCGAACGCACGGTGTGGGCGATGCGGCGCGCCGCGGAGCCGGAACGCCACCGGCCGGCAGGGAAGGGCGCTTTACCGGTGACAGCGGGCAGGCATGGTGAGGGTCACCAAAATAGCCGCCCTCGCCCCGGACCTCGGGATCAGAAGCGGCATCGAAAGCTGAAACCGGGCGCGCTCATCGGGTCCGGCATAGCCGCGCTGCTTTGTCATGACGCGTCCCGGAGCATTTCACCTGGGAGCCGGTCGGCTTTGCGGGACGACGATTATGGTGGCCGCTTGACGACAACTACATTGGCCGGTTGGGGTTCGCTGAGGCTGAGGTGATCAATGTTCCCCCCGCGATCGCGGGGGGAACATTGAATGTCCGGCAAGCGGGTCACTGACCGCCAGGTCAGGCGGTATATGGACTCACGCAAAGACGGGCACAGCCAGGCGGCCGCAGCCGCCCGCGCCGGTTTCAGCGAGCGCACCGGGCGCCGGATCGACGGCGCTCCGGTGTTGCCCAGTCAGCGGGACCGGACGCGGCGCTATCGCACGCGCCAGGATCCCTTCGCCGAGGTCTGGCGCGCGGAGCTGGTGCCGATGCTCGCCGCCATGCCGAGCCTGCGGGCGACGACCCTGCTCGAAGAACTTCAGCGTCGCCATCCCGCACGCTATCCCGACCGCATGCTGCGCTCGCTGCAGCGCCGGGTGGCGCATTGGCGGGCGACCGAGGGGCCGGAACGGGAGCTGATCTTTCGCCAGGAACATCCGCCAGGCCTGCAAGCGCTTTCGGATTTCACCGACAGCGGCAGGCTCGGGGTCACCCTCGGCGGCGAGCCGTTTCCCCATCTCCTCTACCATTTCTGGCTCGCCTTCAGCGGCTGGCAGTACGTCAAGGCAATCTGCGGCGGGGAGAGCTTCACCGCACTGACCGAAGGCGTCCAGGAAGCGCTATGGCAGCTCGGCGGGGTGCCTCGCACGCATCGCACCGACCGGCTTTCGGCGGCATACCGCAACCTCTCCAGCCAGGAGGACGAGGCGGTGCATTATGCGGAGTTCTGTCGCCATTACGGCATGGAACCGACCCGCAACAACGCCGGCGTCAGCCACGAGAATGGTGCGGTCGAAGCCGCGCACGGCCATCTGAAGACTGGTCTTGCCGAGGCGCTCGAGCTGCGCGGCACTCGGGACTTTCCCGACCTGGCGGCCTACCAGGCTTTTCTCCAGGAATTTATCGCCCGCAAGAACGCCCGGCGGCGCGCAGAGGTCGCCGTCGAGCTTGCCGCGCTTCTGCCTTTGCCGCCGCACCGCACCACGGATTTTTCGAGCGCCACCGTGACGGTGACGCGGTCGGGCACGATCTCGGTGCGCAACGTCCTCTACACGGTGCCCTCGCGGCTCGTCGGCTGCCGCGTGAAGGTACACATCTATGACGATCGCCTGGTCTGCTATCTCGGCACTACGCCGGTGCTGACCGTGGCCCGGCGTTACTTCAAGCGAAACGGGCCGCGCCAGCGCGTCGTTGATTATCGCCACCTGATCGGTGCGCTGATCAGGAAGCCGCAGGCTTTCCGCCATTCGGTGTTCCGCGACGAGCTGTTCCCGAGCTCGATCTTCCGCCGCACTTGGGAGACGCTCGATCAGCGCCTCGATCCGCAGAAGGCTTGCCGGGTTTATGTCGGCCTACTGCATCTCGCCGCCATGCAGGGCTGCGAGGCGGTGCTCGCCGATCATCTCGCTGCCGTGCTCGACGCCGGCGGCACGCCCGATCTCGAAGCCGCGCGCACCGCAGTGGTCCCGCCGATTATCACCGCACCCGCCGTGATGGTGATGGCGCCCGATCTGGCTGTTTACGACGAACTGCTGCGGATGCCGACCCTGGGAGATGCCGCGTGAGCGACGTCGACGCCGCCAAGCTACCGGTGATGCTGAGTGCACTGCGCCTGCCGACGATCGGCCGGATATGGCAGGAGTTCGGCGCCCGCGCCGACCGCGAGGGTTGGGGCAGCGCACGCTTCCTCGCCGCGATGTGCGACCACGAACTGGCCGAGCGCGCGGCCCGGCGCATCGCGCGTCATATCGCCGAATCCGGCCTACCGCACGGCAAGACCTTCGCCACCCTCGACTTCGCCGCCGTGCCCACCATTCGCAGGGCCCACGTGATGGCGCTGGCCGAGGGCGATGCTTGGATCGAGCAAGGTGGCAATCTGCTGATCTTCGGCCCCAGCGGTACCGGCAAGACGCATCTGGCCGCCGCCTTCGGCACCGCCCTGGTCGATAACGGCAAGCGAGTGCTCTTCACCCGCACCACCGACCTCGTGCAGAAGCTCCAGGCGGCGCGGCGCGATCTCGCGCTCCCCGGAACCCTCGCCAAGCTCGATCGCTTCGACGTGCTCGTCCTCGATGATCTCGGCTACGTGCGAAAGGACCAGGCCGAGACCAATGTCCTGTTCGAGCTGATCGCCGAGCGCTACGAGCGCCGCAGCCTGATCACCACCTGCAATCAGCCCTTCAGCGAGTGGAACCAAATCTTCCCCGATCCGGCGATGACCGTGGCCGCGATCGACCGCCTGGTGCACCACGCCACCATCCTCGAACTCAATACCGAGAGCTACCGCCGCCGCTCCGCCCTCACCACCGGTGCCAAGGCCGCCGCCCGGGGATAACCCCGTCCTAACTGTCGTCGGCCTGTCGCCGCGGCGACAGGCCATCGCCAAAAGCCGGCCAACCTAATTGTCGCCGACCGGACAGCACAATTGTCGTTGCACACGGCTCCTTCGCCGGGATGATGGTGCAGGGCAGAGAAGGGCGAAGCTGCACTGCGACCGCCCCGTAGTTTCTCGAAGGAAAAATCGGGCCTACGCCGATCAAGGCGGTGCGCGCTGATAATCGTTGGTTATAATGGCCGCCCTTTACCGCAGTGACAAACCATGTCGGATGTTGGTTCGCTGGGTGGGGTCGCCAACCGAATCACCCGCAGCAAGTGGGACGTCTCCTCCTGGGACACCTCGCCCTGGGGCCTTGCCGCCGCGCTTTCCGGGGTGACACCCGTCGCACTCTCGCGGGGCGAGCTGGAGTCCCTTGTCGCATCGAGCCGACAAATGGCGGCCAAGGTCGAGGAGTTGGAAGAGCGCGTCATAAACAATGAGGTCTCACTCGAGGCCGGCCGCATCGCGAATGACGCGACGCGCCAAGCGGTATGGTCAGAGTTTCACGGAATCCAGGAAGACCTGGCGGACGTGCACAATAATCTCTCGAAGATGTCGTCCTGGGCCGGCGGGATCGAAGAGCGCGTCGCCAAGTTGTGGTTCTGGGTCGGCAAGCTTCGCAGCCGAGGCCGGCCCGGCCCGAAGCCGAAACGGCCATGGCGCCGCGGACCTCGCGGCCGATAAGACGATCGCGGGCACGCTGCGGTGAGGCGGGCGACCAGCGCGGTAGCAGCAAGCGCGCCGGCTCCGGGGTCGCCAACATCTGGCGGTGATGTTTAAGCTTTTAAAGATCGCCAAGTCACTGAAATCACGCAGTTCCAATCTTTAACGTTTGGCGTAACCAACTGATTTGATGTTTGTTTCGGATTTATAATAATTAGTCGCGGAGAGACCGAATAAAATTGGCCTCTCCCAAGGGTTTTTATTGACTCCCGGGTATGTCCGGCGATTTATACGTGACACTTCTCTTATCGGCGAAGGTTCGCCGTGGCCACTGCTGGCAGGAAAGAGCCGGCGATGCCGGCTGATACCGTAACGGGCGGACCAACTGGTCGTAGCCCTATCCGGTCGGATGCCCGACGAGGCTATCTTCTCGAGACCGAAATAGTCGACCGCCGCGAACATCTCGTCGGCAGCGTCGCCGATACGAATCGCGCCGCCAGCGAGAGCGAGACCCTGTTCGAGGGCTTGCTGTGGGGTCGCCGGCTGGTTGAATTTGTCTGCGGCCCGCAGCCCGACGAAGCTTCCTATCGGCACGCTCGACGAAGGTTTTATCGTCTGATCGGCACCGCTGGCCTGCCGGCGTTTCGACTTGGCGCGCGCGAGTTCGCTGCCAGGCCAGACGCATTGCGCGACTGGCTCGCCGCGCGCGAGCGAAAGCCGCCATGAATAGCCCGCGCGATAAAAGAGCGCCGCAGGTGACTGGCCTGCGGCGCTCTCTGGTTTATTCGCGAAGGTAATCGCGCCTCCGAATAAACCCCAAACCGAGGCGAAACGCCAGCCCGAATTATCGTCAATTCGGGCAACGGGATCCTTTTGCCCGGCCTAGGTGCAACCCAACCAGAGCGATCAGGCCCGCCTGGTGCCTAGCGCCGACCGACATCCCCAGCGCGACTGCCTCCTGGCTCATCCCCGTCTAGGCGAGGGGTGCGATCTTGACTTTCCGTGATGATGAGGTAGCCGCGATCAAGGCGGCGGCGAATCACCACATCCTCGATCTCGCCATTGAATTCTGGGGACCGCCGGCGCGGCGGCTGAAGCGCGGCTCCTATCTCTGGCGCCGCCCGAAGCGGCAGGTCGACACCGGCGGCCGCTACGCCGGATGGTTTCGCAGCTGGAGCGCGGCGAGGAGCGGGCGCGGCCTCGATGTGATCCGCGATGGGACCGGGCTCGATTATCGGGGTGCGCTGCGCTGGGCCGCCGACCAATTCGGCCTGCCGCTCGACGATCAGAAGCCGTTGACCCCGGAGGAGCGCCGGCAGGCCGCGGCGGCGCGCGAGAAAGCCGCCCGCGAGCGTGCCGAGGAGGCGCGGCAACGCGCCGCTCACGATACCGCCGACGAAGCCCGGCGCATCGCCGCGGCGCAAGACCGCTGGGAACAGCATGGTCGACTTGCCGGCTGCGGCCTCGCCTATCTCGAGACCCACCGCGCGATCCCGACGCCGCCGGGCGGCTGGCCGGATGAGCTGGTCCGCTTTGTCCCGCGTCGCGACGGCGGGATTGTCGTCGTGCCGGCAAGAGAGCATGGCGGCTACGGCCGGCTGGTGGCCACCCATGAGATCTACGTCGACCGCAACGGCCGCAACATCAAAGAGGACGGCAAGGGCAAGACCCACAGCAAGCGCCGCACCCCCGGGGTGCTCGGCACGACCCAGGCCGCCGTCCGGCTGCCGCCCCGCGCCGGCCGCAGCGTGCGCGATCCGCTTCTCCACGCAGAGGCGTGGGAGAACATCGTCACCGCCTGGGCCGCGACCGGATATGAAGGCGTCGCTTGGCTCGGCCACGCCTCGAAGACCCGGCCGGAGCGCGGCCGGCTCAATCTGATCCTGTGCGACCGCGATGCGGTCGGGTCGTCGGCGCACCAGCGGCTGCTCGAGGCGAAGGCGGCCTGGGACAAGGATAGGCTGTTCACGCGCCTCGTCTTCGTCCCAGACGATTTCGACAAGGACGGAGCCGACCTCAACGATCTGGCGCAGCGCGACGGGATCGGCGCCGTCCGCGGGCTGATCCGCGCGGCCAAGCTGCCGCCTATGGCTGGGAGCCGACCGAGGCCCCTGCGGCGCCGCCCGAGGCCGAACTCGCCGAGGTCCGCCGGGCGGTGGCGCAGGCTGTCGCCGGCTTTCATACAAAATTACAGGCGCATCTTCGCGACCCTGATAAGTCTGCGCCCGAGGTGCTGATCGATGCCCCGGCCGGCAGCGGCAAGACCGAGCAGGCCGCTGCGCTTGCCGGGCGCCTCATCATTTACAATCGAGCCGCCCGGCTACCCTACCCGCTGCTGGTGCTGCTGCCGAACCACCAGCTGATCGCCGAGGCGGCCGAGCGCTACCGCGGCCAAGACGGTCTGAAAGTGGCGATACTGCGCGGCCGCGGCGAGCAAAACTGCCCGGAGTACCCAGATGTCGAGTTGACGCTGCAGGCCGGGCTCGGTGTCCGACAGTTCACCTGCGGCAAGGTCAACGGTCCTCATTGCGGCAACCGCGTGCCTCCATGCGGCTATTTTCGCCAGATGCCGGAGGTCGCGGCTGCCGACGTCGTGCTGGCGAGCCATTATTGGCTCACCCACGAGCTGCCGCCCGAGCTCCGCGACCGCCGGTTTGCCGCCGTCATCGTCGACGAGGACCCGTCCGCCGATTTGGACGGCAGCGTCACCATTGATTTCGAGCGGCATTTCAGCACCGAGCTGTGGGACCATCCGGTCCTGAAAGAGGGCACGGTCGACCAGGCCGCCACCACGGAATGGTTCGACCTGGCGCCGCGCCTGCACCAAGCCTTGCGGGCGGCGGCGCAGCCCGGCGGCGCCTCGATAGCCCAGACCCTGGCCGATGCAGGCTTGACGCCGCCACTGATCGAGCGAGCGATCAAGCTCTCCTATGGGCGAAAGCTCGAAGGCGAAGATGTGATGTGGCCGGGGATGCTCCGTGACAAGCGGCGTGAGGTTGCGCACGACCTCAAGCTCAACGCCGAGCTGCCGGCGCTCCATGTGCTGCTGCACGCGCTTGCCGACCTCGCCCGTGCCCCGACACCGGCAACGGCGCCGCAGCTGTTCGCGATAATGGAGACGGAGATCGACAACGGGCCGCTGTCGTTCGCCGGCGGCAGGGTCACGGTGCATCGGCTACGCGAGCTCGCGGCATGGTCCAGCCGGTTGCCAAAGCTGTTGTTGAGCGCGACGCCGCGGATCGAGACGCTGAAGCGGGTAATCCCCGGCCTCGAGGTGGTGACCACGCCGCGGCCGGTCGAGCCGCATACGACCAACATCCTTGTCGTCGGTGGCTTTGGCGTCGGACGCGGCGCCAGGCGGGAAGCAATCGCAAAGAGCCGATTGGTAAGGGAAGCGCTCGATTTCGAGCGGCAGGTGCTCGGGCCGGATGCGAAAGCGCTCGTCGTCACCCACAAGGCGTGCAAGGAGGTGTTCGCTGGCGACCCCGACGTAGCGTTGCTGCATCATGGCGCTGCCCTCGGCACCGACCATCACGGCGATGTCCGGATGGCCGCGATCATCGGCACCCTGACCCCGCCCCCCGCGGCGATCGCGCGCGCCGCCAGCGCCGCCCAAGGCCGCTATATCGCTCCCGAGGAGATGACCATCGGCCAAGCCGTCGTCGCGCTGCGCGACGGCTCCGGGGTAATGATCCCGTCGCCGGGCTACCCCACCAACCTGGTCTTGCAGCAAGCGCTCGACGCCGTGCAGCAAGCGGCGCTGATCCAGGAGGGTGGCCGCCCCCGCGCGCTGAACCGCACGGCCGCGCACCCGCTGCTGCGTGTCTATCTGGGAAATGTGCCGCCGCAAGGCGTCGTGTTCGATCGCATCATTCCGTGGCAGTCGTTCAAGCTGAGCTGGGTCGAGCGCCAGGTTGAGCGGCATCGAGTTTATTGGAACACGCATGATGCAGCACGGCTGCACCCTGACCTTTTCCACTGCGGCAGCTTCGACGCCGCCGGGGCGGCCATGCGGCGGCTCGGGCGGGATGTGTTCACGGCGCGGGCGCGAGCCGCGGCGGCGCGCTTGCCGGAGCCTTGGGACTTGGTGCGCTACCAGCCCGCCGGGCAGGGGCACAAGGTCCGCTATGCGGCGGCACCCCGCGCTGAGCTCGAGGCGATGCGCGCCGAGATCGAGCGCGAGCTCGGTCCTGTGACATGGGTGGTGGTGAGGGAGCTCACCGCCGGCGCCAGACCGGTGCCGGCGGTCGGCGCCGAGGAGTCCGACCTAATCAAAGGACAGGATCCTACCGGATTGTCGGACTCCTCGGCGACTGCCGAGGCGCCGAGGCCGGGATCACCCGCGACGACGGCGAAACCGACCCCCGAGCCGCGGCCGCCGCCGTGAACATCTAGCTCTTTAGCAAATACACCGACCCGGAATTCGCGATTTCGACCGCCCTGTGGCGGCCGACGGCGGCGGCGCGCCAGGACGCCGAAAACGCGGCCGGCTGATACGGGACATGGCGCACCGGTAACAGGCGGAGTAGGGTTGCCCGCGGGCGAGGAAGATCGGGGGCTCTCATGCCGCGTGCCTCTGCCGCCGCGACCCATCCGCCGGGGTTGTCACGCCCTCCGGGGCCGCTTCTTCACTCGTCCTGGGGCGCCTGGGGCCGCGCCTGGCCGCCCCGCCGCGTCGAGGAGCTGCCGGCCCCGCTGCTCGTCCAACTATCGCGGCTCGATTGCGAGAGGATGGGCGCCGGCGCGCAAACGGTGGCGGATGCGGTGCGCCGCCTTGGTGCCGCCGGGGCTCTGTCGCCCGTGGTCGTTGCCTACCTGCTTAGGATCAACGACCTCGACACGCGCCGGCGGAGGGCGCGCCATACCGGCCGGCGGCCGACCGAGCTGGAGCGGGTCGTGCACGACCTCGCCGCCGCCGGCGTTGATCCAGCCACGCCTCTGACAAAACCCCTCTGCAGCCGGTTCAGCACGAACCGCTCGACGTTGGGGCGGGCGCTCGTGGCCCTCGCGACCGGACAATTCCGGGGCGGCCCCGCATAAATTAGGAATGTCGGCTAAAATCCGGGCCCTAATGGGAGGCATCGATGATCCGGAAAACCGCTCTCTTCGGCGCGGCGATGGCTGCGCTCGTCGCCCTGCCGCTCTTCGCGCAGACCCCGCCTGACGGCGCGCGCATCCGCATCGCCGGCGCGATCGAAAAGCTCGACGGCAATGTGCTGACTGTCGATCAACCTGACGGCCGGAAAGTCGCGGTCACCTTGACCCCGGACGCGAAAATCTACGGCGTCGAGAAGCGCCGCGTCGCCGACATCAAGCCCGGGGATTTCATCGCCTCGGGCGGGGTGCGCGGGACCGACGGCAAAATCCACGCCGTCGAACTGCGCATCTTTCCCGAGGCGTTGCGCGGCACAGGCGAAGGCCAGCGCCCGTGGAACGCCAAGCCTGATGGTGTCATGACCAACGCAACCGTCGGCACGGTCTCGCAGACCGCCGATGGCGGCGTCATCCAAGTCGCCTACCAGGGCGGCAAATCCGAGTTCACGGTCGGCCCCGACGTGCCGGTGCTGGCCTACGTCCCTGGCGACCCGAGCCTCCTGAAGCCCGGCGCCGCAATCCTGACCGTCGCACTGGAAACGCCCGACGGCAGCCTCGTCACCGGCCGCATCACCGTCGAAAAGGACGGCGTCAAACCCCCAATGTAACGCCGTCCGCCGCCCTCGCCGCCCTGGCGGGGAGAGGGCAGGCTCAGGAGGGTGGATTTGCGATAAAAGGCGTCCAGATATAATTCTGGACGCCCATGCGGGTTTCGCTGCCGGTTGAGTGTGCGGCACCGTACGGCATGATCTCGCTGCGCCCGTACCAGGACGGGGCCGATCCGGCCGCGGCATTGCCGCCGGCTTAGCGCGACGGCGCCGTGCATATCGAAAAGACCTATACCTACCGCAGCGAAGATGGAGCGTTGCTTTTCCAGGTAATCCGCTGGACCAGCCCGAAATCGTTCTCGCAGCGCCCGCCGGACGGGAAGGGCGGCTGGAAGCGCGACCCCTCCTCCGGCAAATTGTCGATGGAAGGGGTCCGGCTGGTCCCCTACCGGCTTGACCTGCTGGCCACGGCCGCGCTCGAGCTGCGCGAGCACGGCGTCGTGCCGACGGTGATCATCGTCGAGGGAGAAAAAGACGTCGATCGGCTGATCCGCGGCGGCTTTCTCGCCTCCTGCAACCCCGGCGGCGCCGGCAAATGGCGCCCGGAATTCGCACCAACATTTCATCGGTTTCGACATCGCCTTGCTGCCCGACAACGACCCGCCCGGGCGCGATCATATGCGCGCGGTCGCCCGCGCGCTGCTGCCGGTCGCCGCCTCGGTCAAGATGGTCGATCTGAAGCTCGACAAGATCGGCGCCGACATATCCGATTGGGCCGACGCCGGCGGCACCCGCGGCCAATTGCGGGCGCTGATCAAGGCGGCGCCGGCGTTGACCCTGGCCGATCTGCCGGCCCCGGCGGCGAGGGCCAGGCGCCCTGCGGCGCGGATGCCCGATCGCGTGTCGCCCTATGCGCGCCGCGCGCTCGAGATGGCGGTCAGGGCGATCCGCACGGCGCCGAACGGCGCAACAGCAGGCGACCTTGAACAGGGAAGTCTTCGGCGTCGCGCAGTTGGCGGCGAGCGGCCAGCTGCCCGAGGGCGAGGCGTTGGCGATGCTGCAGAACGCCGCCGCCGATATGCCGACCTACGACCCGCGCCGGCCGTGGCGGCCGGCTCGAGCTTGATCGCCTCGTCCGGCGATCCTTCGAGGAGGGGCTGCGCCAGCCGCGCCAGGTCCCGGAGCGGGAGCGACGTCATGGCTGACGACGATGTTGCGCCGCCGCAGGGTTCGGACCGCGGCGACGGCGCCACCGTCATCGACTTTGCCGGTGCCGCGCGCGCGACCCTCGCCGCTCGCCTGAAGAAACAAAACAACGAGCTGGAAAATCTGATCGACAAATACAATTCGCGGTATGCGGTGGTCAACGCCAACGGCGCGGTCCTGGTATTCGAACAAAAACCCGACCCGCTGCGCCCCGGTTGTTGGCTGTTGCACAAATATACGTTTGCCGACTTCATGAAAATGCACCAGAACCGCAAGATGCATCTCATTGTCAGGGCGCCGACCCTCAAGGACCCCGACCGCTATAGGACAGTCTCGGGCAACGCCGCGCAGCTATGGCTCGATCACCCGAGGCGGCGCGAGTTTTTGGGCGGGGTGGTGTTCGATCCGTGGTCGGACGGTGCCGCGCGAGTACTTCAATTTGTGGTAGCGGGTTCGGGGTTACGCCCCGGCGCGGCAGCTGGCAATTGATGAAAGACCATGTGCTGAAGGTCGTCTGCGGCAACAACCGCGAATATTACGAGTATTTGATCAATGTCGCGGCCCTGATGATCCAGCGGCCGGCGGAACCGGCCGAAGTGTGCGTTGTCCTGAAGGGCGAGGAGGGGGTCGGCAAGGGGATATTCTTGCGGGCGTTGCTAAAGATCATGGGTCAGCACGGGCTATATCTGGCGCATCCCGAGCATCTGCGCGGCCGGCACAATGCACATTTGTGGGATTGTGTGATGCTGTTTGCAGACGAGGCATTTTATGCGGGCGACAAGCAGCACGAGGGGGTGCTGAAGGCGCTGATTACCGAGGAATACCTGCTGATCGAGCCGAAATTCCGCGATCTGTTTGCGGCGCTCAACCATCTTCACATTTGGATGGCCTCGAATTCGTCGTGGGTGGTGCCGGTCGGGATCCATGGCCGCCGCTGGTTCATCCTGCAGGTCGCCGACAACCGGCTCGGCGACCACGAATACTTCGGCCGCCTGGCGGCGGAACTCGACAACGGCGGCGCCGAGGCGATGCTGTACGAGCTGCAGCGCCGCGATCTCGCCGGCTTCAACCCGCGGATCGTGCCGGAAACCGCGGCCTATTTGGAGCAGAGGGCGCACTCGCTCGACACCTTGCAGCGTTGGTGGCTCGCCGTGTTGGAGCGCGAATATCTCTGGCGATCGAAATGGGGGATCGAGAGCTTCCGGCGGTGGGAGGAGTTCTATTCGTTCGAATTACTGGTCAGTTCCTACCTGCAGTGGTGCGACGACCATCATCTGTTCCAGAGGCAGAGCCGTGCCGAGCTGAAGGAGATGATGGGGCTGCTCTATGGGAAGCAGCTGCAGCCGCGCGGCGCCTATCCGATCGGCGAAATCGAGCAGCTGCCGCCGGGGTTTGACCGCGGCTCGCGCGTGGATTGGGCCGCGCCCGAGCTGGCGCTCGCCGAGCCGGCCGCGGATGATGACGATGTGCCCGACCAGGTCAGCTATAGCGGGCTCGAAGCCGTTGCCGTCGTGCGCAAGACGCGGCCGCGCGGTTACGAGTGCGGCGATCTCGAGCTGGCCCGCGACCGCTTTCTCGAGATTGTCGGAATGATCCCGACTGCCTGGCGGGAATAGAAGGGCTCAGCCGGCCAGGACCAGCGGGGCGAGGTCTTCGGGTGCGGCGCGCAACACCGCGCGGGCCAGCGAGAGGCGCTGCTTGCTGACGTTCTGATGTCCCGCCACAGGACTTGCGGCCCGCCTCAACGTGGCCGGCTCCGGGTAGATCATCGCCAGCGCCATCGCCTGCTGGCCCTTGGTCAGGTTGCGACGCGCCAGGTTGACCGAGATAATGTAGGCGGCCGGGTCTTGCCCGTTGAGGCGCTCGAAGCGCGGCTCGACCCCGGCGAGGGCGCAAGCCTTGAGCCGGTTGCGACCGTCGACGAGCTGGCCCTCGGCGTCGCGCACCAGGCGGATGCACCAGGCCGTTGGCTTTGATGTCCTCGGCCAGCTCGGCCCGAGCGACGGCTGGTTCGGCGCGCGGCGCGCCTATCCGACGCGGCTCGCCGCGATCGGGCGTGCCTGCACAAGCGGCACAGGGTGGCACAGCTCTGGCACAACCTCCGTGTGCCACGTAAGCGCCTAATCTGATGGGTGTTTTCGCTGAAAATCGGCGGTGGCACAGGTGGCACAGCTTTTTCGCCGAGCCCTTTAGGAAAAAAATTTCCTCGCGCGCGCGGTTTCTATATGAACTCTTTTCTTTCTTATCTCTCAAAGGGTTCCGGGCCGTCCGGCGCCGTTCATTCGGGCGGCCAGGGGGCTCTCGGGAGACTTTCTCGGTTATCGGGTATTTGGTGCGGTTTCTCGCGTGAGGCGATGTGGGTCGGTTAAATACCGGGAGATACTGGAATTTTGAGTGTTTTCGAGAGGTTTTGAGGTCCGCCTTCTGCACGTAATGCGGGTGTGTGGATTATGGCGGAAGTGTGGCGAATGTACGGACTGGGCTGTAGAACCAGGGTGTCAAGCCGTTCGTTTGGTTGTATTCTAGTCGAATTGTGGCAAACCAGAACGAAAGCGGAATTCACGAGGCGCGCCCGCAATACCGCATGCGACTGGTGGGCTGGCGGCGGCTGCGCCAGGGCAAGCTGTTCGGTTTTGCCGAGGTCGAGCTGCCGATCGGTCTGCGGCTCTATGACGTGCCGGTGTTGCGCGGCGCCGATGGCCAGCCCTGGGCGGCGCTGCCGACCAAGCCGCAGGTCGATCGCGACGGCCGGCAGCGCCGCGACGCGGCCGGCCGTGCTGCCTATGCGCGGGTCGCGGCCTGGCGCTCGCGCCGGTTGGAGACAGCATTTTCGCAGCGGGTGGTCGCGCTGGTGCGGGCCGCCTATCCGAGCGATCTGGCCGGGTAGTCGGCCGGGTCCTCGACGAGCGGCACAAAGGGCTGTGGCAACAGCGCCTCCGTGCCGAATATGTCGACATAAACGGAATATTCGGGAGCGTGGTTGGCGACGTCGTCGTCGGTCGCCAGCGCACCGCCTCATGCGCCTGGCCGAGGTCGGGATCGTCGGCCCTGGTGCCGATCACCAGCCGCTCCTCGGGGCCGCCGACGGGGCCCTGGTCGGGGGTATTTGCGCTGGACCCTGCGATGCCCAGTGTCTGATTAGACCCTGGCCGTGCAGTAATGCTGAAACAGCCGATTTTCCGTCCTACATGAATAGGTCTTGCGCTTTTCGGACGTCTGTCCTATATATTCCGGGATACATGTAGGACGGAGCAAGCGCAGTGGCGATGTCGTTCAGGGCGGAGGAGATCGAGCAGCGGCTCGGCCGGATCGAGGCCGATCTCCTGGTGATCAAACGGATGATGGAAGGCCTGTTCGCCGTCGTCGGCGGTATCGGCCTTGCGGGTGTCTGGCTCGCGGTGCGGATCGCCGCCAAGGTCGGGGCGCTGTCGTGAAGATCGGATATGCCAGGACGAGCACGACCCGCCAGGAGGCCGGCCTGGCGGCGCAGCTGCGCGACCTGCTGACCAAGGCCGGCTGCGAGGAGATTTTTCAGGAGCAGGTGTCGAGTGTGGCTGATCGGGCCCAGCTCGATGCTGCGATCCGTCACCTGCGGGCGGGCGATCAGCTGGTGGTGACCAAGCTCGACCGCTTTGCCCGCAGCCTGGAGCACGCGATCTGCCTCGAACGCAAGATCGCCGCCAAGGGGGCGGCCCTCGTCGTCCTCGACCCGGCGATCGACACCTCGACGCCGATGGGCCGGTTGCTGTTCGGGATGATCGGCGCGGTGGCGCAATTCGAGCGCGAGATCATGCTCGACCGCCAGCGCGAGGGCATCGCCCGGGCCCATGCCGAGGGCAAGTACAAGGGTCGGGCGCCGACCGTGCGCCGCCAGCTCGACGAAATGCGCCGCCTGCAGGCGGATGGTGTCACACCGACCGAGATCGCTCGGCGCCTCGGCGTCAGCCGGTCGAGCGTCTACCGGGTGCTGGAGGAAGACCATGGCGCGGCGTGAGGCCGATGCCGATATCGGTGCCGATGAATTGTTCCTGATGACCAACCTCTACCCGGCGACGACCGGATTGCCGATGGTGATCTGGGTCGGCCCCAGCTATGGCGTATCCCATGATGTGCGGATCAAGGTCATGCAGACCCACGGCGTGCGGATGGACCCGGGCGATCTCGCGGTCGTCGGGGTGCGTCCGGCGCCGCACCTGGTCACAGGGCGGCTGTCGCCGGCCGATTTGCGCGCGGTTGCCGCGTGGATCGCGCTGAACGAAACCGCGATCCTCGATCACTGGGTCGGGTCGACCGATGGCGCCCAGCTCGCGCGCCAATTGCGTCGGCTGCCGTGAGCGCGCGGCATGGGCGCGCGGCGTCGGGGGCGTCGGGTCGAGGACGAGGGTTTCTATCGCGCCGTCGTCGCGTTGCGGCGGACCGGTCGGCGGGTGCACCGCGTCGATCATCGCCACAGCCGGCTCAACGGTAGATATCTCGCCAACGCCGAGCTGGTGGCGCGGGCACGGTTCCTGCTGTGTCCGCCGGTGCAGCTCGAGCTGTTCAACGAGGAGGGGCGATGACGCCGAAATGGGTGGGCCGCCTGATCGAGCTAAACGAGGCTCGCCGCACCGCGGACGCGGCGCGTTGGGACGTCCTGCGGGTCGCCTACGCGGCGGAGATGGCCGTGGCACAGAACATCACGGTGAACTCGGCCGCGGCGAATTGGGGATGGCGGCCCGCGTGTCCATGCTGCGGACGGCCGTATGATTGCGGGTCGTCCGGCTACGGCTCGGCGCTCGGCGGTGCTTTAGCCCGGTACCGGTTTGGCCTCGGCGGGCTGGGCCTCTGATCCATGCGGAGCCGAGGCGCGCCTCGCTGTCGCCCACGAGGCCGGCAAATGACCGAGAGCGAAGCCTTCCAGCGGCTTATGGCCGCCGCCAAAAGGGGTCGGATCGAGAGCTTTGCCATACCCGGCGCGCCGGTCCCGCCAGGTCTGCCGATCACGCCCTGGCGTGGCGATCAGATTGACGCGGTGCTGTGCGCGCTCTGCGACGACGCCCATCCGCTCATCTTTCTCGACAACCTGATCGGCAAATGCGCGCTCTGCGGCGGCCGCGTGCAATTCCGCCCGACCGCCCCCCAGGGCCCGCTCCACTGCTTGATCTGCGCCGCCCAAGCGCTCGACAGATCATCTTGAATGGCGGGTTGGGCCTCTGATCGATGTCGAGGCGTGTCCGGCGCAAACCCCGACGGTAGCGGCAAACAAGTGCCGCTGCAGGGAGCCCATACCGACGATTTTTGGAAGGAGCAGCACCATGAAGATATTTCGAGTGAGCGGACCGGAGGAGTTCGAGCGGCTGACTGGACTGCCGGCGAGCGAGCTGGTGATTTCGAGAAGGCCCGCGCCGAAGCCCGCGCCATCGCCACCGACCAGCAGGCCCGGGGCGCGCCGCGCTCCGCCAGGTCGATCAGACCGCCTCCGTCCGCGGCCGCGGGGTGGGGGACGCTGACCCGCGGCGAAGATGGGGCCGAGTATGGGAGGGGAGAGGTAACGCCCATCAACGCCGCGGTATCCCTGGGCCTTACGGCGGATGGGATAACCGCTGCACAGCCCAAAACCGCACTCATGGAAGTGAGGTTGGCCGTTTTGAGCGGCGTCTATTACATCGCCTGTGAACGTGCGTGATAGGAACGTTGCCCGAAGATGAAGACGGGTTATGCAGCGTTGGTCGGGTTCGCGCCGCGCCGCCGACCGCAATAGCGGCGGCCGAAATCGATGACCGGCTCGGCTTGTGCGACAAGTGAGAGAGGCGGATGATCGTGTCGGGGTGAACCCTTCGGCGCACGTTGATAGGGAGGCATCGATGGCTGAGGAGCCGAAGCCGGCGGCGGGCCGCAGCTACCAGATCGGCGATGTCGGCGCCGGCGCCCGGGTCGCCCAGGGCGAGAACATCTCCTGGGTCGAAGGTGTCGCCGGCTTGCCGGACGGCGCGTCGCTCGCCCGGCAATTCGCCGCGCTGCTGGAGCGGATCGCCAAGGACGCCTCGTTCGATGAGGACACCCGCGCGCTTGCCCAGGACAAGACCAAGGCGGTCGCCGAAGGCCTGGCCAAGGCCGGGGAGTCGCCCGGCATCCTGCGCCGGGCGCTGGTCGACGCGAAGTCGTGGTTTGGCGATGCCGCGTCCTGGGTTGGCGCCGGGCTCGGCGACATCCTGAAGAGCGAGGCGGCGCAAAAGACCCTCGGCGCGGTAACCGAGGCCACCACCAAGGCGGTAATCGCTTCGTTTCTGAAGTAGCGCCATGCCCTCCGGCGCGTCGCAATACCGGGTTGGCGATGTCGGCCCTGGTGCTGTGGTGCTGCAGGGCGAGCAACTCTCTCGTCGGCCTGGACGAAGAGAAGCTGGTCGCCGTCCTGGAGGCGCGCGGCCATGTCCAAACCGCCGAATTGGCCGGTCTCCAGCGGCGGGTGATCATCGGCCTCGCCCGCAGTCTGAAGCGCGAGGTGTCCGACTTCGATCAAGCAGTTGCCGAGCTGGAACGCGCCGTCGAGATCGCCCTCGAGGTGATCGCCCGCGGCGAGCGCGGCACCAACACCGACGAATTGGTCGACAAGGTTCTGTCGCAGATCGCCGAGAAAACCAGGCACGAGGACTTCGACGGCGGCGCGCGCGCCGTGGACGACGCGCTCGCCGAGCTTGACCGGCGGGAGGCCGAAGAACGCGACGCAGCGCGGCGCGCGCGGGTTGCCCTCCTCGAAGCCGGGGTCAGACAAGACACCCTGCGCCGCGACGCGGTCGCCGTCGCGGGGCGGATCGCGGCGCTGGTCGCCGTGCCGCAGCCGACCGACCGGCCGGCCTGGCTGCCGGAATTCCGAAAACACTGCGACGCGTATTACGAGGACGGCGACGCCAAAGGGATCAACTTTTCTCTGTCGGTTGCGATCGAGCTGGCCCGGCTGATGCTGGCCACGGCAGGTGACGATGCCGAGCGCGGCATCGCGGCGAACCTCTTGGGCAACGCGCTTTCGACGCTCGGGGAACGGGAGAGCGGGACGGCGCGTCTGGAGGAGGCGGTCGACGCCTACCGCGCGGCGCTGGAGGAGTGGACGTCGCGATCGGGTGCCGCTCGACTGGGCGATGACGCAGAACAACCTCGGCACCGCGCTTCGAGGCGCTCGGGGAACGGGAGAGCGGGACGGCGCGTCTGGAGGAGGCGGTCGCCGCCTACCGCGCGGCGCTGGAGGAGTGGACTCGCGATCGGGTGCCGCTCGACTGGGCGATGACGCAGAACAACCTCGGCAACGCGCTTCGGGCCCTCGGGGAACGGGAGAGCGGGACGGTGCGTCTGGAGGAGGCGGTCGCCGCCTACCGCGCGGCGCTGGAGGAGAGGACGCCGCGATCGGGTGCCGCTCCAGTGGGCGATGACGCAGAACAACCTCGGCAATGCGCTTCGGCCCTCGGGGTACGCGAGAGCGGGACGGCGCGTCTGGAGGAGGCGGTCGTGGCCTTCCGCGCGGCGCTGGAGGAGTGGACCCGCGATCGGGTGCCGCTCCAGTGGGCGATGACGCAGAACAACCTCGGCACCGCGCTTCAGACGCTCGGGGAACGGGAGAGCGGGACGGCGCGGCTGGAGCAGGCGGTCGCCGCCTACCGCGCGGCGCTGGAGGAGTGGCGCCGCGATCGGGTGCCGCTCGACTGGGCGGCGACGCAGAACAACCTCGGCAATGCGCTTCGGGCACTCGGGGAACGGGAGAGCGGGACGGCGCGTCTGGAGGAGGCGGTCGTGGCCTACCGCGCGGCGCTGGAGGAGTGGACTCGCGATCGGGTGCCGCTCGACTGGGCGACGACGCAGAACAACCTCGGCAATGCGCTTCGGGCACTCGGGGAGCGGGAGAGCGGGACGGCGCGTCTGGAGGAGGCGATTGGCTGCTGGGATGCCTGCCTGACGGTCGCCGCGTCTGCGTGGTTGCCTGAATGGGTGCAGGCCGTGCGCGCTAACCGCCACGACGCCCAGGCCGAGATCGTACGGCGGTCCGGGAAATAGCACCGTCCCACATACGGCCGTATGCGGGACGTGGCGGCGATCGCCGGAGGGCGATTGCGGGACAAGGCTCTTGTCGTCCCGTTATTGCGTCCCATTGTCAGCGTACCGCGCGGTGCCTTCGCGGTAGCTTATGGGACGAAAAATGCTGATCGGATACGCCCGTGTCTCGACCGCGGATCAGAACCTCGACCTGCAGCATGACGCGCTGGCCAAGGCCGGCTGCGAGAAGGTGCCGATGAAAACCGTAAGGGTCTTGCCGACGCGCTCGCCCGCTGCGCCGCCGGTGACGACACGACGCGGCGAGAGGGAAAGCTGATTTTCGCCGTCTTTGCCGCCTTTGCGGAATTCGAGCGGGAATTGATCCGGGAACGGACCATGGCCGGGATGCGGGCGGCAAAGCGCCGGGGCCGTCATGTCGGCAGGCCGCGCAAGCTGACGCCGCACAAGCTCGACCATGCAAGGCGATTGATCGCAGAGGGTCGGGAAACGAAGGCCGGGGCCGCTGCCCTGCTCGGCGTTGATGCTGTCACGCTGCGGCGGGCGCTGTGGGCGTGATTAGACGAATTTGATCGCGGCGCGTTGACAGTAAGGGGAGGAAGGATAGGAACAGCGTGCTTACACCCGAAGAGCGAGCTCTCATCACCGATATGAAGGACCACCTGATCGAACTCTATGTCGAGCGCGACGAGGCCGCAAAGATAGGAGACGACGGTAGAGTTCGTGAACTGCAATCCGAGATCGAGCACGTAGCCGCCGAGTGTCGAGATATCTCCGAGTGTCGGGATCCTGATCTGTTTGGCCCGAACTAACGAACGGTCCATTTTTGTAGCATAAGCGGACAGAGTGAGAACGCGTCGGCCCAATTGGCGAGGGAATCCGCCAAAAATTGCTTGGCCGGCCCGAATGGGCCGCTGTCGGTAAACAGGTGTTTGCCGACTGTACCGACCGAGCCACTACGGCGGCTGTGGGTGGATTTCTGCCGTTCTGATCGGTGTGGTTGTCACTGCCCCTCCGCCGATTCCAGACGTTCGCACTTAACGAGGCGGCCATGACGTGAGAGATTGAGTGACTGTTCGGTCGGCTACTACTTGATGACGGGTTACGGAGGCTGAGCCGCGATAACGGCCGGGCGGGAGCAAGACATCAAGTCGCGACGAAGGTCGCGGCGAACGGGGGCGGAAGCGTGAACTTTGCGCGGGTGCTGAAAGAGGTCCTCTGGTGCCTCGTCACCGAGGGCAGCATCTCCTATCGCCGGATAAAGCGAAGTTTCGGCCTCGACGACGATGCCCTCGAAGATGTCCGGCGCGAGCTGATTGGTGCATTGCACATCGCGACCGACCTCGACGGCGAGTTCCTTGTCTTGGCGCGCGAGGGGCGAGCGGCTCGACCCGAGCGAACGGCGTTGCCCAACCATTGCCGGCCTTGCGGCTCGCCGAGAAGCCGCCTGCCCCCGCCATCGAGCGCGAATTGCCGGCCGTCGCGCCGGCCGCGGTCGCCGCGGCGCCGGAGGCCGAGCGCCGCCAGCTGACCGTGATGTTTTGCGACCTGGTGGGATCGACCGCACTCTCGACCGGGATGGACCCCGAAGATTTGCGCGATGTGATCGCGTCGTATCAGAGCCGGTGCAGTGCGGCGATCCGGCGTTACGACGGCTTTGTCGCGAAGTACATGGGCGACGGCATCCTCGTTTATTTCGGCTACCCGCGCGCCCATGAGGACGAGGCCGAGCGATCGGTGCGGGCGGGTCTCGACATCGTCGATGCGATGGCGGAGCTGAATGCCGCGGTCCCGCCGGCCGCCCGGGGTCGAGCTCGCGGTGCGGATCGGCATCGCCACCGGGCCGGTGATCGTCGGCGACCAGATCGGCGAAGGAACCGCATCGGAGACCGCGGTCGTCGGCGAGACGCCGAACCTGGCGGCGCGCCTGCAGGCATTGGCGCAGCCGAACCAGATCGTCGTCAGCGCGGCCACGCGCGCGATGCTCGGCGATCACTTCGACCTCGAGGATCTGGGAGCCTATGAGCTGAAGGGGTTCGCCGAGCCGGTGCCGGCCTGGCGCGTCTTGTCGGCGCGGGATGTCGAGAGCCGGTTTGCCGCAACCCGGACCGGGAGCTCGGCACCCCTCGTCGGGCGCCAGGAGGAGATGGGGCTGCTATTGCGGGCCTGGGACGGCAGCAGCCACGGCCGCGGCCAGGTCGTGCTGATCCAGGGCGAAGCCGGGGTCGGCAAGTCCCGCCTGGTGGAAGGCCTGAGAGAGGCGGCCGGCAAGGACCACATCTGGGTGGCGATCCGCTGTTCGCCGTTTCACACGGCGAGCGCCTTTCATCCGATCATCGAACATTTGAAGCGCGTGTTCGGCTGGCAGCCGGAGGATACTGCGCAGCAGCACCTGGCGAAGCTCGAAGCCGGGCTCGCCGGCTTCAAGGCCTTGCCCCTCTCCGAGAGCGTGCGGTTGTTCGCCGATTTGATGTCGGTGCCGGTGCCCGAGGACCGCTATCCGCGCCTTGCGATGACGGCGCAGCAGCAGCGCGATGCGACCCTCGATGCGATCGTTGCCTGGCTGATCGAAACGGCCGAGCGCGCCCCGGTGCTGATGGCGTGGGAGGATTTGCACTGGGCCGATCCGACGACATTGGAAACGCTGGGCATGCTGATCGAGCAGGCGCCGACCGCGGCGATGCTGGTCGTCGCGACCTATCGGCCGGAATTGACGCCGCCCTGGCCGCAACGCTCGCACATGATTCCGATCACACTCAACCGCCTGGAGCGGCCGGAGGTCGAGACGATGGTCGGTCATCTGGCCGGCGGCCGGCCGCTGCCCGGCGAGGTGGTCGATCATATCGTCGCCAAGGCCGACGGCGTGCCGCTCTATGTCGAGGAGCTGACCAAGGCCATCCTCGGTTCGGGGGTGCTCGAGGCCCGCGGCGACGCCTACGTGCTCACGGGCGCGCTGGCGCAATTGCACATCCCGGAGACATTGCAGGATTCGCTGATGGCGCGGCTCGACCGGGCGCCGCGGCTGCGCGAAGTGGCGCAATTGGGCTCGGTGCTGGGACGCGAGTTTGCCTATGACATGATCAGCGCGCTTGGCCGGGATCGAGGAAGAGATGCTGCAGAGCGGTCTCGGTCAGCTGGTGGTCGACGAGCTGCTCTACCAGCGCGGCCGCCCGCCGCGCTCGCGCTACCTGTTCAAGCATGCGCTGATCCAGGATGCGGCCTACCAATCGCTGCTGAAGCGCACCCGCCAGCAATATCACGAGCGGGTGGCAAAGCTGCTGGAGGATCGCTTTCCCGAGGTGGCGAGCACGCAACCGGAGCTGGTGGCCCATCACTACACCGAAGCGAACTGTCCGGCGCAGGCGATCGCGTACTGGCACAAAGCCGGCGCGGCCGCGGCGAGCAGGTCGGCGAACCTCGAAGCGATCGACCAATTTCGCCGAGGCCTGGCACTGGTCGAAGCGCTATCGGATATGCGCGAGCGGGCCGAGCGCGAGCTGGATTTGCAAATGGCGCTTGGTCCCGCCCTGTTCGCGACCAAGAGCTACAGCCACCCCGACATCGGCCGAGCCTATGCGCGGGCATGGGAGCTCTGTCGGCAGCTCGGGGATCACTCCCGGGAGTTCACGGCGCTCCGCGGCCTGTATCTCCACCATCTGAACCTACTCGAGATGGAGAAGGCGCAGCATTTTGCCGAGGAGGCGATGCGTGTGGCCGAACGGCTTGACGATGCGGCCCGTCTCGTCGGGGCGCACATGGCGCTCGGCGCGGCGCTGTTCTTCCAGGGGAAACTCGAGCCGGCGCTTGCGCACTTTCGGCGGGGCTTCGAGCTGTTCGATCCGAACATGCAGTTCCCGGATTGGCCGGGTTCCCACCCCGGCGTGCAATGCCAGTTCTGGCCGGCGCTGATTTCCTGGATGCTCGGTTACCCGGATCGGTCCCTCGATGAGCTGCAGGGCAGCGGTAAGAAGCGCCGAGACGCTCGGGCACCCGTTGACCCTCGCCCAAACGCTGTGTTCGCCGCGCTCGTTCACATCTTTCGCCACGAGCCATCGGCGGCTGCCGACTATGCCGGACGGGCTTTGAGGATCTGCGAGGAGCACCGCATCGCGCAGTTTCACGCGGTTGCCCTTTGCGTGAACGGATGGGCGCTCGGCGCCTCCGGCGAAAGCGAGAAGGGGCTGGCCCAAATCGGCCAAGGGGTGGACGGCTTCGGTCTTGGGGCGAGCCAACATATCCTGCTGGCGTTGCAGGCCGATGCGCAATTGGCGATCGGCAAGCCCGAAGCGGCGCTTGCATCGGTCGCCGCCGGGCTGAAGGCGGTCGAAAAGATGGGGGGAGCGCCGCTTGAAGCCGAGCTCTATCGGCTCAGGGGCGAGGCCTTGCTCGCCGGCGCCGGGACGGTGAGCGAGGCCGAGACCGCCATCAGCAAGCCATCGACGTCGCGCGCCGGCAGAACGCGAAGTCCTGGGAATTGCGCGCCGCAACGAGCCTCGCCCGCCTGCGCCGACAGCAGGGCCGGCCGCAAGAGGCGGCCGCCCTGCTCGCCCCGATCCTCGGCTGGTTCACCGAAGGCTTCGACACCGCCGACCTCAAAGAGGCCAAGACGCTGCTCGACAAACTGACTGAGCCGGCGATTGCCGCAGAGGGGTGAGCCAGATGCGAATGGCCGGTTTCAGCCGATCCGATCACCCGCTGGCGAGGTCATGAAGGTCGGGTTTGGGTCGGAAGACGACAGCCGCCGTGAATTCGGAGTTTTTGTTCCGCTGCTACTCAGACCCCTCGGTCGTCGCCGACATGCCACGCTCGAACAGGAGCTCGCCGTGGCCGCGGGTTCGGCGGCGGTGCCGGGCCCGATGATGCCGACGACCTCCGCGCGGCCTTGATCTCGGATCCCCTCGGCGGTGCCCGACCCACCCTAGTATCGAAAGGGTATACCCGCGCAAGGCAGGCCGGCGAGACAGCAAACCCCGTCTCATTTGGGTTGATAAACGAGGTGCAAGACGGTAGGACGGGAGGGTCTATACGCTAACGAGACGGTTCACGCCCCGATGCCCCGCTACGGCTACGCCCGGGTCTCGACCCTCGACCAGGACCTGTCGATCCAGCGCGCCGCGCTGCAGGCGGCGGGCTGCGAGGTGATCCGGGCCGAGACGGCGAGCGGCGCCCGCCGCGACGGCCGCACCGAATTGCAGGTGCTGCTCGACTTCCTGCGCGCCGGCGACACCCTCGTCGTCACCCGCATCGACCGTCTGGCGCGTTCGTTGAAGGACCTCCAGGACATCGTGCACGAGCTCAAGGCCCGCGGCATCGCCTTGAAGGCGACCGAGCAGCCGATCGACACCGGCACCGCGGCGGGCAAGGCGTTCCTCGACATGCTCGGGGTGTTTGCCGAGTTCGAGACCAATCTGCGTCGCGAGCGCCAGCTCGAGGGCATCGGCGCGGCCAAGGCGCGCGGCGTCTACCAGGGCCGCAAGCCGTCGATCGATGCTGTCGAGCTCCGCCGGCTGTACCGCGAGGAGAAGCTCCGGCCGGCGGCGATCGCGCGCCGGCTCGGCATCGGCCGGGCGAGTGTGTACCGCCTGCTGGGCAAGGCCGCGGCGAACGGAGGCGTCGATGCCGATCCGGCCTGAGATGCGGGGGTTCTATCCCAGCGACTGGGCACTGATCAGCCGGCGGGTGCGGTTCGAGCGCGCCGGCGGCGTGTGTCAGGGCTGCGGCCGACCGCATGGTGAAACCGTCCGCTGCCTGCCGGATGGACGATGGTTCGATGCCACCTGGCAAATCTGGCGCAATGGCCGTGGCCGCCTTGCTCGGGAGCCTGATCCCGAGGAGGCGGCCCGGATGCGGCAAACCCGCGTCGTCCTGGCCGCGGCACATCTCGACCACGACCCGACCAACAACCGGCTGGGCAATCTCAAGAGCCTGTGCCAGCGCTGCCACCTGATCCACGATCGGCCGCAGCATCTGGCGCGGCGGCGGATCACCTACCTGCTGCGTCGCGCGCTCGGCGACCTGTTCCTCGGCCCCTACTCCGCCTGACCCAGCAGAATCGTCCTGCTCCTCCTGAGTGGGATCGGTTGGGGCCTTGTCCCCTTCAACATAAGGAAACACGTCCATGCCCAACACTGTGCGTTTGCACCGCATTATGGCAACCACACCGGGAAAAGTGTATCGCGCGTTCCTCGAGGGGGACGCGCTCGCGAAATGGCTGCCGCCCAACGGCTTTACCTGCACCGTGCATCACCTGGAACCAAAAGTAGGTGGTACGTTTAAAATGTCCTTCAGGAACTTCACGACGGGCAACGGGCATTCGTTTGGCGGCGAATATGTCGAGCTCGTTCCGAACGAACGCTTGCGCTACACGGACAAATTCGACGATCCCAACCTGGCCGGCGAGATTCAGGTGACGGTGATATTGACGAAAGTATCCCTCGGCACTGAGCTCAATATCGTGCAGGAAGGCCTGCCGGACGTCATTCCGCTGGAAGCCTGTTATCTGGGTTGGCAGGAGTCGTTGCGAAACTTGGCAAGGCTCGTCGAGCCCGAAATCAATCAATAGTCCATCAGCAAACCGAGCCACGGCCATCGGGATGAGGGTCGGGGGAATACGACCCGATACACCGGATTGAACTAAACCGCTCCGCAGTAACCCGCACGAAGTCAATCGCTTAGACTATCGGCCGAGCCGGCTGACAGGATTGGAGCCGTCGAAGCTCCAACCTCGAAGGAAGCCGCCAATGGCCGAGATGACCCCGCTGCGCCGGCGCATGATCGAGAACATCGATCGACGAGAACCTCGCTCTGATAGGCCCCGCTCAACAGAGCGTTGTACCCGAGCCGGCGACAATTGCGTTGCTCACCACAGCTGTTGCGGGCTTCGCGGCATTCCGTCGACGCAGGAAGTGACTTCGTTGCTTCACCGCCGACTGTGAATCGGCATGGAATAAGGACCCCGTTTTCGGGGTGACCGGCATCCAATCGGGACCCCGGGACGGCGGGTCCACAGTGGCTTCCGTGGGGGATACGGGGTAACCATCGTAGTGCGCGCCAACGCATTTGCGAGTGGCGCGGGCGATTGGCAACCGTTTGCTGATGCGGTCTCGCGCTCTACGTGATCGTCGGGCAAAAGGGCCCGTGGAGTGGAACATCGGTGGGTGATCGGGACGAGCGCCCACCGATGTCGAAACTACGCCAGCATTCGGCTTAAACAGCCGAAGATCACTTCGCGTTGTAGTAGCTGGTGCTGCCGTAGATGGCCCCGCAGGCGGTGACGTTGCTGTTGGGATGGGTATAGACCGCAACGCACCCGTTCATAGTGCCGCAGATCCCGGCGCTAACGCCGGTGGTGTCGCCACCGGACCCAACCACGGAAACCGGCGCTACTTGCGGAACATATATGCGGTTTCGGATGCAGTCAGCCGCAACCGAGTGAGAGCCACTGCCTTGCGGTATCGTCTCGACCAGCACGCTGGTGCCGTCGATCACGCCAAGCGCCGGGACGGCATCCGCCGCGGCGGGACTACCGCTCGGGCCTAGTTGCCGGCTCGAACCGGTGTAGTAGCGTTGGTCGCCGCTGTTGAACCAGACCTCGTCGGAGCCGGTAATGCCGGCGATATGCGAATAGTTTTTGTTGAGCGCATTGATCACGAGGGTGGTCGTGTCGCTTGGGTTGTTGGCTGGCGTGCAGCCGAGCAGCAGGTTGGAACCTGGTCCGACCGTGGCGCCGTTGGGACTGCAACCGGTCAGCGGCACGACACCGGTGTTTGTATTTTCATCAAATGCACCCAACACGTAGTTTGGTTTGGAAACCGTCGTCGGGTCGATCACCGCCATCCCGCCGTCGCAAGTAATCGGGCCGGCAAGCTGGCCATAATTGCAGCCCGCAGGGTTGTTGGCGATGATCGGAATAGAGACATAAAACCGCTTGGTCTTGGGTTCCCAGGTCGGCTGCTCCAACGACAGACCAGAGCCAGCCGGAATGATTGTGGGATCTACGGTGATCTTGGTGAGGATGCTGACGTTGCTGACCCCGGCGTCGCCATTTGCAGTGAAAAGTGTGGCGAAGGGCGGGTCCTCGGCGTTGTTGGCGGCAACTAACAATTTACCGTCGGGCGTCAGCGCCATTTCGTCGACGCGGGTCGTGCCGCCGGTCGAGATTGTCTGAACCGGCGTTAGATAAGTGCCCGGCGAATTGAGGTTGAACACTTTGAGCGTGCTGTCGCCGTCACCGCCGTAAACCCAGCCGCCGTGCGATGTAACGCCATCGGGTCCCGATTTGTTGTTGTTCACAGTCCCGTTCGCATTGAGCACAATACCGACAAATCCCATTAGTCGGCGCGTCCACGTGTTGGTCGCGGTGAAGATGACCTCGATACCCGCGTTCGAGCGATCGCCGAGGTAGTACTCGGAACGATTCGGATTGACCCAGCTGATGTCGAACGATCTCAGCGGGTTGCCCGGGATGTGAACCGCTGTCAGGCACTGGGTTTCGGTCGTCGTCGGGGCCCCCGGACCTTCGCAAGGCTGGGCGAGGGCGGCGCCGACTGTCGTCAGCGACAAAGTCGCGGCAACGACCGATACCGAGAACGCTTTCTTCGATACAGCATTCACTAAATTGTAAGACTTGAGCATTCGATCCTCCCAGCGAGGCGTTTCAATTGTAACACGGCGAGAAACCATCCCGCGCGGTAGAATTATCATGCAAGCCTATATCGTCAACCCTTATTGAGAAGCACTTGCCTATTTAAGGTCTACGTAAGCTTGTTAATCGTCGAGATAAAGCTTTATTCTAGGGTCACCCTGATCCCTCCCATTGTTTCCCCAGGTAAGTGTCCGACCGAAAATGAGTTGAGTGATTTCAGCGGGTTGCGGCACGAGGGTTGTGTCTAGCAAGCAGCGTGGCACAGCATGTCGACTGAAATCACTCGTCCGAAGTATCAGTGAACCGGGCTGGGCTATGCAAGCGAGGCGAGCGACGCGGAATGGCGGTTGGTGGCGCCGCGGCTGCCGGGCCAGCACCGTTTGGGGCGGCCGCGCGCGGTCGATCTGCGGGCGATCTTCAACACCATCCTCTATATCGCCCGCACCGGCTGCCAGTGGCGCCAGCTGCCGCGCGATTTTCCGCCGTTCACGACGGTGCCGCACTATTTTTACGCGTGGCGAAACGGCGGCGTTCTGGAGCCATGGCCGCCTCGTTAAGTGCGGAATGTCCGGAATCGGCGGAGGGGCAGTGAAACCACACCGATCGGGAACGGCCGCAATCCACCCACAAGCGACCTTGGGATGCGTCGCCAGCGCATTAATCAAGACTTTCGGAAGGGCGGGGCCCCTTTGTCGATCAACGAGTTACGGTTGCCGTAAGATATGTCCAAAACTTACCCCGAAAATCGCCGTCTCGGCTATGCCCGCGTCAGCACCTACGGACAGACGCTCGACGCCCAGCTTGAGCAGCTACGACGTCAGCAAGGGTACAGAATTTTGACGAGCGTTGCGGCTAGACCGTGAGTTGTATGCCGCGGCGACGCCGGGCCAAGCCCATACCGGCGAGCGCCGCGGCGAGCAGCGCCAGCGAGGCCGGCTCCGCAACACTGGCTGCCGCGGTGGCGATGACCTGATTGCCGCCCCGCGCCTCGTTCTGGGCCGAAGGGTCAAGGATGGATTCCGGCACCACGGTGGCGCCCTGGAAGCAGGTTCCGCCTGAGGTGGCGTTGCACCAATAATGCATGCCGGAGAACAGCCCCTGCTGGAACAGCAGGTAACCGTCGTCGGCGCCGCTGTAGTTGAAAAAGAGGTCGATGGCGGTAGCTGTCGTGTCGCTGCCCACGACCTGCACGACGCTGTCGGCTTGGGTGATGTGGTAGGAGGCGCCGACGCCGTTGAGGGTCGAATCCCAGGCGAGGAAGTTGCCGTTGCCGAGCGCGCCGATCGTACCGTCGGTCTGGATCGTGCCGACGACGCCGCCGGCCCCGATCGTCTGGTTGACGTTATAGGTGATCGGCGCGGCCTCGGCAGCACCAGCCATCGCGATCGTGCCGAGCGTAAGGCCAACCAGGATGCCAGCCACTTTCGCCGGCAGCAGGCCTTTCACATTCGGCATCATGCCACTCCTCTTAATATCCCCAGATCGCCGGACTTCTGAAGTCTACAATATCTGCTTCCTCACCGAAACCGATATCGCGCGCCCGCTGGTCGAGCTCAATTCGCGGCACGCTCATGTTCCGGAAATCTACTTTCAACATGGCGCCCTCCATAGCGCGTCCACCCCGACCAGTCGGCGGGGGTAGAGGCCGCCTCTATATCCCTCCCTGCCCCTCCGGCGAGGTGTGATCCGGGTTACACGAGAGGTCGCTCCTCCACGTGATAATCCGGTGTACCGCGTGGAGCGGTGGCGCCCGGCGACCGCTGATGCCCCTATCCGAACTCTGCCGCGAGAGCTCGATAAGCCGTGGTCCAAGATTTCGCTTGGGCGAGAGGTTCGCGAATGCCTGGGTCGCCACGCCGGCTTTGCGATCGAAGAGGCGGCGAGCTGCGCCGGCGGCGACGCCAGCATCACCTGACCGGCCTCGAGCAGTTCGCATCAGTCGATGCGCACCGACTGATCGGAATAATTGACCCTGACCGTGTAGCTCCCTTCGTTCATCGTCCAGCGGCGGATCGTATAGGTCCGAAGGCCGGACTTGTGCAGCGGGTCCTCGTCGACGATTGCCCGCGCCGCTTCGAACGAGTTTGCGCGGATGATGATCAGGCCGCCGCCGGGCGATCCATCCTCGTTCGCCATTGGTCCGGCGCCGAACATGATGCCGGCCTTCTCCAGCCGGACCTGATGCTCCAGATGCGCGGGCAGCAGCGGCGCAATCTGCTCCGGCGGCGCGACCGGAACGGTGTGCACGACGTAGAGAGTCTTGCCGAGCATCTTCCCGGTCATCTGGCGGACTTTGCTCATCGGGTCGTCAGGCATTTGCAACTCCTCTGATGATTGCGGCACGGTGCTCGGCTCAGGAAACCAGCGCCTCGAACGCGGATTCCAGCGGCACGCCGAGCGCGTCGTTGCACTTGTTCAGCATACCCATCGTCGTCGCGACGATCGCGATCTCGACCCGCTCGCGCGGCGTGAACAGCCGCATGAAGTCAGCTTGAACCGAGTCCGGGATCGATCCAGCGTCGAATGTCATCGCCTGTGCGAAGCGGACCGCCGCGCGTTCGCGCTCGTCCAGTGCTGGATCGCCGTCTTGGCTGATCGCAAGGATCTTCCGCTCGGATACGCCGAGCCCATGCAGCTGATGCGTCTGATGGGCGCGGCAGTAGCGGCATTCGTTGGTGTTGGCGACCGCCAGCCGGATCAGCAGCCGCATTTCCCGCGACAGGGTTCCAAGCGTCATCGCCTCGGTGAAGAAGCGCCGCGCCGCGGCGCCCAGATCCTCGGAATGGGCAAAGGCATGCACGCTGTTGACCTGCACGCCGAGCCGTTCCCGGCCCAGACGGGAGAGTTCCTGAAAGGTGGGGCTCAGATCCACAAAATTCGGGATTGGAACGAGTGGGGTCTTTGCCATGGCTTGTCTCCTCTCAAACGTCGATCCAGTCGGTGCCGACCTTCAGCCGGTGACGCACGATGCCGGGTTTCAAGGCGACCTCGATGAAGCAGCCTTTCGAAGCCGCGTCGATCAGCCGGCGCTTGTCCGCTTCGCTTGCGCTACCGCCCAGGTCGATGTCGAGCGTGAAGGAGACGGCTTCGCTCTCATAGGGTACCTCGGTGCGCTGATGTGCCTGCCAGTGCATGCGCGCATCGACCGAAATTGTCGTGACATCGATCCGCATCCGGCGGGAGAAGGCCCGCAGCTGCGTCATGATGCAGGCGGTCAGGCCGCTGCTGAAATAAGCCAGCGGATAGGGAGCGGTGCCGTCGCCGCCGTGATACGGTCCTTCATCGGTCGGCAGGTCGACGCTGACCGGCGCCGCGCCGCGCATGTGCACCGCAATGTCGTTGCGATATTTCGCGGCGTTACGGCCTTCAGCTTCGAACATCACGTCAAACACCTTGGGTTTGGGGTCCTCGCTCATCCGCCTAATGCTCCCTCAGCTCGCGCTCACTTGTCGGTCGGGGCGGCAGCTCAGCCTTGCGCTATCCGTCTCCGCGCCTGGCGGCATGCATTCTGTATGCAACAGCTCCATAGGTGCTGACGCAATACGGCACAAGATAGGCCAGCGTCAGCTTGACGAGATCGAGCGAACCGCCGGCGAAAAGCGCGTCGCCCTGATTGATGAGGTTGAGAATTGTTCCGACAATCACCGCAACCCTCAAGGATCGCTGGGGGACGCCATCGGTCGTTGCGCAGCGGTATAAACGACCCCAGGTACCCGCAGGAGAGCCGATCGCTCGCATGCCCTGCTCCTTGCCAATTCAATTGCCGCATTGCGCCCGATTGTCGGCGCTGGTTTCGCGCACGCGTCAGCGGCCACATCTGAGGCGCCCCGCAGGCCACGCGGTGCGCAATAACAGCATGCTTTGTTGAGCCCGCACGATGTCAGCGGTGGATGGTCGCGGGCGTCCAATTGGTGGCGCGTCGGGCAAGACGGTCGCCGGTTGCCTCGCCGTCGTGATCGACGGGATTTGGTTGCTGCGTGAAGGCGGCTCGGTCGTCCAGGCAATTCGTGTTGATGACCGCGCGGGTTCCCGAGGCGGTCTCGCCGATCGCGCCGATATAAACCCCGCAGCGCTTGCAGATCAGGAACTCGGCGGTGCCCGTGCCAAAGCGGTAGTGCTCGACTAAGGACCAATCGGCGGCGGAGATGTCGACCGGCCCGTCAGGATCGCTGGTCGTGCGCGTGTTGTGGGCGCGGCAGAACGAGCAGCCGCAGGCGCGCAGCCGAGTATCCTCCGGCGGCTGGGACAAGCGCAGGCGCAGCCGCAAATTGCCGCAATGACAGCCGCCTCGGTGTTGCATCAGTTCCTTCCTCCCGCGCCCAGCTACTCTGCCAGCTGCTGCGCGAGCGACGGCGCCGGCCCGAGCGCAGACGGCCGGGCCGGAACAGTCAGCCGCGTTCAACGGAACGCCGACTTGACTTCCCGCGCCAGTAGCCGGATCGCCTCGCGCTCCGCCGCGTGATCGGCAAAGCCTGCGCAGTTCGTTTCCAATTGCACGCCCGACAGCCCGATATCGCGTTGCAGGTCTTTCAACTTCGCCACCACCGTATCGGGCGAGCCGATGAATACCGAACCGCGCAAAACTTCCTCGAAGGTAATTTCGAGAAGGCGCTGCGCGGTTTTGAAGCGCGGGTGGTCCGGCGGGCTGTTCTGCCGCCGAGCGGAGTCGGAAAGCAGGCGGTTTTGATTCTGGAAATGCTGCATTAGGGTGGGCCCATAGGCTTCCTGGGCCGCCGCATCGGTTTTGGCGACGAAACCGGGGCAGCGGAGATAGACGGGCGCCTCGCCGGGATATCCGGCATCGGTCCAGGCTTTGCGGTAGACATCGATGTGCGGCTTGAACACCCGCACATCCTCGTGCCGCGCAGACAGGAACAGGCCTTGGCCCGCCTTGCCGGCCGTAGGGAATGTTTCGACGCTTGCCGCCGCCAGACGGATTTCGGGCGTCGGCCGTTGCACCGGGTGCGGCACGACCGTGACATCCTGGATGTCGTAAAACTTGCCCTTGTAGGAGAAATTATCTTCCTGCCAGGCGCGCTGAATGATTTCGAGACACTCGATCTCGCGGTCCTTGCTTTCGGAATAGGCGATGTTCATCGCCTCGTAGGTCTTCACGACGCCGCTGCGCCCGACCCCGAAGATCAGCCGGCCCTTGGAAACGTGGTCCAAGATCGCCGATTCCTCGGCGATGCGAAGCGGGTTCGCCAGCGGGATTACCTGCACGCTAGTCCCGATCTTGATCCTCTCGGTGCGGGCCGCGATCGCGGTACCAAGGATCAGCGGACTGGCGGCGAGGCAGCGCCGCTTGTCGAAATGAATTTCCGCGAGCCACATCACGTCGAGGCCGTACTCCTCGGCGGCGTCGACGATGTCGAACCCGGCGGCGAAACATTCGGCCTGGCTGCGGCCGGGCAGCACCGGAAACTCGTGATAGATGCCTAATTCCATTGGATGGGACCTTCCGCAACGCGGTTCTTATCCGACATTTATCAAATTGCCGGCGCTGTCGGCGACACGGTCGCTGTCTTGAGCGATCTGAGCAACGGCAAATTGCGCGCTGCATACCCGGCAGGCGCCACGGTCGGCCTTGACCGGCGCCCGCGCTGAACTGCGGCGCTTTGCCTGCGTCGGTACGGGTAGGCCGACGATCTGCTGTTGGCGCTGCTCGCCGGTCGCCCTGCGTCTCGGTGTAGGTCGCCTCACTCCAGAACAGCGGTCGTTGAGCCTTGACCGCGGGCCGTCGCAAGTTGCCCCATTGCCGTTATTGCCCAACGTGAGGCCCGATGGCCATGATGGCGCTCCCTGGTGAGGCCAGGCGGGTGGTTTCCCGCTAAGACAGACCCAACAGCGCCTGGGCCCCCGTCCACGATCGTTCAACGATGGCGCCGGCCAATTCGGCGGCAGCGAGGGCGGCCGATTGACCGGCCCAAGCCTGAATCCGGTCGATGTTATTCTCTTTGGTCCCGAGGCCGCGCATCCCGGCGGTCAGGCCCCGCTGGATCGGGTAAGGCGCGGGAGCTGGCGCCTCGGCGGCGGTCGCAGCCCTGGCGTAGGCAGTGGCTATACTGCGACCGGGTCGGCCGCTAAAGACGCGGCTGACGAGTGTATCCTCCGGTGCGGTCCTTACCAGCGCATCAGCCCAGGCCGGAGCGATTTTCGCCTCGGGAGAGCGCAAAAAACCTGTGCCGATCTGTGCCGCGCTGGCACCGAGCACGAATGCCGCTGCGACGCCGCGCGCATCGGCGATACCGCCAGTCGCGACAACCGGCACATCGACCGCATCGGCTATCGCCGGCAGTAGCGCGATGAGCCCGACCTGCCGCGACTCTGCTTCGGCAGCGTTAAAGGCGCCACGATGGCCGCCAGCCTCGGCGCCTTGCGCGACGATCACGTCCGCGCCGGCCGCCACGGCGGCACGCGCCTCGGCCACGGTTGTGGCGGTCGCCCACCACGCAATCCCGCGCGCCTTCATCTTGGCGACGAACTCCTCGGGGTAGAGGCCCATGATCGACGAGATGATGCGCGGATCGGCCTCAAGCATCGCCTCGCATTGGGCGGCGAAATCGGGCGTGGCAGCCTCACCCGCCTCCGGTGCCACCATCGGGCCCCAATGCCCGAGAAATTCGCGCATCCGCGCTTCGTGTACCCAATCCCGCGCAGGTGGTGGGTCGGGTATCCAATTATTGAGCTGAAAACTGCCGTTGCTGCCGGCCCGCACATCGCGCGCCCAGATCTTGATCTCTTCGGGCTGCATCAGCAGCACGCCGCAAGCACCGAGCCCGCCGGCATTAGCAACCGCAATAGATAGCGATGCTGGACACGCTCCCGCCATCGGTGCCAAAAGGATCGGCACGCGCAGCTCGAACCGCCGGCAAAAAGCTTGAGTTCGCTTGACAATACTGTTCACAGTGCCCAGTCCTGATCCAATTGATTTCTCGCCACGCGCTCTCTCTCGACGCTACGCGAAAGCTTCGGCGTATCAGAACACACAAAAAGCGGAATCGGGAATCCCCCAAATGGATCGCGGTTTCAGGCCCTATGCCAGAGTCAGCAGACTACGAAGCTCGCAGCGCGCGAATGGCCGCTATCGGCGCATAAGAGACAGCCATCAGATCACGATCCTCTCGACATCATCAAGGCTTACCTCATCGCGCCGACGATCATAGAGTTGCGTCGTCCGCGTCGAAGCGTGGTTCGCGATCGCCGCGGCCTTTTCCAGCGTGCCGCCGTTCTTGAGATAGGCGGTGATCCCCGTCGCGCGGAAACTGTGGTTGCCGAGCTTGGTCTCGATGCCGGCCGCGGCAGCGCGCCGGCGGATCATCGCATAGGCGTTCGCCTGCGGCAGCACCGTGCGTCAGCTTGCCGGTGCCGCGCCCGATCGTGCGGAACAGCGGCCCCTTCGGATCATCGCGCAGCCCGGCGCCGTCGAGATAGGCGGTAAGGTATTCCTCAAGGTTGTGATGGCATGGCATCGCATGCCGCTTGCCGCCCTTCTCGCGCAGCCGCACCCACAGCCGCCGGTTCTGCGTGTAGACATCCTCGACCGCCATGCCGAGCGCCGCGCCGATCCGCGCAAAGGAATAGACCATGAGCCCGATCAACGCGCGATCGCGCAGCCCGGCATGGGTCGCGACATCGATGCTGTCGAGCAGCGCGCGCGCTTCCGAAGGATCGAGCACCGGCGTTTGCCCGGATGTCACCACATGCCGGGGCCCGCGCACCGAGCCGGCCGGATTGACCGGCACGACCTGGCCGGTGACGAGCCAGTCGAACAGGTGGCGGATCGCGGCGAGCCGCTGCTTGACGCTCGGTGCGGCGAGCTCGTGCGTCCCGGCCTCGATCCAGGTGGCGACATGCACCGGCTGCACGGCGGCGATCGACGGCACGCCGACATCCGCGCACCACGCGAGAAATTCCTCCGCGGCGCGGGCATAGGCCCGGCGCGTGTGCGGGTTGCGGATGTTGGCCGCGAAGAATTCGAGAAAGCGCATGCCGGCGCGCTCGCCGGCGGCGGCGACGACAGCCGGGACCATGGGCGCCGAGGAATGGATGACAAGCTGGTTCACGGATACCGCTGCTTGTAGCGCCGCTGATAATCCGCAAAGCGCTCCCGCATCGCCGCTTCGGTCGCGAGGCTCTCGGCGCAAGATTTGTCGATGTTGTCGCTACCCTCGCCGCGAGGCGCCTCCCAAGCCTGATGATAGGCATCGATCAAGGAATCGTCGGCGAGGGTCAAAAGACTTTTGGCGAAGCGATCGATGGCGTGTTGTTGGACCGGGGTGAGCATTTTCGAGGGTGCCTCCTGGTGGGTATCTTAACCGGTACTGTGTATCCGATAAAGATGGGGTGATTGCGGTCCTGATCCAGCTCATTCCAGTGTAGGGGTGATGGGTTCTTCGACCTGCAAATCACTCGGAGGCGACCGTGACGTATTTCGTTGGTTTGGACGTGTCACTGGAAGAAACGGCTATCTGCGTTGTCGATGATGCCGGCGCGATCTTGCGCGAGGGCAAAGCTGAGACCGAGCCGGAAGCGATCGTGACTTGGTTGAGGTCGATCGACGCGGCGATCGAGCGCCTTGGCCTGGAGGCTGGCCCGCTATCGCCGTGGCTCTGCGACGGGTTGCAAGCCGCCGGTCTGCCGGCGGTGTGCATCGAGACGCGGCGCATGAAGGCTTTGTTGACGGCGCAGCAGATTAACAAGACGGATCGCAACGATGCCCGGGCGATTGCGCAGGCAATGCGCGTCGGCTGGTTCACGGTGGTGCACGTCAAGACGACCGAGAGCCAGGAGCTGCGTCTGCTGCTGACCAACCGCAAGACGCTGCTGAGGAGCCGCCTCGCGATCGAGAACGAAATCCGCGGCACGCTCAAAGCATTCGGCCTCAAGGTCGGTCACGCGTCGGTGACGACGTTCGAGGCACGAGTGATCGAGCTCACCGCCGATCGACCGCGGTTGCAGGCAATGGTGCGCCCGATGCTGGCGGCGCGTCAGGCGCTGCGGTTCCAGTACCAAGCCCTGCACGCGATGGTGCTCAAAGCGGTGAGAGCACATCAGGTGTGCCGTCGGCTGCTCACCGTGCCGGGCGTCGGCGAAGCAGCAACATAATGCCCGCTATCAGTTTGGCGAGGCGACTATCCGTTACGGCTTTCATCCTCGTTGTGGGGAGACGGTCGTTGTTACGGGGCGCAATCGTCATGGCGACGAAGTCGCTCTGACCGTCCGCCAGCCGGACGGCACGCTGGCGCAAATGCCGATCTGGATGACGGAGGATCGGGCGGCGGCGATGATGGTGACGGAGATCCCGCGTCTCCCGTTGGCGTGTCTACGCGAACTCCGCCTGGAGCTCGATGCCTGGCAAAGCTTGTTGCGCGACGAGTTCCGTCGTGAAGGAGACAAGCATGCCGCGCCCGCAGCCGAGTCATCGCCAGCCCGACCTCTTCTCGCCCAAGGACCCACCGGTGCCGATAGCAGCGTTCGATCGGGCGACGCTGTTGACACTGGTGAGCGCGCTCCTGGCGGAAACGCTGGCCGTCATCGCCGAGGCGGAGGAAAGCGATGAAGATCACGCCTGACCATCTGGAGCGCGGCGCCTCATATACATCCGGCAATCCACCGCCGACCAGCTTGCCAACAATCATGAGAGCCGGCGGCGTCAATATGGCCTCGCCGAACGGGCACGCACTCTCGGCTGGAGCGATGTGACGGTCATCGATGACGATCTTGGCCGCTCGGGTTCGGGTGTCAGCCGTCCGGGCTTCGAGCGGCTGCTTGCGGCGATCTGTGAGGGCCGCGTTGGTGCCGTGTTCGCCATCGAGGCGTCGCGTCTGGCGCGCAACGGGCGCGACTGGCACACGCTGATCGAGTTTTGCGGTCTGGTTGGCACGGTGATCGTCGATGAGGATGGCATATACGAGCCGCGGCATCCCAACGATTGCCTGTTGTTGGGTATGAAAGGGACGATGAGCGAGCTTGAGCCGTCTCTCCTGCGCGCCCGCTCGATGGAAGCACTGAAGCAGAAAGCGCGGCGCGGCGAACTCTTCTTCATGGTAGCCGTCGGCTACATAAAAGTGGGCCGCGACAAAATCGAAATGGATCCCGATCTGCGCGTGCGCGAGGCGATTGGGCTAGTCTTCGCCCGCTTTGCCGAGATGCAAAGCATCCGTCAGGTGTTTTTGTCGCATCGTGCCGACCAGATCGCGCTACCGTACATTGATTCCAGAAGCTCAGGGCAACATCAACTGCTGTGGAAGCCCCCAGTCTACGCGACGGTGAGTAATCTCCTGACCAACCCTGTTTACGCCGGTGCTTATGTCTTTGGTCGAACCGGCAGTCGGATGACGATCGAAAACGGCCGCAAGCGTATCTTGCGCGGCTATCGCAAGAATCGCTCAGATTGGGCGGTCTTGCTCGTCGACCATCACGAGGGTTACTTGTCTTGGGCAGATTATGAAAGGAACCAGCGGTTGATTGCTGACAATGCCAACGGCAAAGGCATGATGGTACGAGGCGCGGTGCGCAAGGGGGGGCTTTGCTCGTCGGCCTGCTGCGCTGCGGCCATTGTGGACGTAGGCTGCTCGTGAGCTACAACGGCACCAAGGGCGACATCGGCCGTTATCATTGCGACGCCACCCGGAGCAACCCCGCAGCCGCCCCCTGCATCTCGTTCGGCGCTCTGCGGGTCGACCAAGCGGTGGGAGCCGAGATCGTCCGATTACTGCAGCCGCTCGGCGTCGATGCGGCGGTCCGTGCAATCACGGACTGCGAGCACCAGGCTGGCGAGAAACAGCGCCAACTTGAGCTGGCGCTCGAACAGGCGCGATACGAGGCAGCCAGGGCGCGGCGGCAATATGACGCTGTCGATCCTGACAATCGTCTTGTTGCCGGCGAACTCGAGCGGCGGTGGGATGCCACCCTCGTGGCGGTGGACGTCCTGGAGAAGGAGTTGGAGACGCTAGTCCGACAGCGACCGGCGGCACTGGGTGCCGAGGAGCGGCAGCGGCTGCTGCAAATGGGTGCTGACCTGGAGGCCGCTTGGCATCATCCGGCGGCGACCGCCGTCACGCGCAAGCGTCTCATCCGCGCTGTGATGCGTGAGGTCGTGGCACGCGTAGAAGATGATCAAATCCAGCTGCTATTGCATTGGCAGGGCGGTGATCACACCCGCCTCACGGTGAGGAAGAACCAGAGAGGTCAGACGCGTTGGTCCCTCGAACCTGAAACGATCGACCTGATCCGGACATGCGCGCGATTGATGCCCGACAAGGCCATTGCGGGTATGCTCAACCGGACAGGAAAGCGAACCGCCCGGCTGAACGGATGGACGCAGTCGCGTGTACGTAGCTTCCGCAACACGCACGGAATTGCGGTCTATGTGGACGGGGAGTGGGCCGCGCGCGGCGAAGTCACATTGACTGAAGCGGCCAGGATGCTTGATCTGAGCCCCATGACGGTGCTTCGCCAGATCCGCGCTGGCATCATTCCTGCTGAGCAGTACTGCAAAGGCGCCCCTTGGGTGCTCAAGCGACCGGACATCGAGAACCAGCCACGCGCCAAGACGGAGCACAAGGGTCCATCATCATCAAATCCCGATCAGCAGACCCTGATCTTTCAATGATGTAGCGAGATGAGCATTATGACGTGGGACCGGGCGCGGTGACGGCGCTGGCCTTTGCGACGGCGATCGACGATCCGGCGCGCTTTGCTCGATCCCGCGACGTCGGCGCTCATCTCGGACTGACACTGCGCAAATATGCCTCGGGCGAGATCGACCGCAACGGCGCGATCAGCAAGAGCGGCGACCGGATCGCGCGGGAAGCGCTGTTCATCGCCGCACATAGTCTGCTGACCCGCGTCACCCGATGGTCGGCGCTGAAGGCATGGGGCATGGCGGACCGTGTCGAGCAGCATCTTGTGCAGGACGGCGAGCTGCTGGCGCATGACCCGGCGGACGCTGAGCAGAGGCTCGGCGATCGCGGCCAGCCGAGGAAAGCCCGCGACGAGCTCGCGGACCCGCGCCTCGTATCGACCGCCACTGACGACGCCTACTTTCAAACCGAAACTGCGCAGCGTGCCGCGCAAATCGGACTCGAGGTCCAGCAGCTTGCGCTGAAGCAGCTTGCGGCTGGTCAGCAGCATGCGCTGTTCCTGGGCAACCAGCGTCTTCACATGCACCGGCTTGAACAGGCCGACCCGCATCATCTGCGCGATCCCGCGCGCATCGTTGCGGTCCGTCTTGTTAATCTGCTGCGCCGTCAACAAAGCCTTCATGTGCCGCGTCTCGACGCAGATCACCGGCAGCTCCGCCGCCGTCAAGGCATTGACCAGCCACTGCGACAGCGGGCCGGCCTCGATCCCGATCCGACCAAAGGTCACGCCGAGCGAGGCCAGAACGGCGATGATATCGGCCGGTTCGGTGGTACTTTCTGCTCCAAGATCACCTTGCCGGCATCGTCGACAACGCACACCGACGTTTCCTTCAACGACACATCAAGACCAACGAAATGCACCATCTCATCGCTCCTTCCCCGATGCTCGAGGTCGCGCCGACCTCGATCCAGTCACAGAAGGGGATGCGCGCTCAGCATCCAAGCGTGAGCCGCAGCCGCCGCGATACACCATCTTTGAGCCGAGGGCAAACGTGGCCCGGGTTCGCAGCTAGCGGCGCTCACGCGCCGCCCTCGCCGAACTTCCAGACGGGGATGCCGAGGTTCTTGGCCTTGTCGGCGAGGTTGCCCTGAATGCCGGTGCCGGGGAAGACCATGACACCGATCGGTAGCACATCGAGCAACTGGTCGTTGCGCTTGAAGGGTGCGGCCTTGGCGTGCTTCGTCCACTCGGGCTTGAAGGCGATTTGCGGCACCTTGCGGTGATCGGCCCAGCGGGCGGCGATGCGTTCGGCGCCCTTCGGCGATCCGCCGTGCAGCAGCACCATGTCGGGATGCTTGGCGTGGACCTTGTCGAGCTTGTCCCAGATCAGGCGATGATCGTTGAAGTCGAGCCCGCCGGTGAAGGCGATCTTGGGACCAGCCGGCAGCAGCACCTCGTTTTCGGCCCGGCGCTTGGCGGCGAGGAAGTCGCGGCTGTCGATCATGGCCGAGGTCAGCGTGCGGTGGTTGACCATCGATCCTGAGCGCGGCCGCCAGGCTGAGTGGGTGTGGCGCTCGAACTGCTCGGCCGCCTGGTCGCGGAAGAATTCCATGCTGTTCCTGCGCTCGATCAGCGTCTGGCCTTCGGCGGTGAGGCGTTCGAGTTCGACCGAGCGGATCTCCGAGCCGTCCTGCTCCCGCTGGCTGCGCTTCTGCGCCTGCTCGTTGTCGTCCAACTCGCGCTCGATTCGGTCAGCGGCACGGTGGAAGAGATTGACGGTCGACCAGAGCAACTCCTCGAGATCGGGTTCGAGGCGGGTGTCGCTAAGCGCCACAACGAGGGCGTCGAAGATGTCGGCGACGGCGCCGGCGACGGCCTGGGCTTTGGGCAGCGGTCGCGGGTCGGGTTCGTCCTGGAAGGGGCGATAGCCGTAGAGCTGGAGTTCGGCGAGGACGTGATCGGTCGGGGATGAGGTGTGCGGCGGCTCGTAGCCGGTGTCGTCGTGTTCGGTCGTCATGGAGTGCTTCCCTTCGTCGGATCGACCGCGCCCATCGCGGCCTTCATGGCGACGAAAGGCGGCGGGCGGACCGGACCTGCACCGCGGAGCAAAGCGAGCGGCCGAAGCGAAGCGGAGGATGGCGGGGGCCGGCTATTTTGTTTCGCGATGTAAAGGCGGCTTGCCGCCGACGGAAAATAGTCGGCCATCCGCCATTGCCGGGCCGGGCCGTTTGCTGCCCCGATCGCCCTCTCAGAAGGCCGTGGGCGCGGTCCTCTCCGACAACACCGGGAAGCACCACGACTCGATGCGACATGAGACCTGCGCCGCAGCGGACCTCATGTCTCCGTTCCGGTTCATGCCGCCAGTTCCATGAAGCGAGCGACGTCCTCGGGAGCGATCTGCACCCGCAACGCGGCCCGCAGCGCATCGATGCCGAGCGTCCGGAGATCCTCGTTGAAGTCTCCCAGCCTTGGCGACAGGGTTATCGCCTCGATCCCGGTCTCGCTCGATCGGTCGATCAGGCTCGCCATCGCGCTATCTCCGGCCGGGTCGTCGTCGCGGGCGATGTAGAGGCGGCGCAGCGTTGCCGGGAACAGGATGGCGGCGAGATGCGCGGCTGAAAGCGCGGCGACCATCGGCATGGTGGGCATGACGCATCGGAGCGACAGCATGGTCTCGATGCCTTCGCCGGCCGCCATGACATCATGCGCCGCATCGAAACGGACGGCGTTACCGAGGAGATGGCCCATCGCCCGCCTCGGCGTGTCGATCGGCGCCTTGTCCCGACCTGACCCGTCGAGCCAGGTGCGATGCGCTCCGGTGATTTGGCCGTCAAGGTCGGTGACGGCTGCGATCATGGCGGGCCAGGTTTCGGTCGGAGAATGTCGATCAGGCCGGTAGTAGCAGCGTGCGTGGAATCGGAGGCTTCTGGTTCCGTGCAGAGCCGTGATGCCGCGTGTGCGCAAATACGCTTCCGCGACTGTGCCCGAAATCGTCTGCGACATGGCGAAGAGGCGGCGTGCTGATTCCGGCGATCCCACCGGTGCGGAAGATAGAAGCCGCCCATGGTCTGGCTCCGGCTCCGGTCTTGGCATGGCGAGAAAGCGTCGGGCTTCGTCGGCGACGTCGTGGAAGTCGACAAGGCCACAGCTTTCGCGGATGACGTCGAGGAGATCACCGTGGTCGCCGGTCGCCGCATCGGTCCATTTGCCGGCCGCGCCCTTGCCGGATTCCGGTCCTTTCAGCCGGACGAATAGGGAGCGACCGGGCGTGTTTCGAACGTCGCCGACCAGCCAGTAGCAGCCTTCGCGGCGGCCGTTGGAGAGATATTGACGGCACACCGCCTCGGCATCGCGCGCGAGACGGTGCGCCAGTTCGGCGGCTTGAGACAACATCGTGTCCTCCTCACGCCGCCGCCCTGTCGGCGATGCGGATGAGCGGATACCGCTCGATCACCTTGGCCAGGATCGTTGTCCCCTCCGCGCCGGTCGGCACGAACAGGCGCAGCTTCCACGAGATGATCTCGGAGATCAGGCCGGTTGCCTTCAGCCGGTCGACCATCCCGTCGGTGAAGCCGGAGAGCTCGACGCGGAAGTCTCCCATGACCTTGACGCGGCGAAGCTCGAGGCCGTGTGCAAGCTGCAAGAGCGTCCGTCCATCGAGCACGGCGACGAAGGCGTCGGCGGGGCTCAGCGTCGGCGCATCGACCTGCGTCGTCTGGGCGACCCAGGCCGGCGAGACCAGACGGCCGATGATGCGTTCGCCATCGTCGGTCTGGAGCCGGTAGACGCGCATGGAGTCGTTCGGCAGCCGCTTCCAGATCGGCAGCAACAGGCCGGTAACGATGTGCAGGTTGCTGTCGGTAAACTCGGGCAGCGCGGCGATCTCGGTCTCCCAGGCGTGGACGAAATCAGCCCGATCCGCGTCCTGCCAATGCGTGTGCGGCATCGTGGCGAAGGGGATCGCGGTGCGCTCCATCGGGCGAAGCAGCCGCACGCGGCGCTCGACTTCACCATCGTCGAGCATCAGGCTCGGCGCCGGCACCTGCACGGCCGCGCGCCGGGACTGACTGTTCACCAGCAGCCGGGCGCGCGGGTCATTTGCCCGGTCGAGCGCCTCGGCGAGGGTGAATGGCCGGTTGCGATCGCGGCGGGTGATGGTGAAGATCTGGGTCTCGGCGCCGCTCTGCGGATGGACGTAGAGTGTGCGGCGATCTGTGACGGTGAGGCTCTCGGCAGTCACCGTCTCGACGCCAAGATCATAGGTGCCCGAAGCGATGGCGCCCTCGATCTTGGTGCGCAGCAGATCCTCGAACACGCCGAATAGCGTGTTCTGCAGATCGATGGTCAGCGCGAGGAGCCGATTGAGAAAGGTGGTGATCGGCGGCAATTCCTCGCGCAAGCTGCCGTCGCCATCGGTCAAGCGGAGGCCGGTCGCGTCCTCGAATGCCTGAAACGAGCAACCCTCGACCTTGCCGCTATAGAGCAGGACATAGAGCTGGCGCAGCGCAGCCCGGCCGTAGACGGATTCGAGATTGTCGTCGGCGCGGAACAGACCCTGCCCACCGGTCTGACGCTGGCCTTTGGTAATGGCGCCGAGCGTGTCGAGGCGGCGCGCGATGGTGGAGAGGAAGCGCTTCTCGGCCTTGACGTCGGTGGCGATCGGGCGGAACAGCGGCGGCTGCGCCTGGTTGGTGCGGTTCGACCGGCCGAGGCCCTGAATGGCGGTGTCGGCCTTCCAGCCCGCTTCCAGCAGGTAGTGGACGCGCAGACGGCGGTTCTTCGCCGTGAGATCGGCATGATAGGAACGGCCGGTGCCGCCGGCATCGGAAAAGACCAGGATGCGCTTCTCGTCATCCATGAAGGCCTGTGCCTCGGCGAGATTGGCCGAGCCGGCGCGGGCCTCGACCGCGAGACGCTCGAGGCCACCCGATCCTGCCTTGCGCACGATGCGCCGCGAGCGGCCGGTCACTTCCGCCACCATCTCCGTGCCGAAGCGCTGCACGATCTGGTCGAGCGCGCCCTGGACGGGGGCAAGAGACGCCAGGCGTTCGATCATGCGGTCGCGCCGTTCGACGGCGTCCCGGCATTGGACCGGCTGGCCGTCGCGGTAGACGGGCCGGGATGAGAGATTGCCCTCGCCGTCGGTCAACGGCTCGAAGAGCTGGGTCGGGAAGCCGTGCGCCAGGTAATCGAGAACGTATTCGCGCGGCGTGATATCGACCTGCACGTCGCCCCATTCCTCGGTCGGGATCTCGGCGAGGCGCCGCTCCATCAGTGCCTCGCCGGTCGAGACGATCTGGATGACGGCAGCGTGGCCCGCTTCGAGATCCCGTTCGACCGCAGCGATCAATGCCCGAGTCTTCATCGCGGTGATCAGGTGATTGAAGAAACGCTGCTTGGCGCTTTCGAAGGCCGAGCGTGCGGCGGACTTGGCTTGGCGGTTCAGCGACCCGGTTTCGCCCGTGACGTTGGCGGCTTCCAGCGCCGCGGTCAGGTTGTTGTGGATGACCTGGAAGGCGCCGGCATAGGCGTCGTAGATGCGGATTTGCTCGGGGGTGAGCCGGTGTTCGACCAGCTCGTATTCGATCCCCTCGTAGGAGAGCGACCGGGCCGCGTAGAGGCCGAGCGCCTTCAGGTCGCGGGCTAGCACCTCCATCGCCGCGACACCGCCTGCCTCGATCGCTTCGACGAACTCGGCACGGGTGGCGAAGGGGAAATCCTCGCCGCCCCACAAGCCGAGCCGCTGGGCATAGGCGAGGTTGTCGACCGTCGTCGCGCCGGTCGCGGAAACGTAGAGCACGCGGGCATCGGGCAGAGCGTGCTGCAGGCGCAAGCCCGCTCGTCCCTGCTGGGAGGGTGCCTGGTCGCCGCGTTCGCTCTTGCCGCCGGCCGCGTTTTGCATGGCGTGGCTTTCGTCGAAGACGATGACCCCGTCGAAGTCGGAGCCCAACCAATCGACGATTTGGCGGACGCGCGAAACCTTCTCCTCGCGCGCGTCGGACCGTAGCGTGGCGTAGGTTGTGAATAGGACGCCTTCGTCCAGGCGGATCGGCGTGCCTTGCCGGAAGCGCGCGAGCGGCGTGATCAGCAACCGCTCCTGGCCGAGCGCAGACCAGTCGCGCTGAGCGTCCTCGATCAGCTTGTCGGATTTGGAGACCCACACCGCCCGCCGGCGGCCCTTCACCCAGTTGTCGAGGAGGATGCCGGCGACCTGGCGGCCCTTGCCGGCGCCGGTGCCGTCGCCGAGAAACCAGCCTCGGCGAAATCGGATTGCCGCCTCGGCATCCCCGGCTTTCGCCGGGGCAGGCGTGGGTGCGGCCGAAACGACGTCGAAAGTCTCATCGACGATCCATGATCCGGCGAGATAGCCGGCATGGGCCTCGCCGGCATAGATCACGCTTTCGAGCTGAGCGTCGGACAGCAGGCCGTCGGCAATGACGGCGGCCGGGAGATGCGGCCGATAGCCGGGTTTCGGCGGCGCGACCGAGGCCATGGCGGCCGACTGCACCAGCCGCGTCGGATGCGACGCAGATCCGGGAATACGGATCGACTGAAGTCCGTATCCTTCATAGAGCGCCTCGGTGATCCGTCCGCTTTGCGCCGGCGCCCAGTCCACGGCCTCATAGGCGAGTTCGATGGCGGCGGGTTCAATAATCGCCGCAGCGGACCGGCGTGGCGATCCTGTGCTGGGCAGCGAACGTGCCGCCGCCATCCGCGCCGTGATTGACGCGCCGGTGCGTCCGACGGCCGGAGCCAACTTCACGGCGGTCCGCGCCGGGACCAGCCTCGTCACCCAGTCGAGCAGGATGGCCGTGCCGTTTGCCGTGCCCGGCGAAGCCGGGAACGCCGTCGGATCGTCGGCGGGTACGCGGTCGATGACCGTCAGGCGGGTTTCAGCGCTGGTTCCATGGCGGGCATAGGCCCGGCCATCGACGGCCGCCGAGAACACGACGCGGCCGCGTTGCTGCAATCGGATAAAGCTGTCGCGCCAGGAGGGATTGTCGGGGGAGAGGTTGGAACCGGTAATGGCGACCAGGCGGCCGCCCTCGGCGACGCGTGCCAGCGCTGACGCCAGATGACGCAGCGCAGCGTCCGCGACCCGGCCATCAACGTGGGCGGCGACCGAGAAGGGCGGGTTCATCAGCACGACGCTCGGCCGCACGGCATCGTCCAGCAGGTCGTGGATGTGCGCAGCGTCGTGCCGCGTGACGGCTGCACCCGGGTACAGGCGTTCGAGCAGGCGGGCGCGCGTGCCGGCGAGTTCGTTCAGGAACAGGCTGCCGCCCACGAGCTCGGCGTGGATGGCAAGCAAGCCCGTGCCGGCCGAAGGCTCGAGCACGAGGTCGGTGGGCATGATCGCTGCCGCGACGCTCGCGACGAAGCCAAACCCGAGGGGCGTCGAGAATTGTTGGAGCGCCTGGCTCTCCTCGGACCGCCGCGTGTGCGACGGCAGCAGCGCCGCCACCTTGGCCAGCATGGCAAGGAACGCCGCTGGTGACACAGCCCGCCCGCGCATCACAGGCCCGAACTTGCGCAGAAACAGGATTTGCGCCGCTTCGCACGCGTCGTAGGCGGTCTTCCAGTCCCAGACGCCCTCGGCGTCTGAACCACCGAATGGTGCGATCATCGCAGTGCGAAGCGCCGGCACATCGATCGCACGGCCGCGTTCGAGATCGGCGAGCAGCAAGCCAGCGGCCGCGACCAGCGCGACGCCGGCGTCCGGTTGTGACACCGCGGGTACGCCGAGAGGGGCAACCGCGATTGCGGCCGCGGAGACCAACGTCGAATTCATCAGGGACATCCAGGAGAGCGGGAACGGGGTGAGCCGAAGGGCGCTCTCTCTCGACCCCGGTCGGCTCAAACCCGTCCCGGCCTGCCTCTCCCTCTCATGGAAGCCGATCCCCTGTTGCCTACGTTCCGCCCGGCTGACGGCCGGCGGGTCGGCATGCGATGCGCATGCGCGCCGTGGAGCGCTCTGCATCGCGCCGATTACGCTGATCATGGCGCAGCGCCTCGGCCGCCGGACCGACGCGTCAGCGATGCCGGGCCGGCGCTAGGCGCGAGGACGGTGCTGCGGAAAGCGCGCTGGTCTTCGTTGCCATGACCGCGCGCACCTGCGCTGCCAAGGCCGGCGCATCGTCGAGTAGGCGGAGCGGCGCCAAATGGTTGCGGCCGCCGATGTAATCGCGCCGGCCTTGGCAGGTGCGGATCAGGATGCCGGAATCGGCGCCACTCGCGGGCTGACACACCTGGATGTAGACATCATCGTGGTGGAGCGCGATCTCGCCCGAAACGGCGATCCCGCCGAGGTTCGAGCGGAGATCGAACGATCCGGATGGAAAGCGCAGCGTTGTCGCCAACCGGCGTAAACGCGCGCGTGCGGTGGTGTGGAAGCGCTGCTTGACCTCGGGATGGTAAGCGCAACGGGCGTACCAGTCGGTCATGACGGGTCTCCAGAAAAAAAGCCCGGCGCCCCTTCGACAAGCTCAGGAGGCCGGGCTCGAGTGGGTTGGAAAGGTGCGGGGCGGCCGTAGCCGCCCCGCCTGCGTGCGATCATTCCGCCGCGACGGCGTGTGGCTCGGGTTCCTCGGGATCGGCTACCGCCGGATCGCCAGCGCCGTCGTCGTTCGCCGTCGGCGAGGAACGCCGGGAGAGTCGTCGCACCGGCTTCCTCTTCGCCATCAGCCTTGGCCGGCTGAACGTCCGGCGTGCGCAGCGGCTCGGGCAGCCAACCCGTGCCGCCGAGCAGCCGCTCGGCCTCCTTGGCCATGTCGGCCTTCTTCAGATGATCGATGAGCTGCGCCGATTGTTCGCCCTTCGCCTCCCGGACCGCTTCGAGGATGCGCGCCTTCGGAACCCGGCCGAGGTAATTGTCGACGGTCGGGGACCAGCCGGCCGCCGCCATGTCGAGGTTCACTGCGCGAGCCAGAGTGTCGGCGTGAGCGAGGCGCCGCGGGCCGCGGCTCCACGGGTCATGCACGGCGTTGACGCTGAGCGAGGCGCAATGTGCGAACAGCGCCGCCTGGCTGTCGCTATCGAACGCCACCAGCGCGTCCCAGAGATCATCCTCGGCCTTGGGCAACTGCTTCGCCCATTGCTGATGGCGGGCCTCGATCGCGTTGGCGGAGGCGCAGTCGGCGAGCCCCGGCGCCTGGGCGTTGAAGGTCGTGCTCTTGGCCGAGATTTCGAGGCAGGTGGCTGACGACACACGATAGAATGCGTCGAGGCAGAGCGTGTACAGCACTGCCACGAACGCGGTGCTCGGATCGTTCGCCAGCGCGTCCCGCAGCGCCAGCGTGCGGTGCGCCGTCAGCTCGGTGATGAGGCGCTCCGACAACGGCTTGAGGCCATCGTCCTCGTCACCCTCGGGCTCCGGCTCGGAAGAATCGCCGCCGCCGACGGTGATAACGGTACGCTGGATCCCACCGTTCGGCTGGCCGGCAGCGGGGGCGTCCCCGTCGCTCCCCTCGACCGGCTCGGCCGGCGCCTCGTCTTCCGGACGGGCATAGCCGCGCTCGATTCGCAGGTCGCCGTCGGCGTCGATGCTGACGAACACGCCGGCGCGGGCGATCTCGGTCGGATCGTAGACGACAGCCCGCGCTTCGAATGCGGCGAGCGCGGTCTCGATCTCGCCGAGCCGCTGGTCCACCTCGTCCGGCAATTCGTCGGCTTGCGCGTATTCTTCCTCGAGCCGGTCGTATTCGGCCCTCAAGGCATCGTGGCTCGCACGCTCCTCGTCGGTGAGATCGACGGTCTCGCCGCTCAGGCGGCGGAGGCCGGCGGTGTGCCCATAGGGGAAGTCGGGCGCGACCGCGATCCACTTCCAGCCCTCGGCGCGAAGGGTTTCCGCTTCGGCCTGGAGCTTCTCGATGACCAGGCGGTCGAGCAGGGCCGGATCCTGGAGCCAGCCGCCATCGTCATGCTGGAACAGGTCGCGCAGTACGACGCCACCGGCCGCTTCATAGGTGTCGACCCCGACGAACCGCGCGCGCTTGTCGGCGGCGCGGACCGCGCCTTCGGTAAGCTGGCGGCGGATGTAGTACGGCTCCTTGTTGTAGGCGCAAGCGAGCGACTCCCAGACCTGCTCCTGGCGCGCATGGTCGTTGGTGACCGTGAACGCCATCAGCTGCTCCAGCGTCATGCCGTCCTCGGCATAGACGTCGAGGAGCTTGTCGGACACGGCCGCGAGCTTCAGCCGCTGCTTGACGACGGTCGGGTTCACGAAGAACCGGGCCGCGATCTCCTCTTCGCTCAGCCCCTTCTCGCGCAAGGTCTGGAAGGCACGAAACTGGTCGAGCGGGTGCAGGGCGACGCGCTGCACGTTCTCGGCCAGCGAATCCTCTTCGCCGAGGCCGCCCTCCCGCACCACGCACGGCACGGGCTGGGTCTTGGCCATCCGCTTCTGCTTCACCAGCAGTTCCAGCGCCCGGAAGCGGCGGCCACCGGCGGGCACCTCGAACATGCCGGTCTCCTGGCCCTCCGCGTCCGCCACGGCCCGGACGCACAAGCTCTGCAGGAGCGTGCGCCGGGCGATGTCCTCGGCCAGCTCCTCGATGGAGATTCCTGCCTTCACCCGGCGCACATTGGCCTGGCTGAGCACCAGCTTGTTGAAGGGAATGTCGCGCGAGGCGCTGAGGGTGATCTTCTGAACGGCGGTTGCCATGTCGATATTCTCCGCGACGGGCGGCCGAAAGCCTCTCTCTCGACCTCCAACCCGTCATGGAATCGCCCGCCTTCCTCTCGCTCTAGGGCCGAGACGGTAGCGGGCGGCCGCGGGGCCCGCACGACCATCGCCCGGCGGGCCGCAGTTCCGCCTCCGCAGGTTTCCGGCTTTGAATATTCGCGTATTTGCGCCGGCAGCAGCCTCTCCCGTGCCGTTGCATCCTCGCCAGGTTGATCGGCGTGCCGGGCGCGCCCTCGTCGGCCGACACCGGAGGCCAGCGGCGAAAGCGCATCAGGCCATCTCCAACTCGTCGGCCGCCTGTATCGCGTCGACAGGCTCGAAAGGAGCGGGCCGGAAGGCGAGCAGGTAGTCGGCTGCCTTCGAGGCGGCGCTGGCGGCGCGGACGATGGCGCGATCGTCTTCGCGCAGCACCTCGAGCCAGGAGCCGATATAGTCGGCATGGCGCACCGTCGGCACGATGCCGAGCGAGGCGCAGACGAAGGCGCTGGTCATCTCGGCGACCAGCTCCTCCTTGGCATACGACGCCGAGCCGAAAGCGCCGGTCAGATCGCGAGCGAGCCGCGAGGGATGACCGACCCAGTGACCGAGCTCGTGCAGGGCCGTCCGGTGCCAGTTGATCGGCTCGAAATAGGTGTCGGGCCGCGGCACTTGAACGTAATCCTGGGCCGGGCTGTAGAAGGCGCGATCGCCACCCATGCGGAAGTCGGCGCCGGTAGCGGAGATCAGCGCCTCGGCCTGGGGCAGGATCAGCCCCTCGAACACGGGCGGCGGGGCGGTGATCAGCCCGTCGGGAAGGTTCTCGCATTGATCGGTGTTGAACACCGTGAATCGTTTGAGGAACGGGATCGCGCCGGGCTCGTCACCGTCGCGCTCGGCTCGCTTGCGCTCGTCATCAGGAATGAAGCGGTCGGCATAGACAACGGTGGTGCCGTGCTCGCCCCTGCGGACACTGCCGCCGAGGCTCAAGGCCTGGCGAAAGGTGAGCCAGCTCTGGCCGGCAAAGCCGCGCTCGACGACGGCGCCCCAGAGGATCAACACATTGACGCCGGAGTAGCGGCGCTGGGTCGTCGCATTCTTCGGCATGGCGAGCGATGCTTTTGCAGCAGCGGTCCCCCAGGGCTGAACCCAGGGCACGCGGCCGGCCTCCAGCTCGGCGATGATCCTGTCGGTGATTTCGGAATAGAGGCTCGTCCGGTCTTGACCGGCTCGAGCGCGAGCGGCTGAACGTGACATCGCGGGTCTCCGCGACGGGCGCCGCGAGCCTCTCTCGCGACCTCCAACCCGTCACGGCCGACCCGGCCTGGCTCTCACTCTAGGTCCGTGGCTCACGGCCGCGGCGGCGGGCGATCGGAGCTCCGCCCGGCCGCCTTGCCGGCCCGGGACTGCGCGATATGTGGATGGCGGTCATCCGGCCGTGCGCCACCACGCGATGCGCTCCTCCCGTGACGCGTTGGCGAGCCGCAGCAGCAGATCGCCGTGGCATGCCGCCGGCGCGCAGAAGCACAGCAGATCCTTGCCGCGAAGTTCGTCGAGCGCGCGCAGCAATTGATGCTGATCCCGCAGCCATCGGGCATGCTTGGCGACGACGGCCGCACGATCGCCATCGACGCCGATCCGAAACGGGTTACCCCATTTGCTGCCGCGCCCGATGTAGATCGCGCCGTCGTGCTTGGCGACCGCGTGCTTGTTGAGAACCCTGCACATATGAACGTCCGTTTCCCGCTTCGTGAGCGGCTGAGGCCGGAGGGGCGCGGCAGTATGCCCGCATGTCACGGCACGGTCGGCTCGACGACTGTCCCGGGAACGGCGCAGCCGTTGACCTGCGGGCGGCCGCGGCAGATTGGCCGACGCCGGTAGAGGAAGCGGGACGGAGTTTGGGTGGTCGCCGCAGGCTTCTCAGAATAAGCACGCCGCCGAGCGTCGATAGATAAGATCACCGGCACGGCGGTCGCGGTGGATCAGCGCGCATATTCGCGATGACCAGCGATCACGGCTGCGTTAAGCCATCATTTGGAGCGGGGGCGTTGCGGGGACCTCCCCGCAGAAGGGGGTGTGCCGGCGACTTTGGCGCCGGCCAGGGGGAAGGAATTCCCCCATATTCCAACAGGCAGTTGCACGTTGTCCCGAGAAATGCGTTTTCCCGCTGTTTGTCCTTAGGATCTGACGCGTAATTATCGAATCGGAATGGCCGAACAACGCAATAAAAGAATCACGATATCGGTTTGGTTGGCGAGGTGATGGCGATATTTTGTGGGTGTGATCGATGTTGGCACCCTTTCCGCTCGGTTTTTGAGGATCAAGTCGCTGTTGGATGAGCGGGCGCGGCGGTTGTTTGTGGCCAATGAGGCGCTGTCGCTGGGTCGCGGTGGGGTAACGGCGGTGTCGGCGGCGACCGGGATTGCGCGCAGCACGATCGGTCGTGGGATGAGCGAACTCAAGGCTGCCGATCGCCAGGCCGCCGATCGCCAGGCGGTTGGCCGCATCCGTCGTCCCGGCGCTGGGCGCAAACGCGAAGCGGTGCGCCAGCCGGGGCTGTTGGCGGCGCTTGAGGGGTTGATCGAAGGCGCGATCCGCGGCGATCCGCAGGCCCCGCTGCGCTGGATCAGCCGCAGCCAGCGCAATCTTGCCGAAGCCTTGCGCCGCCAGGGCTTCCGGGTGAGCCAAAAGCTGGTCGGGCTGCTGCTGCGCGAGCAGAAGTACAGCTGCCAGGCCAACCGCAAGACGCGGGAGGGCTCCCACCATCCCGACCGCAATGCCCAGTTCGAGCACATCAACGCCACCCTCAAGGCGACGATCGCCGCGGGCGAGCCGGCCATCTCGGTCGATACCAAGAAAAAGGAACTGGTCGGCGATTTCAAGAATGGCGGTCGTGAACTGCGCCGTGCCGGCGACCCCGAGCCGGTGCGCGTGCATGATTTCGAGATCAAGAGCCTGGGCAAGGTCGCGCCGTACGGGGTCTATGACATTGCCGCCAACCAGGGCTGGGTCAATGTCGGGATCGATGCCGACACCGCCGCCTTCGCGGTCGAGAGCATTCGCCGCTGGTGGCAACGGCTGGGCAAGGCGCGCTATCCCAAGGCCCGGCGCCTCACCATCACCGCCGATTGCGGCGGCAGCAACGGCGCCCGGGTTCGCCTGTGGAAACGCGAACTGCACCGCTTCGCCGACGAGACCGGCCTGGCCGTCACCGTGGCCCATCTACCCCCCGGCACCAGCAAATGGAACCGCATCGAGCACCGTCTCTTCGCCTATATCACCCAGAATTGGCGCGGGAAGCCGCTCGTCAGCCACCAAGTCGTCATCCAATTGATCAGCGCCACGACGACCGATACCGGCCTTACCGTCACATGTGACATCGACCACGGCTGTTACCCCAAGGGCATCTAGGTCAGCGACGCCGAAATGGCTGCGCTCAACATTCAACGCGATGCTTTCCACGGCGAATGGAACTACACCATCTCGCCCACAAGCCAAGCACCCCCCTGACGCGGTTGTTCCGCGTCAGATCCTTAGCGGGCTCTAGCTGCTCGCTTAGTCGAAGCAGCGGAGGCACGTTGTGGTGCGGGACGTGGTTCCGGTGCCGATCTGAACACGTCGCCAAGATGCTGGAGCCGCAATGCCGGGCGCTTGGGCAAGCGGACTACGAGATCGAGTTCGCCCCCAATCGCTTCGACGTAACTCCGTAAAGTCGACAGGTACATGTCGGCTTGCTTCTCGATCTTTGATACTGAGGGCTGCTTGATGTTCAAGGCGGTCGCGATGTCGGCCTGGGCCTTGCCCGCGACCTGCCGCAGTTCGCGCAGGCCCTCGACCTCATCCTTCATCTCGCGGTAGCGCGCGTCGATGCGTGCCTGACGGTCGGCCGGGAGATCGGCAATGATCTGGTTCAAATTCCGGCCCATCTCGCTATCCCTTCTTCGTCGCGGTCTTAAGTTTTTCCAGGTGAGCGGAGAAGCGCCGATCCGCCTTGGCGATGAGTTGTTTGTAAAACCGCTTCTGGCTCCCGCCGGATTTGTCGCCGGCGACGAGCAGGATTGCCTTACGTTGAGGATCGAAGGCGAAGGCGGCGCGCCACTCTCCATCCGCGGCCTCGAAGCGCAGCTCCTTCATGTTGGCGTGCTTCGAGCCTTTGAGCGTATCAGCATAGGGTCGGCCGAGCTGCGGGCCATAATCCACCAGCAGCCTGGCTGCGGCGAGCAACGCGTCCTGGACCTCCTGCTCAAAGGCAAGAAACTCCGGCTCGAAGGCATCCTCGAATTCAACGTCCCAGGCCACTTATATAGCTTCCAAGCTATGTCGTGTCAATGGCCGGGTGAAGCCCAGCGGGAGGGGAGTGTCATTCCGCGGCGAGCGGCTGATCATGGGCCGAGTTTGCGAACGGCGCAGGGAACGCAGGGTCATTGCCGGCGTCCGGGCCACGAGCCTGCGAGCGCTTTGTGCGCAGCAAGGCCGTGACGAACCTGTCCCACTTCTTCATGCCTGCCCGCTTTTCGGGCATGTAGTTCCAGCGGTCGTAGCTCTTCGAACTCACGTCCTGCAGCGTGTGGTTCTGAAGCCGGTCGCGGATTTCCTTCGACACACCTGCTTTTCCTGCCAATGTCTTCCAGGTTCGCCGGAGATCGCGGTTCGTTACCACCGGGATCACTCCACGGTCTCGCTGCCGCCACATGAAACTGTAGAGGGTGCCTGCGCCGACCGGCTTCGCCGGGTCTTTCGCGGACGGGAAGAACCATCCGAATTCGTTGGGCACGATCGACTCGATCAGTTCGGCTGCGATTGGCGGAACGGGGATGGCGTGCGGTTTGCCGTTCTTCGTCTTCGACCAGTCGATGATCCGTTCCTTCGCGTCCCATTGATCCACATGGAGCGCGGCAATCTCTTCGACCCTCTGCCCTGTCAGCATGAGAATGCGAACAGCGCGGGTATAGGGAGGATGGACGGGTGAGTCCGGACACTCGAGCCAGCGGTAAAGCTGGACGAATTCGTCTTCGTCCAACCAGCGCGTACCGACAACTTTCGGTTCGGTCGGGATACCTGCCGCCGGATTGTATGCGAGCCGGAAGCGTCGCGGCGACAGGCTCCGATAGTCGTGCTCGGACTTGAGGCCCCAGCTATAGGCCGCATGGATGTACCCCCGCACGTGATCGGCCATGGCGCGCTTGCCGCGCTCATAGATGGGACGGATGACTCCGGTGATTTCGTCAGGCTCGATTTCGCGCGCGAGGCGATTCCGTCCGAGCGTGTCGGCGACCTTGTCGAGGCCTTTCTCGGTTTCCTTCCACGAAGGCTTACCCGCGTCTTTCAAGTATTGAACATAGCCATCGAAGAGATCGGCGACCGTGCTGGGCCGCGTATCACCCGCGATCTTTATGCTGCGGCCCTTCTGGATAATGTCCGCAAAGTCGCGCTTGAAGACCTCGCGCGCCTGCGTCAGCGGCATCGATGGGTAGTCGCCGAGCTTCTTCTTGATCCGCTTTCCGTTGCGCCATTGCTGTGCCATCCATTCGGCGGTCACCCGCATGGGCATAGGCTTCAAGGTGATCACCAGGCGCCCGGTGCCGCGTCCTTCGCCGTCGACCAAACTCTCTTGCTTGCCAGACTGCTCGACGCGCTTGAGCGCCTGTCGAATCGCACCGTCCGTAAGGCTTGGCACTGGGGTCTCTCCTCGGGTCGCGAGTGGGGTCGGTAGAGGGATCGCAGGTGTCGCGGACTGGGGACGGTGACACCTGCGATCCCCCTTGATACCGACCCCAATATGCCCTCAACTGCCCGTGGCGCGCAAGCCGGAAAATCTCAGTGTTTCAACGGGAAGGAGCGTGATTGAGCGTGATTTATGACCCCTAAGTGGGATGGTTGTGCACCAGGATCAGCGCCGAGGCGCCGAGTTCGAGCGCGCGCTTGACCACCTCGCGGGTATAGACCGGCGTGTGGTCGATCGTGCCGCGTTGCTGCCGCTCGTGGCGGATCAGCACGTTCTTGCGGTCGAGAAAGAGGATGTGGAACTCCTCGACCTTGTTGTGGGCGATATTGGCGCTGCAATAGTCGATCAGCTTGTCCCAGGAATTGACCACCGGGTTTTCCTGCAATTCCGACCGCATCAGCCGCAAGGCCGCCTCGCGCACCGATTTCAGTGCGGCGATCCCGGCAAGGTTGAGCCCGGCGGCGGCCAACCCGTCGAAATCGGCACTCAACACCGGGGCCAGACCACCGAACCGATCGAGCAGGGTCTTGGCCAGCGGCTTTACGTCGCCACGCGGGTTGCTGGCGAACAGAATGACTTCGAGCAACTCGTAATCGGGCAGGCTCTCGGCGCCGGCGTCGACCAGACGCTGTCGCAGCCGTTCGCGGTGACCGAAATAGTGCGGCACGGAGGGCGTCCCTTCGGCGAGCTGATTCCGGTTCCCGCCGCGCCCACCGGCGTTCGCCTGCGGCATTGTCCCATCGGTGCCGTAGATTTCGCTGCACAGCAACTTTACACGATCAAGGTCGCCCACGTCGAACATCCAGACGCGCCGGGCGGCATCCCATGTGCCGCCGAGACCGCGGGCCCTCGCCGGGAAGTTGGGGTGGTAGGGAGCGCGGACCGCGATGCGGCCGTCCTGCTCAACGATCGACAGAGGCATCCAATGCCCCGCTCTCGAGACGCCGGGCGCCTGGCATTGCGTCGGGATCGTCGACACGGCGTCGATCAACGCGGCGGCCGTCGCGAGGCTGTAGCCGCGGTTCCGCCTCGATGTGCCCGGCCGTCCTCATCGGCGCGTCCGGCGGGCGGCGAGCCGGGCGAGTGCCGCACCCGCCATCCGCGCCGGCTCGTCGCTGTCGAAGGCACCAACAAAGGTGTCGATGCCGCGTTGCACCGCCGCCGTGGTCGGCAGTTCCTCCCATTCGAGGATCAATGCCTTTTGCAGGCGGACCGCCTGCGGGCCGGCGGCGAGGATCGGCCGCGCGAAGCGTTCAACCAGATCGTCGAGCGCGTCCGCCGGCGCTATCGCCTCGACGAGGCCCCAGGCCAACGCTTCCGCCGCATCGATCGTTTCTCCGGTCAGCAGCAGCCGGCGGGTGCGCCCGCCGCCGATCAGTTTCGGCAGCAGCGCCGCCTCGACGACCGAGGGGATGCCGATCGCGACCTCGGGCATGCCAAACACCGAGCAGTCGCTCGCCACCCGCAGATCGCAGGCCGCGGCGAGCTCGAGCCCGGCGCCGAGGGCGAAGCCGTCGATGCGGGCGATGACCGGCACCGGCAAACGGCGGAACGCGTCGCAGCAGCGATGCACCAAGGTTATGAAGGAACGCGCACCGGCATGGTCGAGGGCGGCGATCTCGCCGACATCAGCGCCGCCGACAAAGGCGCGGCCGCCGGCGCCGCCCAGAACCACCAGCCGCAGCGCCGGATCGGCGGTGAGCCCGGCCACCGTGTCGACGATCTCGGTCATCAACGCCCGGTTGAGGCTGTTGAGCTTGGACGCGTTGTCGATCGTCAGATGCAGGATATGGCCGCCCTCGGGCCGCTCCTCGCGGCGGACCCGCAGCCCTTGCGCGCTCATCGCGCGAACCGGTCCGAGCGGTCGCTCATATCAGCCTCCTCACGGCTCGTCTCGACTGATACTCGCGCCCGCCGACAATGCCAATGGAGCTATGCCGCCCCTTGGCGCATAATGACGCTCTATTGACGAGGGAGACCAACGGTGGACACGATCGAGAATGTCGAGCAGCTGCGCGAGGCCTATGGCGCGCCGAGCGAGCGGGCGGTCAAGAAGCAGCTCGCCCGGCTCGACCAGCATTGCCGCGATTTCATCGCCCTCTCGCCGTTTCTGGTCATCGCCTCCTCGGACCCGTCGGGTCGCTGCGACGCCTCGCCCAAGGGCGACGCGCCGGGCTTTGTCCGGGTCGTCGACGACGAGACCCTGCTGATCCCCGACCGGCTCGGCAACAACCGGGTCGACACCATCGGCAATCTCTTGACGCGGCCCGGGGTCGGGCTGATCTTCTTCGTGCCCGGGGTCAACGAGACCTTGCGCGTCAACGGCCGGGCGAGCGTCACGATGGATCCGGCATTGCTCGATCCGCTCGCCGTCAGCGGCAAGGTGCCGCGCAGCGGCATCCTGGTCTCCGCCGAGGAGGTTTATTTCCATTGCGGCAAGGCCCTGATCCGCTCCGATCTATGGAACCCGGAAAAGCAGATCCCGCGGTCGCAATTCCCGTCGCTCGGCCGCATCATCGCCGACCAGATCGGCGGCATCAGCGTCGAGGAGTCGGAGCGCTACACCGCCGAAGGCTACAAGACCCGCCTTTACTGAGGCTAGATCCGGCGCTCACGCTGGCGCTCGTCGTCCTCGGCAGCGCTTAGGATCTGTCTGGCTTCAGCGAACAGGGCTTGGGTTTTGTCGTCGCGGCCGAGCTCGTGCTCGGCGCGGGCGAGGGCGAGCCTGAGATACGCGGCACTTGGAGCGTTTCGGCCGGCGCCGCGGTCGGCGAGATTGATGGCGTACCGGAAGACGCCGGCAGCGTCGGCGGCTCGGCCGGTTTCAAGATAGGCGACGCCGATACCGTAGAAATCGTCTACGATCCTCGGATGGGTGGCGCCGAGCCGGCTCTGGTCGATCCGCGCCGCCTCCTCGATCAGCGGCAAGGCCTCGGCAAAACGCTTCTGCCGCAGATGGGCGTTGCCGAGCTGCGCCAGGCTTCGCGCCGTCGCGAGCCCGTCCTCGCCCTCGGCGCCGCGATCCAGCGCCAATGCCCGCCGCAATACCTCTTCGCTCTCCCGATACTGTTGCTGAGCGGCAAGTGCCGCGCCGAGCGCGCGCAGCGGCCCACTCTGCTGCTTCAGCTCGTTCTTCTCGTCAATCCCGACCGCCCGTTCCGCCCATTTCGAGGCGGCGCTGTTGTCGCCGCGGGCCAGGGCAATTTTGGACCGGCCCGTTAGCACCGGCACCATCGCAGGATCGTCGGCCCCGAACCGCGCGGTCAGCGCATCGCCGGCGGCGATCAGCAGCGGCTCGGCGTCGAGATAGCGCTGCAATTCGATGTAGAGTGCCGCGAGCGCCGTCATCCTTTGCGCCGCCGGCGCCGAGTCGCCGCCGTACCCGGCGATCGCGATCTTGAGTGACCGCCGCTCCAGTGCAATCGCCTCGGTGATGTCGGCGTTCTCGTAATGAAGCTGCGCGAGTTGCCCGAGCATCGGCAGCAAATCCGGGCTCGACGTTCCCAACCGGTGCTCGGCCGCCGCCAGCGAGCGCGACAGCTCGGCAATGCCGTCGCCCCGCGGGTCCGCACGGGCGTAAAATACCGCGAAGCAGACCAGCGCGGCCCCGGCGATGGCCGCCGCCCGGCTCACCCGCTAGGCCGACCGGGCCGGCGCGAGCTCGCGGCTTCGCGGGACGAGCTTGGCATGAAGCTCGTCGAGGAGCGGCTTGGCCTCGGTCAGGCCGTCGCCGATCGCCGCGGCCGCGAACGAGGTCAGCGAAACCGCCTTGTGCCGCCTGATCGTCTCCTCGGCAAAAAAGCCCCAGCGGATCAAATTGCCGACCCGCTCCTTGATCGCGAGGTGACCCAACTGCAGCGCATCCCACATCTTGCTGTTGATCTCGTCGACGATGAGGGCCGATGCGCCGCTCGCCACGGCACTCGCCCGCCACAGGAGCATGACGATCGCCCAGTATTGGTAGGTGACCAGATGGTCCATCGCATCGTTGAAATACGCCGGCGTGAGGCCCTTTTTCCTGACGATCTGCTCGCTGGTTTGCCGCCATTTCTGGTCGTAGGCGCTGAAGAAGTGTAAAATCGCGGCGATTGCCAGATCGTCGCAATGCGCCGCATGCCCGCCCTTGCCGAATACCGAGCAGACCTCGGCGATCACGTCGCGGCCGTGGCGATCGAGGCTGTCGTAAAGCTTATCGGTAGCGCCGAGCAGACATCCGGCCGAGGCGGCGCAGGGTTTGCCTGCCGCGTCGAACACTCGGATAAAGCCGTCTCTCTCGCAGTCCTTGATCCTCTCGATGCAAGTTCTGATGTCCGTGCCGTAGGAGCCGTAAAGAGTCCGATGCATGGTGCGGCATGAAACGCCTTCCTCGCCGGCCATTCTTGCGGAAAAGATGACGTGCCAATGGGCACGTTTGTTCAGTCCCGGGAAATACGTCTGCCAATTATTGTGATATTCCGAGAGGAAGCGGCCGACGACGCGGTCCGCAGAGGTCAGCTCGGTATAACCAGGGTTCATCTCGGTCGACCGCATCAATAGCCTTCGAGCCACAGAGTAGTCGATCTCAAGCTCCACCGGTAGTGCACAATACGGGAACTTTCGACAAACCTTATCGGCGCCTTGCGGCAATCACCCGTTATCCTTGCGCGGGACAATCCCGTCGGAAAGATGATCGCCGCATCCGGGCCGGCCGAGCGGCGGACTTGACCACCGCCTCCCGTCGGCGGAGGCTGCCGCCCACGACCGCTGAGCACCATTCGACGAGCGACCCGATGAACCCGCCAGAGCAAACGACCGGACGGTTCGATGCGCCCGTGTCGGCGGCGATGCAGGCCGCGGCGCGACACCTGCTGGCCGGCTAGGGTCATGGCCCGCGTCCGCGACATCGCGCCAGGCGAGCTGCCGCCCGATCTGGCGGCGATCTACGAGCGCTTTGCCGGCCAATACGGCCCGTTTCGCAACCAGGTCGCCGTCTTCGCCCATGTGCCGGCGGCGCTGCGCCACCTGATGTCGCTGCTGATCGAGCTGCGCGAGGCGGCAACCCTGCCGAAGCGGTGCCTGGAGCTCGCCATCGTGACCGTCTCAAAGCTGAACGAGTGCCAATATTGCGTCGCTCATCACAAGCCGTTCCTGGTCGTCGAGGGGGTGTCGCCGGCCGGCGTCGACGATATCCTCGACTACCGCAACCACCCGGAATTCGACGAGCGCGACAAGCTCGTCGTCGAATACGCGACCGCCGCCTGGGAGCACCCGAACCGGATTGGCGGCGATCTCTTTACACGCTTGGCCCGACACTTCGACGAAGCGCAGATCGTCGAGCTGACCTTGCGCATCACGCTCTGCGGATTTTTCAACAAATTCAACGACGCGCTCGAGATCGAGGAGGAAGCCGAGGCGACCGAGCAACTCGCGGCAATTGTCTGATGCTTCACTTGGTGAAGTAATCTTCGTCGTTTCTTTATCTTTTATTTTGTGCCGCGCACTCCTATTTCGTGCTCAACCATCAGACGGCAAGCTTTGTGCCGTCGATCAGAATGATCCGTTCGCGATTCTCGACGCGCATTCACGCGCCGCTCGAAGCCGCCTCCGCCCGATAGCCGGCGCCGACGAGGTCATCGAATGAAGGACTGCTCTCTGCCGCGGGCGGGGATAGACTGAAGTCTGGCGAGGCTGGGACCACGGCTGGACAGGGTAAGCACATGACCGCGACGGTCGACAACGCGCAAGCCGATCTGCAGCGCATCAACGCGGAACTCCAACGGCAGCTCGACCAGTGCCGCGCCGAGCGCGACGAGGCACTGCGGCGGGAGACCGCGACCGCCGAGGTCTTGCAGGTCATCAATTCCTCGCCCGGCGACCTCGCGCCGGTGTTCGAAGCGATGCTCGAAAAGGCGATGCGGCTGTGCGAGCGGCATTCGGGAGGTGCTGGCCACCTATGATGGCGAGAAGTTCCGTGACTGCGGCCATGCGCGGTGTTCCGGCCGCCTATGTCCGAATACCGCGCGCATAACCCGCCGGCCTACGGGCCGGGGACCGGGCCGATGCGGATTCTCGGCGGCGAGCGAGTTGTTCATGTCGTGGATCTCGATGGAGGAGGAGGCCTATCGGAACGGCGAGCCCAACCGTCGTGCGCTTATTGACTCTCGGTGGTGCGCGCACGTCGCTTCACGTACCGCTCCTCAAGGATCAAACCGTGCTCGGCACGATCCAGATCTACCGCCAGGAAGTCCAGCCGTTCTCCGATAAGCAGATTGCTCTGCTGCAGAATTTCGCGGCCCAGGCGGTCATCGCGATGGAAAACGCGCGGCTCATTACCGAGACGCGCGAGGCTTTGGAGCAGCAGACCGCGACCGCCGAGGTCTTGCAGGTCATCAATTCCTCGCCCGGCGATCTCAGCCCAGTGTTCCAGGCGATGCTGGCAAAAGCATTGCGCTTGTGTGAGGCGGTTTTCGGCGTCCTCTGGACCTATGATGGCGAGAAATTTCATGCGTCGGCGATGCACGGCGTCCCCGCGGCCTTCGCTGACTTCATTACCACGGGCCCGCATGCCGTTGGCCCCGACAATGCACACGGGGTGCTGCTGCGGGGCGAACCGATCGTTCACATCGACGATGCCTCGATCAGCGAAGCATACCGGTCGGGCGACCCGCTGCGACGCGCGTTGGTGGACCTCGGTGGTGCGCGCACGGCACTGGGTATCCCGCTGCGTAAGGACGATGCGATACTGGGCATGCTTATGATCTACCGCCAGGAAGTCCGGCGCTTTTCCGACAAGGACATCACATTGCTCCAGAATTTCGCAGATCAGGCGGTCATCGCGATCGAGAACGCGCGGCTCCTGGGCGAGTTGCAGGCCCGCACCGACGATTTGCAGGAATCGCTCGAATATCAGACCGCCACGAGCGATGTGCTAAAGGTTATCAGCCGCTCGACCTTCGACCTCAATCCGGTGCTCGAATACGTCATCGAGACCGCGATCCGCCTGTGCCGGGCACATATGGGCAGCATCTTCCGCCTGGAGGACGGCGTCTATCGCTGGACGGTCGGCTACGGGCTCGATCCTTCCTATCGCGAGATCGAGGAGCGAACCCCGATCGCACCCGGGGCCGGCACGCTGGTCGGCCGCGTTGCACTGGAGGGACGTGCCGTGCAGATCGCCGACGCTTTGTCCGATGCGGACTACGCACCCAAGGACGACGCACGACTGACCCTCGCCCACACCATGCTCGGCGTGCCGCTGTTGCGCGAAGGCATGCCGGTCGGCGTCATTGCCATGGCGCGTGACCGGGTCGAACCGTTCAGCGACAGCGAAGTTGCGCTGGTCACCACCTTCGCCGATCAGGCGGTCATCGCGATCGAGAATGCGCGGCTGCTCGTCGATATCCGCGCGGCGCGCGATGCCGCCGAAGGAGCGCTGCGCGATCTGAAAGCGGCTCAAGCAAATCTTGTCCAAGCCGAGAAGATGGCCTCCTTGGGTCAGCTGACCGCCGGGATCGCCCACGAGATCAAGAACCCGCTCAACTTTGTCAACAACTTCGCCGGGCTCTCGGTCGAATTGCTCGACGAGCTGAAAGAGACCGCAGCGCCGGCGATTGCGGGTCTCGCCGAGGACGAGCGCGCTGATGTCGACGAGATTGTCGGGATGCTGACCGGTAATCTGGAAAAGATTGCCGAGCATGGAAAGCGCGCCGACGGCATCGTCAAGAGCATGCTGGAGCATTCGCGCGGCGTGACCGGCGAGCGCCGCGAGGTCGATCTCAACGGCTTGGTCGAGGAGGCGCTCAACCTCGCCTATCACGGCGCCCGCGCCCAGGACCAGAATTTCAACATCACGCTGGAGCGTGATTTCGCGCCGGCCGTGGCCCCTATCGAGCTGGCGCCGCAGGAGATGACGCGCGTCTGCCTCAACCTGATCGGCAACGGCTTCTACGCCGCCGTCAAGCGCCGCAACGAGGGCAGCGAGCCGAACTTCAAGCCGACCCTGAAAGTGACGACGCGCGATCTCGGCGACGCGGTCGAGGTCCGGGTGCGCGACAACGGCGCCGGCATCCCGCCCGAGATCAGGGACAAACTGTTCCAGCCGTTCTTCACCACCAAGCCGACCGGCGAGGGCACCGGGCTCGGGCTGTCGATTAGCTACGACATCGTGACCCTGCAGCACGGCGGGACAATCGAGGTCGACAGCCGGATCGGCGAGTTCACCGAGTTCACGATGCACCTACCGCGCGCCCGCCGGGCGACAACAACAGAGGCCGCGGGGTGAGTCCAGGCATCCTAATGGTCTACGACGAGCTCGATGTTGCCGTGCTGTTTCGACTACGCTGCTGCGGTTTTCCGGGTGGTCGTATGAGGGTACCGGGCATCCGATCTTTTCCGCTAAAGTCGAGCTCGAACCTGCCGGGGATCGGTGGCGTCGCCAACGCTCCGGCATGAAGGGCGAGCGGCATGGATAGAACCAGGCGCGAGATGCATCTCGGCGTCTTTGTCCTCGGCACCGGCAATCATTCGGCCGGCTGGCGGTACGAGGGTGCGGCAGCCAGCAACAACCAGCTGCCGGTGATCCAGGAGATCGCGCGCATCGCCGAGCGCGGCAAGTTCGACTTGCTATTCATCTCCGACGGCCTGGTCATGGACCCCGGCGACCATCCGTCATTCTTGTGCCGCTTTGAGCCGACGACGCTGATTTCCGTTCTCAGCGCGTCGACGCGGCATATCGGCCTCGGCGCCACGGTCTCGACGAGTTTTGGCGAGCCCTACCACGTCGCCCGCACCTTCGCCTCGATCGACCACCTCAGCCACGGCCGCGCCGCCTGGAATGTCGTGACCAGTGCGGCGGCCCGGGCAGCGCTAAACTTCAGCCGCGAGCGGCACATGGACCACAGCCTGCGCTATGAGGTCGCCAACGAATTCGTCGATGTCGTCAAAGGGTTGTGGGATTGCTGGGACGACGGCGCGATCCTCGCCGACAAGGCCACCGGCCATTTTATCGATGCGGACCGGGTGCGCCCGCTCGACCACAACGGACGGTTCTTCCAGGTCAAGGGGCCGATCAACATCGCGCGCTGCCCGCAGGGCCATCCGGTCATCATCCAGGCCGGCGGCTCGCCCGCGGGGCTTGAGCTCGCGGCGCGCACTGCCGATGTCGTCTTTTCCGTGGTGCAGGAGTTGGAGAGCGCCAAGGCGGCCTATGCCGATTTGAAGGGGCGCCTCGGCAAATACGGGCGGGCGCCGGACGAGCTCGCGGTATTGCCGGGGGTCATGCCGGTCATCGGCCGCACCGAGGACGAGGCGAGGGACAAGCTGTCATTGCTGCAGAGCTGGCTGACCCCGACCAATGCCGCGACCCTGGTTACGAGCCGCATCGGCTACGACGTCTCCGGCTATCCGCTCGACGGGCCGGTGCCGGCGCCGCCGCCGGACGGGCACAGCCGGACGTTCTCGCGGGTGCTGTTCGAGACCGCGCGGCGCGAGAACATGACCTTGCGCGACCTCTACAATTTAACCGCCGCGGCGCGCGGCCACTGGGTTGTTTGCGGCACACCAATGCGGATCGCCGACACGCTCGAAGAGTGGTTCGTCGGCGGGGCCGCCGATGGCTTCAACATCCTGCCGCCCTATTTCCCCGGCGCTTTCGCCGATTTCGTCGACCTCGTCGTGCCGGAATTGCAGCGTCGCGGGCTCTTCCGGCGCGAATACGAGGGCACGACCTTACGCGACCATTTCGGGCTCGCCCGCGTGCTGTCGCCCGGCACCCGGGCCCGCGCCGATGTCGCCGGGTAGAGGGGGCGGAAGGATGGCGCTGCCCGCGTCGAGCCGCTTCCGGCTCGCTCCCGATCTCGACATTTGCCGCGTCCTGAACGGCATGTGGCAAGTCTCGGGCGCGCACGGGCCGATCGAACCGGTGCGCGCGGTCGAGGCGATGGGAGCCTATCACGACGCCGGCTTTACCACCTGGGACCTCGCCGACCATTACGGCCCGGCCGAGGATTTTATCGCCGATTTCCGGCGCCGCTTTGCCGCCGACTTCGGCAGCAAGCGGCTCGCAGAGATCCAGGCATTCACGAAATGGGTTCCGCCGCCCGGCCCGATGACGCGCTCGGTCGTCGAGCAGGCGATCGGCGTCTCGCTGTCGCGAATGGGTGTCGAATGCCTCGACCTGTTGCAATTCCATTGGTGGGATTACCCCGACGAGCGCTATCTCGACGCCCTCGAACACCTGGCGGACCTGCGCGACGAAGGCAAGATCCGCCATCTGGCCTTGACCAATTTCGACACCGGGCATCTCGGGCTGATCGCCGGCCACGGCATCCGCATCGTCTCCAACCAAGTGCAGTATTCGCTCGTCGACCGCCGGCCCGAGGCTCGGATGGCCGGGTTCTGCCGCGAGCACGGCGTGGCGCTGCTGGCCTACGGGACGCTCCTCGGCGGACTCCTGTCGGAGAAATATCTCGGTCGGCCCGAGCCGCGGCGAGCCGAGCTCGCCACAGCCTCGTTGCAGAAATACAAGAACATGATCGACGCCTGGGGCGGCTGGACGCTGTTCCAGGAATTGCTCGTGGCGCTAAATCAAGTCGCCGATAGGCACGGCGTCGGCATCGCCAATGTCGGTGCCCGCTGGGTTCTGGACCGGCCGGCCGTGGCCGGCGTCATCGTCGGAGCACGGCTCGGCGTCGCCGAGCACATCGCCGACAACGCCCGCGTGTTCGGCTTCGCGCTCGACGCCGACGACCTCGCCGCGATCGACGCGGTGCTGACGAAATCGCGCGACCTGATGCAGCTGATCGGCGACTGCGGCGACGAATATCGTTGAGAAAAGGGGTACCGCCTTGACCGAGGCAATCGAGCTGAATGGGCGGCGCTACCGCAAGCCGGAGCGACCGGTAGCGGTGATCTGCGTCGACGGCTGCGACCCCGTCTATGTCGAGCGCGGCATCAAGGACGGGGTCTTGCCGACGATCGGTTCGTTTGCGCGCGAGGGCTGGCTCGGCACCGCCGATGCCGCGATGCCGACCTTCACCAACCCGAACAACGTTTCGATCGTGACCGGCGTGCCGCCTTCGCTGCACGGCATCGCCGGCAATTATTGCCTCGACCGCGAGACCGGCCGCGAAATCATGATGACCGATCCGGAGCTGATGCGCAGCGAGACGATCCTGGCGCTGATGGCGCGCGCCGGCGTCAAAACCGCGGCGGTCACCGCCAAGGACAAATTGCGAAAATTGTTGGGGCATAATCTCGACGGCATCTCGATTTCGTCCGAATGCGCCGACGCGGCGATGGAAAGGATGGTCGGGCGCGGCCGCCCAGACATGTATTCGGCCGATCTGTCACTTTACGTGCTCGACGCCGGCATCGAGTTGCTGCGGCGGGGGGATGCCAACCTCCTCTATCTGTCGCTGTCGGATTACGTGCAGCACGCGCATGCGCCGGGCGCGCGCGAGGCCGACGCCTTTCATCGTGCGGTCGACGAGCGGGTCCGGCACCTCGTCGGGCTCGGCGCGGTCGTGGGCCTGGTCGCCGACCACGGCATGAACGACAAGCCGCGCGTGATCTTCCTCGAGGACGAGCTCGATGCCCGCTTTGGCGCCGGGGCGGCGCGGGTGATCTGCCCGATCACCGACCCGTTCGTGCGCCACCACGGCGCGCTCGGCTCGTTCGTGCGGGTCTACGCCCGAAACCCCGCCGACCTCGCGGCGATGATGGCGGCGAGCGCATCGCTGCCCGGCGTCGCCGCCGTCCTCGACCGTGGCGAGGCGGCGGAGCGCCTCGAATTACCGTTCGACCGCGAGGCCGATTTCGTCGCGCTCGGCGATCGCGCGACCGCAATCGGCGCGGCCCGCGCCGACCACGACCTCTCCGGGCTCGCCGGGCATCGGCTGCGCTCGCATGGCGGCCAGGGCGAAGTGCGGGTCCCCTTCATTCTGTCCCGGCCGCTGACCCCGCAATACCGCGAGCGCGCCGAGACCCGGCGGCTGCGCAATTTCGATATCTTCGACTTCGTGCTGAACGGTGTCGAATAGGCGGGACTACATCGGCGGCTTGACCCCATCCTTCTCGGCGTAGATACGACCCGAGGTGACGCTGCCGTCGGGATGCTTGCGTGCGATGACGAAGACGGCGGCCCCCGGCTTCACCAGGCTCATGTCGCCGGGCGCGGTGGCCAGCACCGGAACGTCCGGTCCGATCGTGTATTCGGACTCGCCGCCCTTGAAGGTGACGTGCAGCACCGCGCCGTCGGATACTTTGGTGACGGTCCCGACCGTGGCGTTGGTCATGATGCTGTCCGGCAAGAGGTCCCATGCATATTGCCGGCCGCCATCCGGTGTCGGCTTCGGCATGATCCGGGCTTCGATCGCATGAAGCTTGCCGTCCTTGCCCTTGAGCCCGGTCGAGGCGACGAAATCGCCGGGCTTGATGTCGGCGACGCTCTTCTTGACCAGGGTGACGACCGTAGCGTCCGGTGCGAGCTTGACCGCCACGGTCTGACCGTCGCGCTCCTTCACCGAAAGAGCCTGGCCGTCGAGCTTGTCGACGGTGCCGCGCACGTAGATCGGCGTGCCTTCCGGCGGGTTTTGCGCGAACGCAGGCAGCGCGAGCAGGGCGACAAACGCGGCGGCGAGAAACGATGTCGAGCGCATGGTCGGAAACCTCCTGTCCGGTTGGGTCGCTGTTAAGACATCGAAGAGGCGACGCCTATTCCCTTGACATGCAATTCACGTTTCGGTGACTGCCGGATGGCACCCGCCGGGCTCCGTCAGCTAAGGTTGGGCGCTCGGCAACCCACCGCGAGGAATCCCCGTGTACGCCGCCCCGCCCGTTCTCGAAAGCGAAGTTTTCGCACGCGTCCCCGACACATCGCGAACCCAAGGAAACGGGTGGCTGCAGAGCGGGGTCGCGCGCGACTGCTTTCTCGAAGGGCCATCCTTCGACCGGGCCGGCAATCTCTGGGCCATGTGAGCGCGCCCCGACAGTTCAGGCCTCATTTGAGCCGAGCCCCGGGCTGGACGCGGGTGCTCGCCGCTTTTGCCGTGATCGGCGCTTGCGGCATTTCCCCGGCGTTCCGCGATCACATGCCCGAAGAACCCGCGCTCGGAGCGCCGCCCGGCTACGGCCCCGCGGCATCCAGCGACGTGCCCAACGCCGCGGCGATCGGCCGGCGGATCTGGGTTCCGGGACTGGACGAGGGATGGAACCCGCAAGGGTTGGCGATGGCGGACGGCAGCCTCTTCGTCTCCGCCTACCGCAGCGACCGCCCGTTTGTCAGCCGCGGCCCCTGCCGGGTCTTCCGGATCGATCCGGCAACCGGTCATGAGACCGGCCGTTTCGACGTGCCGCCGCCGTGCGGCCACGCCGGCGGCCTCGCCTATGCGGGTGACGGGACGCTCTATGTCGCCGATACCCACACGCTGTTCGAATTCCGGCTCGACACCGCCTTCGCCGGGCCGAACCCTGCGTTCCGCAGCTTTCGCCTCGGCCATGGTCTCAGAGGAAGCCTCGCCGCCTCAGAGCCGGGCGCGATCTGGCTCGGCACTTACAACGAAGACCGGCCCGGCCGGATCTTCAAATTCGACTTCGCGTTGATCCGGTCGTTGGCCGACGATGCGATGCTGACGCCGCACATGGCGTCGGCCGAGTTCGCCATCCCGAGCTACGCGCAAGGGGCGGCTATCGACCCTTCCGGCAATTTGTGGATCTCGCGCAGTGAAATCGCGTGGGGTTCGCTCGAAGAGATCGGCTCGCCGACAAAACGCTATCCGGTTCCGGGCGGTATCGAAGGCATCGCCTTCGACCCGTCAGGCCGCCTGTGGGCCGTCTCGGAGGCCGGCGCGCGCCACCTGCCGCTGCGTTACCCATTCTTCCCGCTGATCTTCCGCCTCGACATCGGCCGCCTCGCCGAGTGAGGGCGAGCGCTCAGGCGCGAGCGGGGACGCATTTTTGTTCGAGTTCGTTGGGTCGGTTCGCCGCTCGCGTCATGGCGCGGGTCGCGATGGCCTCTCGATCCCGCTCAATTGTGTTGCTGGTTTGTTGCCGGAGTGCCGACGCAGGCCTTGACCAACCATAGCTGAACGTAGTATGAATTTATGGTGCCATAATGCGCTTCATAACAACGGGAGGAAACGATGTCGAGCTATCTCGTGGCCACGCTGGGAGCTGCCATTTTCGCCGCCGCAGCCCTCATCGTCGACCCCACCGTCGCGGCGGCCGCGGGACCGCAATTTCCCAGCCCGGGGTCGACGCGAGACGGTGTCTGCCCAGAGGGGTTCCGCCCGGCTACACCGCCATTGAACCCCGCCCTGGGGTGTCTGCCGGACAATATATATATGCCGCCGCCTTTGCCGGATCCGTTCATCCCGCCGGGTGGTTGTCCGAGCGGCTGGCAACCGGTGACGCCGCCCCTCAACCCAGTCCTGATCTGTCTGCCGACCGATATCATGCTGCAACCCGATTCCTCCGCGCCGTCGAATCCGCCGCGCGGCTGCCCGGAGGGGTGGCGGCCGGCGACGCCGCCGCTCAACCCGCTCCTGATCTGTCTGCCGAACACGATCGTCATTCCGACACCGGTACCGGCCGGCGACTGCCCCGACGGTTGGGCCCGGGCAACGCCGCCGCGCAACCCCGCGTTGGGCTGCCTGCCGGATACCGTCGTCTTTCCGGTAACGGACGGTCGAAAGCACTAGCCTGACTGGACCTCTCGCCAAGACCTCTCGCGGATGATCTGGCAGCCGCGATAAGGTCGCCCTCGAAGCGGAGCTGCGGGATCGTCGGCAGGGATTGGCCGGCGTGACCGCAGCATTCGCAGGCCCGTCGCCAAACCGACCTCTTCGCCTACCCGCTATTGCGCAAGCCGGCGGCGATGCCGTTGATCGTCAGGTGGATGCCGGTGACGACGTCCTCGTCCGAGTCGCCGGCGCGGTAGCGTCGCAACAGCTCGATCTGCATGTGATTGAGCGGGTCCAGATAAGGAAACCGGTTGCGGATCGAGCGCGCCAGGAGCGGGTTGCTTTCGAGCAGGCCTTCCTGCCTCATGATCGTCAGCAGGGCGCCGACGACGCCTTCCCATTCCGAGCGCAAACGGGAGAAGATCCGCTCGCGCAACCCGGTGTCCGAGACCAGCTCGGCATAGCGCGAAGCGATCGCGATGTCGCTCTTCGCCAGCACCATGTCCATGTTGGACAGCAGCATTCGGAAGAACGGCCAGTCGCGATACATCGCCTGCAACGTCGCCATGCCGTCATTGCGCCGTTCGGCGAGCCAGGCTTTGACAGCACTGCCGAAACCGTACCAGGCCGGCAGCATCAGCCGGCATTGCGCCCAGCTGAAGACCCAAGGGATTGCGCGCAGATCCTCGATGCCAGTCGAAGCCTTCCGCGACGATGGGCGGCTGCCGATATTCAGGTTGGCAATCTCACCGATCACTGTCGATTCGAGAAAGAAGCGCTCGAAACCGTCGGTCTCGTAAACGAGGTTGCGATAGGCGCGATAGGCCTCGGCGGAAAGATATTCCATCGCCGCCAGATATTCAGGAGGCGGCGCGGCCTGCTCGGGTTGTAATAGGCTTGCTTCGAGCGTTGCTGCGGCAAGGATTTCGAGATTGCGTCGGCCCAATTCCGGGTTCGAATATTTGCTGGCGATAACCTCGCCCTGTTCGGTGATGCGGATAGCGCCGCGCACAGCGCCGGCGGGCTGGGCCAGGATCGCCTGATAGCTCGGGCCGCCGCCGCGGCCGACCGAGCCGCCGCGGCCATGGAACAGGCGCAGTCCGACGCCGTGGCGCTGGAATACGTCGACGAGCGCGATCTCCGCCTTGTAAAGCTCCCATCCCGAGGTCAGGAACCCGCCATCCTTGTTGCTGTCGGAATAACCGAGCATGACCTCCTGCACTCGGTCGCGCCTTTCCAATAAACGGGCGTAATCGTCAATGCCGAGGAGTTCGTCCATGACCTTGCCGCAATGGCGCAGATCCTCGATGGTCTCGAATAATGGCACGATATCGACGGCCAATGAGCTGTCGCCGGGCCGCAGTAGCCCAGCCTCCTTCAGCAATATCGCGGTTTCCAGGATGTCGGAGACGCCGGTGGTCTTGGAAATCACGTAATGAGGCACCGATTGCGGTCCATAACGTCGGTGCGCTTCGGCTGTCGCGCGTAGGATTGCCAGTTCGCTGGCGGTTTCGGGGGAATATTCGAAAAACGGCGAGGCCAGGGGACGCGCCGTGCCCAATTCGTTCAGCAGCAGCCGGATGCGCTCGGGCTCGCCGAGCGCGGCGTAGCTGAGGCCAGGCTGGACAAGGCCGAGCATCTCCCCCACCACCCGCTCGTGCACGTCGGAGTTCTGGCGCAAATCCAAGGCCGCCAGATGAAAGCCGAAGAGACCGACGGCGCGCCGCAGATCGCGCAGCCGACCCTGGGCCAGCATCGCGGAACCGTTGGCAACGAGCGAACCCTCGATGATCGAGAGGTCTGCCAGCAATTCACCGCTGTCGCGGTAAGGCGGCGCGTCACCCACCGTCTGTTGCGGAGCGTCGTCATCGTCCAGCATCCGCGCTGTCGCCGCCAAGCGAGCATAGACGCCGGCGATTGCACGGCGATAGGGTTCGTCCTGGCGGTGGACAGAGCGGTCGGGCGAGCGCGCGGCGAGGGCCTGGAGCGCATTCGAAACGCCGACCAGCCGGGCGTCCAGGGAAAGCTCCCCGCCAAGCTTGTGCAATTCCCCAAAGTAATGACCGAGCGCGCGGCTGCTTTGCGCCTGGAGAGCGGCGCGCAATATCTTCCTCGGTCACGAACGGGTTGCCGTCGCGATCGCCGCCAATCCAACTGCCCATGCGCAAGAACGAAGGCAGGCCTCCGGCGAGGGTTATGCCGTCGGCGGCGAGCTCCTCCTCGAGGTCGGCGTAAAACCGCGGCAGCTCCGACAGGAAGGTATAGTCGTAATAGGAAAGGCCATTGGCGATCTCGTCGATCACGCGAAGCCGGGTCCGGCGCAACGGGCTCGTCTGCCACAAGGTCAGCACCGCCCGACGCAGCGCCGCTTCGTTCGCTCGGAGCTGCGCCGGAGTGAGCGAAAGCCGGTCGCGCTCGGCCAAAAGCTCGGCGACCTCCATCTCGCGGTCGATCGTGCTCTTGCGCCGAACCTCGGTCGGATGTGCGGTAAGCACCGGCACCACCATGGCGTCGGCAAAGAAATCGCACAGCCGCTGGGATGGGATGCCGGCTTCCCGGATCCGCCACAGCGCATAGGCCATTGTCCCCTCACGCGGCGCCGCGGGGGTCGTGCTCAGCGCATGGACACGGCTGCGACGGATATGGTGCTGGTCCTCGGCGATGTTGGCGAGATGCGAGAAAAAGCCGAAGGCACGAATGATCTGCAGCGCCTCTTTTGGCGGCAGATTGTTCAGCGTCCTTTCGAGCTGGTGGCGTGCGGTGACGTCTTCGTCACGCCGGAACCGTACCGAGTTCTGCCGGATAAACTCGACGGTATCGAAGACCTCCGCTCCGCCCTGATCGCGCACCGTATCGCCGAGGATGCGGCCGAGGAGCCGGATGTCCTCCCGCAGCGGGAGATCTTTGCCGTTGTCTTCATCTGCATTGGCGGTTGTCATCGGTCAGCCTCCGACGCCACTCCCGGGCGGTGGCTACCGGATCGCTATGCAGAAACCGTGCCTTGCCGAACGCGGACGAGTACGCCCCAGGCCCATCCGCGAGCCTGACTTACCTCGCCGAGGAATTGCGACCGAAACGGCCGTCGGCCCCTCGCCGGGATGCGGCGGGAGCCCCGCAAGACCCGCCTACGCGCGGACGGGGACCCCTTTTTGCTCGAGCACCTGCTGCAATTCGCCGGTTTCGAACATCTCGCGGATGATGTCGCAGCCGCCGACGAACTCGCCCTTAACGTAAAGCTGAGGGATCGTCGGCCAGCTCGAAAATTCCTTGATTCCCTGGCGGATGCCAGGATCGGAGAGCACGTCCACGCCTTTGAACTTGACCCCGAGATGGCTAAGGATCTGCACCACCGCCGCCGAGAAGCCGCATTGCGGGAAGACCGGCGAGCCCTTCATGTAGAGCACGACCGGAGTGTCGGCGACCTCTTGGCGAATGCGCTCTTGAACCGTGCTGTCCATTCTCTTGTTCCTCGTGTTCGGGGGGCTGTGGAGGTAAAGCCCCAGCTAATCCTCGGGGGCGCCGGTCTGCAAGGCCAGCGCGTGCAGCTCGTTGCCCATCCGGCCGCGCAATGCCTGGTACACCATCTGGTGCTGCTGCACCCGGCTCTTGCCGCGAAAGGCGCCGGAGACGACATGCGCCGCGTAATGATCGCCGTCGCCGCGCAGATCCTCGATCGAGATCACCGCGTCCGGCAGGCTCTCCTTGATCAGCTGCTCGATCGTCGCCGCGTCCATAGCCATCGCCCGACACCCCTCGCTAACCCTGCGCCATGTAGGCCGGCAGCCAAGCCTCGTTCGCGGCCTTCAAATCGTTAAGGGATATGGCACCAGCCCTCGATAGTGTCAACGCGGCCCCGCCGACGATGCCGATGATGCGCGCCGCAACCCCGGCCGCGCGCGCGGCCGACAGCACTGCGTCGGGGTCGGCCGTCTCGACCAGATAGCGCGCCTGGTCCTCGCCGAAGAGATAAGCGTTCCTCGGCAGGCCGGCGGGGAGCGGGCCGAGTGCGACGCCGCGCCCGCCGGCCATCGCCATCTCGGCGATCGCGGCCAGCAGCCCGCCATCCGAGAGATCATGGCAGGCGGCGACACGCCCGGCGCGGATTTCGCCGCGCACGAAATCGCCGTTGCGCCGCTCGGCGGCGAGGTCGACCGGCGGCGGCGGGCCCGCCTCCCGGCCTTCGATCTCGCGCAAGTAGAGCGACGCGCCAAGATGGCCCCTGGTCTCGCCGATCAGGACCAGCGCGTCGCCGTCACGTTTCAGCGCGAGGCCGACCGCATTCCGCGCGTCGGCGATCAGCCCGACCCCGCCGATCACCGGTGTCGGCAGGATCGCATTGCCCGCTGGTTTCGTTGTAAAGCGAGACATTGCCCGACACGACCGGGTAGTCGAGCGCCAGGCAGGCCTCGCGCATCCCCTCGATCGCGCCGACGAGCTGGCCCATGATCTCCGGACGCTCGGGATTGCCAAAATTGAGGTTGTCGGTCAGCGCCAACGGCAGGGCGCCGACCGCGGTCAGGTTGCGCCAACTCTCGGCGACGGCCTGGGCCCCGCCGCGGACCGGATCGGCCCGGCAATAGCGCGGCGTGCAGTCGGTCGCCAGCGCCAGCGCCTTGCCGCTCGCCGAGACCCGGACCACCGCGGCGTCTCCGCCCGGCCGCTTGACTGTGTTGCCCATAACCAGATGGTCGTACTGCTCCCAGATCCAGCGCTTAGACGCGAGAGCGGGGGCGGCGACGAGCCGTTTCAGGCATTCGAGAGGGTCGCGGTCGGGCAACGACGCGGGATCGATTTCGGGCTCGGGGTCGGGACGCCGCCAAGGGCGCTCATAGACCGGTGCGGCGGTCACCAGCGGCCCGACCGGGATGTCGGCGGCGGTCTCGCCATGCATCCGCAACTCGAGCCGCCCGGTCTCGGTCAACCGGCCGATCACGGCGAAGTCGAGCTCCCATTTCTCGAAGACGCGGCGCGCCTCGGCCTCGCTGCCGGGACGCAGGATCATCAGCATCCGCTCCTGGCTTTCGCTCAGCATGATCTCGAAAGGGGTCATGCCGTGCTCGCGCACCGGCACGCGGTCGAGATCGAGCGCGATGCCGAGCCCGCCCTTCCCAGCCATCTCGACCGCGGACGAGGTCAGGCCCGCCGCTCCCATGTCCTGGATCGCGACGATCGCGTCGCCCTGCATCAATTCGAGGCAAGCCTCGATCAGCAATTTCTCGGTGAACGGGTCGCCGACCTGCACCGTCGGCCGCATCTCGCGAAGATCCCCTGGGGCGCCGCCGCCGAACTCGGCCGAGGCCATCGTCGCACCTTGGATGCCGTCGCGCCCGGTCTTGGCGCCGACATAAACGACTGCGTTCCCCGGTCCGGCCGCGGCCGAATAAAAGATCCGGTCGGCGCGGGCGAGCCCGACGCACATCGCGTTGACCAGGATGTTGCCGTCATAGGCTGGATGAAATTCACATTCGCCGCCGACCGTCGGCACGCCGACGCAATTGCCGTAACCGCCGATGCCGGCGACGACGCCCGCTACGAGATGGCGGGTCTTCGGATGGTCCGGGCTGCCGAACCGCAGCGAATTCAACAGCGCCACCGGCCGCGCGCCCATCGTAAAGACGTCGCGCAATATGCCGCCGACCCCGGTCGCCGCCCCTTGGTACGGCTCGATAAACGAGGGGTGGTTGTGGCTCTCGATCTTGAACACGACCGCCTCGCCGTCGCCGATGTCGACAACGCCGGCATTCTCGCCCGGCCCGCAGATCACCCGCGGCCCCATCGTCGGCAGGGTCTTGAGCCAGATTTTCGACGATTTGTACGAGCAGTGCTCGCTCCACATCGCCGCGAAAATGCCGAGCTCGGTCATGTTCGGCGCACGCCCGAGGATCGCGATCGCGCGCTCGAACTCGGCTTCGGTCAGCCCATGCTCGACGGCCAAAGCCGCGGTGACGTTGCTGCCAGTGCGCATGGGCGCGCGGCGTTACACGAAATCCCCCTCTCCCCCCGCCGGCCGGGGGAAGAGGGTCGGGGTGAGGGGGGCCGGGCCGAATGCGAAGATTTCGACGATCGCGGATGACCTGGGATGGGCTCGGAGGATGCGGCGGCCACCCCCCTCACCCTGCCCTCTCCCCCTGAATTCGGGGGGAGAGGGATTGTGTATCGCGTTCTTGATTACAGGACTCATTGCAACGCGCTCACGATCCCATCAAAGAACGCGCAGCCGTCGGTGCCGCCGAGGAGCGGATCGGTAGCATTTTCCGGATGCGGCATCAGCCCCAGCACGGTGCGGACGTTGTTGAAGATGCCTGCGATGGCGCGCGCCGCGCCATTGAAATTGTCCTGATCGGAGAGCGTCCCGTCCGAGCCGCAATAGCGGAAGGCGACGAGCCCCTCGCCATCGAGCCGGTCGAGCGTCTCCGGGTCGGCGGTATAATTGCCGTCGTGGTGGGCGACCGGGATTCGGATCGTCTGCCCCGCCTCGTAACCGCAGGTGAAGATCGTCTGATTGTTCTCGACGCGCAGATGCACCTCGCGGCAGGTGAAGCGCAAGGAGCGGTTCGGCAACAACGTGCCCGGCAGCATCCCGGCCTCAGTCAGGATCTGAAAGCCGTTGCAGATGCCGAGCACCGGCGTGCCCCTGTCAGCCCGGCCGCGGATTTCGCGCATGATCGGCGAATGCGCCGCCATCGCCCCGCAGCGCAGGTAGTCGCCATAGGCAAAGCCGCCGGGGAGGACAATCAGGTCGGCCTCGGGCAGGCTCGTCTCGCGGTGCCACACCCGGATCGGCTCATGCCCGGTCGCGCGCGTCAGCGCCATCGAGACATCGCGCTCGCGGTTCGAGCCCGGAAAGATGACGATCGCCGTTCTCATCCGACCCTCAGCCGAGCTCGATCGCGTAATCCTCGATCACCGGATTGGCGAGCAGCGCCTTGCACATCGCCGCGACCTGGTCGCGCGCGCGGGCCGCATCGGTCTCGACGAGATCGAGCTCGATCAATTTGCCCTGGCGCACCTCGCCGACCCCGGCAAAGCCGAGCCCGGCCAGCGCGTTGCCGATCGCCTTCCCCTGCGGGTCGAGCACCCCGGGCTTCAAGGTGACATGGACGCGCGCCTTCATCTCGATCACCGATCACCGGTTGTTCGACCTTCGATATAGCGAGCCGGATCAAAGCGGACAACGACGCCGCTTCCGGCTGATTTAACGCTGGGCCAAGACCGCCGGCGTTTACTCGACGTGGACGCCGGCCTCCTTGGCGACGCGGATCCATTTGGGGATCTCCTCATGGATCAGCGAGGCGAGGATCGCTGGCGAGCCGCCGACCGGTTCGCCGCCGATCGCGGCAAACCGCGCTGCCACCTCGGGCGCATGAACGATGCGGTCGAATTCGGCGCTGAGGCGCTTGATGATCGCCTGCGGGGTGCCGGCCGGGGCCAACGCCCCGTACCATGCGACCGCGGTAAAGCCCGGAAGGGTGTCGGCAATCGTCGGCAGCTCGGGCGCCGCGGGGGCGCGATGCCCGCCGGTGACCGCGAGCCCGCGCAGCTTGCCGTTCTGGATCATCGGGATCGCGCTGATCAGCGGCGCCAGCATCATCTCCACCTGGTTCGCGGCGACCGCGTCGAGCGCCGGCGCGCCGCCGGCAAAGGGAACCCCGACGATGTCGGTGCCGGTGGTGATCTTGAACAATTCGAAGGCGAGCTGGCTCGGGCCGCCGATGCCGCCCGCCGCATAGCGCAACTTGCCTGGATGATCCTTGGCGTATTCGATCAGCTCCTCGACGAACTCGACCGGGAGGGCCGGGCTGACCACCAGCACATATTGCGCCGCCACCAAGAGCGAGATCGGGGCGAACGCCTTTTCGGTGTCGTAGGGCAGCTTGGCGTAGGTGCCGGGGTGCATCGCCAGCGTGCTGGGCGCGATCAAGAGCGTGTAGCCGTCCGGCTCCGCCTTGGCCACCATGCCGGTGCCGGTGATGCCGTCCTGGCCGCCGACATTGTCGACGACGACCTTTTGGCCGAGTCGCTCGGCGAGCTTCGGGGCGACGATGCGCGCCACGACATCGACCGGGCCGTCCGCCGGAAACGGGACGACGATGCGGATCGGCCGGTCGGGGTAGCCTGCGACCGCCGTTCCGCCAAATCCGAGCACGATCAGCATCAGGCAGAGCCGGATCGACGCTCTCATGATCTTTCTCCTCCGGCCGACGAACGACCCCGGCCAATCTCGCGCCGGGCCGGCGCCGGCGCAACCATTGGGATCGCAAGGCTCGGCGCCGACCACGGCGAAGATCGCTTCGAGCGTCGCGCGGGCTTAATCTTCCCGCGGATGAGCCATCGATCACGAGAGACCTGACCGACCATGCCAGCCGAAATCGGTGCCGCTGCCGGCGACCCGCTCGTTCTCGCCCTTGGCTTGTTCGCCATTGGCGGGCTCCTGTCGCATTTCCTGTTTCGGCATCACCCGCTCGGACGGGCGATCGTGCGGGTGGTCTTTCTGGTGGTCCTCACCGGGGCGCTGCTCCGCGCCGGCGTGGTCCCCTACCAAAAGCTCGCACCGACCGGCATGCCGCTCCGCGACGCGGCGCACGGCGTCTTGAAGATCGCCTGGTGGCTGTGGGCGGCCTGGTTCCTGGTCGCCGTCCTGCGCGCCTTCGTCATCACCGAGCATCGGCCGCGCGAGGCAAAACTGGTCCAGGACCTGCTCGCCGGGGTCATCTATCTGGCTGCGGTCTTTGCCGTCATCGCCTATGTCTTCGACCTCCCGGTGCAGGGCCTGCTCGCGACCTCGGGCGCCATCGCGATCATCCTGGGCCTGGCGCTGCAGAGCACGCTGAGCGACGTATTCTCGGGCATCGTGCTCAATTTCAGCCGGCCCTTTCGACCGGGCGACTGGATCAATCTCGACGGCGGCACCGACGGTCGCGTCATCGAGATGAACTGGCGCGCGACCCACGTGCTGACGGCGCGGCGCGATCTGGCGATCGTGCCGAACAGCACCATCGCCAAGTCGAAGATCGTCAATGCCAGCTCACCCTCCGGCATTCACGGCATGACCGTCACCGTGCAGCTCGCCGCCGGGACCCCACCCGCGGCCGGAGCGGAGACGCTGGGCCATGCCGTGCTGAATTGTGCGCTGATCCTTGACGCACCCGCCCCGACGATTGTCGTCAAATCGATCAATGCAGCCTCAATCGAGTTCGATGTGTCGTTCTTTGTCGAAGAGCTGGCCCAGGCCAGCCGGGCGCAGAACGAGCTGTTCGATCTGATCTACCGGCACCTGGCCGCGAGCGGCATCGGCCTTGCCTCGCCATTGAACCAGCCCTATCAGCCCGTGCCAGAAAAGGGGTCGCCAGCGGCGGCGACAGCGCCGGAAAGGCTGATGGAGCTGGTCGCGATCTTCTCGACCTTGACGCCGGCCGAGCGCAAGGCGATCGCCGACAAGGTGGAGCAGAAATCCTACGACCGCGACGACGTGCTGGTCGAGCCCGGGACGACGCTGCAATCGCTGTTCATCGTCGGCAACGGGGTATTGTCGCTGACCCATGACACCACAGAGGGCGACATCGAACTGATGCGGCTGGGGCCGGGCGACCATTTTGGCGAGATCGGGCTTTTGACCGGCGCCGCGGCCGAGGGAAGGATTACCGCGCTGATGCCGTCGACAGTTTACGAGGTGACCAAGGCCGATCTGGCGCCGATCCTGGAGGCGCGGCCGGAAGTCGCCCACGAGCTGTGCCGTGCGCTGGCCCGGCGGCAGGCGGCGGGCCGCCTGATCGCCTCGGCCGAACTCAACCGCACGGTGCCGGCCAACCGGGTGAGCGCGTGGTTCTCGGAGCGGATCCACCGGCTCTTCGATCTCGCCGGCGCCGAATGAGAGAGCCGTCCCAGCGCCTTCGGGCCCTACCGGTCCGGTTTCAATCATAAAATCGCCGTGCTCGCGTGCCACGCTGACCCTTGAACAACGCCTGCCGGGGCCCCGTTTCAACCTGAGAGAGAGCATTTGCTGCTGATCTACTGCAGAAGCAACAACGGGCAAAATTCCGGTCAACCCAAGGATGCCGTCGTCTCCTGTGGAACGGCGGGGACGAGCCGTGCTATTGCCTTCTCCGCAGCCAATCGATGCGAAGGGTGCCGGCGATGATCAGCGATCCCATCGAGTTCGAGCTGTTCAAAAATTCGCTCTTCTCGATCGCCGACGAGATGGCGCTGACGATCTTCCGCACGACGTATTCGGGCGTGTTGAAGGACAACATGGACTACTCGACCGCGATCTTCGACGGGTCGGGAAACCTGGCGGCGCAGGGGCTGACCCTGCCGGGGCATCTCGGCTCGATGCCGACGGCGATGGCGGCGGTCAGGGAGGCGTTCGCAGGGAACATCGACGACGGCGATTTCTTCATCCTGAACGACCCGTTCCAGGGCGGCATGCATTTGCCGGATATCTTCGTGTTCAAGCCGATCTTTTGCGATGGCGCGCTGCTCGCCTATGCCGCGACCGTTTGCCATCACACCGATGTCGGCGGCCGGGTGCCGGGATCGAACGCGTCCGATTCGACCGAGATCTACCAGGAAGGGCTTCGCATCCCGCCCTTGAAGCTGTTCGACCGCGGCGTGCGCAACGACACGCTTTACGCGCTGATCGAGCGCAATGTGCGGGTGCCGGTCAAGGTGTTCGGCGATCTGCGCGCCCAGCTCGCCGCCTGCCATATCGCCGAGCGCTCGCTGATCGAGCTGGCCCGGCATTACGGCACCGCCGACGTCGGGCATTACATGACCGAGCTGATCGACTACTCGGAGCGGATGACGCGCGCTGCGATCCGCGATTTGCCGGACGGGGTTTCAGCTTTCTCGACCACATCGACGACGACGGCATCGATGTCGGACGGCCGATCCCGCTGAAGGTGACGATCACCAAATCCGGCGACCACATTCTGGTCGACTGGGCGGGATCCTCGCCACAGGTCAAGGGGGCCATCAACAACACCCTGTCCTTCACAAAATCGGCGAGCTATTGCGCGATCCGCTCGATATTGCCGGCCGATATCCCGAACAATGACGGCGTCTTCCGCGCGATCGAGGTTACGGCACCACCGGGCACCATCGCCAACGGCGTCCTGCCGGCGGCCTGCGCCGCGCGCGGCCTGACAGGCTTTCGCATGGTCGACTGCATGTTCGGCGCGCTGGCGCAGATGCTGCCCGATCGGGTCTTCGCCTCTTCCGACGGCGGCAACACCGGCATCTCGATCGGCGGCTGGGATGGCGAGCGGCGGCCCTTCATCTATGTCGACTTCACCTGCTGCGCTTGGGGCGGGCGGCCCTATGCCGACGGCCTCGACGGCAACTCCAACATTTATGCCAACATGGCCTCGCAATCGATCGAGGTGACCGAGACCGAGCAGCCGCTGCAGATCACCGCCTACGAGTTCATCCCCGACGCGATGGGGCCGGGCAGGTTCCGCGGCGGCGCGCCGTTCCGGCGGGATTACCGCTTTCTGGCCGAGGAGGGCATCCTGCAGGTGCGCTCCGACCGGCGCGATTTTCGCCCTTACGGGCTCTATGGCGGCAGCCCCGGCAAGCCGTCGATGAACTACCTGAACCCGGATACGGAGAACCGCCCGCTGCCCTCGAAGCTGACGATGACGATCCGCCGCGGCGACGTGTTCCGGCACGAGGTGGCCGGCGCCGGCGGCTGGGGCGACCCGCTGGAGCGCGACCCGGCGATGGTGCTGCGCGACGTGCGGAACGAATTGGTGTCGGTGGCCGCGGCGCGCGAGGATTACGGCGTGGTCCTGTCGGGAGCGCCGCTCGCGGTTGACGAGGCAGCGACCCGGGCCTCGCGCCAACGGCTCGGGTGCGAACGTAACTGGCCGCAAACCCCGGCGATCAGCTGGGAGCCGTCGCCGGGGATCGCGATGGCGGCGGAATAGGGATGGCAGAGGCTGCCCTCGCCCACCCGCCCGAGCGCAGCAAGGCGGGCGAGGGCGGCGAGCGACGGGTCTTTACTGGATGACCCGTTTCCGCGCCGGGGTCGATATCGGCGGCACCTTCACCGACATCGTGCTGCTCGGCGACGACGGTGCGCGCTACACGAAGAAGGTCTCATCGAGCGTCGACGATTACGCCCGCGCGATCGTCGATGGGTTGTCGGCGCTGCTTGCCGAGATCGGCGCCGAGACGGGTGGCGTCGCCGAATTGCTGCACGGCACCACGGTCGCGTCCAACGCGATTCTCGAGCTGAAGGGGGCGCGCACCGGGCTGATCACGACCCGCGGCTTTCGCGATGTGCTCGAAATCCGCACCTTGCGGATGCCGCGGCTATACGATCTGTCGTGGACCAAGCCGCCGCCCCTGGTCGAGCGCCATCTGCGCGTCGAGGTCGACGAGCGCATCGATGCCAAGGGCAAAATCGAGCGGCCGCTCGACGAGGCGGATGTCGAGCGCGCGATCCGGAAGCTTCTCGATCAGCAGGTCGAGGCGATCGCCGTCTGCCTGATCCACTCCTATCTCAACCCGGCGCATGAGCAGATCGTCAAGCGTGTGGCGGCGCGGATGGCGCCGGCGACGACGCTCTGCATCAGCTCCGAGGTGTTGCCGGAGATCAAGGAATACGAGCGGACCTCGACCACCGTCATCAACGCCTATGTGCGCCCGATCGTCGAAAAGTACCTGTCGAGCCTGACCGCCGAGCTCGGCCGCATCGGGGTCGGCGCCCCGCTCCTGCTGATGCAATCGAATGGCGGGCTGACGACAGCGGAAGCCGCGGCGCTCACCCCGATGAACATCATCGAATCTGGCCCCGCCGCGGGGGTCGTCGGCGTCCAGGCGCTGGCCCGGCAGATCGGCGTCGAGAAGGCGATCTCGTTCGACATGGGCGGGACGACGGCAAAGGCTTCGATCATCGAGAACGGCGAGGTGACGCGCGCGATCGAGTATTCGGTCGGCGGCGGCGTGATGATCGGCTCGCGGCTCTTATCGGGAGCCGGCTACATCTTGAAGGTGCCGGCAATCGATCTGGCCGAGGTCGGCGCCGGCGGCGGCTCGATCATCTGGATCGACGCGGGCGGCGCCTTGCAGATCGGGCCGCGGAGCGCCGGCGCGTCACCGGGGCCGGTCTGCTACGGTATCGGCGGCACCGAGCCGACCCTGACCGACGCCAATGTCGTCCTCGGCTATTTGAACCCCGATCATCTGGTCGGGGGCACGGTCAAGCTCGACGCGGAGAAGGCGCGCGCCGTGCTGGCCGAGCGGGTCGCGGGGCCGCTCGGCATGAGCCTCGAAGCAGCTGCGCGCGGCGCCTATCTGATCGCCGCCTCGAACATGATCCGGGCGATCAAGGCGGTGTCGAGCGAGCGTGGCCGCGACCCGCGCGAATACGTGCTGGTCGCCTTCGGCGGCAACGGGCCGCTCTTTGCGGCGGCGATGGCCGAGGCATTGATGATCCGCCGGGTGCTGGTGCCGCCCTCGGCCGGCGTTTTCTCGTCCTATGGCCTCCTCTATTCGGACGTCGCTTATCATTTTAGCCGGACGCGCAAGGCGCTGCTGGCGGCGCTCGACCCGGACGAGGTCGGTGCGATCCTCGGCGAGCTCGAAGCCGACGCGCGGGCGCGGCTCGGGAAAGACGGCTTTGCCGGCGACAGGATCGAGATCATCCGCAGCGCCGCCCTGCATTATCAGGGGCAATCCTTCGAGCTGGAAGTGCCGGTGCCGGCGGGGATTGTCGACCGGGGGATGCTCGCCGCGATCGAGGAAGCCTTTGGCGTCGAGCACGAGAAGACCTACGGGCACCGCGCCGGCGTCGAGGAGCCGGTCGAGCTGGTGACCTTGCGGGTGGTCGGGCGCGGCGTCCCCGATCAGCCGCGCGCATCGCTCGCCGCCAATGCCGGGCTGCCGCGGGGGGTGGTCATCGCCCAGCCGGTCAGGCGCGCCTATTTCGGGCTGGAGCAGGGCTGGCGCGATACCGATGTCGTCAACCGCGTCGACCTGCGCGAGCCGCGCCGGGGGCCGTGCATCGTCGAGGAGTACGATTCGACCTGCGTCGTGCCGCCCGGCGCAGAAGCGAGCCTCGACCGATTTGGCAATATCGCGATCGACCTCGCGCCGGCCGGGTAGACCTCATGCGGAGGAGCACAATTTCGATGCGTCGTTCGAGCTGGGCTGCCGCCGCCATGCTGGCGGTTTTGCTGGCGTCGTTCCCGGCCTTCGCCGGCTACGGCGCGATCGCCTGGGACAAGGGCACCGGCAAATGGGGCGTGAGCTGGAACCAGCCGACCCCGAAGCGCGCGATCGAGGTGGCGGTCAGCGAGTGCGGCGCCGGTGGCTGCAAGGTGGTTGCCAAGATCGGTGCGGCACGGTGCGGGGCGCTGGCGGCGACTGCCGACAGCAAGCATATCGGCGCCGCCGTGCGCGACGGTCTCGACGCGGCCCGGCTCGCCGCCCTCAAAAGCTGTCAGGCCGACAAGGCCGGCGAGTGCGTCATCCGCGCCGGCGACTGCAACAAATGATGGCGCCCTGCGGGCGGGCGTTCAGCTCCGCCGGAAGCCCTCGAGCTCCGATTGGGCGAAATCGATCGCCTCGGCTATCGATTTGCCCTGCTGCGTGCATTTGGCGACCATTTTACAGATCGTGCCCTGGGTGGTCATCTGCGAGCCGATGCCGACCGGCGCCGGATAACCGGCGAGAAGGGCCTCCACGTCACCGCGCGGCGGGTAGTTGTAGAGCGTGCCCTTGGGCGGCTGCTCCTCCTCCCAGGTCTTGAAGTCGCGCAATTTCTCATAGGGCGGGATGTCGACGCCGCGGCTGCCAGCGACCAGCTTCTCGACCGAGGAGCGGGTGGATAGAAAGGAGATCAAGCTCTTCGCGGCCGATTTGTTGGGAGAGAAGCTCCAGATCCCCCAGAAGCCGAAATTGCACGGGTCGAAGCGGCCCTTCGGGCCTTTGGGCGAATGAAAGGTCCACAGCTCTTCGGCCACCTTGGGTGCGTCGCGCACGGCGACCGCCCAGGCGCCCGGCGGGTTCATGATCAGCGCGCCCTTGCCCGAGACCAGCCATTTGTTGTTCGCCGCATTGTCCCACGAAAAGACGCTGTCCGGCAGCGACGGGACGATCTTCTGGAACCACGCCAGGACTTCTTTAACGGCATCCGATTTGACCGTGATGTTGCCTTCCTCGTCGACCAGCTGCGCGCCGTGGCCGGCGAATACCGCGCTCACCCAGTTGACCGAGTTGCTCCAGGTGCTGAGCGGCATGCCGAAGGCGTGGCCAGCCTTGTTGCATTTCTCGGCCGCCGTCAGAAACCCGTCCCAGGTCCAGGCGGCGGCGAGCGCCGGGTCGGGCGGCGCCCCCGCCGGGTACATTCGAGTCGGGTCGAGCCCGACGAATTCCTTGAAGTAATCGATCCGGGCGCACGGGGTCTGGCCCGTCGTCTGCAGGCCGGTCGGCACCGCGACCCAGCGGCCCTTCTGTCTGCCGATATATTCGGAGCCGAGCAGCACCTTGCCGTGCTCCCCGATCAGCGCCGTCACCAGCTCGTCGACCGGCTCGAGGCTGTCGGCCTGGGCAGCCGGGTACCAGTCCGACATCTGCAGCAGGTCGTGCCCGGCCCGCGCCTGCGCCTCGGCGGTCGCGGTGAGCGCCAGCTTGTCGCCCTGGCTCGTAATGAAGTCGAGGCTGAGATCGACCTTTTCCTTGTCCGCCCACTCTTGGCACAATTTCCTGAGCGGCTCGTTGGCGCCCGGCACCCAATGGTCCCAGAATCCGCAGGACAGCTTGCCCGCCGCATAAGCACCGCGCACGAACGGCGCCGCCGTCGTCGCGGCCAGCGCCGCGGATTTTAGCATCGTGCGGCGCGTCAACATCGTCGTCGCCATCGTTCCCTCCCGTGGTCGAACCGGCTTCCCGGAGGTTGTTCTGTTCACGCGCGCCGCCGTCTCCGGTCGCAGGAGACGACGTCGCGCCTCATCTTATACTCGGAAGGGTCTTCTTTCGTACGAAGGAAATGCGGCGCGGGCGCGTAGCGCCCGCCGGGAGCGTCCAGCAGGATGCGGAAAAACGCGGGATGATCGTCATTCCGGGGCGCGGGGCACGTCCGCGAGCCCGGAAACCATGAACACCGGCTCCGAAATATCATCGGCTTGGCCGGCGTTCATCGATTCCGGGCCCGGCTCCGAGGGCCGTCCCGGAATGACCGCTGACCTTTTCCGCGCGCTGCTACGATCGCATGAAGCCTTCGATCTCCGACTCTGCCCAACTCATCGCGTCGTCGACGGATTTGCCGGACTGCGTGTGTTGGGAGATCATCTTCATCAGCGTCGCCTGCGCCCACATCTGGGTACCGATCTTCAACGGCGCCGGGTAACCAACGAGATTAGGGATCGCCTCATCTCGCGGCGGATAGTTGTAGACGGTGCCCTTGGGCGGCTCCACCTCTTCCCAGATCTTGAAATCCATGAAGCTGTCGAAAGGCGGGATGTCGAAGCCGACGCTGGCAGTCACCAGCTTGTCCTGAATCTCGCGTGTGGTCAGATAAGCCAGCAAGCTTTTTGCCGCCGGGATGTTCTTGGAGAATTTCCAGATTCCCCAGTAATAATAACCGGCCGGATCGAATTTGCCCTTGGGTCCCTTGGGCGAATGGAAAGTCCACAATTGCTCGGCGATCTTCGGCTGATCGCGTCTGCAAACCGCATAGGCGGAGGGTGGGTTGAAGATCAAGGCGGCTTGGCCGGAAACCAGCGCCTTGTTGTTCGAAGCGTTGTCATAGGCATAGACGCTATCGGGGAGGGATTTCGACAACCGCTTGAACCACTCGAGCGCCTGCCGGGTGGCGTCCGACTTGACCGTGATGCTCCCCTCCGCATCGACGAGCACGGCGCCGTAGCTCGCGAACACCGCGCCCGCCATGTTGATCGCGTCGGTGCAGGTGCTGAGGCCGACGCCGAAAGGATGCCCCGCCTTGGCGCATTTTTCGGCCGCGGTCACCAGATTATCCCAGGTCCAAGCGTCGGTCAGCGCCTTGTCGGCCGGTCCGAGCGGATACATCTTCTGCAAATCGAGACCGACATACTCCTTGAACATGTCGATACGTGCACAAGGCGGCAAGGCGCCGCTGCCGTAGCTGGTCGGCACCGCCAGCCAATGGCCCTGGATCTTGGCGCAATACTCCGCGGATTTGGCAATTTTTCCGTATTTTTGCAGCAGCGGCTCGACGATATCGTCGACCGGAACAAACTTCTCGGCCTGCGACGACACGTACCACGTTCGCAGGCCCATGATGTCGTGCCCCGCGTTCGCCTGCCCTTCCGCCATCAAGGTCAGAAGGTCCTTGTCGCCGTTGGAGGTGATCAGGTCGACGGTAATGTCTACTTTTTCCTTTTCCGCCCATTCGCCGCAGATCTTTTTCAGCGTCTCGGCCGCGCCCGGAACCCAATGGTCCCACACGCCGAAGGAAAGCTTGCCGGCGGCATGGGCGCCGCGGACAAAAGGGGCGGAAAGGGCAGCGGTCGCTACTGCTCCAGCCTGGAGCACCGTGCGTCGCGTTAACCGCGTCCTACTCATTTTGATCCTCTTCCGTTGGTCGGTGGAGAGCGCCAGCGGACCTGGCGGCTCCTTACGTCAGCCTTACAGAGAGTATACCAGCGAACGAGGAAAGGCACTCGCCTTTTATTGCCGCCGCCGGGGCTCACGGATCAGGTCCCTAAACCCTTCGAGCTCGGGTTGGGCGTTGTTGATCGCGGCGGCGAATCCCCGCTTCCCGGTAAATGTAATGTTAGGATTGACCCCATAGTTACCGGTTATGAGGGAAGCATCGGCCATTCTTACATGTCAATGTGCCCGCAAATAAATGCCGCAGCTTCGAAAGAAGAAGCGTTCGCCGTGGCTGTGGCGCGCTCGCCCTCGGGTCCGTCAGGAGGGCAGCACCTTCCGGTGCCAGCCTCCCGACGATGTGAAGGCGCGACCCAGGTGCTCTGGCGAGCAATTAATTGGGTGCGGCGACGGTGCCGAACTTAGCCGTGTTTTGCACACCCGCTCGAACCCGCCTTCTGCAAGAAACCGATCGGCGGTTCCTCAGCGGGAGAGGTCGCTGACCAGCGAGTTGCTGGAATTGCGCCCGGACTGCCCGCGATAGATCTGCAGGTTTTCGAGCACGCGCTGGACGTAGGTGCGGGTCTCGCCGATCGGGATGTTCTCGATCCAGTCGACCATGTCGACATTGCCGGCGCGAGGGTCGCCGTACTCGCGCAGCCACTGCCGAACCCGGCCGGGGCCGGCATTGTAGGCGGCGATCGCAAGCGGGTAGGATCCACCGAAATCCCCCACCAGCGTTTCGAAATAGGTGCGTCCGAGCAGAATATTGTAGACGCCATCGGCGGTCAGCCGCTGCACCGAATAAGGCTGCAGCTGGTTCTTGCCGGCGACCCCGCTCGCCGTTCCCGGCATCAATTGCATCAGCCCGCGCGCCCCGGCGGGGCTGACCGCATCGGGCTCGAAGGCACTCTCCTGCCGGATGATGGCAAAGACCAGAGCGGGCTCGGTGTTGCCGCCGCCGGGCAGCGCGGTGATCGGATAGCCATGGATCATCAGCGGCGTCCCGGCGGCAATGGCGCGCTTGGCGACCGCGATCCCGAGGTCGATGCGGCCATTCTTTTCGGCGAGGTCGGCCAGCATGGCAAAGCGCGTCGGGGTCTTGGCTTGGTCCGCCATGTGCAGCAGGAAGACCTTGCTGCGGTCGCGGTCGCCGACCGCGAAGAGGAGCCGCGCGGCGCGAACCAGTTCGTCGCCGTCGAAGCCGGCGCGCTCGGCCGTATCGGGTTTGGGCTCGGGAACAGGGCGAGGCGGGGCGTCGTTGCCGAGCTGATGGGCGGCGAGCTGACCGTAGAAGGTGACCATGTGCTCGGCGCCCGCAGCGTACCATTTCGCCGCGAGCTCGGATTTCGACTGGGCCTCGGCCGCACGCCCGCCCCAATACCCGGCCCGCGCCTTGGCATAGGGTGTCGCGACACGGGTCAGGATGTGCGCGAAATGGTCAAAAGCGAGGGCGGGGTCTTTCTTGTAGCGCAGTGCGATGTAACCCAGCAGGAACTCGGCGTCCGAATACGCGTTGCCTTCGATCAGGCCGTGCTGCTGGGTCAGGCGATAGGCGAGATCGGCATTGCCGGTGGCGAGGATCTTGCGGGCGACGATCTGGCGCTCGGCCGCCCACGCGGTCGGCCGGACGAGATCGCCGGGCTGGGCCAGCAGGATCTCGACCGCACCGTCGATCATGTCCTTCTTACGCCGCCAGCGCAGGCGCTCGTAGAGGAGGCCCGGATCGGATTGCAGCCGGGCCGGGACGCGGGTGACCAAGGCTTCGGCATTGGGCGCCTGGGCCGCCAGGGCGAGGCGCGCCTCAGCCAATGCCCGGTATTCGAGAGACACAAGCGGCAGCATCCGATGCGCCGCTTCGGTCTTGCCGTCCCAAAGCAGTCGGTCGAGCCGCCTGTCGTCGTCCTCGGAGGTGAGTGCCGCGCCATGGCGGGCGAGAAAGTTTTTCTCGTCGACCCCCGTAAAATCGGCCTCGACCCAAGCAGCGCGTAGCGCCGCCGTACCGCCCGCGGCGTCGCCCGCATTCAGCGTCAATTCTGCGGCGCGGACCCTTCCTTCGGCGCCGACCGGCGGATAGCGCTTCAGCCAATCGGCGGCGACCGCGTCGGTCTCGCCGGCCAACGCCTCCTCCGCATGCATTCGCAGCGCCTTCTGGCGTGGCCAATCCGGGTTCTTCTCGATGAATGCGGCGATATCGGCAAAGCGGCCGGCCGAGCCGGGGCGGGAAAACTCGCACCAGCGCAGGATCTTGAGCGCCAACGGGTCGCGGATCGGGGCCGCATCTGCATCGGCGCGGCCTCGGTCGCCAGCGGTCGCGGCGGAGAGCGCCGCCCGCATCGCTTGCAATTCGGCCTCGGACAACGATTGCGCCTGCGCTGAGCCGGCCGCACCGGCGATCAACGCGACAGAAAGAAGTATGCGGAGAACCGGGAGCAAGGCGGTTGTTCCTGTGCTGAGGCAAAGATGAGGCAAAGATCCCTTACGGGCTTTTGCCGGCTCGGGCAAGTCGGGCCACGCCTGTATGCCGACGCTGTTGAAGCGAGCGCCAGCGCCGGCTATCGTGCGCTCCGGGCTCCGAATCTGGGAGGACACGATGTTCAAGGGATCGTTCGTCGCATTGATCACGCCCTTCCGCAACGGGGGGATCGACGAGGGTGCGTTTCAGCAATTTGTCGCCTGGCAGGTCGAGCAGGGCACCCACGGCTTCGTTCCGACCGGAACCACCGGCGAGGCGCCCACTCTAAGCCATGACGAGCAGGAGCGGGTCATCGCACTCTGCGCCGAGGTCGCGAACGGCAAGGTGCCGGTCGTCGCCGGCACCGGCACAAACTCGACCGCGCATACGATCGAGCTGACGCGCATGGCCAAGTTGGCAGGCGCGACCGCGGCACTCGTCGTCTGCCCTTATTACAACAAGCCGACGCAGGAAGGCCTCTACCAGCATTTCAAGGCGGTGCACGACGCAGTCGACCTGCCGATCGTGATCTACAACATCCCGGGCCGCTCCTCGGTCGACATGTCGAACGCGACGATGGCCCGGCTCGCCAAATTGCCGAATATCGTCGGCGTCAAGGACGCGACCAACGACCTCGCCCGGCCGTTGCGTATGCGGGTCGAGATCGGCGGCGACTTTTCGATGATGTCGGGCGAGGACGCGACCGCCGTCGCCTATCTCGTGCAGGGCGGCGACGGCTGCATTTCGGTAACCGCGAATGTCGCCCCGCGGCTTCTCGCCGAAATGCACGAGGCCTGGCAGAAGGGCGAGGTCGCGACGGTGCGCCGGATCAACGAGCGGCTGATTCCGCTGCACGACGCGCTGTTCGCTGAAACGAGCCCAGCGCCGGTCAAATACGCCGCCTCGCTGCTCGGCAAGTGCGAGGCGACGGTGCGCCAGCCCTTATGCCCGATCATGCCGGAGACGCAGGAGCGGGTGGCGCGGGCGATGCGCAGCGCCGGCATCCTCAACTGAGAGGTTCCGAGCAGGGCGCGCGATGAGGGCGACCGACCGCTACGTCGCGCAAAACCGCCGCGCGCGCCACGACTATCTGATCGAGGACACGATCGAGGCCGGGCTGGTGCTGCACGGCACCGAGGTCAAGGTGCTGCGCAAGGGCCAGGCGAGCATCGTCGAGGCCTATGCCGACGAGAGCGGCGGCGAGCTGTTCCTGGTCAACGCCAACATCCCGGAATACGCCGCCTCAGCGCATTTCAACCATGAGCCGCGCCGGCCGCGAAAGTTGCTCTTGCACCGCAAGGAGGTGAATCGGCTGCTCGGCGCGATCCGCCGCGAGGGGGTCACGGTGGTGCCGCTCTCGATCTACTTCAACGAGCGCGGCCGGGCCAAGATCGCGCTCGGGCTGGCCCGCGGCAAGCGCAAGGCCGACAAGCGCGAGAGCGAGAAGAACCGCGACTGGCAGCGCAGCCGCGCCCGCATATCTGCGCGAGCGGAACGCCTGACCCGCCGCCTGACCTCGACGCCGGCCGTCACCTCGACCTCGCTCGGTACGAACTGGCCGCCGCGGATCGCGATCCCGAAACTGGGATCGTCGGCACGCGCCGAGGCGGTCGCGGTCAGCAGGATCAGACCCGCGCAGCAGATGTGCCGATAGAGATCCGCGGCCATCGGACAATCGCTTTGACACAATTGAGACGTCGCCAGGGATCCATTGGGCGGCGAGGCATGCCGAAGCTCGCCCCTTACCCAAAGAGACCGCATCAAATTTGATGGAGAGATGCTAAGCTATAAGAAAACTGTCATTAATAATATGCCTTGGTTGGGTTACTCGATGATTCTATCAGGTCATATTGACGCCCTAAAACAGGGCTCAAGTGCTTAAATTGAACGAGCACCTAAGAGCGACACCTGAGAGGAGGGATGGCACTTGCGGCTCAGCGCTCGAGCGCCGCTGCACGTCGCAGCTCGCACCCGTGGCACCAAGCTCGTTCGAGGGTCGAAGCCCGCGGGTTCGTTCAACTCTCAGCGCATGTTGAAAGCGTCCGCAAGCTCGGCTTTCTGGCACGCATTGTGTGGAAATTGGCTCCAAGGGAAGGGGATGACCCATGAGCTACCGGATCTCCTATGACGACGGAGCGCCAGTCTCGGTCAAGAGATGGCGCAACGACGACGCCGTCAGGACGGAAACCTTCCGAACCGAGCAGGAGGCGCTCTATCGGGCACGGCAGCTGCTCGACAACGGCGACCACCACGCCGTAGTGGTCTGCGACGGCGCCGGCAACACACTGGGCGGCATCCGCCTGCAGCTCAAACTCGGGTTCTCTGCGGAATAGGGATCTATCATGGGCCGCGCCAGTGATGGCGCGGCCCTGTCCAGTGCGGCGTCGGCGGGTCGGCTGCGAAGCCGCTTATCCCAGAAATGTCGCGACACGCAGAACCCATGCAACAGCAGCACCGGCGTCACGTCCTCGACCCCTGCAACCGAAACGTCGAAGACGAAGCTGGATGCCACCTGAAAAGGGGTGATCCTCACGGAGCGGCTCTGATTGCCGCTGGAGATCGGCGCCATCGAGACAGCCGACGGCGGTCTTGGCCACAGCGTCGGTGAACCCAATCGGACCTCGACGAACCCGGCCTTCCACATCAGCCGCCGCGTGACAGCCTCATCCCTACGAGTTGTTGATCTCCTCGTCAGCATCGGCATAAGGCTCTTCCGGGATCCGTGGGCGCTCGCCCGCCCCAGGGTTCGCGACCACCATCGGATATGCCGCATGTTCATCGATCTTCGGGCCATCCCGGACGGCACGGACATCAACACCGAGATCTGCATCGTCGGTGCAGGGGCGGCCGGCATCACGCTCGCCCGGGAACTCGACGGGTCCGGGTTCGGCTGTGCGCTGCTGGAAAGCGGCGGGGCGGAATTCGATAAGAGAACACAGGAGCTCTATGCCGGCGACAATATCGGGCGGCCGTTCCTTGATCTGACCACCTGCCGGTTGCGCTATTTCGGTGGCACTACGAATCACTGGTCCGGATGGTGCATGCCTCTTGATCCGATCGACTTCGAAACCCGCGAGGGTGTGCCATACAGAGGCTGGCCCGTCGGAGGCTTTGGGTTGTATCGGTGGTACCGGCGAGCACAAGAACTATGCCAGATCGGACCGTTCGATTATGCGCCGGACCACTGGGGCGTCGAGCGGACCAAACTTCCCGCGCCGTTCCGGGGCCCGCATTTCATCCCGCGGATCGCCCAGCTGAGTCCGCCGACACGGTTCGGCGCTGTCTATGGGCCGGAACTTCAGTCTTCGTCCAACATCGCTGTGTATTTCCAGGCAAACGCCTGCAAATTCGAAACGAACTATGCCGGGAGCGAGGTGGGGCCGCTGTCGGTGCGCACACTGTCCGGTCGCGGCTACAAGGTTAATGCGAAAGTGTTTGTCGTGGCTGCCGGAGGAATCGAAAACGCCAGGCTGTTGCTCGCCTCCGGGCAGACGGAGGGCAAAGGCGTCGGCGATGGCCGCGATCTCATCGGACGCTTTTTCATGACTTACATCTGTTTTTGGGCGGGACTGCTTGCCGTCGCGGATCCGCCCACAGATTTTTATTTCGATCCCGGGTACTTCAGGACTTATCGGGGCGGCAGCGCGCCGCGTGCATTCGTGCCGTTCGTCGGGTTGTCCGAGGACACGATGCGGCAGCGTCGACTGCCCAACATCAAGCTGTTGTGGAAATACGAGAGCCCCAAAGCATCGGACGCAGGCGGGCGGCTCGGGAACCCCCACTCGATCCTGCACGACATCGAGGGTCGCCCGGACTCTGTCAACGGCAGGGTATTCCGCCGCGAAGGCGTACCGGTGACGGGGCCTAAGCTGTTCTTGAACTTGGAACCGGTGCCGAACCCGGATAGCCGCATCGGGTTGGCCCGGGAGCGGGACGCGATCGGCATGCGCAAAGTGACCGTGGACTGGAAGCTTACCGCCGAGGACAAGCGCAATGGCGCGGCGATCCTGCGGCTTCTGGGTGCCGAAGTCGCGCGCACCGGGTTCGGCCGCCTGCGTTCGTTCCTGGAAGATGGTGACGACGCGAAATGGCCGGAGGATATGTACGGGGACCAGCATCACATGGGAACGACCCGCATGCACCGCGACCCGTCGCTTGGCGTCGTGAACGAGGATTGCCGGGTGCATGGCGTCGCGAACCTGTATATCGCCGGCAGCTCCGTCTTCCCTACCGCCGGCGCCGCCAATCCCACCCTCACGATTACGGCGCTGGCGCTGCGCCTGGCCGATCATCTCAAGGAAGAGCTCAGATGAGCGTTTCGCTGTCCCCTCGGCGGCGCTGGGTCCTCGGCGCCGCAGCCTGGGGCACCCTATCGATGTGGCGCGCTGTTCCCCTGGCGGCTCCAAAATCCGAAAATGCCTGCGAGCGCGTGCGGAGGAAGCTCGTCGCCCTGCTCCACGAGCCGGAGCGCGTGCGACAGGTGGGAGCGGCTTATCTGCAATCGCCGCCGGGACGACTGGCTCCGCCCTTGGTACTGGCCGAAACCGTGCTTGGCGAAATCGGAGCCGAATGCCGGCGACGAAGCCATCCGGCAGTATATCGTGGCGCGTATCCGGCGAGAGCTCGATGATGTGCAGGTGATCAGTCTCGACGGCTGGATAATGTCGCCGACCGAAGCCCAGCTTTGCGGACTCGTGGCGGCCGACGGGACGCCGTAATCTGGCTCGGGCTATGCAGCCGGGCGCCGGTCCAGGGAAGCGGCCATCGACTTGCGTGCAATCGAATCGCGTCGGCCCATGTTGGAGGCGATGATGTTGAACCCGGCGAGCCTTCTGGCGGATGCGTTGGGCCGCAACCTGGCCGAGACCTACCGCAGAGCCTATGGCGACCAGGAGCCGCACATTCCGGCCGGCCTCGACGAAGCCGCCCGAACTCGTCATCGAGCGCATCGCCAGCAGCGACGCGCTCTACCACGATTGCCAGCACACGGCACTCGTCACCCTCTGCGCCCAGGACATCCTGCGCGGCCGCCGCATCGAGCGGGTCGTGACGCCCAGCGATTGGTGCCACACGATCTTGGCCGCGCTGACGCACGACATCGGCTATGTGCGCGGGGTCTGCCCCGGCGACACGGCCGAGGATTTCGTCATCGACACCGCCGGCAACCGGGTGACGCCGCCGCGCGGCGCCTCCGACGCGTTCCTCACGCCCTATCACGTGGAACGGGGCAAGATTCTGGTCCGCGAGCGCTTCGCGCCCGTTCCCTACATCGACGAGGAGCGCATCGCCGCAGCCATCGAGCTCACCCGTTTCCCGGTGCCGGACGACGAAGACCACGCCGCCACCGACACCGAGGCGGGCCTGGTCAGGGCCGCCGATCTGATCGGCCAGCTGGGCGACCCGCTCTACCTGCGAAAGCTGAACGCGCTCTTCCACGAATTTGTCGAAACCGGCGTCAGCGAAAAGCTCGGCTACCGCAGTCCCGCGGATGTCGTCGAATCCTACCCGCAATTCTATTGGAGCAAGATCGAGCGCTATATCGGAGATGCGCTGCGTTATCTTGAGATGACTATGGAGGGCAAGCAATGGACCGCGACTCTCTACAGCCACATCTTTGCGATCGAGCACAATCGCCGGCGGATAGGACCGCAGGCTGGGCCTTCACAGCAGCAGAGATAAGTGACGGGCTAGGCGCCGGGTAGCCACTTCTCCCCGTGTCGCCGGAGCGGCGCCACCTCGCGCGCAAACTCATCGTCGACCGAATATTCCCAGCAGCGGATGCGGTCGGTCTCGGGATAAGCCGCCGTGATCGCGGCAAGCGCCTCCCCCAATGTCGCGAAATCGCCGGTGTATTGCAGCCGGCTGTTCCATACCCCGCGCTGCGCCCGGCTCAGCCGCCCGACCGTGGCCTCGTTGGTCTCGGGCATACGGTCGATATAGGCGGTGATCTCGATGCTGACCGGCGCCGAGGCGCGCGTCTCGTCGCGGGTAATCTCGACCCGGAAAGTCTGATACGCCATCGCCGGAGTTTATGCCCTGTCGGTGCCTCGCGGTAGATTTGAACGACGATGTTGTCGAGTGTGGTAGTTTCCCAGGCATGGCCGACTGCATGGGTCACTGCCTCAGACGGGTGATCGAAATTGACGCCGGCTTCACATCACGCGATCGAGCATGATCGCCGGCGGATGGGTCCTCCCGGCTCGCCAGTCTGGTCTATTCGGAATACCCGCGGCTGAGTGAATGATGCGTGGTCTTCTCGGCATCGGGGTCATTCTGTTGCTCGCCTGGGGGCTGAGCGAGGACCGCGCGCGGATCCCGTGGCGGGTCGTCGCCACAGGCGTCCTGCTGCAATTCGGCCTGGCACTGCTGTTTTTGACATTCCGGCCGGCCCGGTCGGGGTTCCTGCTGCTGAACCGCGCCGTCGAGGGGCTGCAGAGCGCGACCGAGGCCGGCACCGGCTTCGTCTTCGGCTATCTCGGCGGTGGCCAATTGCCGTTTTCCGAGACGCAGCCCGGGGCCAGCTTCATCTTCGCCTTTCGCGCATTGCCGCTGGTGCTGGTGATCAGCGCGCTCGCCACCCTGCTGTTCTACTGGGGTGTGCTGCAGCGCCTGGTGCAGGCCTTCGCCTGGGTCCTGCGGCGCACGGTCGGGATCGGCGGCCCGCTCGGCCTCGGCGCTGCCGTACATATCTTCGTCGGTCATATCGAGGCGCCGCTGTTGATCCGCCCCTACCTGATGCGGCTCGAGCGCGGCGAGCTGTTTGCGCTGATGAGCTGCGGCATGGCCGGGATCGCCGGCACGGTCATGGTGCTCTACGCCTCGCTGGTGGGTGCGGCCATTCCCAACGCGCTCGGCAATATCCTGATCGCGGCGGTGATCAGCACCCCCGCGGCCCTCGCGATCGCCGCGCTGATGGTGCCGTTCCGCCCCGACCCTGCCGCCCCGGCGCGCCTCGTCCTCGACAATCCGCCGGTCAGCGCGATGGACGCCGTCGCCAAGGGGACGCGCGACGGCATCGTCTTCCTCGGCAACATCGTCGCGATGCTGGTGGTGACGATCGCGCTGGTCAGCCTGGTCAATGCGGCACTCGGGCTGCTTGCCGAGCGTCGCCGGGGCGCCGGTGACGTTGCAGCGCCTGTTCGCCTATGTCTTCCGGCCGATCATGTGGCTGATCGGGATTCCCGGCCACGGAGATCGCGACCGCGGCGGCGCTGATGGGCACCAAAACCGTGCTCAACGAATTCATCGCCTATGTCGATCTTGCTCATCTGCCGCCGGATGCGCTGAGCGCGCAAAAATTTTGAACTCGGCTGACGGTTCCGATTCCACCAGAACGGCTATGAGTGCACACAGCGCCGGTTGAGTCACGGCTGGCGACGGGCCCCCTTTTCGCAGCCTCTTTGGGTTAAGACAACGCAAATGACGGCTGGGATGATCCACGGCTCTAGGGAAAGGTGGATCGATTGGAGGGCCGGCCATGGTAAACAGCCTTCTGGAGGAAATGGGGGGTTTTGCATGTCGACGCAATCGGCTCCTTCCGGGAGACGCAATCCAGAATTCGCGCGTAACTTTTCACAACTCCTCGCCCGATTCGGACTGACCGTAGCGTTGCTCGTCGCATCGAGCGCGGCTTGGGCGCTCCCCGCCCGTTACGAAAAGGGCGGAAGCGCCTGGGACGCGGAGACCATCGCCGCAGCGGGCGCTGAGGGCGGATGGCGTGGCCGAGGTCTGGGCGATCTACGGCCTTCGTCTAATCTAATGCAGCTGTCGTTGCGGGCTTCGCGGCAGGCAATCGAGGATCCGCGCTGGCCGCCAAAGGACTCCGCGGCAATGGCGCAGGGTCGCGGTGTTCCCGGCTTCACCTTTCAGGTGCCGTTCATTCGGCTACCGGGTCGTGGGATCGACCTGGCGCTCGATCTCCAATACAATTCCAGGGTGTGGTTAAAATCCACGGCGTGGGAGAAGATCAACAACAACTGTGTTTCAAAAGAGCAGATGGTGTTCGACCCAGCAGCCGACTGGCTGGCCCCCGGCTTTAATCTCGGTTTTGGCCGGATTGTGGTTTTCGGCATCCGCGAACCTTGTGCTACCAGGGCGGACCAATTCGCTAGCATCCTCGTCGAGCCCGACGGGACAAGGCATCCCGCTGTCCAGGTCAGCGGCGTAACCGATCTTGGGAGCAACATCGCCGAGCGGGCATATCGGACCACGGATGGCAGCTTCATCGACTACCGCGTCCGGTCGGAAGGCGGAGACACGCAGGTGCTTTCCGCGACCGCACTCTATCCCAACGGGACGGAAATCGAATACCAAGGCATTTCGGGTGACGAACTCTCTTCAGTGTTCCCGACCAGCATCCGCGACGTTCACGGCAATGTCATCCGCATCGCGTACCTGCCGGAACAGGCACCGAAGATCGACACGATCGTAGACACGATCGGTCGGACTATCCGCTTTTACTACGAACAAAATCGGTTCGCCCAGAAATTGCTCCTAACGGCCATCACGGCGCCCGGTTATGCCGGCTCGGCGGAGCGGGTCCTCGCGCGCTTTGGGTACGAGCGGCGAACCCTCAATCTAGCCAATGCCTTCTCGCCACCGATCGAAGTCGAAGCCCGCGACTGCGACGTCCCTCATCCGGGGCAGCAGAATGCTACTTGCCATTTCCAGGCGCTTACCGCAGTAGCCGTGCCAGGTGCCGGCTCTGGGTTCTTCTTCTCCACCTATTATTCCGCTTATGGGATGCTGACCGGTTTCAGCGAGCGGCGGAATATGACCGTTACCGCGCCGAGTCTCGATCATCAGGCGGCGATTGGCGGTGGTGACACTACAAGAGAACGACGGTACCCGGACTATCCGGCTGCGCTCAGTAGCCTGAGCGACGTCCCGGCCTTTACTGAGATGGTTGAGAGCTGGGCAGGAGGCGCTCAGCCGGCTCGATACCAGTACACGGCGGACGCTCAGGCTCGGACGTCGACAGTGGTGAGACCGGACGGGTCGCGCGTGGTGCGCACAACCGGTGCGGACGGGCTCCTCCACACTGAAGAGGTGTTTGAGGCGGATGGGCGCCGCCTGGCAGCCACCCTGACGGAGTGGGGCCAGGGCGACGCGAATGGCTATTTGGCGCCACGTGTGGCCCGCGTTCTGAAGACCGATGCGCGCGGACAAACGTCGGCGATCTCGTACGGTTATGGGCCGTGGCATAACCAGGTTACGGAGGTGAGCGAGCTGGACTATGGCGGCACCCAAATCCTTCGCGGTACGAAGGTGGAGTATGTGGATGACCCGCGCTACAGGGATCGGCACATCTTCAACCTGCCGCGCATTACCCAGACCTATGACGGTGCTCCCGGCGTCGGCACGGTCGTGTCGCGCACCGAGCTCGAGTACGACAACGACATTTCGCGTCAGTCAACGCCGGATGCGGTCGGTAGAGATCCCCGCTTCGTAAAAAGCGATCCCGCTTTCGATCCCGCCACAGAGCGGCGTGGACTTGTTGAAGTGACCCGTCGCTATGCAGATCCGGTCGGTCTCGATCAGGCTACTCGGCAAGAAGAGCAACGCCGGCACGACGAGGCAGGTAACCTTGTCGAGATCTACGGGTCTGAGTGCTGCGAGTCCGTCGAATTCTCCTATGAGGCGGCCACCCAATACGCCTGGGCGTCCAGTGTAGTACGCGGCGCGAGTGATACGACGTCTCCGATCCGCATGCAGGAGGCTTTCGGCTACGATCTTAATACGGGACTGGTGATTTCCCACACTGACGCAGACGGTCGCGGCACGACGTTCACCTATATTCCCGACACGCTTCGCATTGCCAGCACGACACTGCCGGCCGCGCAGCCCACTGTGGGCCGCCCTGTCGTGATCAAGGAGTACGATGACGCTGCCTTAAGCGCTGCCCTAGGCGCTGCCCTATTAGTGGAGACGCGTGTCGAGTCGACGCCAGACCAAGGCGCGAAGATCGTCGCCGGCCAGACGGTCGCCGCTTTCGATGGCCTCGGCCGGGTACGGATGGAGAGAAGCCGGGCGGCCGATGGGGCGTGGGCCATTGTGGTGACGGAGTATGACGGTTTAGGTCGCGTACAGCGGCGTTCGCTGCCTTACCGAGAGGCCGATGCACCGGCCTGGATCACGCACGCCTACGATGCACTCGGGCGGATCACCTCTGTCCGCGCTCCGGGCGGCGGCACAACGACCTATTTCTACGATGAGCAGGTCAGGCCTGTCGGCACTTCATCCGAACCTGGCGAGACAACCCGCGTCGTTGATCCAGATGGCCGCGAGCGCTGGATGATCACTGACGTTCTAGGCCGCATCCGCGAAGTGGCGGAGCCTGATCCCGCGGGAACGGGCTCGCTTTCCAGCGGCACGCCACTGGTCACTCGGTATGCCTATGGCGCAAACTATACGCAGATCAACCAGGGCGAGCAGGAGAGTCGCCTTCGCTTCGACGGCCTGGGTCACCTTACGCACCAAGCGCTGCCGGGCCGCGATGCGGTCATCGACGGTCCTGACGGCAGAAAGTACAGCGACTTATTCGGTTATGACACGCGCGGGAATGTAATTTTCCGGAAGGACGCACGTGGCCAGGGCGCGAGTTTCACCTACGATGATCCGCTGCGCAGGCTTGGAGGCATATCGCATGTCGGTCTAATCGTAGTAGGCCCACCCCCGGCACCGGGATTACCAACGCCGGATACCGTGATCGAATACGTCACGACTGGAGATCTACGGCGGCCCCGCGTGATCGAAACTACCGGTGTCGTCAAGGAGGAATACGAGTACGACGGGGAGGCCCGCCTCGTGAACCTGACACGTAGCTTCGCGGACTGGTCGAGCCGCCCGCTCACAACAAGTTATGCGTACGACGTGTTCGGCCGGGTCTCGGAGCTCCACTACCCGCCGCGCTTCGAGCAGCAACTCGCTCTGCGCATGGTTGCTACCTACGAGTATGGGCTCGATGGGCGCCCGAAGATGGTGCGCCTGGACGGGAATCCTCTGGCGGCTGATGTGACCTATGACGCCGGTGGCCGATTAATCGGTCTAACCCTGGATCCGGGCAGTCCGCGAGTTATACGCGAGACCTTCAATTACGGCCAAGAAGGTCGACTCCAAGAGCAGACGATCAGCCGCAATGGTCAACTGCTTGCGCTTTCGGGTTACGCCTATTCGCCCGCTGGTCGTTTGCTAGGGCAGACGGACAATAACTCCGCCTATATCCGCCACTACTCCTACGATGCCTTGGGCAGGCTCAGGGCCGTCGAGGGAGAACAGCCGGCCACCGCCGGAGGCTGGGGGCAGACTTATGGCTACGATCGCCACGGAAACCGAACGACCGTGCAGGCGGCTGGTGTCCTTGGCGGTGCGCCCATTCCGGTCGACGGTTTGGCGCAGCTTTCAGTGGATGCTGCCAGCGGACGTATTCAGACGCCGGGCTTCGGATACGACGCGGCGGGCAATATGAAGAGGGGTCAGCGATTCGATGGGGGTTGGCAGGGGCTGGAATACGACCAAGAGGGCCAACTTATTTGCGTTGATCCTGCTTTTCGATGCCCCATACCGGGGCGCCCGTGTCAGGCCCAGCCGACAGTGAAGGAGGCCTACCGCTTCGGCGGCGACCGCCGGCGGGTATTGACTGAGACCCTCGACCGCTGCCGGGGCAATCTGGTGCCACCTGTTGAGGTCACCTCTCGTACCCTCTACGTGTGGGATGGCAACTCCGTGCTTGCCGAATACGCGGCGGGTGCGGTCGGCGAAGCACGCTGGACGCGCGGCTACGTTTATCTCGGGGACAGGCTGCTCGCGACAGTGGAGCCCTCTGCGGCGGGAGACATCTTGCGCTATCACCACCCCGGGCTCGTGCACACTCGTCTGATCACCAATTCGGCGGATGACCAGCAGATTGAAAATAATCTCTTACCGTTCGGAACGGCCGTTGCAAGCGGGGGCGGATCGCCGGGCTCGACAAATCGCCCGTTCGGCACCTATGACCGCAGCCCGGCAACGAGGCTCGACTATGCGGTCAACCGCTTCTACGACTCTGTAACCGGGCGTTTCATCCAGCCCGACCCTCTTGGAGCGGGTGCCGTCTCGCAGGGCGACCCGCAGACGCTGAATCATTACGCGTTCGTCCGGAACAGGCCTGCCGATGTCACGGATCCGCTTGGGTTGGAGGACAAAGCGGATCCGAAAGAGGGTTTCTATAAAGGCGAAGATGGCCAAGTGTATTATGTGGGGCCGGTGGTAACGGTGGTTTGTGGGGATTGTCCTCCTGAGTTGCTCACCGGCGGCAAGGGCATGCTGCCACGATGGCGCGGAATTCCCGCTCAAACCGGTGGGGGCCGCGACGGCGGCGGAGGTGGCGGACCCGGGGGACGGAACTGGGTGAAGATTTTGGCCGGAGAACATGAACTTTCCGCATGGTCATGGATACATGGCGGTGAATTTCTCGAAGGCGCAGCGCTGATGGTTTGGACAACCATTGGTGCGGCAGTCGGGGTCGGCGGAGGCGCGCTTGTTGACGCGTTGATTACGCCAGCGCGGCCCTTCGCGAACATCGGATGCGTCACATGCAAAATAGTCGGTGCTGTCGGCGATGTGTATAAGTCTGAGTTTGAGACATTCGTGGAGCCATCATTTCCCTGGCAAGTCGGCGAGGCCGCGGTAGAGAACGTACGTTACTGGGCCGACACGTTCCTCGGAGACGCAGAACGGTTCCTTAGTAATGGGCAGAGGGAAATATATAATGTGTATGGTGTTCCGAAATAATCCGATCGATCGAGTAATTAGGAATGCCGACGAGGTGGCTCAGCGGCGACCTGAGCGACCTACCGTGGGGTAGACAACCCACCTTTCCACCCCCGGACGGCCGCCCGCCAAGAACGAGCGTTCCGGGGAGGGCCACCCGATCGGAAATTGCTCTAGCAGCGGAACGACAAAACATTTTGGGCAAGACTGTTTTCTAGCAGGCCGCTGAACAAAGCGAGCCGATGCGATTCCGGATTCCGCCGCCCTCGCGAGAGCAGGCTCTTCGAGACGCGCTTCTGCGCGGCGCTGCTCATCCTTTGAGACGCTGCCTGCAGCGGCTCCTCGGGATGAGAGCGTTATTTCAAGCGTTACCTCACTCCGAGCACGCCCCTTTAGAGACCAAGCGGGCCGTCTCGAAAAGGGTGCCGATACAGAAAACCCGCATTTCCCATTACCTGCTTGCGGGCCGGCCTGCAGGTCGTGGTGACCGCGCGGCGCTCTCAGGAAGGTGCCCAAATCGCCCGAATATATTGTCTAATCGCGGGATGCGCGGGGTCCTCGGCATCGCCGTCATCCTGTTGCTCGCTTGGGCGGCTGAGCGAGGACAGGACGCGCGGATGCCGTGGCGGGTCGTCGACGGTAGGCGTCTTGCTGCAATTCGGCCTGGCGCTGCTGTTTTTGACGATTCCGGCCGGCGCGGGCGGGGTTTCTGGTGCTGAACCGCGCCGTCGAGGGGCTGCAGAACGCGACCGAGGCCGGGACCGGCTTTGTCTTCGGCTATCTCGGCGGCGGCCAATTGCCGTTTGCCGAGACGCAGCCGGGGGCCAGCTTTATCTTCGCCTTTCGCGCATTGCCGCTGGTGCTGGTGATCAGCGCGCTCGCCACGCTGTTGTTCTACTGGGGCGTGCTGCAGCGCATCGTGCAGGCATTCGCCTGGGTCTTGCGGCGCACGGTCGGGATCGGCGGCCCGCTCGGCCTCGGCGCTGCCGTACATATCTTCGTCGGTCATATCGAGGCGCCGCTGTTGATCCGCCCCTATCTGATGCGGCTCGAGCGCGGCGAGTTGTTTGCGCTGATGAGCTGCGGCATGGCCGGGATCGCCGGCACGGTCATGGTGCTCTACGCCTCGCTGGTCGGGTGCGGCCATTCCCAACGCGCTCGGCAATATCCTGATCGCGGCGGTGATCAGCACCCCCGCGGCCCTCGCAATCGCCGCGCTGATGGTGCCGTTCCGCCCCGACCCTGCCGCCCCGGCGCGCCTCGTCCTCGACAATCCGCCGGTCAGCGCGATGGACGCCGTCGCCAAGGGGACCCGCGACGGCATCGTCTTCCTCGCCAACATCGTCGCGATGCTGGTGGTGACGATCGCGCTGGTCAGCCTCGTCAACGCGGCGCTCGGGCTGTTGCCGAGCATCGCCGGGGCGCCGCTGACATTGCAGCGGCTGTTCGCCTATGCCTTCCGGCCGATCATGTGGGTGATCGGCATTCCCGGCCCGGAGGTCGCGACCGCGGCGGCGCTGATGGGCACCAAAACCGTGCTCAACGAGCTCGTCGCCTATGTCGACTTCGCCCATCTGCCGCCCGACGCGCTGGGCGCGCGCTCGCGCCTGATCATGACCTATGCGCTGTGCGGTTTCGCCAATTTCGGCAGCCTCGGCATCCTGATCGGCGGCATGGGCGCGATGGTGCCGGAGCGGCGGGCCGAGATTGTCGCGCTCGGCCTGCGCTCGATCCTCTCCGGCACGCTCGCCACCTGCATGAGCGGCGCCGTCGTCGGGATGCTGTGATTGTGATCGGACCCCATTCCCGCCGGCGCATCCCCAATCCGTGGCGACACGCGAATCCCAACGCGATCTTCGTAGGGCGGGTCGCGACCCGCCGACGCGCCGAAGGCGACCATGGAGCCTTGCCCCGAACGCCTCCATCATATTGTCCGAGTGGGCGCCCACCGCGGGCGGCGGACTATTCCGGCTTGGTGCAGTAGGCGGCGAGTTTGTTGCCGTCGAGATCGCGCACATACCCGGCATAAGCGTTCGGCCAGAAGCCGCGCGGCCCGACCGCACCTTCGTCCTTGCCGCCGGCGGCGAGTGCGGCCTGGTGGAAGGCCGCGACCGCCGCCCGGCTCGGCGCCACGAAGCTTACCGTGCCGCCATTGGCGGGATTAGCGGGTTTCCCGTCAGCCGGCGTCAGCACCATGAATTCCTCGATCGACTGGCCCCAGCACGAGCCCCTGTCCCCCAAATCTTTCAGGCGCTTGTAGCCGAGCGGCGCCAGCACGCCGTCGTAGAACGCGCGCGCCTTGGCGAGATCATTGGTACCGACCGTAACATGGGTGAAAATGGCCATGATCGCCTCCCTGAATGCGTTGATCTCGCAGCCCCGTGGGCTGCACGGCTGGGCCGTCCCAGGGGGACGACCCAGCCACCACCCTTCCCTCCCCGCAAGAGGGAGGGATTATGATGGGATTAGCAGCTCAGCTGTGCCAGCGGAACTGCTGCGGCTTCCTGGCGGAGCCCTGCGAGAGCACGACGTTGACGAGGGCAGGGCCACGGTGGTTCATCGCCTCGTCGAGGGCGCCCTTCAGATGCTTCGGGTCCTCGACGAAGAAGCCCTTGCCGCCGAAGGCTTCCATGACCTTGTCGTAGCGGGCGCCGTAGATCAGCGAGTTGGGCCGCATGTTGAACATCGGATTTTCCGGAATCTCGGGCATGCCGGGACCGATGCCGCCATTGTTGAGGACGACGATCTTGACCGGCAGGTTGTAGCGGCACAGCGTCTCCATCTCCATGCCGGAGAAGCCGATCGCCGAATCTCCCGACAGGTGGATGACCGGACGGTCCGGGTGCACGATCGCGGCGGCGATCGCCTGGCCAAGGCCGAGGCCCATCGTGCCGTAGGTGCCGGCGTTGAGGCAGGCCTTGGCGCTGAACACCGGCAGCATTGTCAGGCCGATATCCATCGTGCCGGCACCCTCGGCCGACAGGATCGAGTTGCGGGGCATCCAGGCGGCGATGTCCTTGAAGGCGCGGTAGTAGGTCGCGGGGGCGCTGTCGTCCTCGAGCTGCGGCCTGATCTGCTCCGCGTTCTCGGACGATTTCTTGTTGATCATTTGCCGCCATGGCGATTCCTTCGGATGGAACCACTGGCGGCCGCCGAGTGCGGCGTTCATCTGCGCCATGATCGCCTTGCCGTCGCCGACCAGGGCCACGTCGGTCGCCTTGTTGTGGCCGATCTCCTCCGGCGCGATGTCGAGCTGGATGACCTTGACGTCCGGCGCATAGCGCGGCGGTTGCCCGAAATGGAAGATCCAGTTGAAGCGGGCGCCCATCAGAAACACGACGTCGGCGTTCTGCAATGCCAAGGTGCGGGCCGCCGCCACCGACAGCGGATGGTCGTCGGGCATCACACCCTTGCCCATCGGCGAGCGCAGGAACGGCACTTGCGTCTTCTCGATAAAGGAGCGCACCTCACTTTCGGCGTCGGCCCAAGCCATCCCCTTGCCGACGAGGATGAGCGGCCGCTCGGCCCGCTCGAGCATGTTGAGCGCCGCGTCGATATTCTCCGGCGGGGCCTGGAAGCGCGGCGGGTCGGGGCATTTTTGCACCTGCACCACGTCCTTCTCGTCACACTTGCCGGTGATGATGTCGTCGGGCATGTCGAGATAGGCCGCACCCGGCCGGCCATAGGTCGTGTTTCGGGTCGCCTCCGCGACATAATACGGGATCCGCTGTACGCTATCGATGGCGTGGGCGAATTTGCAGAGGGGTGCTGCGAGCAGCACCTGGCGCTCTTCCTGGAAAGCGCCCATGCCGCGGCGATAGGTTTCCGACGCGCCGCCGATCAGGATCATCGGCCAGCAATTCTGCTGCGCATCAGCAAGGCCGGCGAGGCCGTGGACGACACCGGGGCCGGTCACGACGATGCAGGCGCCTGGCCGGCCGGTCAGATACCCGTACGCCCGGGCAGCATAGGAGGCAGCCTGCTCGTTGCGCATGCCGATATAGGCTACACCTTCCTTCTGCGCGGCCGCGGCGATCGGCCCGACCGGAAACCCGACCACCCCGAACAGGTGGTTGATCCCCTGCTGTTTCAAACTCCTGGCGATCAGGGTGGCGCCGTCGATTTCAGCCATGTTTCTCTCCCGTATGTTGGGCGGACGCCTAGCGATGCGCGTGACGCCGCCGGGCCCGGTGGTCGAAGAGGTCTGCGCGGCGGAGATTACGCATTTATGGCCGGAGGGGAAAAGCCTTATCCCCGGCGCCGCCACGATGCGGGCCGATTTTCTTTGGAATCGGGGCTGTTATGGCGCTCGATACGGCCGTCGGCGGGCAGCACAGCGCGGCATTCCGGCGGGATCGGCGTCGCCCGAAGCATCAGGCCCAAACCCGCCGGGGAGTCATCTTCGTCGCGGCCGAGATCGGCGCCGCGCAGCATCGGACAGCGCCGCTCGGCCCGACCCGCCTGCTCCCACAGGGAACAGCAGGTGGAAACAACCCTTGCCGCTACCCCGGCTACGGCGCCGCGCGCCGCTGCTTTCGCTGTTATCTGCAGGGAATCTGCAGCCATCCGCGCTCTCCCCGTTCGACAAGCCGACCGTTCGCAAACCAGCTCACAATCTCAAAATACGATATGATCATGGCAATTTTATTGTCTCGGGGAAGCACGGGACCCGTAAGGCGGATCCTGATCCACCGTTGTCAAGTCGGCGGGTCGAGAACTGCCCTATGCTTGCTACGCTCACAGTGTCGTCCCCTCTCTGTCTCTACTGTTCGCCGCTAATCAAGGAGAGGCCCGTTCCAGACCCTCACGGCGGGTATGTCCCGGTAATAGCCCAGTACGCACAGCGTACCCGTATCCAACAGGAAGTGCCGCCCGGAAGCCTCGGGCAATCCAATCCAGCGCGCTGCAAGCACCCGCAGCACGTGGCCGTGCGCGAATAGCGCGACATCGCCTTCTGTCGCGGGCGCCCGGTGTGCTGCCCGCTGAGGCTCCACGCCGTCTCCCCGTGTCTGATCGCGAAGACGTTCATTTTCGCCTCCCGCCGGGTCAGATGTTGTCGGCCTCCGTCGAGCGGATACCCGCGGAAGCGGCCTCCTGCCCCCATCTCCAGCCGGTGATTTCCGGCATGTCGTCGCCATACCGGGCGATGTATTCCCGGTGCTCAATGAGCTTGTCGCGGATCGCTTGCTTGGCGTAGGCGGCCCGCACCGCGATATTGGGTACGCGGTCGATCACGTCGCTGACCAGATGCAGGCGATCGAGGCCATTCAGCACGCACATGTCGAACGGCGTACTGGTGGTGCCCTCCTCCCTGTAACCGCGCACATGCAGGTTTCGGTAACCGGTCCGCCGGTAGGTCAGCCGGTGAATCAGCGACGGGTAACCGTGGAAAGCGAAAATAATCGGCTTGTCGGTCGTGAATAGCGCGTCGAAATCGTGGTCTGAGATGCCGTGCGGGTGCTCGCTTGGCGATTGAAGGCGCATCAGGTTTACCACATTTATGACGCGGACCTTCAGATTAGGCGCGTGCCGGCGCAGGAGGTCGACAGCAGCCAAGGTCTCCAATGTCGGAACGTCGCCGCAGCAAGCCATCACCACATCGGGCTCGCCGCCCCGGTCGTTGCTGGCCCACTCCCAGATCCCGAGCCCCGCCTCGCAGTGCTTGATCGCTTCGTCCATCGTGAGCCATTGGGGGGCCGGCTGCTTGCCGGCAACAACGACATTGACGTAATTCCGGCTGCGCAGGCAGTGATCGGTGACCGAAAGCAGGCAGTTGGCGTCAGGCGGCAGGTAGACGCGGACCACCTCGGCTTTCTTGTTGACCACATGGTCGATGAAGCCGGGGTCCTGGTGGCTGAAGCCGTTGTGATCCTGTCGCCAGACGTGGCTCGATAGCAGGTAATTCAGTGACGCTATCGGCCGCCGCCAGGGAATGTGATTGCAAACCTTCAACCACTTGGCATGCTGGTTGAACATCGAATCGATGATGTGGATGAACGCCTCATAGCAGGAGAAGAAGCCGTGCCGTCCGGTCAGCAAATAGCCCTCGAGCCAGCCCTGACACTGGTGCTCGCTCAGCATTTCCATGACACGCCCATCGGGCGCCAGGTGGTCGTCATACGGCAGCGTCTCCGCAACCCAGGCACGGTTGGTGACCTCGAGCACGTCCTGCCAGCGGTTTGAATTGCTCTCGTCGGGGCTAAACAGGCGGAAATTCCGCGATTCCATATTCAATTTCATGACATCGCGCAGGAACCCTCCCATCACCCGGGTGGATTCGGCAGTCGTGGTGCCGGGCGCGGTAACCTCGACAGCGTAATCGCGGAAATTCGGGAGCTGCAGCTCCCGCAGCAGCAAGCCGCCATTGGTGTGCCGATTGGCGCTCATTCGGCGATCGCCTCGGGGCGCCAGTTCGGCCAATTCGGGCCGGAGACGGCCGCTGCCGTCGAACAGCTCCGCGGGCCGGTAGCTCTTCATCCAGTCTTCGAGGATTCGCACGTGTCCCGGGTTGCCGTGCATCTCGCCCATCGGCACCTGGTGCGCGCGCCAGTAGCCCTCGGTGCGCCTGCCGTCGATCTCCTTCGGGCAAGTCCATCCTTTGGGGGTGCGCAATACGATCATCGGCCAGAGAGGGCGCTTCGTGAAACCGTTCAGACGCGCATCGGACTTGATACGCTGGATTTCGCCGATGACCGTGTCGAGTGTAGCGGCCATCAGCTCGTGCATCGCTTGCGGCTCATCGCCCTCGACGAAATGGGGCGTATAGCCATAGCCGCGAAAGAGGTGATCCAGTTCCTCGTGGCTGATCCGAGCAAGGATGCAGGGATTGGCGATCTTGTAGCCGTTGAGATGGAGGATCGGCAGGACTACCCCGTCGGATGCCGGGTTCAAGAATTTATTGGAATGCCAGCTGGTCGCCAACGCTCCGGTTTCTGCCTCACCGTCACCAACGACGCAGGCGACGATCAGATCGGGGTTGTCAAAGGCGGCTCCGTAGGCATGTGAGACGGCATAGCCGAGCTCGCCGCCTTCGTGAATTGATCCTGGTGTCTCCGGCGCCACGTGGCTCGGAATCCCGCCTGGGAACGAGAACTGCGTGAACAGCCGCTTCATGCCCCCCTCGTCGGGAGAAATGTTCGGATAGACTTCGCTATAGGTTCCCTCGAGATAAGCGTTGGCGACCAGGCCCGGGCCGCCATGCCCGGGGCCGGTAATGTAGATCATGTCGAGGTCGTGCTTTTTGATCAGCCGGTTCAGGTGAACATAGATGAAGTTCAAACCCGGCGTCGTCCCCCAATGGCCGAGAAGTCTTGGCTTGATATGGTCCTCTGTGAGGGGCTGCTTGAGTAGCGGGTTGTCGTATAGATAGATCTGACCAACCGACAGGTAGTTGGCGGCTCGCCAGTACGCATCCATCAATGTCCGTTCGTTGTCAGAAAGCGCGTCTGCCATCATTGCCTCCTGTTATCCCGTGTCAACAAGCTGCACATTGCGGTGCAATGGTAGTGCGCATCAGTCGCCACGCCAGTCGCGGCGGTGCGGCGGACCAGTTTCGACAGTAAAATAAACGCGATCGCTACAGGTTTATGCCTCAATACCTTGCATTGCCTGGCGTTCTCGGGAAGGGGATGGCGTCGCGGACGTTGGCGAGGCCGGTGACATAGGCGAGGGTGCGCTCGAAGCCGAGGCCAAAGCCGGCGTGCGGCACCGTGCCGTAGCGCCTGAGATCGCGGTACCAGGCGTAGTGCTCGCGGTCGATGTGGCATTCGGCCATCCGCGCGTCCAGCATGTCGAGCCGCTCCTCGCGCTGGCTGCCGCCGATGATCTCGCCGATCCCCGGCGCCAATACGTCCATCGCCGCGACCGTCCTGCCGTCGTCGTTGACCCGCATGTAGAACGCCTTGATGGCCCTCGGGTAGTTCATCACGATGACCGGCTTCTTCGCGTGCTTTTCGGTCAGATAACGCTCGTGCTCCGATTGCAAATCGATGCCCCACTTGACCGGGAACTCGAATTTCTCCCCCTTCGCCCGTTCGAGCACTTGGATCGCCTCGCCGTAATCCATATGCACGAATTCCGAGCCGACGATGCCTTGCAGCTTCGCGACTAGCCCCTTCTCGATCCGCTCGTCGAAGAAGGCGAGATCTTCCGGCCTTTCGTTGAGCAGCGCCGAGAAAGCGTATTTCAGCAGCCCTTCCGCCAAGCTCGCATTGTCGGCGAGGTCGGCGAACGCGATCTCCGGCTCGATCATCCAGAACTCGGCGAGGTGGCGGCTGGTATTCGAGTTCTCCGCGCGGAAGGTCGGCCCGAAGGTGTAAACCTTGGTCATAGCCAGGCAATACGCCTCGACATTGAGCTGCCCCGAGACCGTCAGAAACGCCTCGCGGCCAAAGAAATCCTGCGCGAAATCGACCTTGCCCTGCGGCGTGCGCGGCAAATTGGCAAAATCGAGCGCCGACACCCGGAACAAGGCCCCCGCTCCCTCCGCATCGGAGGCGGTGATGATCGGCGTGTTGACCCAGAAAAAACCGTTCTCGTCGAAGAAGCGATGGATCGCCCGGGCCAAGCTGTGACGCACCCGCGTCGCCGCCGCGATCACGTTGGTGCGCGGCCGCAGATGCGCCACCTCGCGCAGGTACTCCAGGGTGTGCGGCTTGGGCTGGATCGGATAGGTCTCCGGATCCTCGACCCAGCCGATCACCCGGAGGGCACTCGCCTGCATCTCAAAGGGCTGGCCCTTGGCCGGCGACGGCACGACCCTCCCCGTCGCCTCGACCGCGCAGCCGGCGGTCAGCCGTAGAACCTCATCGGTGTAATTGGGCAAGGTGTTCGGCACCACGACCTGCAGCGGATGGAACGACGATCCGTCCGAAAGGTGCACGAACGATATTCCGGCCTTCGAATCCCGCCTTGTGCGCACCCAGCCTTTGACCGTGACCGGCGCGTCGCCGGGCGCGCCACCGGCCAGGATCTGGCGCACGCTGAACTCGCTCTCGTCCATCAGTCGAGAGTGACTCCGGCTCCACGCCCTTGTCCAGCCGGTCAGCGCAGGCGCGAGCCGGGGTCCATCCCCAGATACACCCGGCCGCCGATCGGGTACCACTCCGGTGCGAGCGTGACTGTCTGGCCGACCGTGTGCAGGTCGCGCCAGCACTCGGCCAGCCGGCTCTCGCGCTTGAACGAGGTGCTGCCGCCGTGCCGGTATACGAGATCCATCGCCTGCCGCGCGCTGTCGGCGGCATAGGTGGAGGCCAGCCGGCAGCGTGCGCGCTGCTCGAGCGTGGTCTCGTTGCCGGAAGCGACCGTGTCCCAGAGCTCGGCGATCTGCGCGCTGCGATAGGCGCGCCCGGCGTTGAGGATCGCGTCGGCCCGGCCCACGGCATCCTGGACTTGCGGACTGTCACACAACCTTGCACCGGTCCGGCCGCGCGGGATCTTGCCGCCGGCGAGATCGACCAGCGCATCGAGGCCGGCCCGAGCGATGCCGGTGATGACGGCGCTGTGGTGCGGCCCGACCCAGCACTGAACCGGCAATTGGTACATGATCCCCGGCCAGCGCGCCCATTGGTTCTCGAGCGGGATGCCGATTTGCGGCATCGTCCGCCGCTCCGGCAGCAGCACGTCCTTGACCGTCCAGTCGAAGCTGCCGGTGCCGCGCAGCCCGGCCACGTCCCAGCTCCCAGGTACGATCTCCACTTCAGAGCGCGCGAAGACACCGCGCCAGTAGAGCGAGCCGCCCTCCGGGTGGCGGCGCGGCTGGCCGTCATCGCCAAGCACCTGGAAGCTTCCCAGCATCCAGCTGGCCTCCTGGCAGCCGCTGCCGAATTGCCAGTGGCCGCTGACCCTGTAGCCGCCCTTGACCGGCACCGCTTGCCCGCCTCCCGGCACCGCCGTGCCGGCGATGACCGTGTCGGCTCGCTTGCCGTAGATCTCCTCGACGCCGTCGTCCGGCAGGCCGAGCGTCACCAGTTGGCCGACGCCGCCATTGCCGAGGTTCCAGCCGACCGAGCCGGCGCCCTCGGCCAATTTCTCGACGGCGCGCAGAAAGGTCAGCGTGTCGACCTGGAGCCCGCCCAGCGCGCGCGGGATCACCATCTTGTAGAGGCCGGCTTCGCGCAGCTGCGCGAACAGCGCCGGCGGCATCCGCTGCTCGCGTTCGAGCTCCTCGCGATAGTCGCGGAGCACCGGCCGCAGCGCGGCGGCGGCCTGCACCACGGGCTGCGCATCGACATCCGCCGGCAGGCGCATCTCTTCGGCCGTCTTGTCCACTCGCTCCTCCTGCCGCCGTTCGTGTCGCGAAGCCTAAGCGAATTCTGCCGCCGGGCGTCACGCTTAGAGCGGCAAGGGCTGGCCGTCGAGGTCTTCGGCGCGCTCGATCTCGATCAGGACGGCAAACCCCTTCTTTTCCGGGTCGCGGTCTTTTTCCGGTTGGACCAGACGCCGCCACACCTCCTCGTAGACCGGCCCCGATTTGTGGATCTTGGCGCGGCCGTAGAAGCGGGCGATGCCGCCTTTGGGCAGGACGCCTTCCTCGCGCAGTTGCGGCTTGCGAAAATAGACGGTCAGCGGGGTGCCGTCCTTGAGGTTGGCGTTGGTCGAGCCCTTGCCGCGCTCCCACAGGGCGATATGCCCGTCGTCGAACACCATCGTGCCGCCGCGCGGGGTCACCTGCGCGAACCCGTTCGGCAAGACGCTGCCGACCAGGCAAACATTGGCTGGAAAGGCCGTGTCGATGTGCTGATGCAGGATCTTCGGGATATTTGTCATGGAACTACTCCTGAAGTTACGCGGCCTGGTCGAGCGTCGAGGCCACGTCGCGCGTCGTCGCGCGGTGCAGGTCGCGCGGCTGGGTCTCGTCGAATGGCCGGCCGCGATGCATTGTGCAGCGATTATCCCAGATCACCAGGTCGCGCGGGCGCCATTCGTGCCGATAGACGAAACGGCGCTCGGTGGCGTGCTCGATCAGGTCGCGCAGCAAGAGGCGGCCCTCCGGGATCGGCCGGCCGACAATGTGCGAGGCGTGCGCGGCGAGGTAAAGCGTCTTGCGCCCGGAGCCCGGATGCACGCGCACCAGACGCTGCGGCACCGCCGGCAGTTTCTCGCGCTCGCCGAACAGCAATTCAGTGAAGCCGATCTGGGCGCGCGAATAGGCGATGTCGTGCATCGCAACGAGCCCGTCGATTTCGGCCTTGGTCTGGTCGGCCAGCGCGTCCCAGGCGGCGCGCAGATCGGCGAACTCGGTTTCGCCGCCGCTCCCCGGGACGTTGTGCGCGTAGAGCATCGACAATGCCGCGGGGATCCGGCGGAACGAGCCGTCGGTGTGCCACAGCCGGTTGCCGAGCTGATCGAAGCGGCGCGGATCGTCCTCGGCGCGCAGCCGGTTGTTCTCGTCGAGGTTGGAGATGTCTGAGATCTCCGGGCGCAGCCGGCGTTTGCTCCCCGGCTGGGCGGCGCTGCGCGGCGCTTCGATCTCGCCGAAATTGCGGGCGAAGGCCAGCTGTCGCTCGTCGTCGAGATCCTGGTCGTGCAAGACCAGCACCGCATAGCGGTCGATCGCATCGACGATCGCGCGCACGCTCTCCGCGTCGAGCGGACGGCTTGTGTCGACGCTGCCCACCTCGCCGACGAACAGCGGGTGCAGCTGGCGCACGGCGATCTGCATGCAGCGTCCTCTCAGGCCGACCGTTCGGCGGCAAAGCTGCCGAGCGCGGCGATCAGATGGGAGATGTCGGCCTGGACGCGGGCAAAGCCGGCAGTCCGCTCAAGCGTCTTCTGGTTCATGTAGAGGGCGCGGTCGACCTCGATCTGCAAACTGTGACGGTTCTCGGCCGGGCGTCCCTGCCGCCGCACGATCTCGACCCCCTTGTAGATTTCGTTGACGCGCACGTCGTAGCCAAGGCCGCGCAATATCCCGGCGACGAAATCGGTGAACTCATGCGCGCAAGTGGTGCCGTCGCGGTCGCCCAGCACGAAATCGGCGCAATCCCCTTCCTTTTTCGCGGTCGGGTGCGACGGCATCGAATGACAATTGACGTGCCAGACGACGCCGAATTTGGCGTGGGCGCGGTCGCAGGCGTCGGCCAAAACCCGATGATAGGGCGTGTGGCAGCGTTCGAGCCGGGCCAGCACCTCGTCGACGGCGAGCTTGCGGTTGTAGATTGCCGTCCCCGGCCGGGCAATCCGGCGGACCACCCCGAGCCCTGCCCGCGTCTTGTGCGACGGCCTCAGCGAGGACGGCCACACCCCGTCGAGGAGCGCATCGTCGAGGTCGTCGACCGCCCGGTTGGGATCGAGATAGCTGCGCGGGAAGAGCGCGCCGATCAGCGTCGCGCCATGCGCCGGGGCGGCGTGGTAGAGCTCGTCGACATAGGCGTCTTCGGCGCGGCGCAGCATTTCGAGCGGGCAGGAAAAACGGAAATCCTCGGGATAGCTCGATCCGCTGTGCGGCGAGTCGAACACCAGCGGCACCTCGTTGGCCTGCGGGTCGCGGCGCCACAGCACTCCGGGGATTTCAAAGCTCATCGCTTCAACGCCGGCGATCTCAGGCGTCGACGAGATTCAGCCGCCGCTCGATCGGCTCCAGGCGGGTGTCGATGCGATCGACCCGGTTGGAGAGGATCGCGTACTGTCCAAAGAGCTGTGCGACCTGCCCCGCCAACAACCCCATGCGCTGCTTGAGCTCGGCGACGTCGGCTGCCATGTCGTCCAGCGTCGCGCGGATCGCGCACAGAGGTTCGAGAATTATGTTGGCGACTTCGTCGACCATCGCGCATGCCCGCGTCAGAACCAGAGAGAGCACCTATAAATCTACGGATAGCCTCCTCGTCGGGCAAGCAAGGAACGAAATCCGGTGTCGTGCATATGGCGCCCGGTTGCTGTTTGGCCTAATCTGGGATGATGAACGGGACGGCTCTCGCCTGTGGCGACATGGTTCGGCGCCTGGTCGGCTTCGACACGACGAGCCGAAGCTCGAACCTCTCACTGATCGAGTTCGTGCGCGACTATCTCGACCGGCACGGCGTGGCGAGCGAGCTGGTTTTCGACGAGACCGGGCAGAAGGCCAACCTCTACGCGACGATAGGGCCCAAGGGTGTGGGTGGCATCATGCTCTCCGGGCACACCGATGTCGTCCCGGTGGACGGCCAGGATTGGCACAGCGACCCGTTCGCCGTGCTCGCCAAGGACGGCCGGCTGTTCGGCCGCGGCACCGCGGACATGAAGAGCTTCATCGCCGCCATATTGTCGTTGCTGCCGGAGCTCTTGGCGCGCGAGCTGCGCATCCCGATCCACCTCGCCTTCTCCTATGACGAGGAGGTCGGCTGCCGCGGCGCGCCCCGGCTGATCGCTGCACTCGCCGACCGGCCCGACCGGCCGCGCCTATGCATCGTCGGCGAGCCGACCCTAATGCAGCCGGTGATCGGTCATAAGGGGAAGCGCAGCTTTTGCTGCCATGTGCACGGGTTCGAATGCCATTCGGCCCTCGCCCATCAGGGCGTCAACGCCGTCGAAGCCGCCGCCGAGCTCGTCGCCCATCTGAAGGCGATGGCGCGCCGCAAGCGCGACGAGGGCCCGTACGATCCCGACTACGCGCCACCCTATTCGACGATCCATACCGGGGTGATCTCCGGCGGCACCGCGCTCAACATCGTGCCGAAGGACTGCACCTTCGATTTCGAATACCGCCTGCTGCCCGGCGAGGACCCCGAGGCGGCGATCCGCGAGCTGCGCGCCTTTGCCGACGAGCGGCTGCTGCCGGAGATGCGGGCGGTGCGGCCGGAAGCGGCGATCGAATTCGCGGAGCTGTCGTCCTTCCCGAGCTTCGACACCCCCGTCGACGCCGAGATCACCCGGCTCGTCGCGTCTTTGACCGGGGCCAACGGCACCGGCAAGGTCAGCTTTGGCACCGAGGCCGGGCTCTACCATGAGGCCGGCATCCCGACCGTCGTCTGCGGCCCCGGCTCGATCGAGCAGGCGCACAAGCCCGACGAGTTCATCGACCTCGATCAGATCGCCCAGTGCGAAGCCTTTTTGCGACGCCTGTTCGATCATGTCGCAGCCTGAGCTGCGGGTGCCGATCCGAGCGGTCCTTTTCGATCTCGGCGGCGTCCTGGTCGACTGGAATCCGCGCCATCTCTATCGCCGCCTGTTCGCCGACGAGGCTGCGATGGAAGAGTTTCTGGCGACCGTGTGCACCCAGGCCTGGAATGAAGAGCACGATGCGGGGCGGCCCTTTGCCGAGGGGGTAGAGCTGCTGCTCGCCCTGCATCCGCAATATGCCGAAGAGATCAAGGCGTACGATCTGCGCTGGGACGAGATGCTGAAGGGGCCGATCGCCGCCAGTGTCGCTATCCTTGGCCAGCTGCGCGACCGCGGGGTGCCGCTTTTCGGTCTGACCAACTGGTCGGCCGAAAAGTTTCCCGTTGCCCGCAGCCGGTTCGCCTTCCTCGAATGGTTCGACGGCATCGTCGTCTCGGGCGAGGAGCGGCTGAGAAAACCGGATCCCGGCATTTTTCACCTGGCCGCCGGCCGGTTTCGGCTCGTCCCCGGCGAGACCCTATTCGTCGACGATTCGGAACGGAATGTCGCGGCGGCCGCGCTGCTCGGCTATCAGGCTCATCATTTTGTCGGCGCCGCCGGGCTTCGCCGCCGCCTCGCCGCCGACGGATTGTTGCCAGAGTGACGAGGCGGCCGATCGCGTGCAAAATGGCCGCGTGAGCGTCCTGGAGGCCCGTGTGCCCGAGCCGAACTACGCCATCGAGCTTAGCCCGCCCGATATCGGGCCCTACCGATCCGGGAACACCGGGGTCGATTACGTCACGACCTTCGACAGCGGCGTTGCCGGGCCGCACGTGCTGGTCACAGCGTTGACCCACGGCAACGAGATTTGCGGTGCAATCGCGCTCGACCGGCTGCTGCGCGCCGGGTTGAGGCCGCGCCAGGGGAAGCTGACCCTGGCCTTTGACAATATTGCTGCCTACCAGACCTTCGACCGCCGCATGCCAGTCGCCTCGCGCTATGTCGACGAGGATTTCAACCGCCTGTGGGCGCCCACCACGCTCGACGGCGCGCGCCAGTCGACCGAGCTCGCCCGCGCCCGCGAGCTGCGCCCGTTCGTCGACGCCGCCGACTGCTTGCTCGATATTCACTCGATGCAATACGCGACCGCACCGTTGATGCTGGCCGGAGTTCTCCCGCGCTCGGTGGCGTTGGCAAGGCGGGTCGGCATCCCCGAGCTGATCATGTGCGATATCGGCCACGCATCGGGCCCGAGGATGCGCGATTATGGCGGGTTCGGCGATCCGGCCTCGGAAAAGACCGCACTCCTGATCGAGGCGGGCCAGCATTGGCAAGCGGCCACCGCCGAGGTCGCGACCGATGTGATGCTGCGCTTTCTGATCGCAGTCGGCAGCTTGTCGCAGGATGCCGCCAGGCCGCTTGGCGGCCCCGGCTTCGAGGCGCATCCCCGGCAGCGGGTGATCGAGGTCACCGAAGCGGTCACGATCACCGGCGACAAATTCGAGTTCGTCGATGATTTCCGCGGCCTCGAAGTGCTGTCGCCGAAGGGGACCCTGATCGGCCGCGACGGCGCGCGCGAGGTGCGGACACCCTATGACGACTGCGTCTTGATCATGCCGTCACGGCGCCTTGCCAAGGGGCAAACGGCAGTCCGCCTCGGCCGCTACGTCGCGTGAGTGCCGGGTCTCGTCCGGCCAAGCGCAGCTTCCCGCCGATTATCGGCGAAGACCCGCGGGTCCTGGTACTCGGCACGCTTCCGGGCGAGGAATCCCTGCGCCGCCGGGAATACTACGCCCACCCGCGCAATTTGTTCTGGCCGATCCTGTTCGCCTTGTTCGACGCGGCGCCGGCAACGGATTACGCGGCAAAGCTGGGTTTCGCCAAGGCGCGCCGGGTGGCGCTGTGGGACGTATGCGCAATGGCCGAGCGCGAGGCCAGCGCCGACACGACGATCCGCCGGGAAGAGCCGAACGCGATCGGCGAGCTGCTCGACACGAACTCGCTGATCCGCGCCGTCGCCTTCAACGGCACCGCCGCCCGCCGCCTTCACGACCGCCATTTCCCGCGCCGCCCCGGCCTCGCCTATCTGGCGCTGCCGTCGACAAGCCCGGCCCATGCCCGGCTCGATTTCGCCGCCAAGCTCGCCCGCTGGGCGGCGCTGCGCGAGGTTCTTTAGCCGATGCTCCGACGCCGAAGGTGGCTATGGCGTGACGGTACGAACAACGATCGATCGGCTCGTTCTGCATCGAGCGCGGCCATGCTCTCCTGACACAACCACCGCGATTTCGAGCCGATGGTACGCCTTCTCGGTTTGCGGACCGCCTGACCCCGCCGGCGCCGCACCTCACCCCAGCGGCTGGAACAGGCGCTCGATATCGGCGGCTTGGAGGGCGGCGGCCGCGTTGCCGCCGGCGTCATAGATCCCGGCTGCGAGCGCCTTCTTACGCTCCTGCAATTCGAGCATGCGCTCTTCGACCGTACCCTGGGCCACGAGCTTGTAGACAAAGACCGGCTTGTCCTGGCCGATGCGGTGGGCGCGGTCGGTGGCCTGGTCCTCGACCGCCGGGTTCCACCAGGGATCGTAATGGATGACGGTGTCGGCGGCGGTCAGGTTGAGCCCGGTGCCGCCGGCCTTCAGGCTGATCAGGAAGAGCGGCACCTTGCCGCGCTGAAAGCGCGCGACCGGGCGGGCGCGGTCGACAGTGTCGCCGCGCAATTCGACAAAATCGATGCCGGCCTCGGCCACCGCCGGCTTGATCAGGTCGAGCATGCTGGTGAACTGCGAGAATAAGAGGATGCGCCGCCCGTCCTCGATCAGCGGCGGCAGCATCTCCATCAGATGCGAAAGCTTGGCGCTGGCGGTCACCCGGCGTGCGGCGGCGAGCTTGACCAGCCGCGGGTCGCAGCACACCTGGCGCAGCTTCAGGAGCGCGTCGAGCACGATGATGTGGCTGCGGGCGAGCCCCTTCTGCGCGACCTCCCGACGCACCTTCTCGTGCATCGCCAGCCGCACCGTCTCGTAGAGGTCGCGTTGCGGCCCCGAGAGCTCGAGCGGGCGCAATATCTCGGTCTTCGGCGGCAGGTCGGCCGCGACCACCGCCTTCGTGCGGCGCAACAGGAACGGCTTCAGCCGCGACGCCAGCACGCCGCGGCGCTCGCCGTCCTGCTTTTTCTCGATGGGCGTGCGGAACACCCGCGCAAAACGCTTGGCGTCGCCGAGCAGCCCCGGCATCAGAAAGGCGAACTGCGACCACAGCTCGCCCAGATGGTTCTCCATCGGCGTCCCGGTCAGGCACAGCCGATGGCGCGCGTCGAGCCGGCAGACAAGCCCCGTCGTCTTCGCCGCGGCGTTCTTGATCGCCTGCGCCTCGTCGAGGATCGCGATGTGCCAGGCGACCGGCAGCAGACGGTCGGCGTCGCGCGACAAGCAGCGCATAGGTCGTCACCACCAAGTCGTGGTCGGCGATCTCGGCGAAACGCGGCGCGCGGTCTGCGCCGTGCAATGACAGGACACGCAATTCCGGCGCCAGCCGCGCGGCCTCGGCGAGCCAGTTCGGCACCACGCTCGTCGGGCAGACGACGAGGCAGGGCCGGTCGAGCCGGCCCTCGCGCTTCTCGACCAGGATATGGGCGAGCGCCTGTACGGTCTTCCCCAGCCCCATATCGTCGGCGAGGATGCCGCCCAGCTCGTAGGCGCGCAGGAATTGCAGCCAGTCGAGACCGGCGCGCTGATAGGGGCGCAGCTCGGTCCGCAACCCGACCGGCGGTGCTACCTCGTCGATCCCGGAAAAATCCGACAGCCGTGCGGCCAATGCCCGCAGCCGCTCGCCTCCGAGCCAGCGAAGCCGGGTCGCCGCTTCGACCGCGGCGAGGCCCATCGCCGCACCGGCCGAAACCTCCATCCTGCCCTCGGTCCGACAGGCTTCCCGGATGATACAATTCGACCAGGGTCGATAGGATCGCCTTCGTCCGTTCGAGCGGCAATGCGACATGCCGGCCGTCGGCGAGCTGGCCGAAGACCGTGCCGTTCGATGCCAGCGCATCGAGGCCGCTCGGGCTGGCGAGGTCGCGCGCCCGGCCCAAGAGCGAGGTCAGCACCGGCAGCAAGGGCACCCGCTGCCCATCGATCTCGATCCCGAGATCGAGCGAGAACCACCAGCCGCCGCCGTCTTCGACCTCGGCGGTCCATTCGCCGCCGGCGTCGACGACGCGATGGCGGAAACCGTCCTCGATCTCGATCCGCCAGCCTTCGCGCTCGAGCTGGGGCAGCGCCTCATAGACAAAGCCCGGCCACTCGGCGGGCCCCTCCGGAAAGCGCAGGACGATGCGGTCGGAGCCGAGGCCGGCGCTGCCGGCTCTCTCGACGGCGCGCAGGCCGAAGCCTTCGAGCCGCCGCCGCGCCGCCCGCTCGGCTTCGAGGTCGCGCCGGCGGACGATGATGCGGCCGTCCTCGAAGCTGCGCAGCTCGCGTGGGCTGTTTTCGGCGTTGATCGGCTTGCCGCCGTAGCTGTAGCCGAGGAGGGCGAGGTCGACGCTCTGTTCCCAGCTGCTCGACCCCGCGTCCCAATAGCTCCAGCCGAGCTTGCGGGTGGCCAGAAGGAGGGTCGGCACCGGCGCCTCCTCGCGGACCTCCTCGACCAGGTCGGTGCGCGGCCGCGGCAACGCCAGCCCGGGCATTTCGCGTTCGAGGGCGGCTGCCACCGCCTTCGCCTGGGCGATCGTGACCGGCGGCGCCGACAATGCGATCTTGACCAGCGGCCGGGCGACCTCGAACGCGATCGGCCCGGCGAGGTGCTCGTCCGGCAGCACGTACCAGGGCGAGGCCGAAGGCAGCGCCACCGTCGGGCCGCCGTCGAGCTCGACCGCCAATGTCTGAGCGCCGTTCTCGGCGAGCCGCCAGGCGAGCCGGCCGTGCCGCGCCGGCCCCAATGTCAGCGGCGGCGAGCCGAGATCCTGCCAGCAGCACCGGCCGGTGGCGATCATCCGGCGCATCAGCAGGTCGAAGACGTCGGGGTCTTCCGGGATCGGCAGCGAGGAATGCCCGGCGCCGGGACACAACCGAAAGATGGCGCGGTCGTCCGGCCGCAGATAGTTCGCCGTCGGGTTCTGCAGCTGCGAAGTCGGCACGGATCGGCCGGCGCCCCAGCCGCCCGCTTTGAGGAGGCGGACGATGCGAGCTTCGATCACCAGGGGCATGCCCGGCTGCGGCGGCGCATCGAGGCGATAGGCGATCTCCTCGGTTGCGGTGGGTGCATGCGCCGCCGCGGTCTGGCGCAGCAGCTGCAGCCAGCCGCCGATCGGGCCGACCAACGGGTCCGCCGCGGCATGCTCGATCCGCGGCGGGTTTTGCAGGGCCTCCAGCAGCACCGCCGCGGCATGCTTGCAGTTCAATCCAATGGGACAGCTGCATCGGCCGGTCAGCGACACGGGGTCGCTTGTCCCAATGTCGACAAAGACATGGTAGGGGCGCGGCCGCGTCCCCTGGACCGAGGCGATCAGGCGCTGGCCGCCCTTGTCCGCGCGCAGCTCACGCACCGCACCCCGGCGCTGGTAGGGGCGCCCCTTGTCGACCTCCCGGTGGAGACAGCGGCGAATGTCGTCCTCGTCGAACGGAAACCACCCAATCGCGGAGAGTCGGGCGGTGCTGGGGAAGGGGGTGTCGTGCAAGGGCGTCGTCCGCGTTGCGGGTTGCACCGCCGCCATCAGTGGCAAGCGGCGAGCGAGGCCGTCAAGCACCCCCGCCGCGGGTCTGGCGCACCGGGGCGCGCGTTCTCCGGCTCTCGCCCCGAGCTCCCCCTCCCGACGCCGAATCGCGTGCTATGATCGCCGGCGGGAGCATCCCCTTTGGAGGCGAGGATGGTTCGCGAATACGAGACGGCTCGGGTCGAGGATCGCGGCGAAGGGCTGCTGTTGCTGACCTTGAACCGGCCTGAGGCCGCCAATGCAATGAACACCCAGATGGGCCGTGACCTGCTGGCGTTTTTCGACGCGGTCAACGCCGCACCGGCGCAAACGCGCTCGATCGTGATGACCGGCGCCGGGGAGCGGGCGTTCTGCGCCGGCGGCGACCTCAAGGAGCGCAACGGCATGACCGACGAGGCCTGGCAGGACCAGCACCTGCTGTTCGAGCGCATGATCCGCGCCTTTATCGGCTGCCCGGTCCCGGTGATCGGCGCGGTCAACGGTGCCGCCTATGCGGGGGGCTGCGAATTGGCGCTCTGCTGCGACTTCATCTATGCCGCCGAGACCGCGCGGTTTGCGCTGACCGAGGTGACGCTCGGCATTATGCCCGGCGCGGGGGGCACGCAGAATTTGCCGCGCGCGGTCGGCGAGCGGCGGGCGAAGGAGATCATCCTGACCGGCCGCCCGTTCACCGCCGCCGAAGCCTGCGAATGGGGCATGGTCAACCGCCTCTGCGCGCCGGGCAAGGTCGTCGAGGAGGCGCTGGAAACCGCCCGCCGGATCGCCGACAACGCACCGATTTCGGTGCGCCAGGCCAAGCACGCGATCCATTTTGGCATGCAGACTGACCTCGCCAGCGCCATGATGCTCGAAATCGAGGCCTACAACCGCATGGTTCCGACCGAGGACCGCCGCGAAGGCATCGCCTCCTTCAACGAAAAACGCAAACCGCGGTTCAAGGGGCGGTAGAGCCGTTTTCCGGAGGTCTCGCGCGCGCGAGGCGCAAAGAGATCAGGACCAAGAAATTGATATTGCTCGATTCCGTGTTCGAAAAACAGCAAAGAACGGCGGATCGACGATGCTCCGGGCATGTGGGGACCTTTCCGGCGGTGGATGGGTTCCGGTTCCGGTATATGATTTATGATACGTTCTACTTCAAGGGCGTAGTTCGAGCCGCCGCAGCTGCGCTGGCGCATGCGCACATCTCCGGAATTATGTAGCAGACGCACCTCTCCGAATATGATTGATGGCCCCTGCTCCAACCTCTCGGTTGGAGGCCGCAACAGAGTTACGAAGGCGAGCAGAGACGCATGAAAGCCAGCATTGCGGGTCGCATTCGCAACACGAACCTTCCTAAGACGAAGGCGCTGCTGCCGTTGTTCGAGGCGGTCATAAACGCCTTCCAGGCGATCGAAGAAGCCGGCGGCCAGGGGCACGCCATCCGCATCATTACCGAGCGGCAAGGCAGCCTCGACGGAGGCAAGCCGGGGCCGATCGAGGCCTTCACGGTGACTGACACCGGCATCGGCTTCACCGACGAAAATTTCGACAGCTTCGAAACCGTCGATTCCCCCTACAAGGCCCCAACTGGCGGCAAAGGTCTTGGCCGGTTCCTGTGGCTGAAGGCCTTTACGCGCGTGGACGTTGAGAGCCACTTCCGCGCACCCGGCGAGGACGGGCTGTTGTGCCGGAAATTCTCGTTCGTCGCGACCGACGACGATCTACCGCGCGCGGCGCTTCCTTCCGATCAGGCGCGACCCGAAACCAGCGTGCGGCTCGTTGGCTACCGCTCGCCCTACAAGGACGAGTGCCCGCGGCAGCTCGACATCATCGCGCAGCGCCTTATTGGGCATTTTCTGCCGCTGTTTCTCGACCCGAACGGTCCTGCCCTCTCGCTTGCCGACGCGATCGGCCCGCCAATCGATCTTCGCACCTTTTTCCGAGACAACTTTCAGGCCTTCGCGACGGAGCGCTCCTTTTCCATCGACGGCCAGGCTTTCACGCTCAGCGGATTCCGGCTTCGCGGCGCGCTCGCCGATCATCACGAACTGGTCTATGCGGCGCATTTCCGCGAAGTCATCATGGAGCGGCTTTCGCGCTTCCTGCCCAACCTGAGGAATAAGCTCAGCGAAGCGGACAATCCGGGCTTCTACTACCTTGCCTTCGTGCAGGGTCAATTGCTCGACGAGAAGGTGAACAACGAGCGCACGGATTTCTCGATCCCGAGGGAGATCGCGCCGGCAGCCGACTGCATTGAGGCCAGCGCCATAAACCCGGAAGGTGCGCCAGGCGATTTGTTCGCCGCGGAGATCAGCCTCAAGGCTATTCGGGAGGGCGCGCTCGCCGCCATCTGCGAGGACCTCGGGCCGTTCCTCGACGAGATCAACTCGCAGAAGGAGGCCGCCCTCACTTCCTACATTGCCGAGGACGGGCCGCAATACCGCGTGCTGATGAAATACAAGGGCGAGTTTATTGACGACATCCCACCCCAAGCCAGCAAGACCGAATTGGAAATCGCGCTGCACCGCCAGCTCTATCAGCGCCGAGTGCGCCTCAAGCAGGAAGGCGCGCGCATCCTTTCGGAGCCGGCCAGCGCCGACAACGCGCAGGAGTATTACGCGCGCCTTCAGAAATTCGTCGAGAATGAAAATGAAATAGGCAAGACCTCACTCGCACAATATATCGTGCACCGCCGTGTCATCCTCGAATTGCTCGAAAAGTACCTGTCGAAAGACACTGAGACTGGCGACTACGGGCTTGAGAAGACCGTCCACAGCTTGGTTTTCCCGATGCGAGCGACCTCGGACGACGTGCCGTTCGAGCAGCAAAACCTCTGGATCATTGACGAGCGGCTGACCTTCCATTCGTTCTTGTCATCTGACGTGCGGCTTGACCAAGTACAGCCGCTTGATAGCGATTTGCAAGCCGGCCGGATTTATTGATTTTCAATCACCCCTTGGCGTTCAGCGAGGACAGCGAACCGCTTCAGTCGATGGTCGTGATCGAGTTCAAGAAACCGGACCGCACCGCTTACCAGGACGAGGATCCGGTGACGCAGGTGTACCGCATGGTCCGCGAAATTCGGGAGAGCAAGAAGAAGGATCGGCACGGCCGCTACATTCGAACGGCGAACCTCAATATTCCGGCCTACTGCTACGTGATTTGCGACCTGACGCCGCCTGTCGAAATTCGCATTCAAAACATGGGCGCGCGGCGCACCCCAGACAATCTCGGCTATTATGGGTACAACGAAAACCTCAACGCTTATTACGAAGTTGTTTCCTACACCAAATTGCTCAGCGACGTACAAAAGCGCAACCGGGTGCTCTTCGAGAAACTAAATCTGCCACAGACGATGCAGTAGGGTGACTCGATAATATTACCCGGCATTTCCACTAATGAACCGCTACTGCCACAGCCGCGGCGGCCTCAGCGAAGATGGTCTCAAATCGCTGTCTCCCGCTTCTCGTCCTTGACCGAGCGCAGGATGCCCCGCTTGCGCTGCCAACGGAGCAGCAAGCGTAGGATGGGTTGAGCGAGGCGAACCCATCATTTGAGGCCGGAACGGTGGGTTTCGCGAAGGGTTCAACCCACCCTATGCATTTGCGACCAGCACGACATCGCCGAACTCAAAGGGCATCGTAGGCCTCGTCGTCCGGATTGCTTCAGACGGCGGCAAAGACGGGTTCGCTCGCCGCCGCTGCGGCGCGGGCCAGCATGGGCTGCTGCTCGCGCAAACGGATGAAGTCGACGAAATCCTCGACCTCGGCGATCCGCTCGGCCGGCAACGCCTGGATTTTTTCGATCAGGGCTTGCGTAGCGGCGGGCATCAGAGGCTCCTCGGCATCGTCGCGCACACTATATGGGAACGACTGCGGGTTTCGCCGCAATATCGTCCTCACGCGCAAACCGAGTCAGCAAGCGCCGGATGGCGGATCGGCGAGGGTTTCGGGAGGACCAGAGGATTTCGCTCGACCCACCCCACAAACCTGTGTGTCCGGCTGGGATACCCGAAAAATTGCCGTGATCATGCGATATGGCTTCACTCTCGGACCGATACACGAAATCGAAGGCCGTGCGCCGGATCGCGGGGCGTTGGCTGTTGATTTCCTGCAAATAAGCAGGAACAGCCGGCATCGGCCCGGAGGTTCGGCAGCACATTCGGCGCCGTCGATACATCGAGAGCTGCCGGGCGATGTCGGCATTGCGGGGAGCGCGGCGGCGACGCAATCTGTCGGACCTGCGCTATCGGGAGGAGTGAGATGGACGGCGATCCGAAGACCGGCATGCACATTGCCGGATTGACCCGCGAGCTGGCCACCCGCGCGGCGGCGCTCGAATACGGCGATCTGCCCGACCCGGTGCGGGAGGTCGCGCGGCAATGCGTGCTCGACTATCTCGGCGTCGCCATTGCCGGGGCCGGCGACCCGCTGGTCGGGATGCTGCTCGACGAGATGATTGAGGCCGGCGGGGCGGCGCAGGCGAGCCTGATCGACCGTCGCGAGCGGCTGCCGGCGCTGTCGGCGGCGCTGGTCAACGGAGCGGCGGCGCATGCGCTCGATTACGACGACGTCAATCTGGCGATGCCGGGACACCCCTCGGTCGCGATCCTGCCCGGCCTCTTGGCGCTGGCCGAACTGAAGGGCTCCTCCGGGCGCGACGTGCTGACCGCCTTTGCCGCCGGTTACGAGGCCATGTGCCGGATCGGCAGGGCGTTGCAGCCCGGCCATTACGAGATCGGCTTTCACGCCACCGGCACGATCGGCAGCTTTGGCGCCGCGGCGGCCTGCGCCCGGCTCCTCGGTCTCGACGCCGAGGCGACGGCGCGGGCGCTCGGCATCGCCGGGACCCAGGCGGCCGGGCTCAAATCGCAGTTCGGCACGATGTGCAAGCCGTTCCACGCCGGCAAGGCGGCGCAAAACGGGCTCCTGGCGGCGCGCCTCGCCCAACGCGGCTTTTCGAGCCGGACCGATTTGGTTGAATGCGCTCAGGGCTTCGCCCTGACCCACGGCCCGGATTTTTTGCCCGAGGCCGCGCTCGCCGCGCCGAAACGCGGCTTTTATCTGCTCGCCAACCTCTTCAAATACCATGCCGCCTGCTACATGACGCACGCGCCGATCGAGTGCGCACGCCGGCTGCGGCAGGAGCACGCGCTGGCCCCGGAGGCGATCACGGGGGTGACCCTGCGGCTCGATCGCGGCTGCGACCGGATCTGCAATATCCCGGCCCCGGTCGACGGATTGCAGAGCAAGTTCAGCCTGCGCCAGACCGTGGCGATGGCGCTCGCCGGCCTCGACACCGCCGGCCTCGACAATTACAGCGAAGCGAATGCGTGCGATCCGGGGCTAATGCGGCTGCGCGAGCGGATCGCGATCGATTTTCAGGAATCCTGGCCGCAGACGGTGAGCGAGGTCGACCTCGATCTGGCCGATGGCCGGCGGGTCTCGGCGCGCCACGATTCCGGCATCCCAGCCGCCGACCTTGCCGAGCAGGGCGGGCGGCTCGCCAACAAGTTCGATGCGCTGGTCGAGCCGTTGCTGGGCGCCCCCCGCACCCGCGAGCTGCGCCAGATGGTCTGCGGGCTGGACCGGCTGGCCGGAATCGCCGATCTGACGCGCCTCGCCGCCGGCTGATCCCCGTGCGGGACCCGGTCGTCGACGCGATCGTGGCGCATGTCGAGCGGGTCGGCGCCCACGGCGTGCCGGCTCCCGCTGTCGCCGCGGCCAAGGCGTTCATCGCCGACACGCTCGGGGTCGGGGTCGCCGGCGTACGGACCCCGTGGCGCCGCGAAATCCTCGACATGCTCGGCGCGGCTGGCGGCACCGGCGAAGCGACGGTGTTCGGCGGTGGCGAGCGCCTGCCGCTCGCCCACGCCGCAATGCTCAACGCCTATCAAATTCACGGCCAGGAGTTCGACTGCGTGCACGAGGGTGCGGTCGTCCACCCGATGGCTGCGGTGCTGCCGGCGCTGATTGGCTGGGCCGAGCGCGAGGGCGGCGTCTCCGGCGCAGGCCTGATTCGCGCGGTGGTCGTCGCGGTCGATGTCGCGGCGACACTGGGGCTGTGCTCGCGCGCGCCGATGCGGTTCTTCCGCCCCGCCAACGCCGACGGGTTTGGCGCCGCGGTTGGGCTCGCGATGCTGGCTGGGCTCGATGCCGCGCGGCTGGGCCATGCGATCGGCCTATATTACGGGGCTTGCTGCGGCACGATGCAGGCGCACGAGGAGGCGACGCCGGATCTGGCGCTGCAGATGGGCTATGCCGCGCGCAACGGGGTGACCGCGGTCGAGCTGGCGCGGCGCGGCATGCCGGGTCCGCGGGCGGCGTTGAGCGGCGCCTTCGGCTATTTCGCGCTGTTCGACGGCGTGGCCGATCCGGCGCCGTTCGACGAACTGGGCCAAAGGTGGCGGATCGCCGAAGTCAGCTGGAAGCCGTTCCCGAGTGGTCGGGCGACCCATGGCGGCATCGACGCCGTGCAACGGCTGATACGGCAGGACAGAGCCGCCGCCGATCGCGTGGTGAGCGCACGCTTTTACGTGCCGCCACTAACGGCACGGCTGATCGGCCGGCCGGCGGTGGCGAGCATGAGCGCCGGCTACGCCCGGCTCTGTCTGCAATATGTCGGCGCCGTCTGCCTGAGGCGCGGCACGGTCGGGCTCGACGATTTCAGCGCGGCGGCGTTGTCCGACCCCGGCACCTTGGCGCTGGCCCGCCGTCTTTCGATCATCGTAGACGGCAACCCCGACGCCAATGCCCTGATCCCGCAGCGGGTCGAGATCGATCTCGCCGAAGGCCGCACCGTCGCCTGCGAGGTTGCCTCTGTCCTCGGCAGCCCGGAGCAGCCGCTTTCACCCGAAGCCGCGAAGGCAAAATTCGCCGCCTGCTGGAATTCGGTGCCCGGTCTGATCCCCGCGCGGGGCGAGGCGCTGCGACAGGCGGTTGCCGCGCTCGAAACCCTCGACGACGTTCGCGGCCTCGCCCCTCTGACCGCTCAGTAGACGCCCTTCAGCGGGGTGGTTTCGCGCTTCTCGACGGTAGCACCCGCGGCACCGGTGTCGCCAGAACCGAGGAGCTTGCTCGACAGGCTCTGATCGCCGACCGCGGCGTTCGGGTCGGGCGCCTGGGGGCCGCCGGGCCCTAGCGCGTCCGCCGCCCGGCGCAGGCGGAAATCGGGAGCCTGCTTGCCCGGCTCGCCGGGACCGGCCTGTTCCATAACCTGCTTTGCCTGCTGTTCGGCGGTCTTCTCCTGCGGTCGCGGCGCACCCGGCTGCGGCGGACGCAGATCGAAGTCCGGCGGGATCAGCAGCGGCGCGCGAGATTCGACGGCAAACTCGTCGGGCATCGTTTGCTCCAGACCGATCGACCGCTTCAATTCGATGCAGCCCGAGAGCAACGACGCCCAGGCCACACAGGCCAGCGCCAGCGCGACTGTCCCGCGGCCCGGGCCGCAACTCCGGTATTCGCAGGTCATCGATGAGCCCCTCCCGAGCCGATCCTTATGCCCCTGCGGGCGGAAAAGCAACAGTGCTGCGCCGCCGACACAGGGAACGCCGCGGCTAACCCGCGCGCTCGACCCGCAGGCTGGGCGCGTCGACAGCGGCTGGGCTTTGCTTGGCGGCCCGCGCCCGGCGCACCAGAAGCAACAGCGGGATCAAGGCGACGACGATCATCATCATCAGCGCGAAATCGTCGATATAGGCCACCATCTCCGCCTGCCGCGTCACCTCGGCATTGAGTGCGGCGATGCCCGAGGGCGAGGTCAGGCTGAAGGGCGCCGCGAGGTGCGGCGGGCGGGCGAGCGGGTTGTCCGGGCGCAGATGCTCGACCAGCCGCGAATGGACGATCTGGGTGTTCGAGACCAACAGCGCCTCGAAGATCGAGATACCGATGCTGCCGCCGAGGTTCCGCATCAGGCTCCTGAGCGCAGTCCCCTGGGTCAGAAGGTGCCTCGGCAGGTTCGACAGCGCCATCGTGTTCAGCGGGACAAAGGTGCAGCCGAGCCCGAAGCCCTGCAGCATCCCGGAGGTGACGACCGGCCCCATCCCCATGTCGAGCGAGAAGCCGGTCATCTGCCACAGCGAAATCACCGTCAGCACAAGGCCGATCAGGATGATCAGCCGGTTGTCGATCTTGTTGATTATCCGGCCGACGATGAACATGGCGATCATCGTGCCGATGCCGCGCGGCGCGGTGATCAGCCCGGTCGTGAACACGGGATAGTTCATCAGCGACTGCAGCATGGTCGGCACCAGGGCCAAGGTGCCGCTGAGGATGCCGCCGACAAAGAACATCAGGATGGTCCCGGCCGCGAAATTGGGGCTCTTCAGCAGATCGCGGTTGAGAAAGGACCGGTCGGTCGCGGTCGCCGTGTGAACGATGAACAAGTAGAGCGCGACCCCTGCGATCATCGCCTCGATCATGATCTCGGTCGAGCTGAACCAATCCTTGAGCTGGCCGCGGTCGAGCATCATCTGCAACGCGCCGATCGCCACGCTCAGGCTGGCAAAGCCGAAAAAGTCGAAGGCCTCGCGGTGCCCGCGGCCGGTTTCGCGGATGAAGATCAGGATGCCGAGCGAGGCGATCACGCCGACCGGCAGGTTGATGTAGAAGATCCAGCGCCAATTGAAGTCCTCGGTCAGCCAGCCGCCCAGCATCGGCCCACAGATCGGGCCGAGCATGACGCCGATGCCCCAGACCGCGATCGCCTGGCCGTGCCGCTCCGGCGGGTTGATCTGCAGCAGCACCGATTGCGACAACGGCACCAGGGCGGCGCCGCACACCCCTTGCAGCAGGCGATAGATCACCAACTGGGTCAGGCTGGTGGCGCTGCCGCACAAGGCCGAGGCCAGGGTGAAGCCGGCGACCGAGACCAGGAAGACGTATTTGATCCCGAGGCGGCCGGCGAGCCAGCCGGTCAGCGGCGTGGTGATTGCCACCGCGACGATGTAGGAGGTCAAGACCCAAGCGATCTGGTCCTGCGAAGCGGACAGGCTGCCGCGGATGTGCGGCAATGCGACATTGGCGATCGTGTTGTCGACGCCCTGCATGATCGTCGCCAGCATGATCGAGACCGTGATCGCGCCGCGGTTGGCGACGCCCCCGCGCACCTCGCTCCTCACCGCCGCCGGCCTTTTTGGAGCAGCAAAACCATCCGGCGATAATAGGCGCTCGCGCAGCCGCCGGTCGCCAATTCGACGGCGCGGCCCCGCGATCCGAATACGTGCTATTTATGCGGGAGCATCCAGAAGGGAGGTATGCGTTGGCCGTGGGTGGGATGAGCCTGGTGGAGGCGCTGATCCAGACTGCCGACCCCGAAACCTGGGCGGGCTATTGCCGGCTCGCGGCGCGCCTCGACTCGCGCCCGGCGGTAAAGCCGAGCCATGCGCCGGGATCGGTCGAGTGGCAGGAGCAGCAAAGCCGCTCATCCGCCGCGCACGCGTCGCCGCCCAGTACGGCAGAACAGGAGGCCGGCCGCCGTCGGCTCGCGCGGCGGGGCGCGCCGCTCCCCTTCGCCGGGGCGCCGCCCCCATTCGGCGCGGCCGGGGCCGAGGCCTACGACGCCTTCCTGTCGCAGTATCGCGGCGACGGGCAATTGCTGTCCGAGATCGACGCGCTGGAACAGCGCCTCGTCGGCGATTTCACGGCGGTGGGGCGGTCCGGCCGACTTCGGCTGCGCGGGTTTCAGGGCGGCGGCGAGACCGAGATCAAGGCGGATTGGTTCGGGCGGGTGCGGCTCGATTTCGACGGAAACGCGGTCGTCCTTCCGGACCGCTCCCACATCGGGGGCATCGTCGCGGCCATCGACGCGCCGGCGGAGGCCGCAAACTCCGGAATGCCGCGCGAACGACGGTCCCAGACGATACTGCGCCAGGCGCTGACGGCATTATGGCAGCGCAACTCCTTTACCGCCGGCACCGGCAACGAGCGGGTGCTGGCGCTGGTGATCGCTGAGCTGGGGCTGTCCGCGGCCGACCCGCCTTACGGGTTCAAGAGCGCCGAGACCATCCGCAAGCTCAGAAAAGCGCTGAAGATGTGACTTGGCAGCGCCCATCGAATTGCGTCCGCCGCCGAGGAGTGCTTGTCTGGTGCCAATTTAGAGACGTCTTGCGCGGACTTGCTCCGCGCATCACGTCTTGGTCTTGCGCGTCCCAAGGCGTGGATAGCCGGGCCAGGCCCGGCCAAGACGAAGTCTTCACTATCGCCCGTTCCGACCCGCCGATTGCCCCGCCAGCCCGCAAGTTTCCAAGCTTGCAACATTGCCGGTGCCCTGCTGCTCCGGACCGCCTAGCTTGGCCGCAGTGACGCGAAAACGGAGAGGCGGGATGGACGGTTCCAACGATCCCGGTGCCGGGAAAGACGCCGGCTCGCGAGCGGCTGGCGGCGGTGATCGGCGAGCTCGGCAAGACCTCGGCCGAGCTCGCCTTGGCCCAGGCGCCGGCGACCCGGCTGAGCGCCGTCATTGCCGAGGCGGACGCGATCGAGGCGGAGCGAGCACGATTGCACGAGGCCGAGGAGCGGCAGCTCGGCGCCTGGCTCGCCGCCGGGGGCGGGGGCCGCAGACCCGGGCCCGATCCGGCGAGAACGGCGGTCGAGGCTCGGATTGCCACCCTGGCCGGCGACAGCGCCGCCGCCCGTGCCGCCCTTCCGGCCGCCGAGCAAGCCTTCCGAACCTGCGCCGAGCGCACGCGCGCATTGCAGCGGCAGCGCGACGAGGCGGCCTGTCTGGCCGCTGTCGAGGCGGCGCGGGACTTTGCCGTGCGCTATCGCGAGGCGCTGACCCTGGCGCTCGAACGCGAGGCCATCCTGCAAGGCCTGCGCGGCGAGCTGATGTCGGCGGGCAACCAGCTCGATGGCGAACCGGCGGCTTTGGCCGCCGCTGCGGCGGTGGGCGCGCTGATCGCCGGGGCCAGGCGCGACGCCGGCGTCCGGCACAACCCGCAGGCCGGGCGCCGGCTGCTGGAGGCGTTGCGGACCGACGCCGACGCGACCTTGTGAGGAGTTTGGCATGATCCATCATCGGCTGGTCGCGCCCGAGGGTCTGGCTCCAACCTCGATCGAGCTGCCGGGCGGTGCACAGCTCCAGGTTCCGCTGAGCGGGATCGTCGAAATCCCGCACGCTCTGACGATGCCGGGCGACCTCGGCGTGTTCGAGCCCGTCGACCGGACGGTCGAGACTGCCTGGTTGCGCGAATTGCTGCATCTCGGCTTTCGCCATTGTGCCAGGCGGCGAAACATCCGAGCGGCCCAAAGCCGGGCGCTATCCGGGCGAGATGTTCTTCGATCTGACCCTCGGGCGCCCGTTGTGGTGGTCGGCCGGCGCTTGGCGCGCCGCCGACGGAATTGCGGTTGGCGATGAACCTCGCGAGCGATGACGTGATCAATCAGCAGCCAACGGCCCGCGGCCCAATGATCTCAGCTCACCTATAGCGCCAGGCGGCCGTCGAGGAGGATCGTTTGCCCAGTCATGTAGTCCGATACGGCTGACGCGAGGTAGAGCACCAGCAGTCTGACACCCCGGGGACGCCCAGGGCGTCCGAGCGGTACGGTTTCTTTTTCGCGCTCGGTCGTCTGACCCATCCGCGCCCCGACCGATGTCACAACCTCGGGAAGAATGCCGGGCACAATGGCGTTCAGACGCAGGCGGTAACGTGCCCATTCGAGCGCCTGCGCCCGG